>NZ_JBHYRS010000005.1:0-214658 GCF_047974105.1 Mitsuokella apri
AAATAATGAATGATCCCGACTGCTGACGCAGCCGGGATCATTTTATGTTATACACCTGATGGTTAAGCGCTTACGCTTTATCGAGCAGCAGCATGCCGGCCGTCACGCCGATAATGCCGAGCGGGGCCGTCAGGATGGTCAGTACCATATCCTTGAAGCTCCTGAGCTGAAACATCAAAAGCGTCATAATGAGGAAGATCATCACCGGAATCGGCTTGACGAGGAAGCCGACGGATTTATCGCTGTCTTCGAGCGTGCCGGCTTCTTCAATCGAGCAGCCGAGCGGCAGATCATCGCGCAGCTCCTTCGTCGCGTCATAGGCCTTGGCCGTCGCATCGTTGGCCGTGCCCGAGTGGACATCGGCACTGACGGTCACGGTCGGCATGAGGTCATAGCGCTTAATCAGGCCGTCTTCCGCATCGTAGGAAATCTTGGCAACCTGCCCGAGCGTCACATAGCCGGCCGAACCGAGGTAGATGGGCAGATTTTCGAGCTCTGCGAGGTTTTGGCGGTCAACAGAGGCCAGGCGCAGGTCGATGTCAATCGTGCGGTCGCCCGTATAGAATTCTGCGGCCTTCGCGCCGGTGATTTCCGTATAGAGCGTCTGCGATACGGCCTGACTCGTCACGCCCATGGAACGCAGCTTGTCCTGGTCAAGCTCGAGGTGCACGACTTTGCTCTTTTCGCCCCAGTCCGTCTGGATGTTGTAATTATTCGGGTCCTTGGCGAGGATATCCTTGACCTCGGCGGCCGCTTTCTTGGCCTGTTCGACCGTGTAACCCGAAACGCGCAGCATGACCGGATGGTCAGCAGGCGGTCCCGTCTGGATGAACTGGATATTGCCGCTGACATCGGAGAATTCGCCGTCAAAGGCATCCTGCAGCTCTTTCGCGAGTTCTTCGCGCGCTTTCGTGTCCTTGGCCACGATGACAAACTGTGAACAGTTGTCAGCCGAGGCTTTCGGGTCGACGGTCAGTACAAAGCGCGGCGCGTACTGGCCGACATAATACGAGTAGTTTTCAAGCTTGTCCTGACGTTCCTGCAGAAAATCCGACATGCGGTCGCAGACTTCCTGCGAAGCCGCCATCGAAGAGCCCTCCGGCAGTTTGAGTTCGACGAGAATTTCCGGCCTCAAAGACGGCGGGAAGAATTCCTGCTTGATGAATTTCATCATAAAGAGCGAAACCGCAAAAACGCAGACCGTCGCCACCAGCACAATTTTGCGGTGCGTCAGGAAGAGATTTAAAAGTTTGCGGAAATACGTATAAAAGCGGCTCTGGTACGGGTCAATCTTGCCATCGGCATCTTTTTTGACCTCGACGCGGATGAGATAATAGCCGTAAAGCGGCGCAACCATGACCGAAACAATCCACGAGAGCAGCAGGGCCGTCGCGATGACCGGAAACAAGGCGCTGCAGAACTCGCTGGCCATGCCCTTCGCAAACGCGACGGGGATAAAGCCGCAGCAGGTAATCAATGTGCCCGTGAGCATCGGCTTGGCCGTAGCCCTGAAGGCATAGCAGGCCGCATCGAAGCGATTGAGGCCCATCTCGAGCTTGACGCTCATCATCTCGACGGCGATGATGGCATCGTCGACGAGCAGGCCGAGTGCGATAATCAAAGAGCCCAGAGAGACCTTGTGCAAATCGATGCCAAAGGCGTACATGACGACAAAGACGCCGCAGAGCACGAGCGGGATGCAGCCCGCGACGACAAGGCCCGTGCGGAATCCTAAAGACAGGAAGCTCACAGCGAGGACAATGACGATGGCCTCAAACAGAGTCTTGACGAAGTCGTGAATGGATTCATTGACCACACTCGGCTGGTCGGAGACCTGATGAATCTCAAGGCCGACCGGCATATCCTGCTGAATCTTGCCAATCAGCGACTTGAGGTCATCGCCGAGTTTCAGGATATTGCCGCCATCTTCCATCGAAACGGCGATGCCGATGGCCGGTTCGCCGTTGAAGTACATCTTCGGCTCGGCCGGTTCTTCATAGCGGCGTTCGACTTTGGCGATATCGCCGAGGCGCAGCACTCTGCCGCCCGCGTTAATCGGCATCTGACGGATGGCGTCGACATCGTCGAACTGGCCCGAGACGCGCACATAGACATTATCCGTCTGTGTCTCGACCATGCCCGTGGCCGTCATGTCATTTTGCTGTGCCAAAGCACTTGTGATGACCTGCGGACTGATGCCGAGTTCCGCGAGCTTGGCGCGGTCCATCTCGATGTAAACTTTTTCCTTCTGCTCGCCGATGAGCTCGACTTTCTGCACGCTCGGGACATTTAAGAGCAGCCGGCGCGTCTTTTCGGCCTGCTGGCGCATTTCTTCGTACGAATAGCCATCGCCCGTCACCGCGTAGACGGAACCGTAGACATCATCGAAGCGGTCGTCGTAATACGGGCCGTAGACGCCCTCCGGCAGATTGACTTTTTCATCCTCACAGAGATTGCGCACGTCCTTCCAGGTATCGCGTACTTTGGCCTTGTCGACCTCGTCGCTGAGTTCGACATAAATGACGGTCTGGCCGTCGCGCGTCTCGCTCTTGATATTGTCGAGGCCGCGCGTATCCTGCAGCTTTTTCTCGAGCTTGTCCGTGACCTGTTCCTGCATTTCCTGTGCCGTGGCTCCCGGCCACGCCGCCGAAATGACCATTTGGCGAATCGTAAACTGCGGATCTTCCATGCGGCCTAATTTATTGTAGGCAAAAATGCCGCCAATCGCCGTGACGATGATGAAATACCAGACGAGCACGCGGTTCTTCAGCGAAATTTCGGTTAAATTTCTCATGAATCCGCCCCCGTCCTCACAGTCTCCCCTTCATGAAGTTTATGAACACCGGCCGTGACAACCGTGTCTGTGGCGTCGAGGCCATGTACGAGCACGGTATTGTCGCCGAAGTTCTCGACCGTGACGGGTCTGAGTTCGACGGTACTGTCATCCGTGACGACCCAGACCTGCGGCGTATCGCCCGTCTGATAAATGGCCGAAAGCGGCAGCACAGCTCCTGAAGAGCTCGTGCCGTCTGCATGGGCGATGGCGACGCTGGCCGTCATGCCAAGCTCCATGCCCTCCGGCGGGTTGGGGATAGAGACGCGCACGCGGTAGGTCCTTGAGGTGCTGTCCGCCATCGGTGAAACCTCGCGGACCGTGCCATCGACGGTCTGTGATAGAGCCCAGAACGACACTTTTACGGGCGTGCCGACGGCCACATCCTGAATGCGGTTTTCCGGCACGGCAATCTCGACTTCGAGTTCATCCGTCTGCACGAGCGTCATGACGGTCTGCCCGGCTGCCACGACCTGCCCTTCCTCGGCATTGATTTTCGAGATAACGCCATCGGCACCGGCGACGAGATTCGTATAACCGAGGGCGTTATGCCCCTGTGCGGCCTGCGCCAGAGCCTGCTGATACGTCGCAAAAGCCGCGTCGTAATTGGCCTGATACTGGTCGAGCACCGAGGCTGCCACGGCATCCTGACTGTAGAGTTCGCTGTAGCGCGCGAGATTCCGCTGGGCAAGGTCCATCTGGGCGCGTGCCTGCGCGACCTGCGCGTCGCCGGCATTGGCCTGCTGCACAACATCCTTAGCGTTGATGACCATCAGCGTATCCCCGGCGCTGACGCGGCTGCCCTCCTGCACATTGCGCGAGAGAATCTGGCCGCCGACCTGGAACGAGAGATTCGTCTCATAGCGGCCGCGCACGGTGCCCGAATACGTCCCCGTATCGGTCTCGGAGCCGCTGCCGGCCTGCTGTGTCTTGACGAGTGGCGCTTTTTCCGTTGTCTGGGCCTTCTGCCCGCAGCCGGCAGCCGCAGAGGTCATGAGGAGCAGCGCCATCACGAATGCCAATCCCTTATTTCGTTTCATCGGGCTCCCCTCCTGCAGCCTCTTTTTCCGGTATATCCTTCGCGAGTTTGTAAATATCGGCCTGGCAGGCGCGTTCGACAAGATGGTCAATGCCCTTGACAATGATTTCCACATCCTGCGGCTCCATATCCTCCACGAGATAATCGACCCAGCGCTTGATGACATTGCGCAGATACGCGTGCTGCTCCTTGCCAAAATCCGTCAGATAGACATGTTTTGCCCTCTTGTCGCGCGTGTCCTGCTCGCGGTAAACGAGTCCCTTCTGTTCGAGCATATTCATCGTGCGCGTCACGACGGCCTTATCGAGATAAAGCATCGCGGCCAGTTCATCCTGCCTTGCGCCCTCATGGTCGTAGATGCGCAGCAGCATGACATATTCCGAATACGTCAGATGCAGCTTTTCACAGGCCTCCACGACAAAAATCTGCGAACGGCGGTATAAAATCGAAAACCAGCGGCCAATGTTGATGTATTCATCCATTTGTATCCCCTCCAGCGATGAAGAAAATCTCATGTGAAAAAATGATTTCTTTTGACTAATTTGAACAAAATAAGTTGATTTTATCAAACAAAATTTTACCATATTTCACAAAAATGTCAATTCCTGCCGCTTTTTGCGAACAAACTCTCTAAATTTAGCGGCAAAATACGGTATACATGAGGAACGTCATGTATTTTCGAGGGCACAGCGTGTATAATGAGAGAGACAACGAAAGAAAAAGGGGGATATTTTATGACCTGTCCAAGAGTCGGACACATCAATTTCCTGAACGTACTGCCACTCACCTGGAGCTATGCCCACGGGGCTGCCGAAGGACTTCATCTGACGCGCGGCGTGCCTGCAGAGCTCAACAGCGATATCGTCAATCACCGCCTCGATGTCAGCAACGTCTCGTCCATCATCTACGCGCGCCACAGCGAAGAACTCGTCGTGCTGCCGGACGTCTGCGTTTCCACGGATGGCGATGTCGAGAGCATCCTGCTCGCCTCACGCAAGCCGATCGAATCGCTCAAAGATGACAAGATCATCCTGACGGCCAAGTCGGCCACGTCTCACTGCCTGCTCAAAATCATCCTGCGCCTCGCCTACGGCGCCATCCCGAATTATTACGTCCGCCATATCACACCGGAAGACCCGATTCCTGAGGATGCCACGGCTTCGCTGCTCATCGGCGACGACGCGCTCTGGCTCTACCATCATCCGCGCGAAGGCTTCTATTATTATGACCTCGGCCTCGAATGGAAGAAAATGACGGGCCAGAAAATGGTCTATGCCCTCTGGGTCGCCAGCCGCCGTTTCGCCGAAAATCACCCGGAAGACCTGCAGCTCGTTTACGACCGCATCCACAACGCCTTCCTCTCTGCCCATGAGCATAAAGATGCCGCCATTCGCGAGATTCTGCCGAAGAAAAAGGCCTTCACTTACGAACAGCTCGACGAATACCTCGGCCCCATCATCCGCTGGAATCTCACGGACGAATACCTCGAAGGCCTCAAGACCTTCTATTCACTGGCTCACAAGATGAACCTCATCGACCATGTGCCGGAAATCGAGTTTGCCAAAGTCCAGCGCAGTTAAAGCATGAAAAATAGAAGAAGATGAGGATTGATATGATGAAATGGAAAAAAAGTCTGGCCCTGCTGACCGCAGCACTCTGCTTCCTGAGCCTTGGCTGCGGCAGCAGTGCCCAGCAGTCCGCCGCTCCTAAAGAAAAAACGCTTGACGAGCAGGTCGATGAAATCGTCGATTCGATGACGACAACCGAAAAAGTCGGCCAGATGGTCATGATTGGCATTCAGGGCACGGAAGTCAGCGATGACAGCCTCTACATGCTGCATCAATATCATATGGGCGGCGTCATCCTGTTTGACCGCAATATGAAATCGGCCGAGCAGACGCAGAAGCTCATTTCGGACCTGCAGGGACAGGCCGAACAAAAAGTACCGCTCTTCATCGGCGTCGATGAAGAGGGCGGTCCTGTCGTGCGCGGCAAAGATTTTATCAAGCCGCCGGCGTCCGAGCAGGCCATCGGCCAGACGGGCAAAGTCCCGAGGGCTGAAGAATCCGCGCGCCAGACCGGCGAACAGCTCAAAAAGCTCGGCTTCAATGTCAACTTTGCCCCAGTCGCCGATGTCGGCAATTACGAACGCTCCTTCAGTCCCGATGCAGAGCAGGCGGCAAAATTTGTCCAAGCCGCCACGCAGGGCTATGAAGAGGCGCATATGATGTACGCCCTCAAGCACTTCCCCGGCATCGGCCGCGGCACGGTCGATTCGCATGACGACATTTCCGCCATTAACGCCTCAAAAGAGGACCTCTTGGCCAAAGATATCGTGCCGTTCAAGAGCATCATCGAAGAGCGCCAGCCCGAGGATTATTTCATCCTCGTCTCGCACCTCAAATACCCGGCCCTCGATGCTCAGAATCCCGCGAGCCTCTCCAAGGCCATCCAGACGGATTTTCTGCGCGGCGAGCTCGGCTATCACGGGCTCATCATCACCGATGACGTCGAGATGGGCGCTTTAGCCAAGCATTACAGCTTCCGCGAACTCGGCGTGCGCGCTGTTGAAGCCGGTTCCGACATCGTGCTCGTCTGCCACGAATACCCGCATGAGACGGACGTCTACCTCGGCCTGCTCGATGCCGTCAACGACGGCACGATTCCGATGGAACGCATCAATGAATCCGTACACCGCATCGTCAAGGCCAAACTGCTGCATACAAAATCCTGATTCCCGCAAAGCTGCATAAAAAAGCTCCGGCTGCCAGATAACGGCAGACCGGAGCTTTTTGCTCACACGCATAAAATTTTATTTAAAGAACAGCGCATAGTACCCGGCCGCGAAGATGTAGAGTACAATCAGCGGCAGGATCCAGGTTACGTAGAAACGAATCCACTTCGGGAAAGCGATGCCCTTGCCCGTATCAGCTTCCTTGATGAAGTTATCCCAGCCCCAGCCGTAGCGGCTCGTGCAGAAAGCCAGGTAAACGAGGCTGCCGAGCGGCAGCAGATTGTTGCTGACGAGGAAGTCCTCAAGGCTCAGCACATTCGAACCCGGGCCAAACGGCGTGAAGCCGCTCCAGACATTGAAGCCGAGCACGCACGGCAGCGAGAGCAGGATGATGACGAGCATGCCCCAGCGGATGATGATCTTGCGGTCCTTATGCAGGAGCTCCAGGAAGCAGCAGATGAGGTTCTCGAAGACGGCAATGACCGTCGACATCGAAGCAAAGGCCATGAACAGGAAGAACAGCGCACCCCAGAAATGACCGAACGGCATATGGTTGAAGACGTTCGGCAGCGTGACAAACAGCAGGTTCGGGCCGCTGCCCGGGTTGACGCCGTAGCTGAAGCAGGCCGGGAAGATAATGAGGCCGGCCATGATGGCGACGAATGTATCGAGCACGATGACCCAGATGGCCTCACCCGTCAGGCGTTTCGACTTGCCGATGTAGCTGCCAAAGATGGCGAGAGCACCGATGCCGAGACTCAGGGTGAAGAACGCCTGCCCCATGGCGGCAAATACGACTTCCTGCACACCGTATTCCGTGACTTTGCTGAAGTCCGGATAGAGATAATACTTCAGGCCGATTTCACTGTTCGGCAGCATGATGGAGTTGATGGCCAGCACAATCATCATCAGCATCAAGGCCACCATCATCCATTTCGTGATGCGCTCAACGCCGGCCTCAACGCCTAAGTAGCAGACACCGCCGCAGAGCACGACGACAAGAATCATGCAAAATGCCATCGTCACGGGGTCCGCGAGCAGGCCGCCAAAGACGCCGCCCACGGCCGCAGCATCCATGCCGTCGAAGGCACCGGTTGCCATTTTGTACAGATAGTAAAACATCCAGCCCGAGACCGTCGTATAGAACATCATGAGCAGCAGATTGCCCGCGATGGCCCCATATTTATAAAGATGCCACTTTGTTCCCTTCGGCTCGAGCACGTCAAACGACATGGCCGCACTGCGGACGCTGCCGCGGCCAACGGCAAACTCGGCCACCATGATGGGCAGGCCGAGAATGGCGAGGAACACCAGATAAATGAGTACGAATGAAGCGCCGCCATACTGGCCCGTGATATACGGGAAGCGCCAGACATTGCCGAGGCCAATGGCGCAGCCCGCCGAGACCAGAATAAATCCCAGGCGCGTCGAGAAACTTCCTCTCTTTTCCAAAATTCTCCCTCCTAGATTCCCTTTACAGGGATACGGTTTTTATAATATATACTCATATAGTTTACTCTACAGGACGATTCTTGTCCAGTCAGAGGCATCACACAAAAAAAGACCTCCCCGGAGGGAGGCCTTTTGCAGGAAACTGCCAGAATCTCAATTAGAAATTAGAGAACCTTCTGCAGGTATGCCTTGATTTCGTCGCCGTCTTCCATAGCCATGACGTCTGCGAGGACTTCTTTGGCCTTGACCGAACTGATGGAACGGATTTTTTCCTTGACGCGCGGAATCGACGGAGCACTCATCGAGAGCTCGTTGATGCCCATAGCCATGAGCAGGACGGCAGCGTTCGGGTCCGAAGCCATCTCGCCGCACATGCCGGCCCAGATACCGTTCTCGCGGGCACTCGTGATCGTACGCTGTACGAGGCGCAGCACAGCCGGGTTGAAGTGGTTGTAAAGGTACGAAATGTTCGCATTGCCGCGGTCGACTGCCAGCGTGTACTGAACGAGGTCGTTCGTGCCGATGGAGAAGAAGTCAACATATTTTGCGAGAACCGGCGTCATGATGGCAGCTGCCGGCGTCTCAACCATGATGCCAACCTGAACATCGTCGGAATAAGCCTTGCCCTCATGCGTGAGCTCGAGTTTGGCCTCTTCGATGAACTCTTTGACCTTCTTGAATTCCGCTACATTGATGATCATCGGGATCATGATGGCTGCTTTGCCGAAAACACCGGCACGCAGGATGGCCTTGAGCTGCGGCAGGAAGAGGTCGCGGCGCTGCAGGCTGATGCGGACAGCACGGTAACCGAGGAACGGATTCTCCTCTTCCGGAATATTGAGGTACGGCAGCGGCTTATCACCGCCGATATCCATCGTGCGGATGACGCAGAGCTTGCCCTTGCACTTCTCAATGGCTTCTTTATAAGCCTTGAACTGATCTTCCTCCGTCGGGATATCCTGACGGCCCATGAAGACGAATTCCGAGCGGAACAGGCCGACACCTTCTGCACCGTAGTTCAGAGCGTTGTCGACGTCCATGTGCGTGCCGATATTGGCCATGAGGTCAACCTTGACACCATCTGTCGTGACAGCCGGCAGATCTTTGAGTTCTGCATAATGAGCAGCGAGCTCTTTCTGCTTCTTGATTTTCTCATCGTAGCTGGCAACATCTTCAGCCGTCGGATTGACGACGATGACGCCGCGCTCGCCATCCATGATGACGCGGTCGCCATCAGAGATCTTGTCGATGCGGTCTTCCTTGTTGAGGCCGACAATCGTCGGGATAGCACGGGCCTTCGCGATGATGACAGCGTGTGCCGTCGTGCTGCCCGAACCGAGCAGGACACCGGCGATTTTTTCCGTTTCCATGCCGGCGATGACCGACGGCTCGATTTCACGGCCGCAGAGAATGACTTTCTCATCGCCGATTTCCGGCTCCTTGACGCCGAGGATGTACTTGGCAACGCGCTTGCCGACATCGCGCAGGTCAACAGCGCGGGCAGCGAAGTACTCGTCTTCCATCTGCTCAAACATGACAGCCTGCTCTTCTGCTGCCTTGAGAACGGCCTGCGGAGCATTGCCGAGTTCATCGATTTTGGCCATGATGTTGTCCGCCATCATCGGGTCCTGCACCATCATGCGATGTGCTTCCATGATGGCAGCCTGCTCCTTCATGTCCTTGCTCTTGAGCTTCTCGATGCTCTCGCGCAGGATTTCTGCTACGGCCGTCAGTGCAGCCTTGGCTTTTTCCTTTTCCTTCTCCTTGTCTTCCGGCTCATAGTTGACCAGATAACCGTCGAGATTCTGGCCGGCAAGCATGATCTTACCCATGGCGATGCCGGAGATGACACCTTTACCACGAATGATTTCTGACATTTTTATTTCCCCCTGAAAAATTCCCTGCATTCGCGTGCATTCTGTGCACTTACGGAAATGACCTTCCTCCCGCCGAAGCCGGAGGAAGGTCATTTACCTCTTATTGAGCTTTTCCGAACTGAAAATTATTCCTCGCCGAACTTGGAAGCGATGAGGTCTTTCAGAGCCTTGACTGCATCTGCTTCATCCGGGCCGTCAGCGATGATCGTGACTTCCGTGCCCTTAACGAGACCCATGCTCATGATCATGAGAATGCTCTTAGCATCAATCGTCTTGCCCTTTGCCTGCAGCTGGATCTTGGATTTGAATTTCGTAGCCGTCTGAACAAAGATGGAAGCCGGGCGTGCATGGATACCAGTCTTGTTTTCAATCGTAATCGTTTCCTGAGTCATTTGAACCTCTCCAATCTAAACCTAAAACCATTAATTTTACTTTTCCTGTCGTTACAGGAACATAATCAGCACTTATTAATTATGCAAGATGCGTGCCAACTTTTCCTCACGTCAGAAAAAAATTATACACAGCCGAAAAGCCTTATGTAGCAGGCCTTTCGGGCTTAGCAGCAATTCTCTTTAGGATTGTTTTTCCTTTATCCGGATTTTTTGCATGATAATCTTGGTAATTTTTACCAAAATCACGATTTTGTCTGGTAAATTTTACCAACAGTTGGTAATTTATACCAAGCCGTATTTCCTTGCTTTTGCGGCTACCGTCTTATGACTGATGCGCAGGAGCTTCGCCGCACCATTGAAACTCGTCCCCTGGCGCAGGGCATTGGCGATGATTTTTTTCTCGTACTCCTCCCAAGGCAGTACGGTATCAGTGGCAAGGCTGTCAACCTCACGTCCGGCAATATCTCCTTTTATATAGGAAGGCAGCATCGCCTCCGTGATGATATCACTGTCCATCAGCGTGATGACGCGTTCGATGACATTTTCGAGTTCACGGACGTTGCCCGGCCAGCGGTAATGCATGAACATCTGCATGGCCTCCGGCGTAATGCTGCGCACGTCTTTTTTATTTTCCTTGCTGATCTTCTCGATGAAATGTTCCACCAGAAGCGGGATATCATCGGGACGGTCGCGCAGAGGCGGCAGGATGATGGGAATGACATTTAAGCGGTAGTAAAGGTCGTCGCGGAATGTGCCCTCACGGACCATTTCCTCGAGGTTGCGGTTTGTCGCCGCAATGATGCGCACATCGACGTGGATAGTCTCCTCGCCGCCCACGCGGTCAAATTCCTTCTGCTGCAGCACGCGCAGCAGCTTGACCTGCAGATTCTTGTCAAGTTCGCCGATTTCATCGAGGAAAATCGTGCCGTGATTGGCGAGCTCGAACTTACCGAGCTTGCGGCGCACGGCGCCGGTAAAGGCACCCTTTTCGTGGCCAAAAAGTTCGGACTCCAAAAGGGCCCCGGGAATCGCGCCGCAGTTGACGCGGATGAATGGGCCGCGGCGCCGGCCGCTCGCATAGTGTATGCCCTCGGCAATGACCTCTTTGCCCGTGCCGCTCTCGCCGCGTATGAGGACATTGGCCGCAGAATCCGCCGCCTTTGACGCGAGGGCCAGCACGTCGACAACCTTGCCGCTCTTGCCGATGTAATTGGCAAAAGCCTGGGCCGTTTTTTTCGTGCGCAGGAGCTCCTGCTCAAGGTATTCTGCCTTGGCCGAAACCTGCGACAGACGCTCCATAAGTGTCTGGATTTCCGTGATGTCCTTGATGACCGAGACGACACCGGCTATTTCACCATCAACAAAAATCGGATTGACATTGGCGACAATCGTCGTGCCGTCTTTTTTATGACGGATGCTGCCGATGCGGGCAATACCTGAGCGCAGCACGGCACAGCGGTTGCCGTCTGCCGCCTTCTCAAAGACGTTCTGCCCGACGACCATTTCCGGCGTTTTATGGACGATGCGCAGATAGGAAGGATTGACGTAAGTGACTTCGCCGCTGCGGTCGACCACGCAGATGCCGTCCTGAACGGCTTCGAGGATCATCTGCAGGCGTTCCTGCATCAGGGCATTTTCGTGCAGCAGCTTATCAACGCCGTGAATTTCCTCGGCTTCATTCATAATGAAGTCACTTTCGAGGAAACGGACCATCTCGAGGACAGCCTGACGGCCGTTATCCCCTTCCGAGGAAACGAACACCGACTCCCCCTGCGCGACCTTCAGGGCCACGAGCTTCATGAGGCTGTGCATTTCGCAGCGCTCACTGCGCTCGCTGCGCAAATAGAGATGGCAGTCGTAGCGCTTGCAGAGCTCCTGTGCCCGCTGCACGATCATCGCCGCGACGCGCGCATGGATGCCGCCTTCATCGTGAATAACGGCTTCCCGTTCAAAAATCATGTTCATCGTTCCTTTCTGCTTGTTCTTATTATACTATAAATTCAGGTCAAAATCTGCTGTCATCAAGAAAAAACCAAAATTTTCATGCAAAGATTTTTATACTCTCTCAAGATTGTCCACTTACAGCAGAAAAAAGTTTAAAAAAGTGTTGACAAGATTACATGCCGGCGTTATTATAATATCCGTAATTAAAAACAACAGTTCACATAACGAACACAGCCAACGACAGGAAAGAGTACGTTTCCACTGCTGATGCATAGCGAGCCGGGATTGGTGAAAGCCGGTGATGAGCGGGAAGCCGAAAATCATCCTCGAGGCATGGCGCTGAACCAGAAGTAAGTGGCCACGGGTGCTCCCCGTTACAGGAGCCGCGTATGATGGTACGTAGTAATTTACGAATACCTGAGTACGTCAGAGCGTCGTGCTTTTGCACGGAACTTGGGTGGTAACGCGGAAATCAAATCCGTCCCTTTTAGAGGGACGGATTTTTTATTTTCAGCAAACAGCATTTATTTTTCATTTCATCTTGGAGGTATCATTATGGAACATGTAGCAAACGTCGATTTTGCCCGTCTAAAACGAGTACGCGACTGGCGCATCATTCTGCCGGTCTTCCTCGTTTCGATCATCGCCTGTATCGACCGCGTCAATATCGCTTATGCAAAACTCACGATGACTGCGGATCTCCCGTGGATTACGCCAGAGGTCTTCGGCATGGGCGCAGGCATTTTCTTCGTCGGCTATTTGATCTTCGAGATTCCGGGCTCGCTCGTCGCTTCTCATTTCTCCGCGACGAAATGGATTGCCCGCATCATGTTCACGTGGGGTCTTGTCTGCGTGTTCATGGCCTTTGTCACGACGGAATTCCAATTCTTCCTCTGCCGCTTTCTCTTGGGTGCTTCAGAGGCCAGCCTTTATCCGGTCATCTATTCCGTCCTGTTCCCGCGCTGGTTTACGGCTGGTGAGCGCGCCCGCGCTACGAGCCTCATGCTGACTTCGCTGCTGCTCTCCAACATCATCGGTGCCCCGCTTGCCGGCGTCCTGCTTGAAACTTCATTCTTCGGCATGCACGGCTGGCAGGAGCTCTTCATCCTCGAAGCTATCCCTGCTCTCGCCTTCGCCGCTTTCTTCTTCTTCTGCGTCAAAGACCGCCCGAGTCAGGTCAACTGGCTTACGGACGCTGAAAAACAGTATCTGACGGAAAACTTCAACCGCGAACAGGCTGCCATGCAGTCCCGCAAAAAATACACGGTCCTTCAGGCCTTCCGTGATCCGAAAGTCCTGAAGCTCTGCCTGATCTACTTTCTCTGGGTCGTTGGTTTCTGGGGCTTCTACTTCTGGATGCCGACTGTCCTCAAAGAACTCTCCGGCCTTTCGACTTCGCTGCTCGGCGGTGCTATCGCCATCCCGATGACAGCCGCCCTCGTTGTCCAGCTCATCATCAGCAAAACGGCTACGAAAACGGGTGATAAAGTCTGGCATGTAGCCCTCACACTCTTCGTCGGCGCTCTCGGCCTCGGCCTTTCCCCATTTGCTCACAGCCTGCCGGTCGCCCTCGGCCTTGTCTGCCTCTCCGCTATCGGCATCCACGCTGCCATGGGCGTTTGGTGGACGATTCCGACGACGTTCCTCACGGGTCCGGCTGCAGCTGGTTCCGTTGCCCTCATCAATTCCTGCGGCAACCTCGGCGGCTGGGTCGGCCCGAACATGATGGCCTGGGTCAAAGTCAATACGGGTTCCTTCGCTCTCGGCTACTACATCATGGGTGCCTTTATGCTGCTCTCCGGCCTGCTCGTCCTGACCCTCCAGTACAAGCTCAACGGCCAGCGCAAAAACGTCTTTGTTGCGGACAAAGCTGCTGACGTCAAAATGGAAGAAGCAGAGGCTTAATGTTTCCAAAACCTACTATATAATATAGAAGATAATATAGTAGCAAAACACCTTCCCTTAGTTCAGGGAAGGTGTTTTTATATCCGCAGATTGATTATGGAATATTTTACAGAGGTCAAAGAGAAGCAGCAAAGTCGGCGCCGAGCTTCTCGCAGGCTGCGAGGGCATCGTCATCCGGCGCATTCTCGACGGCAAGACCGTCGCCAAAGAGCTTGGCACCGTCATTGCGTGTGCGTTCCGCCCATTCTTCCATCCAGGCGCCGCCGCCCCAGCCGTACGAGCCGAAGAGAGCTACGGGGACACCAGCAAGATGGCTCTCTGCCTCAGCAAAAAACGGCTCGAACGAGCTTTCTTCGAGGACTTCATCGCCCATGGCAGGACAGCCAAACGCCACGCCATCATAGTCCTTGAGCTTATCCACGCCGCCAAAGGACTCTACCTCAAAAACCTCGACATCCGCACCGGCGCCCTTTGCGCCCTTCTCAATGGCCTGCGCCATTTCCTGCGTGTTGCCCGTGCCGGTCCAGTAAATGATTGCAATCTTGCTCATAATAGTTCCTCCAGTCATTTCCTACTATAATAATATATGACATTTCAAATTTGGTCATGTCCCTCTGTCAAAATCAGACAGCTCTGACAAGTTCCGGGAAAGAACAGCCTGCTTCAAGCTTTGCACAGAATTCCTCGGTGCAGTGGGCATAGCAGTCAAAGAGAGCGCGAGTCTCCTCTTCATTAGCGTATACTTTCCAGTAACCACTATAACAGAAATCCTGTCCCTTGTGCGTGATAAATCCTACAACATCCGCGACGGGATAACCGAGGAAAAGCCCAATTTCATGAGGAAACGATTTCTTCAGACGCATGCGCAGCTGCAGGTAATGCAGGCACGCCGTCAGGCCCTCCTCACAGGGATAGCCGTACTGCCTCAGGACTTTCTGCACTGCTTCATCCTGAAACTGCTGCTTCAGCAGCTCCGCACGATAAAACAGCAGCAGGACATATACTTCGCCCTGGGCCACAGGAAAAATCTCGATGCCCTTGCAGGAAAAGCAGGGCCGATAATCTTCGAGCAACGCATCAAAGTCCGCAAACTTGTCCTTGCGAAAGGACAGCAGGCTCGCAGGACGCAGTCCTACGAGCATCGGTGCGGCATGAAAGCCCATGAGCTGCTCAAAACTCTCTCGTCCCAAATCCATCACCTCATATTTGAAAATCATTATCATATATGTTCCAGACTCATTATATCGAAAATGTTTCTCAATTACAAGCGTCATTCGCAATATTTTTCAATTTTGCGTCTGTCCGTCTATGAGGGAATACGGTTTAATGCTATAATGAACATTAGCATAGCCTGAAAGTGTCAAGTTGTATTGACAAGGCTTCGTCGATATGCTACTATCAAAACATATCATACTAATATGATTAGGAGGTAACGCGCTATATGATCCAGCTGTCTCATATCGAAAAAACGTATGACAGCCCCTCTGGTCCCGTCAAAGCGCTCAAAGGCATTGACCTGACGATTGCCCGCGGCGAGATCTTTGGCATCATCGGCCTCAGCGGTGCCGGCAAATCCACGCTGATCCGCTGCATCAATATGCTCGAACGGCCGACAGCCGGCAAAGTCATTGTCGATGGACAGGACATGACGGCCATGAGCGAAAAAGAACTGCGCAAAGCGCGCAAGAATATCGGCATGATCTTCCAGCACTTCAATCTGCTGAGCTCGGCCACGGTTTACGACAACATCGCCTTTCCGCTGCGTCTCTCGCATACGCCGGAAAGCGAAATCCGCAAAAAAGTAGAGCCCCTTTTGGAGCTCGTCGGCCTTGCCGATAAGGCCAAACAGTATCCGTCGCAGCTCTCCGGCGGCCAGAAGCAGCGTGTCGGCATCGCCCGTGCGCTCGCGAGCGAGCCGAAGGTCCTGCTCTGCGATGAGGCAACAAGTGCCCTCGACCCGCAGACAACGCGCTCGATTCTCGAACTCATTCAGGATATCAACCGCAAACTCTCCTTGACCGTCGTCGTCATCACGCACGAAATGCAGGTCATCAAGGAGATCTGCGATAAGGTCGCCGTCATCGAAAATGGTGTCATCGCGGAGCAGGGCACGGTGCTCGATGTCTTCACGAATCCGCAGAAGCCCATCACGAAGGAATTCATCAGCGTCCTGCTTTCAAATGACCTGCCGGCAGCCTTCCGCGGCGGCGAGATCTCGAAGACGCCGGTTCCCGGAGCCTATCTGCTGCTGCGCCTGACGTTCATCGGCGAATCCGCCGACGATCCGGTGCTTGCCGGCATGATCCGCAAATTCCCTGAAGTCGAAGTCTCGATGCTCTTCGGCAACCTCGACCAGATCAAGTCGACGCCGTTCGGCCGCATGATCATCGGTCTCACGGGGCCGGAAGCAAAAATTCAGGAAGCCATTGCTTACCTGCGCAAACAGGATCTCAAAGAGGAGGTGATCGGTTATGTCCGCAGACATGATGCCCCTTCTGACTAAAGCCCTCGGCGAAACCGTCTACATGGTCGTTGTCTCGATGATCATTGCCACAATCATCGGCGTACCGCTCGGCGTGCTTCTTCATACGACGGGCAAGGGACAGATTCTCGAATCACCGGCCGTCAACCGCATCGTCGGTGCTATCGTCAACGCCGTCCGCTCGATTCCGTTCATCATTTTACTGGTCGCCATCATCCCGTTCACGCGTCTGCTCGTCGGCACGGCCATCGGTACGACAGCTGCCATGGTCCCGCTCGTCATCGCCGCGATTCCGTTCATCGGCCGTCAGGTCGAGACGAGTCTCAAGGAAGTTCCGTTCGGCCTTGTCGAAGCAGCCCAGTCCATGGGCGCCACGCCGGCGCAAATTATCTGGAAAGTCTTGCTGCCTGAGTCGATGTCCTCGATTGTCGCGCAGCTCACGACCGTCATCATCAGCCTCGTCGGTGAATCCGCCATGGCCGGTGCTGTCGGCGGCGGCGGCCTCGGCGACCTCGCCATCCGCTACGGCTATCAGCGTTTCCGTCCGGAAATCATGATTGCCACCGTCGTCATCCTCATCGTCCTCGTCCAGCTCGTCCAGTTCGTCGGCAACACCATTGCCAAACGTCTGGATAAACGATAACCTACGTGTTTCCGCTTTTGCGAAGCAAAAGCATCCTATGCATTTTCCTCCTTTGGCGTAAGCCAAAGGAGCTTATAAAACTAAGGAGGTCATCCTATGAAAAAAGTACTCGCCCTGATCGCGTCCCTCGTGTTCGCGACGCTGGCGTTCGCCGGTTGCGGCGGCAGCCAGTCCTCATCCTCTTCTTCGTCCTCGAGCGCTGCAGCTACGAGCGGCACGAAAACCCTCAAAGTCGGCGCTACGGCCGTCCCGCATGCTGAAATCCTCGAAGCCGCCAAACCGCTGCTCGAGAAAGAAGGCATCAAACTCGATATCGTCGAGTTTAACGACTACGTACAGCCGAACCTTGCCCTCAACGACAAGGAGCTCGATGCCAACTTCTTCCAGCATGAGCCGTACCTCAAGAACTTCATGGACGAGCACAAGGAAGTCAAGCTCGTCAGCGCCGGCGGCGTCCACATCGAGCCGATGGGCATCTACTCCAAGAAAGTCAAAGACCTCAAGGAGCTCAAAGACGGTGCTACGATTTCCATCCCGAATGACCCGACCAACGGCGGCCGCGCCCTGCTCCTTCTCCAGAAGGCTGGCCTCCTGAAGCTTAAAGACGGCGTCAACGAAAAGGCTACGCTGCAGGATATTGCCGAGAATCCGAAGAACTTCAAGTTCCAGGAAGTCGAAGCAGCTCAGGTTCCGCGTACGCTTGACGATGTCGATGCTGCCATCATCAACTCCAACTTCGCGATGCAGATTCAGCTCGACCCGACGAAGGATTCCCTCTTCATCGAGGATAAGACGAGCCCGTATGTCAACATCGTTGCCGTACGTGACGGCGACCAGAACCGTCCGGAAATCCAGGCTCTCATGAAAGTCCTGAACAGCCAGGAAATCAAGGATTTCATCAACAACAAATACAAAGGTGCAGTCGTTCCGGCATTCTAAGCCGCTTAAGTGACTGACCGTACATAAAAAATCCCGCGAGTCCGTTTGGATTCACGGGATTTTTCTATACGAACAAAGGCATGTTCAAAAAATGCATAAAAATAACCCGCAGCGTTAGGGACTGCTGCGGGTGCGAAAAGGAAAATAGAGAAATGGATCTGTTGCAAAATGAGATCGAACAGTTGATAAAAAAATAAACATCCATAGGTACTCCGAGTTCTGAAACACATTATGCAAAATTTTTTAAGGCCACTGCGGTATATCGATCTGTAATCAAGATATTCATATAACCTGCCTTCAAAGCAGCATGGATTGCCCGAATTTTTTCTTTACCTCCGGCAACCAGAATACGCGTTTCTTTTTTCTTGAATTCGTCCAACTGGATCCCTACCGTCCGGGCATTCAGTTCTTCATCTACGATTTTACCATCATCATCATAGAAACGTGAGCACAGGTCTCCAGCAGCTTTCTGACTGAGCAGTTCCCTATCCTTTTCATTAATATAATAGCCTAAGTGGAACAGGATAGATTCATTGGAAGCTGTTCCTACCGTTACAACGGCAATATTTGCTTTCTTGCCCATATCCAGTATATGTTTGACGTACTTATCGTGTTCGACCAGACGCTTTACTTCCATATTGTCGAACATGACTGGGATTGGCAGGAAAACGCCTGTGGTGGAAAATGCAGCGGCGACAAGTGTTACGATTTCATGGGCATACGTATTGGCCTTAGAATAGCTGATGCCCCCCTTTAACTGCACCACTTGTACGCCCTTGACAGGTTTTGATTTTAGATGAAGCGCCATCTGGTATAAGGAAGACCCCCAACCCATGCCGATAATGTCATTGTCTTTGACGGTTTTCCATAAATAGGATGCAGCAGCTTCGCCTATGGCCTTTTTTAGCTCACGGTCATTGTCAAGAGGAGCATTGGCTACGATTGCATCTTTTAAATGATATTTTTTACAAAGTTCACCACTGAGAGATGCCTTTAAATCAATGGGATCAATAATCCTGATCTGCACAAAGCCCTGATCTTTGGCATGCTGCAGCAACCTGGAGACGGATGGTCTTGATATCCCCAATTCATTCGCTATTTTTTGCTGGCTCATATCCGATTCGTAGTATAATCGGGCTGCATCGATGCTCAGCCTGTCTTTATCCCTATCCGGTTCCATATCTGTCATCCCTCTCAAAGAACTTTTTATCATTTTTATTATAACAAAACGCAAGAATTATATTCAATGGAAACCATATATTTTATGAAAAAGACGACATCCTTAAGGCAGGATGCCGTCTTTTTTCTGCGTTCCACTTAAGCGTTTAAGCGTTCAAAAGTTTCAATACCTCTTCCTTTTCAGGATACGATTTTTGCGTACCGCGTTTGGTTACGCTAAGACCTGCAAAGGCACTGGCCGTCTTCATCGCTGCGATGATATCATGATTTTCTACATAGCAGCATGCGAAGCAGCCGATGAAGGCATCTCCCGCGCCGGAGCTGTCTACTGCATTTACTTTAAACGGCTTTACAAGCTGAGTGCCGTTTTCATCTACCAAGAGTGAACCATGCGAGCCCATCGTGACGATAACGTGTTTCAAGCCGCGAGCGGATAACGATTTAGCAGCAGCTTCAATCTCTTCCTGATTGGATACAGGCATACCGGTTAAGATAGCCAATTCTGTTTCGTTTGGCATAAAGAAGTCGCATTGGCATACCTTAGCAATATCCAGTTCCTTTGTGGCCGGAGCAGGATTCAGCAGAACCGGGATATTATGTTTTTTACCGAAATCGATGGCATAATATACGGTCTCAAGGGGGATTTCCAGCTGCAGAATAATCAACTTGCAGGTTTTCAGATCTTCTTCTGCTGCATCGATATCAGCCGGTTTTAAATCATTGTTAGCCCCCTTGATGATCAAGATGCTGTTCTGTCCGTTTTTATCAACGAAAATCGGTGCTACACCACTGGAAACACCAGGAACTTTCTGAACGTATTTGGTGTCGATGCCATTCTTTTTAAAGTTAGCAATGGTATTGTCGGCAAAAAAGTCATCACCGACTTTGGTTACCATCAGAACGTCCGCACCGTATTTTGCAGCGGCGACAGCCTGGTTGGCGCCTTTACCGCCGCAGCCCATTGAAAAGTCTGGAGCTTCTAATGTCTCGCCAAGAACTGGCATACGCGTGATATACGAGGTGAGGTCGACCATGTTCGACCCAATAACAGCAATTTTCATGGGAAATGCATCCTTTCTATGATGCTGGAAATAATCAATGTCTTACTTTAAACCAGTCATAACAGTAAACGTCTTTTTCTCGTTCGGCTGGAGGTAAAGGAGCGTGCCTGCTTTCTTGGCAGCCAGGAATCCTTCCGGACGGCAGGTTGCTGGCAGGACAAAAGCGGCGACCTGCAGATCATCGTTCTTCATAATCCAGCGAGTAGCACTCGTGAAATCCTTCGTCGAGAATTCCGTCTTGAAGCCATAGCCTTTCGGGGAATCAATCTCTACCGTCACATCCGGTGCATACTGATCGATGTGGTCTGCCATGAAGACAATCTCCGGATCATACATGTCTGGCTGGTCGAGGACTTCCATGCTGCGTCCTTCCTTCTGCAGCTTTTTAATTTCTTCGTTATAAGCCAGCCATTTCTCGGTCGGATGAACATGCGACGGAATCGATTCACGCAGTTTGAAAGCTGTTGCCGGGATGTTCGACGAGATGCGTCCCTGATCAACATATGCGTAATTCATATGGCACATGTACTGCAGCGGCATTTCCGTGCAGGTAAGGTTTGTAACTTCCATGTGGATCTTGAAACGCGTAGCATCTTTTGTCAGTGTTACGCTTGGCTCTGCGATGTAATGATAACCGAAGCCCTGGCAATATTCGTACTTGCTGACCAAAGCTACAGAATCTGCAGTGACCTCTAACCAAGCTTCATCCATCGTTGCGCAGGAGAATTCACCATGCATTGGATGCGTATCTTCAGGCCCTGGGCAGCCATTCGCCAGAAGTCCGGAATGGAATGCAAAGCAGCCATAGGTATCAACAATGCATTTTGCAGGTTTCGGCTGTTTGAAGATATTCTTCAGGCGCAGGCTGATTCCATTAAAAGCAGCGTCCCAAATGATTTGTCCCATGTACGGAAGAAGCTCTACATAGCCTTTGCTGTTCTGGATTTTTACCGATTCAATGCCGGATGGATACCGAAACGATGTAACTTTAAAATCATCATTTTCCAGCAGAGTCTTATGACTATCTGTAAAATAACTATGATTCAGAAAAATCTTTGTAGACATCACTATGGACCTCCTAAATAAACAAGATGCTTAAGAATCTAGAGAATAAAGAACATTAATGTTCTGCCGTAGGAATGGCATCTTCAACTTTTTCCGTGCGATACTTTTTAAAGAAATAGTAGCCGACATAAGCGAAGCAGAAGAAGTTAACGATGAACGAGAACTGCATCGAGCCAGACACATCGGAAACATATCCCTGGATGGCCGGAACAACAGCACCACCAATGATAGACATAACAAGGATTGCACCAGCCGTAGCCGTGTATTTTTTATCAACCGTCTTCAGCGTTTCGCCGTAAATCGTTGCCCAGCAGGGTCCCATAAGAATGCTGATTGCTACAGCGGCATATACTGCCGTGAAGCTCGGCATGAAGGATACATAAAGAACAAGCAGGCAGCCGATGATGGAATATGCGACAAGTACTTTATTCGTTGAGAAACGGGCAAGAAGGAAGTTTGCGATAAACTTACCAACGAAGAAGCATGCATAGCTGATTACCATGAAGTTCGCAGCCATACGTTCGTTAATGGAGGCATCCATCGTCAAAGCCAGACGGATGGTGAATGACCAAACAGCAACCTGCATACCGACATAGAGGAACTCGGCAAGAATGCCTTTTTTGAATTTTGTGTTGTCTGCAAGGTAATGCAACGTTTCGATGATGCCAGGATCTTTTTCTTTGGAATTCTCGGGAACCACAGGTTTGCATTTCGGATATTTTGTGAAAGCAAACAGGGCGAGAACAGCGAGAAGAACAACGATGAGAACACGGTAAGGTTCCAATGTATTCATCAGCATATCAAGGCGATAAGCATGTGCCTCTTCTGCCGTCATGCTGGCAATCTGTGCGGCCATACTCTGACCATCTTCGAAGATTAAATATTTACCAAGCAGAATACCTGCGGCAGCACCAATTGGATAGAACGTCTGGCTGATATTCAGGCGAAGCGTGGAATACTTTTCAGGGCCAAGCATCGTGCTGTACGTGTTCGATGCCGTTTCAAGGAAACCAAGACCAATTGCAATAGCGAAGACAGCTGCCAGGAACATCGTATACGTTGCCATATGAGATGCCGGGAAGAAAAGTGAGCAGCCTACGATATAGAAGATTAAGCCGCAGAGGATGGCGGTCTTATAAGTCGTTTTTTTGATGACCATTGATGCTGGAATGGAAATGAGGAAGTAGCCACCATAGAAAGCACTCTGTACCAAGGCACTGGCAAAGTCACTTAGATCAAAAACACTCTTGAACTGTGTAATCAAAACATCATTCAAGCTTGCTGCTGCTCCCCAAAGGGGGAACAGGCAGGAAAGAAGAATGAACTGGAAAATCGGGGTTTTGTTCAGATATCCGTTGTCGTACTGAATCCATTTTGAACTCATATCTCTTTCCTCCTATTTTCAGAGATAATGGCTGACGAATCAGCCCTGCATAATTTCTACACCATGGCTGGTGCCGATGCGGTTTGCGCCAGCGGCAATCATAGCTTCAGCTTCTTCTTTGTTTGCTACGCCGCCAGATGCCTTGACGCCCATATCCTTGCCAACGGCCTGACGCATGAGCTTAACATCTTCGACTTTTGCGCCCCATTTCGAGAAACCGGTCGAGGTCTTTACAAAGTCAGCGCCAGCCTTCTTAGCGATTTCGCAGGCTTTGACTTTTTCGTCGTCTGTCAGCAGGCAGGTCTCGATGATGACTTTCGTTACTTTGCCGTCAGCGGCCTCAACTACTGAACGAATGTCATTTTCTACATACTCATATTGTTCATCTTTCAGGAAGCCAATGGGAATAACCATGTCGACTTCATCGGCTCCGTCTGCAATAGCCTGCTTGGTTTCAAAGACTTTGACGGAAGTCGGCGTTGCACCTTCTGGGAAACCGATGACCGTTACAACGTTCACACCACTGTCAGCAAGTTCTTTATGAGCATAAGATACCCAAATCGGGCTGATGCATACAGAAGCGAAGTGATATTCCTTAGCTTCTTTCAGGATCTTGTCGATGTCCTTTTTCTGCGCGTCCGGTTTGAGATATGTGTGATCAATATACTTTGCAAGTTCCATTTTGTATACCTCCAGATTGTTTCTTATTTCTTCTGACAGTTCATATAATAGCACTACTTTGAACGAATGTAAATAATAAAATGAACAAAATTTTATAATAAGAAAAAATATCATCCATTACTCATTGAAAAATATTCCCCAGCATAGCCAAAATTTTTAAATGTACGGCTTATAAGGCCTCAGATTACCCGCACCAGATGTTTTCTTTATACAAAAAATGGAGAGAACCTCACCAACGAGTTTCTCTCCATTTTTACTTTTTATATATCATCATTTAAGGATGGTAATGCGGCCCTGCGGCGCAGCGTACTGGCTGCCGACCGTGCCGCCAAGTTCTTTGATGTAGTTGCGCACGGCGTCTGCATCGAGATAGTCGACGTCGTGTACCTGAACCTTTTCGGGATCCTGCATGACGTAGTAGGAGTCGCCGCCCGAGGTCAGGAAGTCGGGAACCGCGATGTTATACACCGCATTCGGGTCAAAGGCCCTGCCGCCCACGCTCTTGATCGTCACGCGAGTGCCCGGTTTGGCCGGCTGATAGTAGACGGAATGCGGATAGAGCTCACCTTTGACAAAGGGCTTCGCCGTATCAATTGTGTACTCGATACCGGCGACCTGCGGGAAGGCACCAAGTGCCGTCGGCGTCGTGCACGTAGCAGCCTCGAGGACCTCGAGAAGCGTCGAGCCCTTGAGCGTGACATACTGCAGATCATTGTGATACGGCAGGACGCGCAGGATATCGGCCTGCGTGACTGTCCCCTGCTTAATGCCCGCGCGGATGCTGCCGCCGTTCATGACAGCGCCGTCAATCGTGACATGGTCAAGGACCGTGGCCTGACGGACCTGCCAGAGATACGCATCGGCAATAAAGTCGCCGAGGTTCGTTTCCTCCGTGCGCACGCCCGGGTCACGCGAGCCATTGAGCTCGACAGACGTCGTACCGAGAGGTGTCGAAAGCTGCTTGTCGATATCAGCCTGTGCCTTGTCGACCATAGCCTTTACCTGGGCATCTTCCTTGTTGAAGCGGCCATAGGCATGCAGGTCTTCCTGCCATTTGCCGTCTTTGTACTGCACAACGCCGATGTTGGCGAGATGTGCGCCCGTCTCCGTCAGCAGCGTGCCGTTGACGTAAAGATTCTTGACCGTGTGGTCATGGCCGTCGATGAAGACATCGATACCTTTGACATTTTCGAGGACATCATTCGAGCGGTCGCCAGCGGCATCCGGCTCGCTGCCGAGATGGCCAATACCGACGATGAGGTCGCAGCCCGCTGCCTTAAGAGCGTCGACTTCCTTCTGTGCCGCCTTGTACATTTCCTCTTTCGAGAGGAACGTAAGGCCGCGCGTGCTCTTCGGATTGGCCGTCGTGATGGTCGACGGCGTCGTCAGGCCGAAGACGCCAATCTTGAGACTGCCCTTTTTGATGATGGTATGTGTTTTCGGCGTAAAGGACTTGCCCGTCGACTCGACGATGATGTTCGCCGACATGACGGGGAACTTCGCCTGCTTGATGCGCGCCAGCGTCACATCAGAGCCATAATCAAATTCGTGATTGCCGAGCGTCATGGCATCGTAGCCCACCGCATTCATGAAGTCGATGGCCGTCTTGCCCTTGCTGAAATTGACAAGGTTGTTGTCCTGAATGGCATCGCCGGCATCGACGAGCAGGACCTGATAGCCCTTGGCCTCATAATCTTTCTTGAGTGCCGCGACCGTCACCATGCCGTTGACGCCGTCGGCACGCTGGTCGTATCCATGCGTATCATTCGTATGCATGATGACGAGATGCGAAAAATCCGCCGCAAACGCCGTACTCCAGAGGCAGGTAAAGACGAGTGCCAGCACTGCCAGTATTTTCTTCATAGGCTTCCCCTTTCTTCGACAGCCATGGCTGTCAGACTGTTTTTTATCATTATATCAGGTTTTGTCGAGGTACGCATGACGCGCATAAAAATAACCCGCAGCGTCGGGGGACTGCTGCGGGTTTGAAAGGGAAAATAGAGAAATGAGGGATTTATGATGCCCGCTTCAGGCTTCCACGAGCATCATCCCCTGGTTCTCGCCAAGGTTCAGCGTAAGCTTACCGCCGCTGACGGTGACTTTCGTGCCGGTCAGCTCATCGGTAAAGACCGTGCCGTCGGCAAAGGAGACCGGCAGGACGACCTGCTGTGCCTTGCCGCGGTTGAGGGCGACAACACCGGATTTGCCGGAGTCGGCCGTGCGGCTGAAGGCGTAGATATCGCCCTCGGCTTTGAGTGTCTTGACATCGCCGCGCGCGAAGATATCCTTGTGCGCGTTGCGGACGCCGATGACCTTTTTATAGTAGGCAATGAGGTCTTTATCCTCCTTGCCCCACGGATACGTGCGGCGGCAGTCCGGGTCGGCGCTGCCGAACTGTCCGGCTTCATCGCCGTAGTAGATGGTCGGCATGCCCGGATAGCCCATGAGGAACGTCGCGGCGAGTTTGAGACGGGCCTTGCCGAGATTGTAATTGAAGTCTTTTTTCGTAGCCTGCGCGACATTTTCTGCGCCGCCGCCGAATTTATAGATGGCGCGGACCGTATCGTGGCTGTCGACGATATTCATGAGATCGTACAGAGCTTCCTTCGGATAGTTCTGGCGCAGAATCGTCAATTCATCGTCCGCAGCCTTGGCATCGCCCTTATCGAGGAAGAGGTCGCCGAGGGCAAATGAGAGCTTGTAGTTCATGACAGAGTCAAACGTATCGCCCGTGAAAAACTGCGAGCCGTCCTGCCAAATCTCGCCGAGCAGCAGCGGGTCGTCGCCATTCTTCGTCTTGATGGACTTGACTTCCTTACGTACATCGGCCCAGAATCCCGGCGGCACCTCCTTGGCGACATCAAGACGCCAGCCCGAAAGGCCCTCGTCAAACCACTTCATGATGACGCCTTTCTCGTTATTGCGGCCGTAGAGCAGATAGTCGCCGAGGTCCGACTTGACTGTGCCCTGCTCGGAGCCCGGATAATCGGCATCCTTGAACGGCACGAGGCTGTCATAGCCCTGCCAATCGTGATAAGCGTATTTCTTGCCCATCATATCCTGCGTCTTCTGGTTCTTGATTTCGAACCAGTTCTCCCAATGCCACGGGCTGAAGACCTGACCTTCGGCCTCGAGTTCTTTTTTCGCCTCGGCCTTGGCCTGCTCTTCCGTCAAATGCTTATCATTCATGAGGTCATAGATGCGGCTCCAATATTCATAAGCGCCGACCGTCTTGTATTTGCCATAGCGGTCGAAGTAGATGGAATCGTCGCCGACGTGGTTGTAAACACCGTCCATGATGAGGTGCATGCCGCGTTTCTGCATTTCCGCCGTGAGTTTCTCGAGATCCTTCGCCGTGCCGAGGAACGGGTCAATCGTGCCATAGTCGACGGCATCGTAGCGGTGATTCGAGCAGGCGTTGTAAATCGGGTTGACGTAAATGGCCGTGACGCCGAGGCCCTGCAGATAGTCGAGCTTCTTCGTGATGCCGGCGATATCGCCGCCGAAAAAGTCATTGCACTCCCATTTATCGCCATCGGCTGCCGGCGTCTTGCTGTAGTTGGCCGGCAGGGCATTCCATTTGCGGTGCTGGACCGGCTGGAAGCCGCGGGCATTTTTGCGCGCATAGTCGTTGCTCTTGTCGCCATCGAAGAAACGGTCCGGGAAAATCTGGTAGCAGACGGCATCTTTGGCCCAATCCGGCGTCTTGAAGTCCTTGCTGTAGACCGTCAGCTGGTACGGCTTGACGCCGCGCAGCTTGAGTTCGCCCGTATGGCCGGGCTTGGCGTCATCGCCGTATTCCTTCGTGTCGTTAAGCAGGAATTTGTAGCCGTAAAGGCCGTAAGTCTGCGGCGTGAACGTGACGGACCAGAAATCCTGTCCATCCTTCGTGGCGGTTTTTGTCATCGGATAAGATTCCACCGTACCGGCCGTGTAGTCCGGATTGTACTCATCGCCGCCGTTGGCCGTAATTTTGGCCCTGCAGACGACGAGTTTGGCATTCGTGACATCACCGGCGCCCGTCGCGAGCGAAAGTTTTACCGGCGTGCCCTCTTTGACGGCCTCAAACGGAGCGCGGTAAGCCGTGCTCCAGCTGTCGTGATAGACCTTATCCTCGCGGATGCTGCCATCATCGGCAATGAGCTTCTGGACTTTGCTGTCATAATAGAACGTGACATCGCCATCTTTCGACACATGAACGTTCTGCGTCAGGGCATCATGCCCCGGCATCGCAACCGTCACCGTGTAATCGCCCTTAGAGAGCGGAATCGTCTTCTGGAAGAAATTATCGAGCATCTGATCGCGCATCAGAGGGTCCTTGACGTCGCCGAAACTGCCCGAAAGGACCGGCAGCTGACTGTCCGCGAGGAAGTTGTAGTCCGTGCTGTTCGCGATGTGATGCGACTTATCATTATAATAGAAGGTAACTTCCTGTGCCTTCGGCAGCGTCAGCTGGACATTTGCACCGTCGAAGTTGCCGCCAAGGCCGTAATTCTCGGCCCAGCTGCCGTTGACGGAAATCTTGTAGTAATACGTGCCGGCCGGCAGATTCATCTTGTACGCGTAAAAATCATGACCAATGGCCTTCATGCGCGTCGTCTGGTCTGAAGGGTCCCAGTCCTTCTTGGCCCCGGCCTTCGACTGGACCGTGCCGGTCAGGACGATGCTGCGGCCGTCAGCGGCCAATGCCTTCTGCTCGGCATCTTTACCCTGATAATCGTAGGTGACAGCATGCGTCGCATCGTCATACGTGAACGTGACATCGTGATCCGCGAGCAGGCGCAGCGGGATATTCTTGCCGTTGGCCTCGCCATTTGCACCGTAATTGACGTCCCAGGAGCCGCCGACTGCGACTTTGAAATCGTAATTGCCCTTCGGCAGATGGCCCGTAAGGACATGATGCCCCGCACCGTCGGACTTCATGACGGTCTTGGCATCGGCAGGATCCCACTCTTTTGCAGCGCCAAGCTCATCCTGCAAAGAACCGACAAGCACCACATCCGTTTTCTGCACTGCTGCTGCCTTGACCGGTGCTGCTGCCTTTGTCTGAGCAGCCGCTTCCACCGTGCTGTAAAATACAGTGGACTGCGCAGGAACAAACGGCACCGTCAACAGTCCTAACGTCAATGACATGCCAATCGCACGCGCTAAAATCTTTTTCCGTTCCATATGAATAAGCCTCCATATAAAAGGAACGATAAACCGGAGGGTATGAACTCCGATTTATCGTTCTCATTAAGCTGTCAGGGAAATATCAGAAATGGAAATCCATCTGCGTGCGGACGAGCGTACGTTTATTGTTGGAATTCGAAATTTGCTGCTGTTTCGAGAAAAGCGTCTCCCATTCAACATTCTGCCATGGTACGTACTTAACACCGAGAATCCAGCCCTTGCTGCCGGCACTGCCATTGTAGAACAGCGACGACCACTCATCATCACCGGCAATCGTACCATTCGTACCATAACGGTACCAACGAGCATATGTCTGATAAGAGCCTGGCTTCTGCAAATCCGTATTACGATAATTCAAGCGCAGGAACAAGCTGTTGTTCTGATAATCTGCATTGGTTTTTACATAATCCGTAATGAAGCGAACGTCTTTGCAAAGATCTGCCCAACCACTGAGTACATAGGCTTTGTCATAATTAACGGTCTGATCTCCCCAAGATACCAGGTGTGTCGTATCCTTTTCGTATACATCGCCTTTATTCTTAGAATTTTGTGCATAAGCAAGATTAATGCCTGCACTATGGCCCACATTGCCCCAAGTACCAACGCCGTACCAGCTTTCATGATTGCCGGCACCTGTAGAACTAAACCAGAAGCCGCTGGCCGTCAGGCCCGTATTTTTTAAAGGAACACCAAACTGGAATCCATCCGATTCCGTGCCGAACAGAACATTCTGCTGTCCCAAGCCACGCCATGCACGACCAACACTGATCCAAGATCCAGAATGTGAATTATATCCTTCAACCCAAATAC
This sequence comes from Mitsuokella apri, assembly GCF_047974105.1. NCBI lineage: Bacteria > Bacillati > Bacillota > Negativicutes > Selenomonadales > Selenomonadaceae > Mitsuokella > Mitsuokella apri. Next base: position 29,593 of record NZ_JBHYRS010000005.1, read on the forward strand.
GCTGAATGTCACCGTCATGACCGGACCAACGCTTTGCACGGCCCGCATCTTTGCCATCCGTTGCCCATGAACCAGATTCATTCTCATGATCATGGCCACCATTATAGAAAGAATTTTTCTCGAGCTGGAATTTTGCTTTCCAATTGTCATTAACCTTATAAGAACCATTGAGATTCATATAGAAGCGGTTATTATCTTTATTCAGCTCGCTGCCATTCTGTACTGGATGATTATACTTGTCATGGTCATACTGAACACGAATAAAGCCGTTGAGTTCCATCTTACCAGCTATACCATTCTTTAAGTCATTGATATCTTTGGTATTCTGGCTGACCTGTTTTTTCAGCGTATCAATTTCACCTGCATACTCACCTTCGAGTTTTTCGAGGACGGTCTGATCGCCGTAGTTCAAATTCGTCTTCTGCATGGCTTTGGCGACGATCGAGGCCATTTCATAACGCGTCATGGTGCGGCCGCCCTGGAAGGTGCTATCCCCCATACCTTCGATGACGCCCTCTTTGGCGAGATAGTCAAGTGCCTGATAGGACCAGTGGTCCTTCGGGACATCCGTAAAGCTGTCCGCCGTAGCAGCAAAAGCGGTGCTGGACATTCCGACTGTCAGACCAGCGAGAATGGCAAGAGCTTTCTTGTTGATTTTCATGTGATAGACTTCCTTTCCCTCTAAAGATTCGGAATATTCATCTTTATAAGAGTGAGAGCCCCCGATCTATCCTTGTTCCGATGCGAAGGTCTCATCCAATAAATTCAAAAAGGATTGTAAGCGGCCTCGTTGTGATAGAGTTGAGGCCGTTTGCAAAAAATCATCTGCCTGTATGGTATCTATGTTGTCAGGCAAAGGGGAAATTTATAACACGCAAAATGCGCGAGGGGCTGATTTAAATGTTGGCGAGCAGCATGGCACCGACGCTTTCGTAGGAAGCGCGGGCCTCTGCCTTGATGGCGTCACGGGCTGTATCTACTGTGTACCCGTTGAAGGCCTGAATCATCGGCAGATCGTTGACTTCATCGCCAATCGCGAAGATTTCGGCATCCTGCCAGCCCATAAGTGATAGGGTATGGGTGATGGCCTGTTCTTTGCTGATCTCCTTCGGCGTGATATCGACGGCGCAGCGGTTCGGATAAGCGTGAACCACATCCCCGAACTTCGCATTGACTTCGTCGCTCGCGGCGAAGGCATCCTCAGGATTCGTGAAGCCGAGGGCAAATTGGTGGATGGTCTGCGGCAGATGGTCAACATCGCTCTCTTCAATGCGGACAATCGGAAAATCCCACTGTTTCGCTTCGCGGATGACCCAGGTACCTTCTGACGCATGGCAGAGATACGTGCGGTCCGCAGCGGACAGGGCAAAATGGAAGGACTTGCGCACCTTCGGCAGCTTGGTGAGTTCGGCGAGCATCTTCGGGGCGATTTCCGCTTCCCAAAGGACCTTGCCCTCAGCTGTGCAGATGATGCCGCCATTATTGCAGGCCAGATAATCGTAGCCAACGCCATAATGCTGGAGCTGCGGCACCAGCATGCCATGGTCGCGGCCCGAGACCACCCCAAATTTATGTCCGGCCTCACGCCATTTTTTGATTGCCTCCGCATCACTTTTCGCGATTACATCCTGACGGAAGAGTGTTCCATCATAATCACTAGCGGCTACTTTCATCTCGGATCCTCCTTATTTGGCATAGACAACGGCTTCCGCCGGTCTGAGCGTTCCTTGTTTCGAGTCCTCGTAATTGCCAAGTACATGCTTGGCTCCTTCGAGGCATGCTGCATCGTATGTTACAGATTCATTCGTGAAATTGACGATGGTATAAACGGTATGTTCGCCGAGCACGCGCTTGAAAGCGTATACGTGTTCATCTTCGTGCAGGATTTCTTCATAACGGCCCTGCAGCAGGATGTCAGAATACTCGCTTTCCGTGCGCAGGCGGTTCATCATGCGGTAATAGCTGAGAACAGACGTGCCGTCTTCGCTTTCCGCCTCTACACAGCAGCGGTCAAAATCCTTGTGCACCGGCAGCCACGGCGTGCCCGTCGTGAACCCTGCATTCGTATCATGCGTCCACTGCATCGGCGTGCGCGCGTTGTCGCGGCTCTGGAACTGTACGGCCTTCAAGGCTTCTTCCGGCGACAGGCCTTCCTTGATGGCGTATTCATACTGCCCGTGCGTCGAGATATCATTGTAATCCTCGATTCTTGGGAAAGCCACGTTCGTCATGCCGATTTCTTCGCCTTCATAGACAAACGGCGTGCCGCGCAGCGTAAAGAGGATGGTCGCGAGTGCCTTGGCCGCGGTTTTCGGGTCCGTTCCTTCCGGGAAATAGCGGTGCATCGAACGGTTCTGGTCGTGATTCTCAAAGAAGATCGGATACCAGCCTTCCTTGGCTGTCGCCTGCTGGCTGGCCGTCAGGGCCGATTTGAGCTGCCCGAGTTTCCACGGGAAGCGTTTGCACCAGATCTCGCCTTCCGGATAGGAAAGTTCGAGATGGCTGAACTCAAAGAGCATCGAGAACACGCCATTTTCGCCGACCCACTGCGGCAGCTCCTCCGGGCTGACGCCATTGGCCTCGCCGACCGTGAAGATATCGTGGCCGTCGAAGACTTCGCGGCGGAACTCATGCAGAAAATCGAGAATGCCCGGCGTATTGGCCGTCATCTCGTGGATGCCCGAAAGGCCATCCGCGCCGTCAACAGGTCCATCCTTGAATTCCGGCTTCTTGATGTAGACGATGGCATCAATGCGGAAACCGCCGACACCCTTGTCGAGCCAGAAGTTGGCGGCATCGAACAGGGCTTTGCGGACTTCCGGATTCTCCCAATTGAGGTCCGGCTGCGCCTCGGCGAACGTGTGCAGATAGTACTGCTGGCGTTCTTCGCACCATTTCCACGCCGAACCGCCGAAAATCGCGCGCCAGTTGGTCGGGGCCGAACCGTCCGGCTTGGCATCGCGCCAAATGTACCAGTCGGCCTTGGGATTCGTGCGGTCCTTCTTGGATTCGAGGAACCACGGATGCTGGTCGGAGCTGTGGTTAAACACGAGGTCCATGACAATGCGGATATTGCGTTTCTTGGCCTCGGCGATGAGTTCTTCCATATCCTCCATCGTGCCGTACGACGGGTCGATACCGCAGTAGTCCGAGATATCGTAGCCATTGTCGACCATTGGGGATGGATAGACCGGCGTGAGCCAGATGGCTCCGGTGCCGAGGGATTTTAAATAATCAAGATGGCTCGTGACGCCCGGGATATCCCCGACGCCCGTCCCCGTCGTATCCTGAAAGCTTTTCGGATAGATCTGATAGACGATGGATTTCTGCCACCATTTCAATTCTTTCATATAATAAGTACTCCTTTCTTCCGAATATCATCCTATCATAAAAAGCAAGGGTGGAGTGTGGAGTTCTCCACGCTCCACCCTCTTTTTATGAATGACACATCAGAAGGAGATGATCGGGGTTTCGTTGACTACAACTTCGCCATCAGCAGCTTTCTTCATCTGCGGATAGTCGGCGCTGTTCGTGACGGCCAGGATGATCGTATCCTTGTAGCCGGCAGCCTTGATGGCATCGCGGCTGAAGCCGATGAGTTCGTCGCCAGCCTTGACTTTTGCACCCTGTTTTGTCAGGCAGCGGAAGCCCTTGCCGCCCATCTTGACCGTATCGAGGCCAATATGGATGAGGATTTCAGCGCCGTTCGTCAGGCGCAGGCCGATGGCATGATAGGAACCTTCCATGATCATGGTGACTTCGCCGTCTGCCGGAGCTACGACCATTTCCGTCGTCGGCTCGATGGCAACGCCATCACCCATCATCTTCTGGGAGAATACATCATCCGGAACTTCCGTCATGTCGATGAGTTTGCCGGAAGCAAAGGCATTGAGCTTCATCGAAAGATCCGTCTTGACGGGTTCACTCGGGTTGGCAGCAGCTTTCGCTTCTACCGGAACATCGGCGATATCGCCTTTAAGGAGAGCATCGAAGTAGCTGCGGACATTCGGCACAGAGAGGCCGACGATGACCTGGATGGCATGGCCGTTCTTAACAAGGCCAAAGGCACCGGCCTTCGTGAACTTGCTGGCTGCAGCGACTTTATCAGGATCTGCGACCGTGACGCGCAGACGCGTTGCACAGTTCGTGACTTCTTTGATGTTGGACGGGCCGCCGAGGTTATCGAGGAAGACCTGAGCTTTGAGGGCTTCCGGATTATTGGCAAGACCTTTCTTTTCCATTTCTTTCTTGGCCTTGTACTCGGCTTTCGTGAAGAGCTTATCCTCTTCATCGTCATCCGTGCGGCCCGGCGTCTTATAGTCGTTCTTGAGAATGAGATAACGGAATACGAAGAAGTAAATTGCGGTGAAGCAGAGGCCTACGACAATCTGCATGATGTAGGTGCCTGCATGATATTTGAAGAGTGGAATCCAGTTCTGGACGAAGCAGTCGATGAGGCCGCCGCCAAAGTTACCGGAAAGACCGAAGAAGTACAGCGTTGCGGAAAGCGTAGCTGCGAGAACGGCATGCACTGCGTAAAGGAGCGGTGCGACAAAGAGGAACGTGAATTCGATTGGTTCGGTGATGCCGCAGAGAACGGCCGTGACCGTTGCCGGAATCAGGAGCGTTGCGACCTTTTTGCGTTTCTCCGGCTTTGCGCACATATACATGGCAAGAGCAGCACCAGGAAGACCGAAGACCTTAGACATACCGTGGAGGGCGAAGCCGCCTTCCGGGAACATTTCTTTCAGCGAATGAGCGCTCGTGGCAAAATCATTGAGGTGCTGGAGCCAGTAAGCCTGGATACCGCCATCGCAGACAGCCGGACCAAAGATGAACGGCAGATAGATGAAGTGATGCAGACCAGCCGGCAGGAGGATACGTTCGGAGAACGTGTAGCACCAGACACCGACGATGCCGCTTGTTTTCAGGAAGAACTGGAACTGTTCAATTGCATGCTGGACAGCCGGCCAAACAAAGCAGAAGAGCAGTGCCATCGGGATCATGACGGCGAAGCCAACGGCGACGACGAAAGCAGGTCCCTTGAAAATACCGAGCCAATCAGGAATCTCGGTATCGTAGAAGTGGTTGTGCAGCCACGAGGAGCAGCAGGCGATGAAGATAGCACCGAGCATGCCCATATCGAGGGTCTTGATGTTCGCGATCATCGCGAGGCCCGTGCCGGCACCAGCGGCCTGGCTGTAGTCAACTCCGAAGAAGCTGCCGTGCAGCGTCAGGAAACCGGAGATGAAGTAGTTGAAGCACATGTAGATGACGAAGGATTCCATTGCGCAGCGCGCCGGTTCCTTCTTTGCGAAGCCGATTGGCACCGCAATGGCAAAGAGGATTGGCATCTGGGCGAATACCGTCCAGGCACCCTGTTCTACGACAAACCAGAAATCATACCAGACGGTGCCTTTATCTGCGATGCTGCCGAGAAGCATGGTGTTCTTGCAGACAATCGAGATGGCGACCGTGAGACCGAAGAATGCGAACAGAATGACCGGCGTGTACATTGCGCCGCCAAACCGCTGCAATTCCTGCATGACGCGATCTTTCTTGATCGACATGTTCATTCCCCCTAAATCTTCATTACCCTTACATATAATAACGTTTGAAAACCCTGCCGCCTCGATTCGTTTCTTATCGATTTGGCTTGTCATCCAGAGGGAGGATTGCAATCCCCCGATCCATCTCTCTGGATTCCCTGTGACTAAAGAATACTAAAAAAAGCCCGCGAACGCAATAGTTTCGCGGGTTTCAGGCACATTGCCCCTGTCGTGTACCATGGTACATTTCGCGTATTTTGATACATGCAAGGCATGGCAAGGGTTCAAGGGCTTTTATTGTTTCTATTCGTTTATATTGTTGATTGAATGTTTTTCTGTTTCAGGCGATGCACGTACATGCGGTATCTGACATACCAGACTTCGATGAGCATGAAGTACGGCATCATGGACTTAAACGAAATATGTTTGCCGTCATCGGCATCGTAGAGCTGGAACTCGGCTGGCGATATGTATAGATTGACCGTCGAAAGGCTTGCCAGCGTGTTGTCGTGCAGCTTTGTGATGGAAATCAGCGGGATGTCACGAAGCTGGAGCTCGCGTGCGACCTCGACGACGGTCGGCGTTTCGCCCGACAGGGAAATCACGATGAAAATATCATCCTTCGTCGCCGTCTCGAGGGCCGAATAGAATTCTTCACGTGCCGGAATCTCGCAGATGAAAACGTGGTCGTAGAAAAACAGGCGCTTTAGCTCCTGCAGGACATTGGCCTGCACGTATCCCGAAGCAAAGGCAAAGACGCGGTTGGCCTCATGCATGAGACGGCTCGCACTGTCGAAATTGCGCTTGAATATTTTTTCACCGGTTTTCAGATAAAACGTTTTGAGGTCTTCCACAACATCGGTATTGTAATGCGGCTGTTCCGGCTCCTCCATCTTGAGTACGGCTTTTAGCTCGCCAAAACCGTCAAGACCGAGTTTCTGCGCAAAGCGCACAATCGTCGTGCTCGAGACACAGCAGGCCTTCGCGAGTTCATGAATGGAAATATGGCGCGCAGCATCCCTGTGCTGCAGGATGTATTTCCAGATGACCATGTCCGTATCATTGAGATCCTGACGATGGGTGTTGATGAGTTCATCAAGTCGCATGCTCTATTCCCCCTAAGAGTACTTTCTTATTTCCCTATTCCCTAAATGATACCATCTGCAGGGAAAGCCGACAAGGTGTTCGCCTAGAGATATTTTTTGAAGGCAATCAGAACATGCCGAGTGTCTTCAGCACAAAGACCCAGCCAAAAATCGTGAAGCACGAAAGCCCCGTCGTATAGACGACACAGTTGCCGGCAAGATCCGCATCGCTGCCCATCTGCTGGGCCATGGCAAAGCCGGCGACGGCACACGGCGTCGCAAAAATCGCCATGAGCGTCACGAGCTCGATGCCGCGGAAGCCGAGGAAAATTGCGAGGCTCAGCATGATGGCCGGCACGATGAGGAGGCGGCCGCAGATACAGCCAATGAGCTGCGGCAGATGCTCATGGTACGTACCAGCCTTGAACGAAGCACCGAGGATAATCAGGGCAATCGGCGTCGTTGCCGCGGCAATCTGGCTGATTGGCTTCAGGATGACCTTGGGCAGAGGAATACCGAGCAGCAGGAGCGCGAAACCGAGAATAGCACCGAGAATCATCGGATTCTTAAGCACATTCCTGAGAATGCCCCAAACGTCAAAATGACCGCCGCGGAACGTCTCGAGAATAAAAACGGAAATGATATTGTACATCGGCACAATGATGGCAATCATCATCGTCGGAATGGCCAGCTGGTCGTCGCCGAAGATGTTGCTGATGATTGGAATGCCCATGATGACAAAGTTGCTGCGGAAAATGGCCTGAATCATCGCCCCGCGGCGTTTATTCGACTTTTCAATCAGGCAAATGACGATGCCACCGATAATGGCCGACGCGAGGACGCCGAGGGCACCGAATAAAATCAGATGCGGCTTAAACGTCTCGGCAATATCCGTGGTGTAGATGTTGTAAAACATCATGAAGAAGAAGAAAATCTTAAAGACCATGCGGTTGACGTGCGCGAGTTCCAGCTCCGTCAATAATTTCATCTTTTTGACAGCTACACCAATGAGCATCAGGAAGAACAAAGGAATGACCGCACCAATCGCCACGATCAAATTGCTTATCATAGGATTCCCAGCTTTCTTTCAATAAATAAATCCAATACTTAATTCATCCATAAAACAGAGTTATGGTTTCAGTATAACACAAAAGGGAGCATCTGTGTAAAATGTCACAGATGCTCCCTTTGCATATGAAAATTCTTACCAGCGATGGCGAAGTTTCCAGAATTCAGGGCTCAGCATGACGAGCAAAGTGAAGAGCTCGAGGCGGCCTAAGAGCATTTCCACGCAGAGAATGCTCTTCGTGAAGTCCGACAGCCCCGCAAAGGTGCAGGTCGCGCCCGCAATGCCAAAGGCCGGACCGACGTTGCCGAGTGCCGTAACGCTGATGCCGATGGCGTCAAATGCCTCGATGCCGTCAAAAGTCAAAAGCAGCGCCCATAAGACAATGCAGAAGATGTAAAGAAAGAAGAACTGTCCGACGCGCAGCAGAATATCGTTTCCTACTTCTACGCCGTTCATGCGCGCGCGGATGACGCGGCGCGGGCTGAGCTTTTGATGCACGACGGCCCAGGCACTCTTCACGAGCAGCACGACGCGCGAAATTTTGACGCCGCTGGCCGTCGACCCTGCACAGCCGCCGCCAATCATCAGCATCATCAAGATGCCCTTTGAAAAAGCCGGCCACTGGTCAAAATCAGCCGAGACAAAGCCCGTGGTCGACAAAGAGCCCACCTGGAAACTCGCATAGCGGAAGGCCTCAGAGGGCGTCATGCCCATTGCAGCGACAAGATTCCAGGTGATAAAAAGCATCGCTGCCGCGAGGATGCCGAGATACGCCTTGAACTCCGTATTGCGCCAAAGAACGTGCGGCCCCTTCTTCCAGACGCGGTAGTAAAGGCCGAAGTTGCCGCCCGCAAGAATCATGAAAAAAGTCATCCAGCTCTCGAGAGCCGGATTGTCAAAATGCATGGCATTGTCATCATAGAGCGAGAATCCCCCCGTGCCGAGCGTGCTCATAGCATGCGCGATGGCATCGAGGAATGTGAGCCCGCAGCCCAGATAGATGATGCAGGCCGCCGTCGTGAAGACCATGTACATGACAAAAAGAGAGCGCGTCATCTCGCGCAGGCGCGGCAGCACGCGGTCACGCGTCGGCCCCGTCGTCTCCGCGTTGTACATGTAAATCGTGCTCTGGCCGGCCTGCGGCAGCAGCGCGATGAAAATGACGATAATGCCGAGTCCGCCGAACCAATGTGTCATCATGCGCCAAAACAAAATGCTGAAAGGCTGCGACTCGATGCTCGTCATAACCGTCGCACCCGTACCCGTAAAGCCCGAAATACTCTCGAAAAGGCCGTCAAGAAAGCCGAGCGAACCGCTCAAAAGATACGGCAGCATGCCTAAAAAAGTCGCGAGCATCCAGCCAAGCCCCGTGATGGCCGCACCCTCGCGCATCGTCAGCTGCTCATTTCCCGACCTGCCCTGTACGCGCAGCGCTGCGCCGATGAGCACGCAAATGAGGATGGACACGGCAAAAGCCGGTGCACTTGCCTCCTGACCGTAAACAGCCATCAAAAAAGGAATCATCAGGATGACAGCTTCTGCTGAAACAAGCCGTCCGAGTACATAATAGATGATATTCCAGTTCACGCTGTCACCCCCCTTATCCGTAAAATACGCTTACCAATGCCGTCCCAGCGAGCGGATGCCGCCATCGAGCAGCACAAAGAATGAAAAAATCTCAATGCGGCCGATGATCATGATGAACGAGCAGAAAAGCTCGAGCCAGGCAGGCGCCGCAGAGAAATCCGCTATGCCGAAGAGGTCCGCCGTCGAACCCGCGCTCGTCAGGCAGCCTGCGGCCACGCCCATGGCCTGCATGAGACTCATGCCCGCCAGCGAGATGACCAGGGAAGACACGATGAACAGGCTCATGAACAGAAAAAAGAACGTCAGGATGCGCCCGACAATTTTCATCGGCACGGGCAGTCCATCGATCTTGATGCTCACGACCATGTGCGGGTGCAGGGTATGGCGCACTTCCGTCACGGCCATGCGCATGAGCACCAGAAGCCTCATGGCCTTGAGGCCGCCGCCCGCCGAACCGATACAGCCGCCGACAAAGACGAGTGCAAAGAGCAGCAGGCGCGAAAAATCCGGCCAGTCCCAGCACGGCGCCGAGACAAAGCCGCTGGTCGACAAAAAGGACATGGTCTGAAAAAAGCCGTAGCGCAGACTGTCTGAAATATTGTAAACACCAGTACGGCAGAGGTTCCAGGCAATGAGGCCGCCGCTTGCTAAGAGCAGCGCCGTATAAGCCTGCAGCTCCGTATCGCGGAGCATCAGGCGAAAACTCAGCCTGTCCCAGGCCTTCCAGCAAAGCAGGGGATTGAGGCCAGCCATGAACATCGAAATGCCCGCAGCCAGTTCCAGATTGGGACTGTCGTAGGCCACAAAGGCCGTCGTCTCAGCCGAACCGCTTGAAGATAGCGTCACCATGGCCCGCGTCAGCGCCGAAAACGGCTCCAGCCCGGCCAAAAGATACAGGAAGAACGACAGGGCCGTCAGACTCGCGTAAACGCCAAAGCCCTGCCGCGCCGATTCTGCCATCTTGTGCCAGACAGGACTGAAAAAAATACTTTGCCGCGCCGAGAGCGTCAGGCCAAAGCAGCCGCTGACCTGCGGCAGCACGGTGGAAAGGATGATGATGAAATTGAGACCGCCCAGCCAGTTCATGATGCTGTGCCAGAGAATCATGCTTGGCAGCATATCTGGCCGCGCATAATCAAGGCACGAAAGCCCCGTCGTCGTGATGGCGGCCGCGCTTTCAAAAAAAGCATCGACGGGATGGGGCAAAATACCCGACAGCACATACGGCATCATGCCCAGCATGGAAAGCAGCGGCCAGACCAGCACCATGAAAAGGGCACCTTCCCAGACATTGATTTGTCTTTTATGGTCGCGGCCCAGCCAGATAAAGCCAAGTCCCAGCATCATGGACAGGACAGCCGGCACCAGATAAATCCAGTATTTCCCTTCCTGCCCGAGCAGGCTGTCAGCCATGGGCGCAAACATAGAGAGCCCGATGATTTCGGACACGCCGCCCATGAGCAGCCAGAAGATATCGAGCTGCCGACTGCTCTGCCTCAACTTCAACATGGACTCTTCCTCCGCCTTCTCATTCTTTGCCCTTAAAATACTTCATGACCTTTTTCGAAAACTGTGTCTGGATAAAGAGAATCGTACGGTCCCCAGGCTGCAGGACCGTAGAACCATTTGGAATGACGGCTTCGCCATCGCGCACATAGGCGCAGACGAGACATTCGCGCGGCAGCTTGGCCGCCATCAAAGGCTTGCCCGCCACGGGTGCGCCTTCCTGCACAATGACTTCGACGGCCTCGGCCTTCGCGCCTTCGAGCAGCGAGACCGAAACGACGCCGCCGCGTCTGGCAAAGGCCAGGACCTCACTTGCAGACAGCAGGCGTGCCGACAGAACGATATCGACGCCGACTTTCTCCATGAGCTCGACGTATTCATTGCGCGCAACGCGCACGACGGTCTTGGTCTTATTATGCGACATATGGCGGGCCAAGAGAGCCAGCATCAGATTGAGCTTATCATCCTCTGTCAGGCAGACGACGACATCGGCCTCAGCCACGCCCTCTTCCGTCAAAAGGTCGATATCCGTGCCGTCCCCGCAGATGGCAATGCCGTCGACGAGTTTATCGGCCATGAGGCGGCAGCGGTCCGGATCTTTATCGATGACCTTGACGCGCACGCCCTGCTTTTCGAGCATCGGCGCCAGAGCGCGGCCGGCTCTCCCCGCCCCGATGATGATGACGCGGTGCAGTTTGCGCGCATCGCGCTGCACGAAGGTCTGACTGAATTTCTCGATTTCCTCCGGAATGCCGATGAAATACGCATTGTCATGCGGCAGCAGGCAGTCATCGCCGTGCGGGATGATCATGCGGTGATCGCGAAAAATCATGCCCGCGAGCACGCCCTTCGGGAAATCAATATCCTTGAAGGGAATGCCAGCCAGCGGCGATGAACGCCGGACCTTCGTCTCGAACAGGCGGATCTTGCCATGGGCAAAATCTTCGACATCGAGTGCGGCCGGCGTCATGAGAATGCGGTTGATTTCATTGGCCGTAATGAGCTCCGGATTGAGCATGAGGTCGATATCAAAATTTTCCTTGAGATAATCCTTTGCTTCACTCATGAACTGCATATCGCGGATGCGCGCAATTGTGTGCTTGATGCCGTGTTTTTTCGCAAGGATGCAGGCCACCATGTTGACTTCATCACTGGCCGTCACGGCAATCAGGATATCCGAGCCGCGAATGTCAGGATCATTCATCGTGATAGGGCTTGCACCGTTGGCAAAGATAGTCAGTACATCGAGGGTATTCTTGACTGCCTCAAGCTGGCTTTCATCGTGGTCGATGACAGTCACATCAAACTGTTCCTTAGAAAGCAGCGAAGCAATGCTGTACCCGAGCTTGCCGGCTCCTACTACAACGATACGCAAGTTGACGACCTCCCCTGTCCGGACTTTTCTATCGTAAAAAAATAAGACGTTTTTGCTGTTATTATACCATCTCTGCTATTTGCAAACAAATCCGGACACAGAAAACGGGCAGGAACCTGATAGCTCCTGCCCGAAATTGTGTGATTTAAGAGGGATCTGTCTTTGCTTATTCTGCGAAAAGCTCCGTGGAGAGGTAACGGTCGCCCGTATCCGGCAGCAGAGCAACGATGTTCTTGCCTGCAAATTCCGGACGTTTTGCGAGCTCGATGGCTGCCGAAAGGGCAGCACCGGAAGAAATGCCGATGAGCACGCCCTCGACGTGCGAGAACTGACGGCCATACTTGAAGGCATCTTCATTGGCAACAGCGATGACCTCATCGTAAACCTTCGTATCGAGCGTTTCCGGCACAAAGCCTGCGCCGATGCCCTGAATCTTATGCGGGCCAGCCTGTCCTTTCGAGAGGACCGGGCTCGTTGCCGGCTCAACAGCGACAACATGGATGTCCTTGTTCTGCTTCTTGAGGTAGTGGCCAACGCCCGACAGCGTGCCGCCCGTGCCAACACCGGCGATGAAAGCATCTACTTTGCCGTCGAGGTCGTTGTAAATTTCCGGGCCCGTCGTTGCTTCATGGGCAGCCGGGTTAGCCGGGTTGTTGAACTGCTCCGGAATGAACGAGTTCGGCGTGACTTTGGCGAGCTCCTCTGCCTTGGCAATGGCACCCTTCATGCCTTTGGAGCCGTCCGTAAGGACAATCTTGGCACCGTAAGCCTTCAGGAGGTTGCGGCGCTCCACACTCATCGTCTCCGGCATCGTCAGGATGGCCTTGTAGCCGCGTGCAGCTGCGACGCTGGCAAGACCGATGCCCGTGTTGCCGGAAGTCGGCTCGATGATCGTAGCACCCGGTTTGAGCTTGCCATCTTTCTCAGCCTGCTCAATCATGGCCTTGGCAATGCGGTCCTTGACGGAACCAGCCGGATTGAAATACTCCAGCTTGACGTAGATGTTTGCCTTAAGGTCGTTGGCCTTGATGAAATTATTGGCCTTCAGAAGCGGCGTGCCGCCAATCAGTTCCGTAACGCTGTTGTAAACTTTAGCCATGGTGAATACCTCCATTTATCTTCTTGTTATCTTCTTGCTTAAACGCTTAATTGAAAACATATATGATTAATATGTTTATATATTAGCACAGGCTATCCGGCTTGTCAATAGCAATTCTGCGGGGATTGACTTTTTCCTCTATTTTTACTATGATATATACTATAGTATACTAGAATGACATATCGTTTTGGTATGAATATTTGTAGAAACGAGGGAATATAGATGAAGATTTCTGCCAAGGGCCGTTACGGCCTTGCTGCCATGACCTATCTTGCCCGCAATTATGCTGCAGATACGCCTATCACCATTGTCAATATCTCGAAGAAACTCGGCATTTCGAAGATCTATCTGGAACAGGTCTTTTCCTTATTAAAGAGAGCTCAGCTCGTCACTTCCATAAAAGGAAGCCAGGGAGGCTATCAGCTGGCCCGCGCGCCGCGCAGCATCACGACCTATGACATTCTTGCGTCCATCGAGCTGTCACTCATGGAAAAAACAGCCCCGGCTGCTCAGGAAAAGATGCCGGAACTCGACCGCGCACTGGCTTCCTGCGTTTTTGACCCGCTCGATAAGGCCATCCAGCAGACACTTGCCTCCGTATCGCTCGATGATATCCTCACGGCCATCGACAAGGAGAAGTCAACGGAAAGCCTCATGTACTTTATCTGACCTCTCTAAGCAAATAAATCCAGCAAAAGAACGGCAGAACGTCGATGATTTCCTCGTTCTGCCGTATCTTTTGCGCAAAAATATGCATGTTCCGCCATTATTTATATAGAAAACGTTATCTTAATGGGATTAATTCCACAAAATCATGGAATTTCCATAAATTAGACGTAAAATGCAGGTTAACATCAATTCCAATCTGTAGTATAATAACCGTAAGTTGTGAAGGATACGCCCCTATCCCTCTCATCGCTTACAACAGCCCGCAAGTTTTCAATGCATGATATTTGAATTTCTCAAAGTCATGCCGTCGGTTTTGTTGGAGGTGTTTCCCATGATGATCGACAACATTCGCGTTATCATCGAACAGGGTCCCTTCTCCGCGGAAGACGCGCAGTATTATATCGAACGTATCAAAGCTACTACGAAGTTCACATTGAAAAAAATTACATTTACACGTTCCGATACTTATCTGGATATCCGCTATTCCTTTGCAGAGATTCCATTTGAGCGCATCCGCCGAGTGCCATTGGCGGCCCCACCAGAAAAACGTGCTGTGAATAACTGATTGTATGTTATATATCGGTTTACAGAAAAGCCCCGAAGCAGATTATCTGTTTCGGGGCTTTTTTGCTGTCTATTCCTTTTGGCAGATTTCAGGGATTAGGGATTAAAGCGGAAAGAGTCGAGCTCCCAAACGCGGCCCGTAACGGTCTCGAGCGGGGCATCTGCCGTCACCCGGAGTTCCGGACGGATATTCTTCTCAGGGAAGACGAGGAAGCTGGCCGCTTCTTCACCATGCTGGAAGAATGCCTCGACGGCTGCACGGTCGACAAAAAGCTGCAGAGAAAGCACGCGGTCGACAAACATCTTGAAGCGGCGCACGCCGCGGCCGCCATTTTTCATGCCCGTGCGGTCAATCGTCATGACCTGGGTCGTATGGTCATAGGAGAACACCGTCTTCTCAAGGCCATAAACAAGAGTCAGTTCCACTTTTTTTGCCTTGCCGAGTGTGATGTCCATGAGAACTTCCGAGCCATCGAAGAGACGGGTCGACAGTTTGTCTTCCATATCGCTGTCAATATCGAGGGCCGTGTCCTCGATGCGCAGTGCCTTGAGCTCGGCAGCCGGCCGCGAGAAGATATGGCCCTGACGGAGCGTCAGCACGCGCGGCATCGTCAGGCTGTACATCCAGCCCTTTTCACGCGTCGGATACTCATCATCCCTGTCGGGCATGCCCATCCAGCCGAGCAGAATATGGCGCCCCTCGTGCTGGAAAACCTGCGATGCATAAAAATCGAAGCCATGGTCGAGTTCCTGGAATTTCGTATGCTGCATCATATCCATGCTGTCAAGCGACAGATGGCCTGCAATATAGCCGGCCTGATAGAGATTCTGACGGTCAAACTCGCGTGCCTCAAGGCCCTGCGGGCAAAAAATCAGGGCATCGTAGCTGCCGAAATGGAGCATATTCGGGCATTCCCACATATAACCGAAATCGCCGAGGCGCGTATGGAGCTCACCGAGATTCTGCCAGCCATCCTTGCCTTCTTTATAGATGAGGACCGTGCCGCGCGGCTTCTCACCGTCCGCCTGTGCGCCGATGACAAAATAGCGCCTGCCATGACGATGAAAGAGATACGGATCGCGGAAATGGCCCGTGATACCCTCCGGACTGTCGGGAATCACGATTTCGTCTTTGCGTACCGAGCCATCTTCCTGCAGCGTGCCAAGGCGCTGCGCCGGCGTGCGGACGCCGTCATTTTTGGCATTGCAGGTATAAAAGACGCGTACTTTGCCCTTCTCCGCAAAGCCGCAGCCCGAATAACAGCCATCTTTATCGTGCTCATCGCTCGGCCAAAGCGAAAGTTCCGGCAGTGAATAATGTACGAAATCACGCGTGCGGACGTGGGCCCAGCATTTGTTCTTATGCTCACAGCCCAGCGGATTCCACTGGAAAAAAATATGATATTCACCATCCGCATAAGTCAGACCGTTTGGGTCATTGATGAGGCCAAACGGCATCTCAAGATGAAAGCGATTGTGCCAGCGGTCCGTAAACGGCAGGCCTGCTGCGACTTTACTGTCGATGGCCTTTTTATCAAAATGTTCCATGACGATTCCCCTCTTTACTATTACTTATAAGGAAAGAAAAAGGGCTGCCGTAAAGGCAGCCCGTACGTTTCTTACGCTTCGTCTTCTTTTTCCGGGTTAAACAGCGTGAACGTCAGAGCAAACGCTACGGCAAAACCAACTACATTGACGAGGATGTACTGCGGCAGATGGTCGAGGTACAAAAGCGTACCTGGAAGAACCGTGATGCCCATGCCCGTACCGGCGAGATGCAGGAAACCGGCAATGCCGCCTGCGCAGGCGCCGCCGACCAGTGCATAGAGGAACGGCTTCATGAGACGCAGATTGATACCGAAGATAACAGGCTCCGTGATGCCGAGGAAAGCCGGCACGATGGAAGAAACGTAGAGAGCGCGTTTCTTTTTGTTCTTCGTGCGGGCAGCGACAGCAGCTGCGGCACCGCCCTGGGCAATGATGGCGCCCGTGATGATGGCATTGAACGGGTCGACGCCGGTCGTGGCGAGCAGCTGGACTTCAAGGGCATTGAAGACATGATGGACACCGAAGACGACGATGACCTGATGAATGCCGCCGACGACGAAACCGCCGATGCCGTACGGCATAGCGAGAAACGCCTGAACAGCGCCGAAGACAGCGAGTTCAATCCAGTGCATGATCGGGCCGACGATGAGCAGGCCGAGGATCATGGAGATAAAGAGCGTCAGGAACGGCGTAACGATGAGGTCGATGACATCCGGGATGAAAGTCTTGAGCCATTTCTGCAGCTTCGCGGCAAAGATGCCGAGGACAAGCGCCGGCAGAACAGAACCCTGATAGCCGACGACCGGCACTTCAATGCCGAGGAAATTCATCATGATTGGCTGGGCTTCACCAGCGGCAATCGCATAAGCATTTGGCAGCTGCGGGGCGACGAGCATGAGGCCGAGGACAATGCCGATGACCGGCGTGCCGCCAAAGCGCTTTGTCGTGGACCAGCAGACAAGGGCTGGCAGGAAGGCAAAGGCCGTATCCGTGAGAATCTGGCTCATGCGCAGGACGTTGTCACTGAACTGGACGCCCATGCTCAGGCAGGCGCCGCGCAGGCCCATGAAAAGACCGGTAGCAACGAGAACCGGGATGATCGGCACGAAGACATCGCCGAGCGTGCGGGAAATCTTCTGGGCCATCGACATCTGCGCATAGGCCTCAGCCTTGTTGTTGCTGGCGCCGGCAAGATCCGTGCCGGCCGTGAAAGCATCGTAGACCTTGTCTACAAAGCCCGTGCCGAGAATGATCTGGTACTGGGCTGCTGCAAAGAACTGGCCTTTGACGCCATCGATATTCTCGATTGCTTTTTCGTTCAGTTTGGACTTATCGTTGATGATGAGGCGCAGGCGCGTTGCACAGTGCTCAGCGCTGCGGACATTGTCACGGCCGCCGACATATTTCCAGATGAGCTTGGCTACGCGCTCTTCCTTCGGCAGATTGCTGTAATCTTCCTCAGGTTCAGATGCAGCTTCTGCAGAAGCAGACGGGGCCTCGTCCTTCGTCTCTTCCGGCTCGGCCGTGACCGTCGTGATTTCCTGGTCGCCAAGGGCTACCGTGATTTTGTCGTAGTCAAAGGCATTCGTCACGAGGACCGGCGTCGTCGTGTCATATCCCTCTGCCTTGATGGCTTCCGGGTCAAACTCTAAAAGGAGCTGCCCTTTCTTGACCGCATCGCCCTGCGCGATCTTGGCATCAAAATGCTTGCCGCCGAGGTTGACCGTGTCAATGCCGACGTGAATCAGAATATCGGCACCGTCGTCTGCATGAATGCCAATGGCATGCTTCGTGCCAAAAAGTACCGTGACGGTACCATCGACCGGCGAATAAACCTTGCCGTCCGGATTCTTGACAGCCGCGCCTTTTCCCATTGCGCCGCTGGCAAAAGCCGGATCCTTGACATCTTTCAATTCGATGAGCTGTCCGTTGAGCGGACTGTCCAAGCGAATTTCTTTCATGAAGATTTCCCCCTTTTCTTTTTTCCTCTCGCTTCCGTGTGATTCTTCTTTATGAGACCGTTTTCATACTTAAAGTGTATTACGTCACTTGCCATTTGTCAAGCAAAAAAGCACATGAAAATTTACTGCTGCAGCATATCGCGGAACTTCGTAAATTCTTTCTGGAAGTACAGCTGAATTGTATCGACAGGGCCATTACGGTGCTTGGCAATGATGACTTCCGTCATATTCTTATGCTCCGTATCCTTATCGTAATAATCCTCGCGGTAAAGGAACATGACAATATCGGCATCCTGTTCGAGAGAACCCGATTCACGCAGGTCGGAAAGCATCGGCCGCTTGACCTGGCGTGCCTCGACCGAGCGCGAGAGCTGGGAAAGTGCAATGACCGGCACATCGAGTTCCCGGGCCAGCGCCTTCAGCGAACGCGAAATCTCGGAAATTTCCTGCTGGCGGTTGTCGCCATTCCGGCTCGGACGGCCCTGCATGAGCTGCAGATAGTCGATGACGATGAGGTCAAGGCCGTGCTCTGCCTTGAGTCTGCGGGCCTTCGAGCGCAGGTCCATGACGGTGATGCCCGCAGTATCATCGATGTAAATAGGAGCGCGGTTGAGCTGATCGGCGACCGTGACAAGGCGGTTCCAGCCGTCATCATCGAGCTGGCCTGTGCGCAGCAGCTGGGAATCAATCTGTCCCTCGGAACAGAGCATGCGCTGCATGAGCTGTTCCTTGCTCATCTCGAGTGAGAAAAACGCGACCTTGCCGCCGTGCAGGCCGACATAGGAAGCGATGTTGAGCGTAAAGGCCGTTTTGCCCATCGAAGGGCGTGCAGCCACGAGGATGAGGTCTGAGGGCTGCAGGCCGCTCGTGATTCTGTCAAGGTCTTTAAAGCCAGTCGGCAGGCCCGTAATCCCGCCTTTTGACTCGTAGAGCATATTGATGTGTTCAAATGTGCGCATGAGGATGCTCTTGAGCGGTTCAAAGCCATTGTTTACCTGCGTGCCGGCTACGGCGAGGATTTTCTGTTCGGCCGCATCCATGATGTTCTCAACGGGCTCTGCATCTTCATAGGCCGCTCCGGCAATCTCGGTTGCCGCATCAATGAGACGGCGCAGTTCGGCCTTCTCCTTGACAATCTTGGCATGGTAGCTGACATTCGCCGCTGTCGGCACGACATTGGCAATGGTCGTGATGAACGGAATGCCCCCGACTTTTTCGAGGTCGCCGTCGCGGCGAAGCTGCTCTGTCAATGTGACGAGGTCTACGGCCTCATTGTTTTCCGAGAGCTTCAGCATGGCCGCATAGACGCGGCGATGTGCCTCCCGGTAAAAATCATCGGGCTGCAGGATTTCCTGTGCCTCAACGATTGCTTCTTTCTTGATCATCATCGCACCGAGAACCGCTTGTTCGGCTTCGATGTTCTGAGGCGGCACACGCTCTGGTAATGCCATTTCTTTATTCCTCCTCAAAAATCAGCGCAAAGGCTTCTTTGGCTGTGGTCACGGCGTGGATATCGAGCCCTAAAAGGTCTTCCGGGATATCGCGTTCATTTTCCTTCGGGATGACAAGGGTCTTGATGCCGGCCTGACGTGCGCCATACGCCTTTTCAAAAACACCGCCGACCGGACGCACGCGCCCCGAAAGGGAAATTTCGCCGGTCACGGCTACATCCTGACGGATTTTGCGGCCCGTCACGGCGCTGACGATACAGGCCAAAATAGCGGTGCCGGCACTCGGACCGTCGATATTGCCGCCGCCGATGACGTTGATGTGGATATCGTAGTCATGGATATCCCGGCCCGTGAGCTGACGCATGACGGAAGCTGCGTTAAAGACAGAATCCTTGGCCATGCTGCCCGCTGTCTCGTTAAAGCGCACGGTCCCTTTGCCTTTTTCGTGAGCAGGGAACGCCACGGCTTCAATCTCGATGACCGAACCCAAAAAGCCTGCCACGCCGAGGCCGAAGATATGCCCCTGCACGGCTGTGTGTTTGGCCTTTTTCGTGACAAACTGGTAAAGCCGTGCGACCTGTGCCACTTCGTAGACTTCATCGAGGCCGACCGTCAGATTTTCAGAGCTTCCTCCCGCCTTCTCAAGGGCAAGGCTGTAAGCATCGGCGAGGATGTTGATGGCCTTGCGGCCCTCAATCGTATATTCGGCAATGAGCCCGGCCACACCGTCAGCCAGACTGACCTTGAGCTTGGCCGCCGCGTTGCGGACGATCTGCTCGATGTGCTTTGGCGTCAGCGGCTCGAAATAGATTTCTGCACAGCGCGAACGCAGGGCCGGATTGATATGACTGGCATCGCGCGTCGTCGCACCGATCAGCACAAAATCTGCGGGTGCGCCTTCCTCAAAGAGCTTGCGGATGTACGGCGGCACCTTGGGGTCCGTCGGGTCGTAATAGGCCGACTCAAAATAGGCCCGCTTATCCTCAAGAACTTTTAAGAGCTTATTCTGCAGCATTTCATCCATCTCGCCGATTTCATCGATGAAGAGGATGCCGCCATGTGCTTCCGTGACGAGTCCCGGCTTTGGTTCCGGGATGCCGCTGTCCGCCAGTGTCTTCTGCGCGCCCTGATAGATCGGGTCATGAACCGACCCGATCAGGGGATTCGTGATATCGCGCGGGTCCCAGCGCAGGGTCGTGCCATCTGTCTCGACAAAGGGCGCATCCTCGCGAAAAGGCGAAGATGACTTTTTGCGCGCAGCCTCAAGCACAAGGCGGGCGGCCGTCGTTTTGCCGACGCCCGGAGGGCCGTAAAGCAGCAGATGCTGCGGATACGGCGAGCTCAATTTCGCCAGCAGTGATTTTACTGCGCGTTCCTGACCGACAATTTCGCTGAAATCCCTGGGCCGCAAGAGCTCCATGACAGACTGCGTCAAATGGATGCTGTCGAGTTTCTCTAATTTTTCGCGCTTGATGGCGTCCTGCGGGGACTCAGCAGCAGGTTTCTCCTCTTTGATGACCTGCTTGCGGATATCTTCAACGTATTCCTGATGCTCTTTTTCGAGCTTTTCATTGACTTTTTTCTCGATGCGCTCTTCCACATCCTTGCGCGCGCGCTTCTCGGCGATGCGCTCCGTCAAAAGCTGCAGAATCTCGGGCAAATCCTTTTCCCGCGGAGCCGGATGAATCAGCGGGTCCTCGTCTAAGATGCGCTGCAGGGCCAGAACGCGTTCGCAGCGGTCCGTGGAACGCAGCAGCTTCATCGCATTGAGCCGCCCCGCCTGAATGACAAGAGCATCCGTGCCAATGAGGTCGACAAGGGCCTGATAGAGTGCATCGATTTCGCGGTCGATGGGCAGGACTTCTACAGGTGCCTGTTCTGCCGGCTGTTTTTGCTGTTCTTCCTTTTCTTTATGCTGAAAGAACCGGTCTAAAAAACTCATATGCCTTCCTTATCTATATATCCTGAAACAAAAAGCCCCCTCTTGCGAGGAGGCCTTAAAATCACTCAGCAACAACGCTGACCTTGATCTTGCTCGTGACAGTCGGATGAACCTTGATGACAGCTTCATAAACGCCTGTACCCGTCACCTCGCCCTGAATGGTGATCTTGCGCTTATCAATGTCAATGTTCTGCTTCTTCAGCGCTTCTGCCACATCCTTGCCCGTGACGCTGCCGAAGAGTTTGCCGCCATCGCCGATGCGCACAGGAATCTTGACTTCGACTTTTTCAAGCTGCTTGGCCATGAGCTTGGCTTCGTCGGCAGCCATGGCCTGTTTGCGGGCCTTTGAGCCAGCCTGAGCATTCGCTACATTGAGGTTCTGCGCCGTGGCCAGGACTGCTGCCTTGCGCGGCAGCAGGAAATTGCGGCCGTAGCCTTCCGATACCTCGACGACATCGCCTTTTTTACCGAGTTTTTTAACGTCCTGCTGTAAGATTACTTTCATCTTGATCATACTCCTCTATGTATTTTTGGGCAATCTCGATTGCCTTTTTCTTGATTTCTTCCACATTTCCGTCCTTGACCTGCGCACCGGCCACATTCTGATGACCGCCGCCGCCAAAGGCTTCCATGATGACCTGCACATTGAGTTCGCCGGTCGAGCGCGCGCTGATGCCGACCGTATCCGCTGTCAGCTGGAAGACTACGATGCTCATGCGCACATTCTCGATGCGCAGCAGAGAGTCAGCGACCTGCGCGGCAATGACCTGACCGTTCGAGATGAGCTCCGGACAGGTCGAGACGATGAGGCCACCTTCGTAAAATTCCGAACGGGCCTCGGCTTTGGCAAGGGCCACGGTCGTCTCGTAATCCGTGCGGAAAAGATGGCGCACCATCACAGGGTCGGCACCGCTGCGCCGCAGATAGGCCGCAGCATCGAATGTCCTGACGCCCGTCTGCACGGCAAAGTTTTTCGTATCGACGACAATGCCCGAATAAAGGGCCGTGGCCTCGATGCGCGAAAGCACGAGGTTCTCGCTGAAATACATCAAGAGCTCCGTGACGAGCTCACTTGAAGAACTCGAAGCCGGCTCGATGTAGACGAGCAGCGGATTCTTGATGAAATGCTCGCTGCGGCGGTGATGGTCGATGACAATGACGCGGTGAATGCGTTCGAGAAGAGACGGGTCTGCGACGAGATGCGGGATATGCGTATCGACAACGACGAGCACCGGATTGAGGGCCGTCATGTTGTTGAGTTCATCAGCCCGCACGATGATATCCTGATATTCTTCCTTGCCCCTGAGGATATCGGCAAACTTACCAATGCCTTCATTCATATCCGACAGGACGATGTGCACGGGCTTGCCGAGCTGACGCGCCATTTTCGCGACGCCCATCGAAGCGCCAAAGCAGTCAAAATCTTCATTATGATGACCCATGACAAAGACGGCATCTGCGCCATCCATGATTTCACGGATGGCATGGGCGACGACGCGTGCCTTGACGCGCGTGTGTTTCTCGACGGCCTTGGCGCGGCCGCCAAAGAACTGTGTCTTGCCGCCCATCTGCACAGCAACCTGGTCGCCGCCGCGGCCAAGTGCCAGGTCAAGCCCGGCCTGTGCCTGCGTGCCAAGGTCTGCCATGCTCTGACAGTCGGCCACGGCCACGCCCATGGAAAGCGTGACGGGCAGCCTGTTTGTGCTGTGCAGCTGGCGGACTTTGTCAAGAATGTCAAAACGGGCCGCAATCGCCTTATCGAGGGCCCTGCGCTCCAGAATGACCACATAAAGGTCATCTGAGACGCGGCGCATGAAACCGCCGAGATTTTTCATCCAGGCATCGAGCTGCTGATTGACGGCCAGCAGCAGCGCCGTGCGGGCAGCTTCATCGAGGCCCTGAATGACCTCATCGTAATTGTCAATCTGGATATAGGCAAGGACCGTCCGGCTGAGCTTGTAGGAATTGCGCAGCGTCTCAAACCCCGTGATATCCTGAACATAAAACGCCATCAGCGGCTGCTGATGCGGCGGCACGGGCACGGGGCGGTAGCGCGCCTGATAATAGTGTTCCTCGTGTGCAAAGACGTATTCGCCTGATGTCCCCCAAACGGGGCCGACAATGATGGACGGCCAAATATCCTTGATATCCGTATCCTGTTCGGGCTTTTCGCCGACATATTCCGCCAGGCGCTCATTGCACCACTGGATGCGGCCTTCTTCATTGACGATCAGGATGCCCTGCGGCAGGTCCTCAATGGCATAATTCATCATCTCATTGAGATTGCGCACGACATTGCGGCAGTACCGTTCAAAACGGCGCGAACGGTCGCGGCAGCGCTCCCTGGCAAAAAGGACCAGGCAGAGCCAGACAACAAAAGCAATGGCAGCTACAAAATGATTATAGCACGACAGGACGCCGACGAGCAGCAATATGACGAACAAATGTATCGAAAGATCGATCCATGCCGAGAGATTCCGCGGCATTTTCTCACCTCATTCCTCTTACAGCCTCACTGCTTCTTCTGGCCAAAGCGGCGCCGATAATCGAAAAGCATATCGAAAAGTCCTGTAAAGGCCAAAATCTGCACGAGTACGCCGCCCAGCAGCACAAAGGCATAAAGGCAGACACGCATGAGTTTCCCCACGCGGAAACGGTCCATGGCATAACTCATCAGGGAAAGTCCCTGTATGATGCCGGCCCCCATCGCCACCATATTGAGATTGAACGCAGCCTGATAAAGCGGCTGAATTTCACGCGACCCGCCCCAGTAAATACCGACGAGGGCAAAGCCCAGGAGATACAGGAAAAACTGCGGCAGACGCCACTCCGCAAAAGGCGGCAGCTGCGGTACATTCTCGCCGAGCCTGCGCAGGACGCGGCTGCTGACAATGTAGGCCACAGCAGCATCCAAAAGCCCCATGACCCCCACGATGAACGGCAGCAGCAGATTCAGATACGTAAGAGCCTGCTCAATCTGGCCGCGGCTTTCTTCAATAGCCTGCTCATTGAGCCCCATCTGCTCGTAAACGGCAAACGTCTGGTCAAAGCTCTGACGCATGACATCCATCTGCAGATTGAGCGGATTGACTGAAGTAATGAGGAACAGTAGGCCAAAGGTCAGCAGCTTGCCTGCAACCGACGCGATGAGCGTCATGCCAAAAGCCCTGGCTCCCGACCAGCGATGGCGGAAGGCATAGCCGAGCATGAGTCCCGTCGGACCAAATGACAGGACCATGCGCAGGGAAAGCGTCGGCTCGATGAGAAGGGCCATGATGATGCCGGAGACCAGCACTGCCATCATGCCCCAGCGCAGCCCATGACGCACGACGAGTACGACCACGGGCAGGGCCCAGACCAGCGCTGCCACCATGCCGATTACCGGCAGATAGACCGCAGCCAGTGCCAGGATGACCGTCAGGGCGGAGAGCAGGCCGCTCTCCGTCAGCGGCGTAATTCTATGTGAAGTCATTCTTTCATCCTTTCCAGAAAATCGGAAAACCTGAAAATGAAAAAGAAACTGTCTCAAAAAGACTATCTTTCATTATATCAGAAGAATATCGCCTTGTCTTGCCAGCAGGTACTAATCATTCCTTACTGACAGAAGATAATCATAAGATAAAAAGAAGGCCCCACGCCTTGAGCGGGAGGTCTCCTTCATCAGCTTGCAGAATCGCGTCACTGAGCCTGTGTCGTTACCACGCCATAGAGCGTCGTATCGGCCTTTGTCTGAATGTAAAGTTCGGTGCCGGCCGGCAGATTGACATCCTTGCCATGGACAAAGGCACCGGCGACAATGCCGATAGGACCGAGGATGGCAATGCCGGCAAGACTTGCGCCAGCGGCCATCGCAAGGCTCTTCATCTCTTTCTTGGCAGCTTCGCCGATGTACGTATCGACATAGGTGCCGTCGATGGATTTCGTCTTATTGAAGTCAATCGAGACTTCGGCATTGCGGCCAAAGTTGCGCGCCTGCTTGACCTTGGTCACCGTGCCTTCGCCCGGCAGACCCTTGGCAAAGACGAGCTTGCCATTGACGATGACATCATCGGCAATCTTGTACTGGATGGTGTCGCCGACCTTGAGATTATTCGAATTGGCCGGCGTCACGAGAGCAACCTTGATGAGCGTATCCGCCGGCACGCGCACCTGGTCAAGGGGCAGCGTGGCGGAACCAAAGGATGCTTTCGAAAGCGTGGCCAGTCTTTCCTTATATGTACCGGTCCCCGTCTTGCCCGTCATGTCCATTTCAAGGTCTGCCATGCGCGAATCCACGGGGTCCATGCTGACCTCGTGGCCGATATTCCATTCCACCGCATTGAGGTCCGCGAGCAGCGACGGCTTCGTGCTGTTCGTGTAAACTTCATTATAAACAGCATTGACGCGTGCCATCATGCTGCCGCTGCGGTGCGTGCCATCATAATCCTTTTCCAATTTATTGATGCGGTCGACAAGTGCCCCCGTCTGCACCGTGCCATACGTATCCTTCTCGATGGCACCGAGTTTATCCTGTACGGTCTCCGGCGTGGCCGCTGCCGTGATGCCCATCGACGAGACGAGAAATACAGCGCTCAGGAGCACGCTGAAAAGCTTGCGGAATTTCATGGTCCAGCCCCTCTTTCGTTTCCTACGATTCTTATACTGAGTCTATTCTGTCATAATTCCTTGAAAAACGCAAGGAAAGCCGCAAATTATAAATCGCACCATTATACCTTCGTCCCCGAAGGCACGCTGCCCTGCGATTCCTCGTAAAGGCTGACTTTCGTCTCGACATCGTGATAGCCCGCCGGCTCCGGATGGATCATGATGTCAAACGTGCCAAATTCTCTGCGAATGAGCTGTTCCAGTTCATCGCAGATGGCATGAACCTGTGAGAGATGCATGTTGCCGTCAAACAGCACATGTACATCCAGCAGTTTGTACGAGCCGGAACGGCGCGTCCTCAGGCAGTGGCAGCCCTTGACTTCCGGCACGCTCTCAATGATTTTGCGGATGCGCGCCTCTTCATCTTCCGGCAGGCTCGCGTCCGTCAGCTGCATCGTCGAATCGACAATCATGCGCCAGCCGGCACGGAAGATGATGCCGGCCACAAAGATAGCGATGACGGGGTCGAGCCAGGCCCAGCCCGTGACCTGCATGAGCACGAGTCCTGTGAGTACGCCCACGGACGTCCAGATGTCGGCACGCAGATGCAGGCCATCGGCCTCAAGTGCCTGCGAGCCCGTCTTCTTGGCCACGACAATCAGGCGGTGCGAGACAAAAAAGTTGATGACAATCGAAATGACCATAATGGCAATACCATAGCCGAGAAATTCCGGCACGGCCGATTCCTGAAATTTCGACACGGCCTCGTAGACAATGCCGAGAGCCGCGCCGACAATGAGCACGGCCTCAACCGCTGCCGAAAGATTCTCGTACTTGCCATGGCCGTAATCATGCTCGAGGTCCGGCGGCGTCACGGATTTGCGCACGGCCCAAAAGGCGATGAGCGCTGCAATGAGGTCAACGCCGGAATGCAGGGCCTCGGAAATCAGACTGACCGCACCGACAAAAATGCCAACGGCCAGTTTCAGCAGTACGAGTGTCGTATTGGAAAAGATGGACAAATATGCTGTCCGCTGCTTCAGCGCAGCGTTTTTTGACATATTGACTCCTCCTTCAAATTTTCTTCTGAGAAAAATGAAAAATAGCTAGACAAAGCAAATCCGCCCCGCTATAATGAACTTGTCGAGAGATCGACATACTCAAAAGCACTTATAATTCATATTTGTTCTTGCTTTCTGGACGCGGCTGCGTCCTATTTTTTTACGCAAAATGGTGCAAAAATCTGCAAACAAGAATCCTTTGCAGATACTCCGCCTTCTGAAAAGAGCCTGCCCGAAAGGGCAGGCTCTTTTTATTCACTGTCTGATGATGGCGCCGTCATGATGAACTGCACGATCTCGTTCATCGGTGATGTCGCCAGATAAGGCCTCACAGGCTCCGCCTGGTCGCTTGACTGCAGCACAGCCTTCGTATCGTAGCGCTGGACTTCCGACGCAAAGATCTGATACGTCCGCTTGCTGGGGTCAAACTGCATGAGATAGATATAACGCCGGTTAAGGTCGGCCCGTACGACGGCCACACGCGCCGTCCACAGCGTTTTCTGCACATCATTCTCTACGACCTGATCCGAGGAAATCGAATCCGTATCCACATAATAGCCCGTCGAGCCATTAGCATCGACAAACTGCATATTCTCGGCATAGACACGGCTCACGAAGACCATCAGACAGGCAACGAGCAGACAGCCGATCTTCCGGATATTCATCAATCTATCGTCCTTTCCTGAAGCTATACTGCTTTTCTATATCATTTACTATCTTCCCTATTATAAAAAAATCTTTTTGGCACGTCAAGCACAGCTGACGGCCAAAAAGATTTCTGAGGTACCTTATCGCTTCTATTTATATAGGCTCAGCAGATGCGCGGCACGAGATTGCCCAGAGGCATATCGACGATGCGGATGCCGCCGATGGCCGTCCTGAGCCCGACCTGTCCCGGAGCTTCGGCCGTGACTTCGCCGATGACGCACGCATCTTTGCCGTACTTGTTCTCCTTCATGACAGCAAGTACCTTGTCGGCTTCTTCTGCCGGCACAAACGCGATGCACTTGCCCTCGTTGGCCAGATACAGCGGGTCAAAGCCGAGGATATCACAGACCCCCTGAACCTCCTCGCGGATAGGCAGGGCATCTTCGTCAATGAGCACGCCGCACTGCGAAGCTTCGGCAATCTCATTGAGCACGGCTGCCACGCCGCCGCGCGTCGGGTCGCGCAGGACGGCGATGTCGGGAGCCGCTTCGAGCATGGCACGCGTCAGCGAGTTCAGCGGCGCGCAGTCCGTCTTAATGGTATCGGGCAGCTCGAGGCCGTGGCGGCCGGCGAGTACCGTTGCCGCATGGTCGCCGATGAAGCCCGAAAGCAGGACCTTCATGCCCGGCTTCACATGCTTCGGCGAGATATCCGTACCGGCGATGATGTCGCCGATACCGGCCGTATTGATGAAGATGCCGTCGGCCTTGCCGCGTTCGACGACTTTCGTGTCGCCCGTGACGATGGCTACGCCGGCTTCATCGGCCATCTGGCGCATCGTGTGGGCAATTTTCTTAAGGTCGGCAATGGGGAAGCCCTCTTCGAGAATCATGCCTACCGAGATATAGCGCGGCACAGCGCCGGTCATCGAAAGGTCGTTGACCGTGCCGCAGACCGCGAGCTTGCCGATGTTGCCGCCGTTGAAGAACAGCGGCTGCACGACATAAGAATCTGTTGTAAAGGCAACATGGCTGCCCATATTGACGGCCGCGCCGTCGTGAAGTTCATTGAGATATGGATTGGTAAACTCCGGCAGGATTACCTCCTGCATGAGCTGCTGGCTCATCTTGCCGCCGGCGCCATGCGCCATCGTTATGCGTTCATCTGCCATATGAAAATCTCCCTTGACCGTATTTATACCAAGCCGCACAGACACCCTCGACCGAGACCATGCAGGGGCCAACCGCATGTGTCGGCACACAGGCTTTGCCAAAAAGCGGGCATTCCTTCGGCGTCACGATGCCGCGCAGCACCTCGCCGCAGCGGCAGCCCGGCTTGTTTTTGCCCATCGGCACATCGAGCGGCAGCAGCTGTTCGATATCGTAGTCTGCAAACGCTTGGCGCATGTGAAGCCCCGACATCGGGATGATGCCGATGCCGCGCCAGGCAGCATCAGCCGGTTCATAGACGAGCTCTGTCGCCTTTCTCGCCGCAGGGCTGCCATCTTTGTGCACGACACTGCCGTATTCATTCTCGATGCGGGCCGCGCCTTCCGTGACCTGCTGCATGAGCCGGTAGAGAGAACGGAGAATCTGCAGGGGCTCAAAGCCCGTGACTACGCCCGGCATATGATATTCGGAAGCGAGGAATGAAAATACCTCCGTGCCCGTGATGACCGAGACATGGCCCGGCAGGATAAAGCCGTCCACGCGGACATCGGGGTCGTCGAGCAGGGCGCGCAGGGCCGGCGGCACGAGTTTCTGCGCGGAAAGCATATAGAGGTTGTGCAGCCCCTGCTGTTTCGCGGCAATGACCGTCGCCGCAGCCGTCGGCGCCGTCGTCTCAAAGCCGACAGCGAGGAAAATAACTTTTTTATCCGGATTGTCCTTGGCCATCTGGATGCTGTCGAGCGGTGAATAGACGATGCGGATATCCGCGCCCTGCGCCTTGGCCTCCATGAGGCTCGACTGCGAGCCCGGCACCTTGAGCATATCGCCAAACGTCGTGATGATGGTATCATCACGCAGGGAATAGGCAATGGCCTTATCCATATAATCATCCGGCGTCACGCATACAGGACAGCCGGGGCCCGAGACGAGCTCGACATTTTCCGGCAGCATCTGACGCAGGCCGGCGCGGAAAATGGCGACCGTATGCGTGCCGCAGACTTCCATGAAGCGCAGCTTGTGGTCAGCTTTTTCTGCCATGCGGCCGATTTCCGCGACGAGTCTCTTGGCGAGCTCGCGCTCTTCCTGTTTTGTCATAACTGCATACCACCCGCTTCTTCCGGAATATCCGTGACAGTGCGCTCAGCGCCATTCATCTCGGCGAGCAGCGCATTCGTCTCGGCGACTTCTTCTTCCGTGACTTTCTGGATGGCAAAGCCGGCATGCACGAGTACATAATCGCCGACCTGCGTCTCCGGCAGCAGCATCAGGCTGATGTCACGCTCTACACCGGAAATGTCCACTTTGCCCATGGCATCGCGGACTTCTACTACTTTAGCAGGAACTGCCAAACACATATCTCTTACCTCCGCTTCTAAAGCTTTCTATAATATAGCGTTTATTCCATTTCTTCGCGAACGGATTCCTCAGCGACGATGCCGTAGTTGACGGCACCTTCTTTAGCCTTTGGTTTTACATCAACGCCCCAATCCTTGAGAACTTTCACGGCTTCCTGTGCGACGAGCGGCAGCAGCTTTTTCATCTCAGGGCTGAGCTCCACGCCAGCCTCGAGGTCATACGGCTGTGCGCCGAGCACGACGACTTCCGGAATCTTGCGCCCCGTGACCGTCAGCAACGCGAGGACATCCTGAATGCCGACTTCATGGGCACTGAGCTTGTCCTGAAAATGCTCCATGATGGCATCATTATGGAAGTGAAAACGCGTGCCAGGCTCCTGCCCGCCATTGATGGAGTCAATGACGAGGAGCTTTTTCGTGCCCGTCACATACTGCGTGAGCTCGATGCCCAGCGTGCCGCCATCGACGACCTGCACATTCTCAGGGAAATCATAATGTGCATCGAGATATTCCGCCGTGCGCACGCCAAACCCCTCATCGCGCAGGATGACATTGCCGACGCCGAGGATCGTGACCTCGGCCGGATGCAGCACATCGTCAATCATCGAGGATTTTTCACTGCCGTTGCCAAATACGTCAGCCATGTTATTCTCCTTTTCCCTGCTTTGCCGCCACGCGGCCGAGCAGCCAGTCACACCATTCGTCAATGCCCTGATTCTTCGTGCACGAGACTTCGACTACCGTCATGCCCGGATGCAGCGTCGTGATGTCCTCGCGGGCCGCAGCCATGTCAAAGTTGCAGTACGGCACAAGGTCTACTTTATTGAGGAGCGCAATGGCCGACTCCTTAAAAATCAAAGGATACTTCATCGGCTTATCGTCGCCTTCCGTGATGGAGAGAACGACGCCCTTGTCGTCTTCGCCGACGGCAAATTCTGCCGGGCAGACGAGATTGCCGACATTCTCGACAATGAGCAGGTCGAGATGGTCAAGGTCGAGCTGCTTGGCGACTTTCTGCACCATCGGCGCATCGAGGTGGCAGCCGCCGGCCGTGTTAATCTGGATGACCGGCACACCGTGTTTTTCGATGCGGTCCGCATCCTTGCTCGTAAAGAGGTCGCCTTCAATGACAGCCATGCGCACCTTGTCCTTGAGTTTTTCCATGGTCTTTTCAAGCACCGACGTCTTGCCGGCGCCCGGCGAACCCATGAGATTGATGACATAGACGCCTTTTTCAGCAAAAAGGGCCTGATTTTCGGCCGCTACGCGGTCGTTTTCTCCTAAAATATTCTTCATGACCTGAATCTCAGCCATTTAATCCACCTCCAGATATTCCACCTGCATCTCACGTCCTGAAATAGTCTTTAGGACTCCGTCCTTGCATTCAGGACACCAGAAATCGTAATGTTCGATGTGAAATTCCTTGCCGCATTTGACGCAGCGCCCGATAAGCGGCACATGCTTCACCTTGATTTTCGCGCCTTCGGCTATCGTGCCCTTGGCAATCATGTCAAAGGAAAACGTCAGGGAATCCACGACAACCCCCGACATTTCGCCAATCAAGAGCCCGATTTCGCGGATGCGGCTCGCATCATTCTTCTTCGCATAGTCAAGAGCAATGTCGAGCACGCCCTCGGCAATCGCCATTTCATGCATAATTCATCTCCTGACAGACAGAAACTGTCTCATACAAAAACGCCTTCCCCGCCATCTTACCTGACAGCCGGAAAGGCGTTCCATGAAACTACTCGTTCAATTATAACGCGGCTTCGAGATTGCGTGCCTGCAGGACACCCAGGATATCCATGAGCTTCGTCTTGGCAGGGCTGTAATCTACCGTAGTCTCGCCATCATGTGCGTGGATGTGGACGAAGAGCACACCCGGCAGACCGAGCA
This sequence comes from Mitsuokella apri, assembly GCF_047974105.1. Taxonomy (NCBI): domain Bacteria; kingdom Bacillati; phylum Bacillota; class Negativicutes; order Selenomonadales; family Selenomonadaceae; genus Mitsuokella; species Mitsuokella apri. The sequence goes on from NZ_JBHYRS010000005.1 coordinate 61,711, forward strand.
GAGCCTTCTCTACTTCCTTGGCACTTTCTTCCGTATAGCCTTTGACCGTGAACTGGAGACGCGTATTGCCGTTCGTCTCGCCGCAGCCGCATTCTTTACACATAGTCAATACTCCTTTATCCCCAAAGGGATACAATCAGTTCTTTTTCTTTGGTTTCGGACCTTCCTCATTGATTTCCGGTGCATCGAGCGGTACATGCTCGAGGAATTTCACGCCGGAGAACATCGAGGATGCCTCGCCCTCGGCTTCCATGAGGTCTGCGCGCAGGACCATGTAGACATGGCCGATGGCGAAGACGATGATGAGCCAGGCAACGATGTGATGGACCCAGTGCGTGACCATCTCGCCGCCGAGCACGACGTTGACCCAGCCAAACAGCGTGCCGCCGATGGCATTCGGCTCCGTCATGTAGTACATCGCAAAACCCGTGAGGATCTCGATGAGGACCATGGCATACAGTCCTGCATACGACGTACGTGCCAGCGGGTTGCGCAGATACGGGTCATGGCCCGGTTTCAGCAGCATGTAATGCAGTGCCACGTCAATCGTATCGCGGTAGAAATGGCCCTTCCAGACACGCGGGAACAGGCGGTCGCCCGGATAACGGATGTAGCCGTAAATGCGCAGGATGAAAGCTGCGCAGAAGGCAAACGCTGCGATGAAGTGAATGTTTCTTACCCAGTCCATGGACATGGATGTGTACGTCGGCTCAATGCCCAGTACCGTCACTGGCTTCGTGATGAGCAAGCCGGTAATGAACAGCGTAACGATGGCCAGCACCATGATCCAATGGAACATCCGCAGGAACGGACTGAACAGGTAGTAGACTTTTCGTTTTTCTTCTTTCATTCTACTATTCCTTTCTTTTCCAGCTGAATCCCGGCTCACTTCTCAACGTGCGTGCCGGAATACGGATCCGTAGTGATGACATTGATCTTCTCGCCCTTGGCATTGAACATATGCGTTGCGCAGGCCATGCACGGGTCGAAGGAACGAACGACTTTGACAATCTCGAGCGGCTTGTCAGGAATCTTGACCTGCGTGTCCATCATGGCCTTCTCATAAGCGCCATGACCGGCTTCATCGTCACGCGGGCAGGCGTTCCACGTCGTCGGTACGACGGCCTGGTAGTTGTCAACCTTGCCGTTCTTGATGACGACATAGTGGGAAAGAGCACCGCGCGGAGCCTCGTAGAGGCCAACGCCCTTGCAGTCTTTCGGCCACGTCGACGGGTCCCATTTCTCCATGTTCGCCGTCTTCGTATCGCCCGACTTGATGTTGGCGATGAGTTTGTCGAAGAAGAACTTGTTGATTTCAGCATTGAGCTGGCAGTCGAGGCCGCGGGCAGCCGTACGGCCGACCATCGTCGGCAGCCAGACTTCCGGTGCGAGGTTCAGGACCTTCGAGACTGCATCGATCTGGTCGAGCATCATCTTCTCAGCCCAGGTCGGCTCACCGAGCATGCCTTTCTTGGCTTTCGTGTAAATGATGATATAACGGGCGAGAGGACCAACCTCGCAGACTTTGCCGCGCCATTTCGGCGTCTTAAGCCAGGAGTATTTGCCGTTCTCATTGAGGGCTTTCCAGTCCGTCGGCGTACCTTCCTTCGGGCCCGTGAACTTCGGTGCCGTGACACCATCCCACGGATTGCGGTCTTTCTGGCCGCCCGACGGATACTCGTACCAGGAATGCTCAACGCCTTCCGTAAGTACCTCTGGGTCATTGAGGTCTTCTTCATTAATCTCATAGACCTTTGCCGCGTCAATGCCCTTGCCGAAGTCTTCGACAACGCCGTTCGTGCGGATGAGCAGGTTCTTGAAGAAGTCGCCATTCGACGTGCCCGTAAACGGCTCAATCGGATAAGAACCGTAGCCAATGACGCGTTCTTTGGCAAGTCCGCCGCCGTCTACGCGGCCAGCCTTGACATAAGCTGCACCGATGGCGAGGACGTCCGGAACATAATAGTTATTGACCAGCGTGCGGCCGAGGTTGATGGCGCGGTCAACGATGCCAAGACGGGCCGTGTTGACCGGAGCGTTGCCATCTTCCAGCGAAATGGAGCACGGCATACCGCCGACAACATAGTGCGGATGCGGGTTCTTGCCGCCGAAGATGACCTGCGGCGTAACGAGGTCGCGGTGCTTATCGAGCATCTCGAGGTAATGAGCAATGGCCATGAGATGAACCTCAGGCGGCAGCAGCTTGTAGTCCGGATGATCCCACCAGTTGGCGGAGAAGATACCGAGCTGGCCGCTCTCGACGATGGCCTGTACCTTGTTCTTGATTTCAGCGAAATACTGCGGCGTAGCAGCCGGGAAATCGTGGTCGTATGCTTCCGTTACCGAAGCGCCCGGAGCGCGGAACGGCAGTTTATAAGCATTGAGCACCGTATTCTGCAGGTTAGCCGTAGCAACAGGGTCTGCTGCAAGGGCCTCAACCGGGCTGACCCAGTCAAGCGCATGCAGATGATAGAAATGGACGATATGGTCCTGGACCGTCAGCGTGGCGGCCATGATATTGCGGATGTAGTTGGCGTTCTTCGGGATCTTGATGCCGAGAGCATCTTCAACAGCACGCAGGGCACCAAGTGCATGGGCACTCGTGCAGACGCCGCAGATACGCTGGATATAAGCCCAGGCATCGCGCGGATCACGGTCTTTCATGACGAGCTCAAGGCCGCGCCATGCCGTACCAGAGGAAAGTGCATCGGTTACTTTGCCCGTGCTCTCGTCGACCTGCACTTCAACGCGCAGATGACCTTCAATTCGTGTGATTGGATCTACTACTACGTGTTTCATTTATTTGTTCACCTGCTCCCCGTTCTCTTCCTTAGCGGCTTCACGTTTTTTCTTCTGTACAACGCTGGCAGCGGCATGTGCGGCTACGCCGACAGCCGTGACGGCAGCGAGGCCGGCACCAATCTTATCGACATCACCGAGCGGCGGTGCAAATTTCGGCAGACGCTCGCTCATGTTGCCCTCATCCCAGAAGTTGGCATTCGAGCAGCCGATGCACGGTGCCCCCGACTGAATCGGATAGCTCATGCCCTGGAACCAGCGCATATTGCCGCAGGAGTTGTACGTCTCAGGTCCGCGGCAGCCGAGCTTATAGAGGCACCAGCCGGCCTTCGAGCCTTCATCATCGAAGCTCTCAGCGAACATGCCGGCATCGAAGAACGGACGGCGGTAGCACGTATCATGGATGCGGTTGCCGTAGAACTGCTTCGGACGGCCCTCGCCATCGAGCGGCGGTACCGTACCGAAGAGAGCGACATGCATGATGACACCCGTCATGACCTCCGGGATTGGCGGGCATCCCGGTACATTGACGACCGGCGTCTTGCCCGTGAAATGCGCAATGCCCGAAGAGCCCGTCGGGTTTGGCTTAGCGGCCTGGATGCCGCCCGAAACGGCGCAGGTGCCATAGGCAATGACCGCAGCGGCATTTTCGGCAGCGCGCTGCAGCGTGTGCGTGAACGGATGACCGCCGCTCATGCAGTAAACGCCATTGTCCTTCGTGCAGGCAGCACCTTCGACAGCCAGAATATACTGACCCTTATACTTCTGAATCGTCTCCTCGAGGTGGGCCTCGAACGGCTCACCGCTGGCAGCAGAAAGCAGATGATCGTACTCGAGAGCAACCTGGCTCAGGATGACATCCGAAGCATACGGAGAACCGGAACGGATGAAGGACTCATCACAGCCCGTGCATTCGTGTCCATGAATCCAGATGACGACTGGAAGCGGTTTTTTCTCGGCAGCCTCGACGACCTTGGAAAGCTTATCCGTGCTCAGGCCCATCAGAGACGTCAGTGCAACGCAGCCCTTGACAAAGCTGCGGCGGCTCATGCCTTTTCTGAGATATACATCCCACATACTCTCCCGTTTGTCCACTTTTTTACCTCCTCATTAATCCTTGCGGATTCCGTTGCGACTCCCTTGACAGTGGCGGCTCGTTTCCTCTGTCGGCAGAAGGCAGACGCGTTAGTGTGGCTTATCTTATTTTATTATACGCTGAATACGAAGAAATATCCACATCTATTCTCACATCTAATCATGATAAATTTTATTGATATATCATGAGGAATAGTAAGAATAAATATATTGATAAATCATATTTATTCAGCATATATATTGTTTGGCAATTGTGTTTATGTTCGCGGTTATGCTCATGAATTCCTGCTCTGCATCCCGTTTTTTTATTCCTTTTCCGCATGGCACGGATAGAAATTCTGAATAAAGGCAAAAAAACTTGAAAATACGCGGCAAACGCGGTATACTGAATTTTGTCTTGGGGACGTAGCTCAGCTGGGAGAGCGTTCGGTTCGCATCCGAGAGGTCGAGGGTTCAATCCCCTTCGTCTCCACCAAACAGGATATACAGCAGGCAGAGGCCTGCTTTTTTTATGCCATGATGCAGAAGGCTTCTTCTCTGCACCTTATCTTCTTTGAAAATTCGCAGTCATTGACAAGCTCTCCAAACAGTGTTATTCTTATGTTGTAATTTAGTTGAGTACAACATTTTATGGAAAGGAAGATTGCTATGACAAAAGAAGAAGTTCTGCAGCATGTCAAAGGTGTCGTCGAGGCTCCGAGCGTTTACGCCGGCCTTAAAAAAGTCGCTGAGGATTACCTCGCTTCCGTCGGCAAAGCCGATGAAAAAGAAAAGGCACAGGCCCTTATCGCTGCACTCAAGGAATGTGTCTGCAGCATCGATGACGTTATTCCGTTCTTTGATTCCGATAAGGCAAAAGAAGCCTTCGGCGCGGAGCAGGCCGCTGCCATGAGCAAAAAAGCCCATGAAGTCAAGGCTGCCGGCGGTGATACCTGCTTCTGCCCGGCCTGCACGAACGGCAAATTCGTCCTCGACCACCAGGATGTCCTGCTTGGCTGAGGCAAAGCATAAGATTCTTCCATAATATAAAAGAGACTGCGCGGGGCAGTCTCTTTTTGTATGCAGAACTTTGTTTTAGTCTTTGAAAACACTCATATCGAGGCTTGTAAAGCCCTTGAGGAATTCCTGTACTTTGGCGGCAATCTCAGCCACACCGCCTTTTTTGCGGCTTTCGATGTTCAGAGGCATCTGCGGGTCATGAAGGCTCATGCGCAGAAGCGCCCAGCCATCGGGGAATACCAGACGCACGCCCTCATAAGACGGCTTGGCCGAGCGAATGCCGGCCTCGGCTGCGCGCTCTTCAAATACCGTGAGGACATTGGCACCGTAGCCGCGGAAATCTTCCTCGCCCATGATCTTCATGCGGAATTCGCGGCTCTCGACCGGTTCGCCGAGATTCTTGACGAGGTCAGCAAGATGGCGTCCCTTGGCCTTGGCCTTAGCAGCTGCGATGAGCAGTTTGACAGCGAGGTAAGCGCCATCATCAAGGTAATAGTTCTCGGAAAGGGCACCGTGACCGCTCGTCTCGATGGCCAGAGGCGAAACCGTCCCCTCTTTGTTCAGTTCGATGCACTTATCAATGACATTTTTATAACCGCGTTTATAGCGCAGATGTTTGAGGCCGAGCTCACCCTGCAGGAATTCCGTGAGCTCATCGCTCGTGACGGAGTCCGTGACAATCGTGCTGCCCGGATAATCCGGTGCGATAATGGCGGCCATCATCGCAATCAGGGCGTTGCGGCTGATTTCCTTGCCATTCTTCAGGACAGCGCTCATGCGGTCGACATCCGTATCGAAAATCAGGCCGAGGTCTGCATGACTGTCAAGCACAGCCTTGCGGATAGCGGCCATGGCCTGCTTATTCTCCGGATTCGGGATGTGATTTGGGAAATGACCGTCCGGCTCCAGGAAAACACTGCCCGACGTATCGGCGCCGAGGCGGCCGAGCACCTGCGTCGCAAAAAAGCCGCCCGCACCGTTGCCGGCATCGACGACGACATGCATGCCGCGAAGCGGCGTATCGCCCATATTGAGCGCCGCGCGGATTTTCTTGCGCAGATGGTGGCAGTAGCGGTCGATGAGGTTGTATTTCTGAACCTTCGTCAAATCGCCCGTGACCTCCGGATTGCGGGCTGCCGCTTCGAGGATGGCGAGGATGTCTTCGTGCTCGACGCCGCCGTCTTTCGTGAAGAACTTGAGGCCGTTGCGGTTAAAGGGCAGGTGGCTGGCCGTGATCATGATGGAACCGTCCATTTTCGTCTCCGGGAAAACAATGGACATGAACATCGACGGCGTCGACGCGAGGCCGCAGTCGACCGTCACGACACCGGCATACGTCAGGGCCTCAAGCACGGCTTCCTTGAGCATCGGCGCGGAAAGGCGCGAATCATGGCCTACGGCAATGCGCAGATCCTTGATTTTCTTGCCCGTCTTCTGAGACAGGAAATCGAGGAAACCACTCGTAATGCGGTTGGCCGCTTCGGCATTGAGCGTCACAGGCTCATCGGCAACGCCCTCGATGGAAACACCGCGCACATCGCTGCCATTGGCCAGTTTCAACAGATTTTTTTCGGATATTGGCATAGGATTACCCCCCTGCAAGATTGATGCGTTCCTTTATATTGGTACCTATCTTTATTCCATACTTCAGGAAGAAAATCCTGCAAGGCATAGAAAAATGGGAATCGCCGCCTGTGGGGCAATTCCCATTTATTTCTTCATATTATAAAGTGGATCAGTCTTTTTTGCCGCCCAGTACGACTTTTGAGAAAATCACGAGGGCTGCAGCAAAGACAGCCAGGCCGAGGTATTCTGCCGTATCGGCAAAATCCTTGCCCACGATGGCCAAAGGTGCTTCCGAGCCGCCATTCGTGACGGAAACGACGATGACACCGGCCAGCACGACGCCGACAATCGATTCACCGACAATCAGGCCTGAGGCAAAGAGCGTGCCGCGGCGGGCTCCAGCCTTCGCTTTTTCTTCGCCCCATTTTTCCTTCATGTGTTTGCGCAGGAAATAGCCGAGGACAGCACCGACCACGAGCGGCGTCTGTACAGAAGGCGGCAGATAAATGCCCATGCCGACCGCGAGCGGCGGCAGGCTGAGATTTCTCGTATTGCGCTTCAGGAGCTGGTCAACGATGACGAGGACGACGCCGAGGCCAAGGCCGATATAAATGTAATTCCAAGCCAGCGTGCTCGAGAAAATGCCCTGGGCAATCGTCGTCATCAGGGCAGCCTGCGGAGCGGCCAGAGCCTGATTCGGGTCCATATCCGGACGCGGCAGAGCCCCCGGGAAGCCGTAGGCCTGATAAAGAAGATTGAGGACCGGCGCGATGACGAGAGCGCCGACAATGCACCCGAGGAGCAGTGCGACCTGCTGACGCCACGGCGTAGCGCCGACGAGATAGCCCGTCTTGAGGTCCTGCATATTATCGTTTGAAATGCAGGCAATGGCGACGATGATGGACGTCGTGAAGATGGCCGTAGCCGTCGCAAATTTTTCGCCGCCCGGCAGCGCAAAGATGCCAAACGAAGAGCAGAGCGCGTACATGACGAGCGAAGCGACGATGATGGCTAAGATACCGATACCCGAAATCGGGCTCGAGCTCGTGCCGACGAGACCTGCCATGTAAGCGCAGGCAGCGGCAACGAAGAAGCCCATGAGCACGGCAACGCCGACACCGATAAAGGTAAAGGCCAGATTTTCAGAAGCCGGCAGACCTTCCGGGCTGACAAACATATAGAAAATGACGAGCAGACCGGCCACCGTCAGGGAAAAGACCATGGCAACACTCTGGATGCTCATATCGATATCCATGCGATGTTTGCCTTTTTCGGAATCCGGCGTATGCAGGGCAGCCAGAGATTCCTTGACGCCGTCGATGACAGGACGTGCAAGCATGATGAGCGTCCAGACAGCCGCCACACCCATGGCACCGGCACCTATGAGGCGGACGCGCTCCTGATAGACAGAGCCGGCAAATTTCTGCAGAGTCATGCCGTCAGGCAGGGCACTCGTAATCGTGTAATACGGCACAAAGCCAGCCCAGGCAATCAGGATGCCGACGAGCATGGCAAGGCCTGCAGCGATGCCGATGAGGTAACCGGCACCGACAAGAGCTGTGGAATAGCCGAGCGGCAGCTGTGTCATGCCGCGGCCCACAGGAATCCAGAGAGAGAACTGCGAACCGAGGACCTGCAGGGCGTTCGAGCAGAACGCGATGATGCCGGCGAGGACACCGCCCGAAGCGATTTCCTTGACGCCGGAGCCTTCGGCACTCTTCCTGCCCTCTTTATCATCTTTACGCGACTGACTGCCGACTTTAAGGATTTCTGCAGCAGCCACGCCTTCCGGATAAGCGAGGTCGCTGTGCACGACCATGGCGCGGCGCAGCGGGATGGTGAAAAGAACACCAAGGCAGCCGCCGCAGGCCGAGACCATCAAAGTCTGCCAGAACTCAAAGCCCTGCCAGTAACCGATCATCAGCATGCCCGGAATGATAAAGATGATGGCCGACAGCGTGCCGGCAGCCGAAGCCTGCGTCTGTACCATATTGTTCTCGAGAATATTGGAATTCTTCGCCATCTTGAGCACAGCCATCGAGATGACTGCAGCCGGAATGGCTGACGAGAACGTCAGGCCGACTTTAAGTCCGAGGTAGACATTCGACGCTGTGAAGATGACAGTCAAAACAGCACCGAGGAGCATGCCGCGGACAGTGAGCTCAGGCAGCCGCAGTTCGTGCCGCATGAACTCATTCTCTTCTTGTTTCATGATGATTGCTCCTTTAAAGGAATTTTTATTTTTGTGCACCACAGGCGCACAATCACAAACTCCATTATATCATATTTTTTTACGCTGTAAACAAAATTTTCTGTATACAATCGGCATAAAAAAGCCTGCTGCCACTCAGGACAGCAGGACCGAAGCAATCGTATAAATGCAGGTAACGTAAAGCAAAACATAGATGAGCCGGCGTATGAGCATCTTCGGCACATACGGAAAAATCGCATGACCGACAAAAATGCCGATGGCCAGCGCCGGCAGCAGGTAGATGAATTCGCCCCAGGCCGGCACAAGTGACAGCCCGCCAAGCGTGTAGCTCGTCAGCGAGGTCGCATTGCAGAGGAAGAAAAACACAAAACACGTCGCGCGCATGACATCAACCGTCATGCGGCTGTGTGCCATATAGATGAGGAAAGGCGGACCGCCCATGCCGGCCGTTATGGATGTGAAGCCTGAAAAAATGCCCGTGATGCAGGAGTTCCGGCGGCATTCTTTGACGTGCAGGTGCAGAACCTGCATAATGCCGAGCGAAAAGAGGACCATGACGCTGATGAAAATCTTCAGCGTCGCACTCGCAGCATGGTCAAAAGCCCAAAAACCGAGGGGCTGCCCGAGGAGCACGCCGAGGTAAAGCCAGAAAACGAGCTTCAGATTTGCCGTGCGCAGGGAAAAGAGCCCTTGGGCAAAATTCGCACAGCAGGCCAGAAGAAGCATGACGGGCACCGTGAGTTTCGGGTCATAAAAGAGCATTAAGAGCGGGGCCGCGACAATTACGAGTCCAAAGCCCGTGATGGACTGCAGGACAGCCGACAGAAAAATGACAACGGCCGGCCAGAGATGGCCCTCCACGCCCATGAGATACGCTGTAATCATAAATCTCTTCTCTCCCCCTGAACTTGCTAAGATGATTTTATCTTAGCACCGAATCCGGGAAAAGCAAAGAGCCCGCCCTCATAAATTCTGAGGACGGACTCCTTCTATTTGTCCGAACAGGAAGTATTAGTCTTCCCCAAAGAACTCGTTTTCTGCTGCGATGCAGAGCATATGGTAGACGGGCAGATGGAGCTCCTGAATGCGGAACGTCTCATCATCCGGCACGCAGATCGTGATATCCGCAAGGCCGCGGGCTTTAATCTTGCCGCCGCTTTTGCCCGTCAGGGCAATCGTGCGCACGTTCTTGACCTTGGCCATCTGCAGGGCATAGATGACATTCGTCGAATTGCCCGAAGTCGAGATGGCGAGGAGCACATCGCCTTCATTGCCCATGCCCAGAAGCTGCTGGGCAAACGAAAGGTCCGGAGCCTGATCGTTGGCAAAGGCCGTGTTCAGAGCAACCTGGTTGACCATCGAGAGGGCCGGCAGCGCCCCCTGCAGATTCTTCATGAAGTAATCGGCCTCTTCAGGGCAGACCTCGCGCATTTTCTTTTCCATCTCAGGGCCGAGCCTGCGCGGCAGCAAAAAGCCCTTCATGAGCTCGCCGACAATGTGCTCAGCATCCGACGCGCTGCCGCCGTTGCCGCAGACGATGAGTTTATGGCCTGCGGCATAGCTTGCGCAGATGGCCTTGACGGACTCGATGAGATCTTCGCGGCAGACGGCCAGCGCCGGATAACGCGCGATGAGGTCATCGACTTTGTCGAGAGTTGACTTTTTTGGCATATAGACACTTCTTTCCAGTACACATTGAGGTCTGGCAAAAATCGGCCGGACCGACAAAATTTCATATTTTAACGATTGCGGTAGCGGTCCGCCGTGGACTTGGCATCGTAATCGTTTTCGCGCGGCTTGATATCCTGGATGGGCTTATGAGCCTGCGGGGCCGATGCGTTGTCCTGCTGACGCATCTCGAGCGGCTGATGGTAAGCCGTATTCTCACGGCGCGCGGATTTATTGCCGCGGAACTTGTTCCAGAGCCAACGCACGATCATGACGGCCGCAACAATCATGATGCCATTCATCAAAAGGCCCATGATGTCGGCAAACATGCCGCTGCCCATGCCAAAGAAATGCGAAAGCATGGAGCCTAAGAGCATGCCGCCCGCGAACAGGCCGATGCCGCGCATGATGCTGCCGAGACGGCTCGAGCTCTGCGTATTCGTGTTTGCCGCCGTATTGGCCTTTGCATTGGTGTTAGACGCCGGCGCATTCTTCTCAAGGCTCTTGGCATCTTTCGACGGTGCGTACGACGAGCCATTGCCCGAGACGGACTTGCTCTGCGACGTACTGCCCGTGCTGGCTGCCGGCGCCTTTGGTGCAGCCGGAGCCGCCTTCGGGACGCTCATTTTCGCGCCGCCCTTCGCGGCATAAGCGGTGTTAACGGGATTCAGGAAGGCCGGAGCCTCAGGCAGCACCGGAGCTGCCGAGAGCACCATGGCACCGACCATAAACGCCGCCATTGTCTTCTTGAAATTCATATAGATTCTCCTTACCTTATATACACAGAACGATTATTCTTCCTTATAGGATTTGATATCCTCAGGGAAGGCGTAAATCTCACCGACCGTATCGAGTTCGCCCGACAAATAGCGGTCAATGTCATCGACATCGATGTAGAGCTTGCAGTCAATGTCAAGATAGCCCTGTTCACGGCCATTCGACAAATCGCGGATTGCCATGAGCTTTTCGCGGAGCTTCAAAAGCTCGCTGCGCGTGGCGTGGATATCGAGTTTGATCTGCGGCACGCCGTATTCCTTGAGCACCTCGTCCATGGTCATGCGTTGTGACATAATCGTCATCCTCTCTTTTGACTTTTTGATGTTTTTTATTTTAATGATACACGCTGAATACTTCCTGAAAAGCTGCTAAAAATCAGGATTTTTTTGTCTCTTCTTCTTTCTCACGCGCCTGAATGCGGTCTAAGATGCGCTGCAGATGGCGTTTCTGCCTTAAATGCGTCTCATATTCCAAATCATTCGAATCAATGCGCATGCGTTCTTTCAGCATATCGATACTGGCCTGAATCCTCCTTATGGCTTCATTTTCTGCCATCCCTTACACCTCCAGTCTTTATGACTTTATCGGATTCCATACGATTTCATTATACAGGAAAACAGCGTCAGCGACAATGGCAGGGCTCTGCCCGCCGTCAGAGCTGTCATGTTATAATACTTATAATACAATCAGGACCCATGACCGATCTATTTGCACTGAGGTGATTTTATGCTCGATTTCAAAAATATGCGAAAAGAGGGCCTGCAGAAACTGCAGCAGCTGAAAAAAAAGCAGCAGCAGCTCGTTCTTTTGCGCACATCATCCTTCCTCATCATGATCTTTTCCTTTGCAGCAGGCTGGGATGGCCATATTTTCGGCCTTGTGCTCGGCTTTCTGATGCTCACTGCCTTTCTCCTCTTTATCCGCCGCCATCAAAAACTCGGCCTCGCCATGCTGCTGACCGAAAGCCGTCTTGCCTGCCTGCAGGCCTGCCTTGACCGCATTAGCGGCAAATGGCGCGATTTTCCCGATGACGGCCGCGATCTCATGCAAAAAGGACGGCCGCAGGAAGCCGACCTGCCCCTTCTTGGTCCGGCCTCCCTCTATCAATATCTGGTGGCAGCCCGCACAAAAGCAGGACGCCGGCAGCTTGCCTCCCTGCTCTCCCCATATCCGGAATCGCCTGACCGGATTCTGCAGCGGCAGCAGGCCGTCAAAGAGCTCAGCAGCGCGCCGGAAAAGATGATAAAACTTGAGGCCCTCGGCCATCTGCTGCCCCGGCAGGCAGATTTTGCGGAATTCTGTACCATGATGGAACATACGGCCATTCAGCCGCGGGCCGCACTGCGCCTGCTCTCCTTCATCCTGCCAATCATTTCCTTTCTGTCGCTGGGACTTGCCCTTGCAGGATATCTCGGCCTCACGATTCCGGGACTTCTTTTTTCCCTGCAGCTCCTGCTGACCTTCCTGCTGCTGCGGCGCAGTCAGGCCCTGCTCGCACCGCTCATGGCCCTGCCGCAGGAATTTGCCCTCTACGAAAAAATTTTTACAGCCTTCACCCATACAGACTGGCAAAGCCCCCTGCTGCAGGAATATCAGCAAGAACTGCGCGGCGGACAGGCGGCAGAAAGCCTGCAGCAGCTTGCCGCCCTTGCCGACAAAGCCGTCATGCGGCGCAACATCTTTTTCTTTCTCACTGCCAATACGGCCGTTCTCTTTGACCTGCACTGCACGGCAAAAACATTTCACTGGCAGGCGCAGTCAGGCTGTAAACTGCGCCGCTGGCTGCAAATCTGGTCCGAACTTGAGGCTCTGCTCTCCCTTGCCAACGCCGCTGTCACGAGAGCAACAGTCTGCTGGCCAAAATTCCTTGATGGCTCTCCCTGCCTGCAGGGCAAAAATATCACTCCTCTTCTGATAGAAGAAACAAAAGCCGTGCCAAACGATGCAGATTTCAAAGCCGGCACCGGCATCATCACGGGCTCGAATATGAGCGGCAAAACCACCTACATGCGCACGCTCGCCACCTCTGCCATTCTCGCTTACGCCGGCGCCCCCGTCTGCGCCGCTTCCTTCTCGCTGACGCCGATGCGTGTCTTTACCTCGATTCACGTCAGCGATGACCTCTCGAAGGGCATCTCGACCTTTTACGCCGAAATCCTGCGCATCCGCCAGATGGTCGAGGCCTGCAAAGAAGATATTCCCCTCTTCCTCTGCATCGACGAAATCTTCAAGGGCACGAACTCCGCCGACCGCATCACCGGAGCGGCTGCCGCGATCAAGCGCCTGACCGCGCCGCACGCCATCACCCTCGTCACAACCCACGACTTTGAGCTCTGCGACCTCAAATCCTCGAATCATCTGCCCATCCAGAACTATCATTTCGAAGAATACTACAAAGATGACAAAATCCACTTCGACTTTAAAATCAAGCCCGACCGCTGCCACACGACCAACGCCAAATACCTGTTGAAAATGGCCGGCATCCTCTCCTGATCACTCTTCCTCTTGTACAAAAAAGAATCTCGTCAGCTGCTGCCGTAAAGGGCGGGGCATATATTTCGCCTGCAGGAGCGCAGTGTCTGCCCGCAGGGTGGGGCCCAAACAATTCCCCGCGAAACACTGCGATGTAAGAACGCCGCGGCAGGCGGCGAAGTCCCTAAAAGCAAAAACCTGCCATGGGTCCCATTTAACGGAGCGACGAAGCCGAAATATATGCCCCGCCCGCTCTTGCCTCATACAAAAAGCTCCTGCCAAAAATCGGCAGGAGCTTTTCTGGTGTTATAGGAGTGTATAGGATGTTTTAAGATGTTTTGATCTTTGGATGCTTATTTCTTGATATTGAAGGCCTGTTTGCCCGGATAGACGGCACTTTCGCCGAGCTCTTCTTCGATGCGCAGCAGCTGGTTGTACTTCGCCACGCGTTCAGAGCGGGACGGTGCGCCCGTCTTGATCTGGCTCGTGTTGAGTGCCACGGCGAGGTCCGCAATCGTCGTATCTTCCGTTTCGCCCGAACGATGCGAGACAATGGCCGTATAGCCGGCCTTATGTGCCATCTTGATGGCTTCGAGCGTCTCAGAGAGCGTGCCGATCTGGTTGAGCTTGATGAGAATGCTGTTGCCGCAGCCGAGTTCAATGCCCTTTTTCAGTCGTTTCGTGTTCGTGACGAAGAGGTCATCGCCGACGAGCTGTATTTTATCGCCGAGTTCCTTCGTCATCTTCTGCCAGCCTTCCCAATCCTCTTCATCGAGGCCATCCTCGATGGAGTAAATCGGATATTTCTCGATGAGGCTCTTCCAATGCGCGATGAGCTCATCCGACGTGAATTCCTTGCCGGACTTCGGCTGCTTGTAGAAGCCCTTGCCCTTTTCGCTCTTCCACTCAGAAGAAGCGGCATCCATGGCCAGCACGAAATCGCGGCCCGGCTCGTAGCCGGCGTTACGGATCGCCGTGAGGATGTGCTCAATCGTATCTTCATCGCTCTTGAGGTTCGGTGCAAAACCGCCCTCATCGCCGACGGCCGTGGTCTGGCCTTCTTTCTTCAACAGGGCCTGCAGTGCATGGAAGACTTCCGTAGCCCAGCGCAGGCCTTCACGGAACGACGGTGCCCCGGCCGGCATAATCATGAATTCCTGCGTATCGACGGAGTTCGTCGCATGAGCGCCGCCGTTCAGAATGTTCATCATCGGCACGGGCAGGCGGTTGCCGTTGAGGCCGCCGAGGAAGCGGTAAAGTGGGATATCCTGCGCCTTGGCTGCTGCCTTAGCCGCGGCGAGCGAGACCGCGAGGATAGCATTGGCACCGAGATTTGACTTGTCTTCCGTACCATCGAGCTTGAGCATGATGCCATCGACTGCGTAAATATCCGATGCATCCGCGCCGATGAGGGCCGGTGCAATCTTTTCATTGACGTTGGCCACGGCCTTCGATACGCCCTTGCCGCCGAATTTCGTCTTATCGCCGTCGCGAAGCTCAAGAGCCTCAAACTCGCCCGTCGAAGCGCCCGAAGGAGCTGCGGCACGGCCAACCGAGCCGTCCGCGAGCGTGACTTCCGCTTCGACCGTCGGATTGCCGCGCGAATCAATGATTTCACGACCGATGACCTGCATAATCTTTAAATAGTCTTTCATGGGAATACCTCCTGATATACGTTCTCATTTACATGTCCAATATAACATAACTGAGATTCGTTTTCAACAGTATGTATATATTTTTCTTTTCACCTTTCGCCTTTATTATAGGAAGAAATGATGCATATTTCTGTTGCAATAGCGACACAATCAGATAAAAAGTCACTTAATATGCATTTTGACCACAAAATTTTCCTGTTCTATATAAAAATTTACAAAAAATACGAGACAAATGTCCTTTTATATGGTATTATAAAGTCTATCACATACACATGTACATCTAACAAGGACAGAACTAGGAGGCTGTAATGGAATCATTAATCCCTATACTCAATGCCATCGACTCCTTCATGTGGGGTCCGCCGCTGATTACACTGCTCGTCGGTACGGGTATCTACCTGACAATCCGCCTGAAGCTCCTGCAGGTTTTTCGCCTGCCGAAAGCCCTCAAGCTGATTTTCAAGGCTCAGAATAACGGCCGCGGCGATGTTTCGAGCTTCAAGGCCCTCTGCGTCGCCCTCGCCGCCACGGTCGGCACGGGCAATATCGTCGGTGTTGCTACAGCCGTCAAAGTCGGCGGCCCGGGCGCCATTTTCTGGATGTGGGTCGCTGCCTTCTTCGGCATGGCCACGAAGTATTCGGAAGGTCTCTTAGCCGTCAAATTCCGTTCCGTCGATGAGAAGGGCGCCATTGCCGGCGGTCCGATGTTCTACATCCGCAACGGCATGGGTGAAAAATGGAAGCCGCTCGCCACATTCTTTGCACTCGCCTGCATCGGCGTCGCGTACTTCGGCATCGGCACGTTCCCGCAGGTCAACGCCATCGTCGACAGCATGCAGATTTCCTTTGGTTTCCCAAAAGTTGCGACGGACGTCATCCTGACGGTCTTCATCGCGGCCATCACGCTCGGCGGCCTGCAGAGCATCGCCAAAGTCGCTTCGGGCATTGTGCCGTTCATGGCTCTTACTTATGTGGCCATCAGTCTCGGCCTCATCATCATCAACATCGACCAGGTTCCGGCAGCTCTGGGCATGATCATTGAAAGTGCCTTCACGGGCACGGCCGCTGCCGGCGGCTTTGCCGGTTCGACCGTCATGATGGCCATGCAGAACGGCGTCGCGCGCGGCGTCTTCTCGAACGAATCCGGCCTCGGCTCCGCGCCGATTGCCGCTGCTGCCGCCAAGACGAAATGGCCGGCTGAGCAGGGCCTGATTTCCATGACGGGTACGTTCATCGATACAATCATCATCTGCTCCATGACAGGTCTTGCCCTCGTCCTGACGGGTGTATGGCAGGGTGATGCCGCCGGCGCTGCCATGACGAGTGCAGCCTTTGCCAGCGCTTATGGCTTCTTCGGCAGCCAGCTTCTGACGATTGCCCTCGTGCTCTTCGCCTTCACGACGATCCTCGGCTGGAACTACTACGGCGAACGCGCCTGCATCTACCTCTTCGGCAACAAGGGCGTCCTGCCGTACCGCCTGATCTTCATCGCGCTCATCGCGTCCGGTGCCTTCCTCAAACTCGAAGCCATCTGGATTCTCGCGGATATCGTCAACGGCCTCATGGCCATCCCGAACCTCATTGCGCTCATCGCGCTCTCGGGTGTCATCGTCGCTGAAACCAACAAATATATGAACCGTCATAAGAAAGCCAAGGAACTTTCCTCTGACCGTTAAACTCATATGATAAAACAGCGTCTGCTTCTAAAAAAGGAACAGGCGCTGTTTTTCTTTTGTCCATCTTTACAAGTCCCCGCATTTCGTCATAAAATGATAAGAACACCATACTTGTAACATTTGCAGCAGGAAAGGGGTTTTTCTCACGGATATGACGGAATCATTTGAACCGACCCTCACGAAAACCACGCGTCAGGTTTTCTTCGAAGGCGTACATGACGGCACGCCGATTGCACTCGGCTATTTTGTCGTTTCCTTCACGCTCGGCATCGCCGCGCGCAATGCGGGCCTCGACCCGCTGCAGGGCTTCCTCGCGAGTTTCTTCAACAACGCTTCGGCCGGCGAATACGCCGGCTTCACGGTCATCGCCGCCGATGCCCCCTACCTTGAAATCATCCTGATCACGCTCGTGGCCAACGCCCGCTACATGCTGATGAGCTGTGCGCTGTCGCAGAAATTCCCGGCCGGCACCTCCATCTGGCACCGCATTTTCGTGGGTTTTGACGTCACGGACGAAATTTTTGGCATTACGATTGCCCGCAAGGGACCGCTCAATCCCTACTATAATTATGGGGCCATGGCCCTCGCGCTGCCGGGCTGGGCGGTCGGCACAGCTCTCGGTGTCGTCGCCGGCAACATTTTGCCGCCGTCCGTCGTCAGCGCCCTGTCGGTTGCGCTCTACGGCATGTTCCTCTGGGTCATCATCCCGCCTGCGAAGAAAAACCGCATTGTCGGCGGCCTCGTGCTCGTGAGCTTTGCCCTGAGCTATCTGGCCTCCGTCATGCCCATGTTCTCGACACTCTCAGGCGGCACGCGCACGATCATCCTGACCATTGTGATTGCCGGCCTCGGCGCCGCCTTTTTCCCGATTCCGGAAAAAGCCGATTCTGATGATGCAAAGAAAGGAGAGGACGCCTGATGCAGCATAATATCTACATCTATCTGCTGCTGATGTCCGCTGTGACGCTCGCCATCCGCATCGTGCCGCTGACTCTGATCCGCGGCCAAATCAAGAACACCTTTCTGCGTTCCTTCTTGTTCTACGTCCCCTATGTGACGCTGGCCGTCATGACCTTTCCGGCCATCACACAAGCCACGCAGACACCCGTAAGCGGCGCTCTGGCCCTCGTCTTTGGCATCGGCCTCGCGTGGTTTGGCGCAAGCCTCTTTAAAGTCGCCTCGGCCTGCTGCCTCATCGTCTTTATCACGGAGCTTTTCCTGATTCAATGATTGTCTTCTTCCCTATAAAATCATGATTCTGCATATAAAAGCCGCTTCCATCATTTTTTCGTGATGAAAGCGGCTTTTCTTTTATATTCTCCTATTTACGAGGTTTTACGGCTTCATTCGTCCCTTTTCTTGTTCCTAACTGGGGGGGGCAGCTCATCCGGCCATTCAGCCAGACTGTCTTTGATAAACTCATATTCTACAATGGATGCGTAATACACCTCACCGTAGTTGACGTTATGAGCCCTGCGCCAGATTGAGGAAACCCATTTTTTATTTCCCTTCGCCGTACGGATCCGGTAAATCAGGCTGTACGTCCTGCCCGGATTTTCTGCCAGCTCCCGGTAAACAATCTCCGCCACGCGTTTCCTGTCGCAGGGGCAGATGACATTGTCAGCATTTTCCTTCGTATAGTTCATGAACTCGCTGACATTGCTGCATTCAAAGAGGCTGACCATGGCCTTATTGATAAACAGAATCTTGCCGCCTATTTTTCCTTCACTGACGAGCAGAGCCGTCGGCAGGTTGCTCGTGATGGTCTGCAGGTTGAAGCCCAAAGAGCTCCTGCTGAGCTGCTCCATCGATTCATCGTAGATGCGGTAATGATTGCGGCCCCGAAGCTTCACGGCATAAAGCGCCGTATCGGCCTGATGGAAGAGCTTTGCCAGAGGCATGCCATCGCCCTGATACAGGGCATAGCCAATCGACACGGAGAATACATGCGTCTCGCCGGCGAACTGGAACTGCTTCAGCTTCTTCGAAAAAGTCCGAATCACCTCTTCCACCGTTTCCGGTGTCACATCGGTCATGAAAACAACGAATTCATCACCGCCATTGCGCCCAATGATGTGCTGGCTGCCAAAATTCTCCCGCAAATCTCTCGCCATCACGCGCAGGGCCTCATCACCGGCCATATGGCCGTAGAGGTCGTTGATGAATTTGAAACCGTCGAGGTCGAGGCTGATGAGCGCGGCCTTGCCTTTTGGATGCTTCTTGAGCCACGCCGCGATTTCCCGGTCAAGGCCCATGCGGTTCAGAATGCCGGTAAGCGCGTCATAAAAGGACATATGCTCCAGTTTTTCCTGCGAGGCCGCGACTTTCTCGACCATGTTCTGGAAATTGCGGGAAAGCTCGCCGATATCGTCGGGATTTTCATCCTGCAGATGAACCGCGTCGTACTTTCCCGCCCCGACAGTCTGGGCCGCCCCAATGACGGTCTGCAGGCGCGCAGAAAGTCTGCTGATGATATAGAGCGGCAGCAGCGAGACGAGGAAACATACCGTCAGCAGGCCTATGCCCATCTGCAGGAACGCCTTATAAGCACGGCTGTAAATCTGCCCTTTTTGACGCAGATCGATGAGGTTCATGCCATTGCGCAGCGTCTTGACGCCGGCAATGCTGTCTTCATTGCCCCACTTATAGGAAAGCATCTCGGCATCCGTTTTGCCGGCCTGCCCTACTTTCTCCGTGGGGTCCTTCAGGACGATATTCTTATCCTCAAGTTTTGTGCCCATGGGATTCGCTAAAGAGTATTCCATGGAACCCGTGGCATCGCTGAGGATCATCATGCCGTGTTCGCCTTCCGGCTTGTCGTCATAGAGTTTCCCCATAAACGTCTTGAAATCCAGATCCACGCCGATGATGGCCACCATGATGCCATTGCAGTAAACAGGGCTCATATACGATATGATATAGCGGTCAAGGGTCGGCGCGTAATAAGGTCCCGACCATGCGGCCTGTCCCTGCTCCATCATATAAGCAAGGGAAAATATATGGCGCGGCACATTTTTACTGCCGCTTTCCTGTCTTTCAGCCAACACATCGTAAAAAGATTTATCCCTGCCCTGCGATGCCATCCAAAGCGTAGACTTGTTCTCGGAAGGAAAATACAGGTAATAGGAGCAGATCAGGCCAAGGTCGGACTTCGCATCGAGGAAGTCATCTGCTACGAGCTGCGTCATATGTCTCTGAAAATTGGGATTGCGCAGGCTGGCAGGGTCCTTGATTTCCCTCTGCAGAGAATTTGTCGCATACTCGACGATATTTTCCGAACGCAGCAGTTCATCGTCGATTTCCGCGGTCTTGGTATCGACGACATGATTCATATTCTGGATTTCGTAACTATACGTCAGGCTGCTAATGGTTCCGAGGCTGATGCCTCCCATACAGAGAGCCATCAGGATCATGCCAAACAAGCACACAGCCAAAACCTTGCGCTTTAAAGAATAGAATAACTTCATGGCATCCCCTTCATGGCTGGCAGTATGGCGATACCGGTCTCACAAATGATATTTCACGATTTCACGCGCATGACTGCAGCTTACGACTTTTACAACTTATGGATACAAATTATTTTCTTTAAGATTTTATCTCGTTCTGTTATAGACTTCGACGGAGCTTCTCAAATTCCTGTCATTATTTCAAGTATTTTTGTCCCCCCCTAAGGGACAAACTGCTTCCATCTCATTCTCTTCCACCTTTTGATTCCAATTTTGCGGACGCTGCGGAAAGAATACATTGAGGACCCGTTCTTCCTGCGGTTTGCCGAGGAAAGAACCGAGCAAAAAGAACGCCAGCGACACTGTGATGCCAATGACAATCTGATGAAGCCCCATGAATTTAAAGCCCATGCCCTGCGTCAGGCAGTAAGCAAATGTACCGCCGCCCATGGACAAAAGGGCGCCAAGGCGGTTGGCCTTTCGCCAAAACAGACCTAAAAGCAGGGTCCAGAAGAACGCCGTCTCCAAGCCGCCAAACGCGAACATATTGATGATCCAAATAAGGCTCGGCGGCGTCAGCGCGATGATGAAAACGATGACACCAATAACAGCCGTGGCCGCCGTAGAGAGCACGCGCAGGCGCTTTTCCGTGACTTGTCTGCCCTGCTTTTCCACATGGTGCAGATAAACATCCTTGACGAGCGCCGAAGAAGCGACAATCAAAAGGCCCGAAATCGTCGAAATCGAAGCCGCGAGTGGCCCAATGATGGCAAAGCCCACGAGAGCCGGCGGCAGCGCCGCGACAATGGTCTTTGGGATGATGTAATCCACGCCGCCGTATTCAGAGAGCGGCCCCGTCAAGACACCGTGAGCGAGAATGCCCGTGAAATTGACGCCGATATTCATAAAGCCGACAACGACCGTGCCAATCAGCATGGCCCTGTGCAGGCTCTTCGTATCCTTGTAGCTGATGCCGCGCACGACCGACTGCGGCAGCGCAATGGTGCAGATGCCGACGAGCAGCCACTGAGTCAAATAAAGTCCGACAGGCATATGACCAGCCGACAATGGTTCGAGCATTTCAGGATGGTTCATATGGATATTGTCCATAATGGCTGTATAGCCGCCGCCCGCTTCGAGTACATAATATAGAAGCAAAGCGATGCCGATCATCATCATGACGGCGCAGCACGTATCCGTGATAGCCACGGCGCGGAAGCCGCCAATGCTCGTATAGAGCACGACGACGAGGCCAAAGAGCAGCAGGCCCATCTCGTAGCTGTAGCCCGTGACGGTCGCGAAAAGTTTCGCGCCGCCGACAAACTGGGCCGTCATCGTGCCGCAGAAAAACAGCACGATGATGAAAGCAGAAAGAGCCGCAAGGCCGTCCGACTGAAAGCGCTCCCTGATAATGTCCACAACCGTGACGGCATCAAAACGGCGCGAAAGCAGGGCCACGTGCTTGCCGAAGATGCCGAGCACGAGAAAAATGGCCGTGACCTGCACGACAGCCATATAGACCCAGCCAAAGCCGATCTGCCAGGCCATGCCGGGGCCGCCGACAAACGAGCTCACGGAGCTGTACGTCGCGACTGTCGTCATCGCGAGCACGAAGCCGCCGAGGTCGTGGTTGCCGATGAAATACGTCTGCACAAAATTCTTGCCGACACTCTGCCGGCGCACCCAGAAACCGATGGCCACCATAAAGCCCATGAAGATGAGGAGTGGCAGCAGAGCTGAGAGATTTCCTTCATTTGTCATCATGTCCGGCCTCCTCATCCTCAAGACTCATATCCTCAAAAACGGTCGCCGTCAAAATCTTGACGCCAAGGATAGCAAAAAGCCAGACTCCAATCGTTGCGGTCCATACCCAAAGCGGCAGATGGAAGATTTCCACGCTGACACTTGCCAGGCCAAAGCCCGCAAAAACCCAGAAGCCAATCAGGATGAGGAGCAGCAGCCCCGTGGCTGCCGCCTCTTTTTGTACCTGCCGGTACTTTTCGTAGTTATTCATTTTTTTCCTCCTTGTACAGTCGCGCCCTTTGAGTCGGCGCGTACCGTCATGTTTTATGATGGCACGAACAGGGAGATTTGTCAAAAAAATAGGAGCCGCTTGCGCGGCTCCCTCTCTTGGGTAGAGAAAAGTATATCAAACGGTCAGTCAAGAGCCCTGAAGGCCTGATCGAGATCGTAAATGATATCGTCGATATGTTCCGTACCGATGGAAAGACGGATTGTGGACGGCGTAATGCCGGAAGCAGCGAGCTCCTGCTCGTTCATCTGCGAATGCGTCGTCGAAGCCGGATGAATGACAAGGGACTTGACGTCGGCAACATTTGCCAGCAGGCTGAAGACCTTCAGATGGTCGATGAACTTCTTGGCAGCCTCAGCACCGCCCTTGATCTCGAACGTGAAGATCGAGATACCGCCATTCGGGAAGTACTTCTTGTAGAGCTCATGGTCCGGATGGTTCGGCAGCGACGGATGGTTGACTTTTTCAACATGCGGGTTCTTGGCGAGATAGTCGACAACCTTAAGAGCATTCTCGACATGACGCTCAACGCGCAGCGACAGCGTCTCCGTGCCCTGCAGCAGCAGGAACGCATTGAACGGCGAAAGCGTAGCGCCTTCATCGCGCAGAATCAGCGTGCGGACGTACGTAGCAAAAGCGGCAGCGCCGACATCTTTCGCGAAGCTGATGCCATGGTAGCTCGGGTTCGGCTCAACGAACTGCGGGAACTTGCCCGAAGCAATCCAGTCGAATTTGCCGCTGTCGACGAGAACGCCGCCAAGCGTCGTGCCGTGGCCGCCGATGAATTTCGTGGCAGAGTGCACAACGATATCGGCGCCATACTCGAACGGACGCAGCTGATACGGCGTAGCAAACGTGCTGTCGACGACAAGAGGAATCTTATGCTTATGAGCAATATCGGCTACAGCCTGAATGTCGATGAGGTTGGCGTTCGGGTTGCCGACGGACTCGATGTAAACGGCACGCGTGTTGTCTTTGATTGCGTCCTCAAAGACCTCGACACCCTTCGTCGGGTCGACAAATGTCGTCTCGATGCCGTAGTTCGGGAACGTATGCTCAAAGAGATTGTACGTGCCGCCGTAAATCGTCGTAGCCGCGACGATGTGCTGGCCCTGATGAACGAGAGCCTCAAGCGTGTACGTGACAGCAGCTGCGCCGGAAGCAACGGCAACGGCAGCAACGCCGCCTTCAAGAGCTGCGATGCGGCGGGCAAAAATATCTTCCGTCGGGTTCGTCAGACGGCCATAGACGTTGCCGGCATCCTTGAGTGCAAAGCGGTCAGCAGCATGCTGGGCATTGTGGAAAACATAGCTCGTCGTCTGATAAATTGGTACGGCACGTGCATCCGTAGCAGGATCAGCCTGTTCCTGACCAACGTGCAGCTGCAGGGTTTCAAAATGATACTTTCTCTCTTCACTCATGAATAACGGCCCCTTTCTATCGGCAAGTCACGGTGACTTGTAAACATATCTGATTAATATGTTTACATTATAAATGTAACACTGTAACTTGTCAAGGGAAAAGTAAGGGGAAATCACGATTTTGTCGATTTCGTATCCTTGTTAGATGTACCTCTGTCCAACGGCCAGAGGAGACCGTGCAGATTGGCATCGCGAATGACATTATCCATGCAGCCGCGGGCCAGATAGGCGGCCGTACCTGTCGTCGAATATTCATCTTCGTAGAAATCCGAAGACTTCTTGTAGACGAGTTTATCCGTCGTGCGGTCGTAAACGACGAGCTGGACTTCGGCGTAGCTGTGCAGAATCATATCGTGATCCCAATACCAGCTCATCGTCGTATACTGCTCATAGCCGGCAAGCACCGGAATGACGACGAGGTCCGCATTGAGCTTCTCCGCAATCGGCTTCGCCATATTCTTGATGCGCATCTTGCCCGTCATATTTGCTGCCACTTCATCCCATGCGGCCTCGCAGTCCTTTTCCGGAATATATTCAACGGCCTTCAAGGTATCATTCAACGGCACATGCAGGGCCCGGTCAATCTTCGTCTCGAGCTCGTCCTGCACATCCGCACTCGGCTGCTGCCAGCTCTCAATGACCATCGGGAACTGCGCAATGCGCTGCGGCTGCCGCTCCGCCGCCAGCGCCGTGACCGACAGCAGCAAAACAAAAAGAAAACAACTTACGGCGACGATTTTTCTCATGATGCTTACCTCCCTAAAAAGATATATTGTTACATCACCAGCAGTAAGCTTTGACGAGGGAGCTGCCGTAAGCGAAGCTTTCGTGATGAGCGTCAAGAAAATTTTTTCAGACATCCAGCACTTCCTTGCCAGAGACTTTCGTCCAAGCGCAGCGCGTTTAAGTCGGCGGCAAGGATAATAAAAGTCTGAAAAAATTTTTAGCTCATCACGACGCGCAGCGTCGGCAGCTCCCTCGTCATTGCGCCTCGATTGAATTTAATGTATCGCCTTCTTCTTAAAGCGTCCCCCAACGATATCGTGTACGGCATTGATCGTGACGAAGGCATTTTCGTCCTTTTCGAGCACGATTTCCTTGAGTTTGTCGACTTCAAGGCGCGTGACGACGCAGTAAAGCACTTCCTTGGCCTCGCCCGTGTAGCCTCCCTGCCCGTGCAGCAGCGTCACGCCGCGCCCGAGGCGGTCATTTAAAGCCGAGGTGATTTCCTCGTGCTCGTTCGTGACAATCATGACGGCATACGATTCGTCAAGACCCTTGATGACCACATCGATCATCTTCGAAATGACAAAATACGCGACGAGTGAATACATCGCCTTGTCCCAGCCGTAGAGCAGGCCGGCACTCGACAGAATGAACAGATTGATGAACATGACGACTTCGCCGACCGAAAAGACGGAACGGCGGTCCATGATGATCGCGACAATCTCCGTGCCGTCGAGCGAACCGCCCGCGCGGATAATGAGACCGACGCCGAGACCGTCGATGATGCCGCCAAAAATCGCCGCGAGGAACGGGTCGTCCGTAACCTTTGGCAGAGGGGCAAACACGGCCGACCAGAACGACAGAATGCAGATGGCAATGGTCGTGGCAATCGCGAAATTCTTGCCAATCTGCTTATATCCGAGGTAAAGGAACGGAATGTTCAAGAGAATCAGGAACACGCCGAGCGACAGCCCCGTAATCGATGACATCATGATGGAAATACCGACCACGCCGCCATCGATGACATTGTTTGGAATCAGGAAAAGCTCCAGTCCGATGGACGCAATCAGCGCACCGAGGATGATCATCAGGTATTTTTTTACATAGAACGAAGCCTTGCGGTGCTGCCGGATGACAGCCTTGGCCTCCGTTGTTCCCGGCAAATGATGGATATCAGTCATTTATCTCTCTCCTATTTGCAATTGACTTTCTTCATATTATAGTTCCATTATATAGGAAAACGATACAATCCTCCATGAAATTATCATGAATTTTTCTCCATGTGTTACAAAAATCCTTCTGTATTGCTCATTCGCATAAGCGTCCATGCTTTTCGATTCTTTATACTTATTTCTTCATATTGTTTGTTGAATTTGATTGACTTTGACTGACTTTGATGATATTATGAAAGTACAGAAAGGTGTGAACGTCATGCTTACGGAAGAACGATATGCCACTATCCTCCGCATTCTCAAAGAGAAACGGGCTGTGACGGTACCGGAACTCACACGTGCTCTTTGCACCTCAGAATCCACGATTCGCCGCGACCTCACAGAACTCCACAAACGCGGACTTCTCTACAAGGTCTACGGCGGCGCTACTTCCATCGACAACAACTACACCGCTATGGAAGAAGATATGCCGACGAAGAACAGCCAGTGCACCGAGGAAAAAATCGCCATTGCGCGCCGGGCAGCAAGTCTCGTGACGCGCAAAGATTTTGTCTATATCGATGCCGGCTCGACCACGCTGCATATGGTGGATTTTCTGCAGGAGCGTCAGGCCGTCTACGTGACAAACGGACTGCCTCATGCCTCACGTCTGTCCCTCAAGGGTTTCAAGGTGTTCATCCTAGGCGGCCGACTCAAATCCCTCACCGAAGCGGTCATCGGCACTGAGGCTCTGCACAATCTGGAACTCTACAATTTCACCAAAGGATTTTTCGGTGTCAACGGCATCAGCATCAAATCCGGCTTTTCCACACCGGATGCGAGCGAAGGGCTCGTCAAGAGCGAAGCTCTTTCGCGCTGTGAACACGCCTATGTGCTGGCCGATCAGTCGAAATTCAACAAGATTTCGCCGATCACCTTTGCCAACATCTCCAGTGCTGCCATCATCACCGGGCATCTAAGAGACAAGAAGTATCGGGATTGCACGACAATCCTGGAAGGAGAGTAAGAGAAGAAATGATCTACACCGTAACATTCAACCCGTCGCTCGATTACATCGTCCGCCTCGATTCCTTCACGGCCGGCGAAATCAACCGCGTCAACTACGAACAGGTCTTAGGCGGCGGCAAGGGCATCAACGTCTCGATCGTCCTCGGCAATCTCGGACATGAGAGCACGGCCCTCGGCTTTACGGCAGGTTTCACGGGCGAAGAAATCAAGCGCCAGCTCGACGGCTTCGGCGTCAAACATGACTTCGTCCAGCTTGAAAACGGCTTTACGCGCATCAACGTCAAAGTCAAGGCCGACAAAGAGACCGAAATCAACGGTCAGGGTCCTGACATCAGCGAAACCAAGCGCGAAGAGCTCTTCGCCAAGCTCGACAAACTGCAGGAAGGCGATACGCTCGTACTCGCCGGCTCCATCCCGAAGACGCTGCCGGATGACATCTACGAAAAAATCATGGCACGCCTTGAAGGCCGCGGCATCCGCATCGTCGTCGACGCCGAAAAGAAGCTGCTGCTGAACGTCCTGAAGTACCATCCGTTCCTCATCAAACCGAACAACCACGAACTCGGCGATATGTTCGGCGTCAAGCTCACGACGGATGAAGAAATTGTCACGTACGCCAAGAAGCTGCAGGAAAAAGGCGCTCAGAACGTCCTGATTTCCATGGCCGGCGACGGCGCCATCCTGCTGACGGCCGATGGCAGACACTTCAAGAGCCCGGCCCCGAAAGGCAAACTCGTCAACTCCGTCGGCGCTGGCGACTCCATGGTAGCAGGCTTCCTCACGGGCTGCCTCGAATCCGATGGCGACCTTGAAAAGGCTTTCTTCATGGGCGTAGCCACGGGCTCTGCTTCCGCATTCAGCGAAAATCTCGCGACGCGTCCGGAAGTCGAGGCACTTCTCAAGACCATTTGTTAATGTGATTTGCTTTTATGCATCTAATTCAATAATTTAAGCATACGATAAGGGGAGAATCTAATGCGTATTACGGACTTGCTCAAGAGCGAAAGCATCGCTCTGGGCGTAAAACCTACTGACAAAGAGTCAGCAATCCGTCAGCTCGCTGACCTCATGGCAGCTTCTGGCAACCTTGCGGACAAAGATCAGTATCTCAAAGATGTCTTCGCACGCGAAGCATCGGGCACGACGGGCCTCGGCGACGGTATTGCCACGCCGCATGCCAAGAGCAAAGGCGTCAAAGAAGCCGGCCTCGCCGCTATGACGGTGCCGGAAGGCATGGACTTTGAGTCCATGGACGGCAACCCGGCCCGCCTGTTCTTCATGATTGCCGCACCGGATTCCGCGAACGACGCGCACATCCAGATTCTGCAGCAGCTGGCCATGATGATCATGGACCCGGATTTCAAGGAAGCTTTGATTGCCGCGAAGACGAAGGAAGAATTCCTGCACCTCATCGACCTCAAGGAAGACGGCAAATTCGAAGCACCGAAGGCAGACGCCTCGGAAGAAACTGCTGTTGAAGAAGCACCGAAGAGCGACCACATCCAGGTCCTCGCCGTCACGGCCTGCCCGACGGGCATTGCCCATACGTTCATGGCAGCCGAAAGCCTTGAGCAGCATGCCAAGAAACGCGGCATTTCCATCAAGGTCGAGACGAACGGCTCCGGCGGTGCAAAGAACATCCTGACGGATGACGAAATTGCCGCAGCAGACGGCATCATCGTCGCTGCCGACAAAAACGTTGCCATGGCCCGTTTCAACGGCAAGAAAGTCGTCATCACGAAAGTTGCCGACGGCATCAACAAGGCCGATGAACTCATCGACCGCGCCCTTGCCGGTGAAGCTCCTGTTTACCACGCTTCGGGCTCCGACACGGAAGAGAGCGCCGCAGACGTACAGGGCGAGAGCCTCGGCCGTCAGATCTACAAACACCTGATGAACGGCGTATCCCATATGCTGCCGTTCGTCGTCGGCGGCGGTATCCTCATCGCCCTCGCGTTCCTGTTCGATGATTACTCCATCGACCCGAAAAACTTCGGCTCCAACACGCCGCTCGCTAAATTCTTCAAGGATATCGGCGGTGCTTCGTTCGGCTTCATGCTGCCAGTCCTCGCTGGTTTCATCTCCATGTCGATTGCCGACCGTCCAGGCCTTGCCGTAGGTTTTGTCGGCGGTGCATTAGCCGGCACGACGGGCTCTGGCTTCCTCGGTGCCCTGATTGCTGGTTTCCTCGGCGGCTATATCGTCAACTTCCTCAAGAAAATCTCGAAGGGCCTGCCAGAATCGCTTGAAGGCATCAAGCCGATGCTCATCTATCCGTTCTTTGGTATCCTCATCATGGGCTTCATCAGCCTGTTCATCATCGCTCCGCCGGTTTCCGCCATCAACAGCTGGATGGTCGAGACCCTGAAGAACATGGACCCGTCCGCCCGCATCTTCATGGGCATGATTGTCGCCGGCATGATGGCTGTCGATATGGGCGGCCCAATCAACAAGGCTGCTTATGTCACGGGCACGGGCCTCTTAGCTTCCGGTGAATTCCACGTCATGGCTGCGGTCATGGCCGGCGGCATGGTCCCGCCTCTTGCCATCGCCCTCTGCACGACGTTCTTCAAGAACCGCTTCACGGAGAGCGAGCGCAAAGCCGGTGTCACGAACTACGTCATGGGCCTTTCCTTCATCACCGAAGGTGCTATCCCGTTTGCCGCAGCTGACCCGCTGCGCGTCATCCCATCCTGCGTCATCGGTTCGGCCGTCACGGGTGCCCTGACGATGGCCTTTGACTGCACGCTGCGTGCTCCGCACGGCGGCATCTTCGTCGTACCGACCATTGGCAACCCGCTGATGTACCTCGTATCGATTCTCGTCGGTGCTGTTGTCGGCTGCATCATCCTCTCGATACTCAAGAAACCGCTCAAGAAGGGTGAAGAAGCCTAATCGCAACATAAACAAATAAACGATTGAACTAATAAAAAGGAACATCCCTGCAAGACCAATACTTGCAGGGATGTTCCTTTTTTATGTCCTTTTGCGTTCAGGCAAGGTCGACGCGCTGTACGCCCTCAAGGCTGCGCACGGCGTCAGCAACAATGACGCCCTTGATTCCCTTGGGATTGTAGACCTCAAGGTCGATATAGAGCAGGTGCGGCCTGTTTTTCTCGCGTTCCCCCTCTTCGATATCCTCGCCTTTCACCTTAATGCTGCGGATATGAAGATTCATCTCTTCCAGACAGTTATTGATGAGCAGCAGCTGACCGGGCTTGTCAACGGTATGGACGGACAGGGAAAAATTCGTCTCGTGGTCGACCCATTCATCGAGGCGTGACAGTGCCCCGAGCGTCACAAAGACAAGTGCCGTCGTCAAAAGCGCCCCCTGATAAAAGCCGCCGCCCACGGCGAGTCCGACGCCCGCGACGACCCAGAGGCAGGCCGCCGTCGTCAGTCCCGTGACCGTCAGCCCTTCCTTCATGATGGCACCGGCGCCAAGAAAGCCGATGCCGCTGACGACCTGCGCCGCGAGTCTCGCAGGGTCCGCATTCGTATGCCCCTCAACCTCGGCATAGATGCTCTGTGACATAATCATGACAAGGCACGAGCCGAGGCAGACGAGCATATTCGTGCGCAGCCCCGCGGATTTGCGGCGGGCCTGACGTTCGTAGCCGATGATGCCGCCCAAGATACAGGACAAAACGAGACGCAGCAGAAGTTCTTCCGATGTTAATATCATGTAAATTTTTTATCCACAAAGAAATCCACAGCTGTGGATATCTCTTTATGAACACTCCTTTCCTTTCACTTTCCTACTATAATATATACAGCCTCTTGTGCATACTGTGGTTAAATATTTCCCCAAACTTGCCTAAAATCTGTGGATAATGTGGATAAGTCCGTGGATAACCCCATATATACGCATAAAGTTATCCACCATTCCCATATCTTGGGTTTTAGCCTGTGACTTTTCCCACTTCTGCCTGTGGATATCCCCAGGCTCATTTTTTCTTATCCGCAGCCCACTGTTGATAAGGATGAAGGCTAAGACTCGAGTTATAGTAACGCTCGTCCCCTGAGACTTCCGCACCGGCCCACGCCGGCTTCGCAAAAACGGTATCTTCGGCCGGCAGTTCAATTTCAGCAACCCTGAGCTCTTCATTTGCTCCGGCAAAAATATCGACTTCCCACGTATGACCTTCATATTCCTCAAGATAGCGCGTTTTTTCCACAGGGGGCTTCTCGCAGAGCTTCATCATCGCCTCAGCATCGGCCAGCGGAATCTCATACTCAAACTCCGCCCGCCGGATGCCCTCATTGCGTCCCTTGACGGTCAGATAGCCCTTATCCCCCTTGATGCGCACGCGCACCGTGCGTTCCGGCGCCGACGAAAGGTACCCCTGCGCGATGCGCACGCCTTTATGTTGGGGCCGCCAGCCCTCTTTCACGAGAAATTTGCGCTCGATTTCTTCTGCCATATTCCTGCCCCTTTCTATGCTTCTGCCATTTCCGTCAGCAGTCTCTGCCGCTGTGCCGCAGTCAGGCATATCTTGCCATGGAACAGGCCGATATAGCCCTGTTCCACAAAACTGTCGATGCAGCGCTGCAGTGTGCGGATGCTCATGCCGATTTCATCGGCAATCTGGCGGCGCGTCGTCTTGATGACCATCTCGCGGCCCATATCCTGCGTCTCGGCCAGAAGATACGAGGACAGGCGCTCCTGCGCCGGAATGTACTTGATATTGCCGAGCTGCGTCATCGTCGC
Organism: Mitsuokella apri; assembly: GCF_047974105.1. Classification (NCBI taxonomy): domain Bacteria; kingdom Bacillati; phylum Bacillota; class Negativicutes; order Selenomonadales; family Selenomonadaceae; genus Mitsuokella; species Mitsuokella apri. The sequence continues at coordinate 93,146 of NZ_JBHYRS010000005.1, forward strand.
GCCGACGGCATCGGCAAAGATGCGCGCCACCGTGAAGAAAAACTCCGTATCGCGTCGCAAAGATGTAATGGCGTCCATCGAGATAATCCTTACTGATCTGCACCTTGCCGCTGAGCAAAACGTAGATGAATTTGACCGGGTCCCCCTTCTGCATGAGGACGTTTCCCTTCGAGACTTTCTTCTTATGCACGGAGCGTGCGATATCCTCCGACATGTTGTTCAGTGCTTCCAGCAATTCCAAACAAATCACTTCCTTACGAAATAATTCTCAAAAGTGCCACGCGTCCTGTTTTGCGCCTTTCTTTCAGTATAGAATAAAGACATAGAAAAAGAAAGGAGCGTACGCCAATGAGTACACCACATATTGCCGCCGAACGAGGAGAAATTGCTGAGCGCGTCCTGCTGCCGGGAGACCCGCTGCGCGCCAAACACATCGCCGAGACCTTTCTGACCGACGCAAGATGCTACAGCAATATCCGCAACGTCCTCGGCTACACCGGCCTTTACAAGGGCAAACGCATTTCCGTCCAGAGCACGGGCATGGGCATTCCATCCATCTCCATCTACACGAAAGAGCTCATCACGGAATACGGCGCCAAGACACTCATTCGCGTCGGCAATGTCATGAGCAACGACCGTTTCTACAACGATGAAATTGATAAAACGAAACTTCGCGACTACGGCATTCTCGCCGTTGAGTCCTGATTTTCCCCATAGAACCGGAAGCAAAATGCTTCCGGTCTTTTTTTATCCCCGCAAATAAAACACAAACAAAAATCTCAATGAAGCAGAGGAAGAGCCACCGCTTCATTGAGATTTTTGCGTTGAGATTTTAGAGACTTTTGCTTAACGAATGGAAAATTTAGCATCACATACCTGGGAAGAACTGCCAAAGCCAGCCAACCAGCCGATTGATTTCATTGAACCAGACGAGTAGGCCAAAGAGAATCAGCACATAGCCCGATGCGGCCTGAAGCTTTGGCAGCCAGGCATAGACCACGCGCAGGCGCACGAGGCAGTTCTGCCAGACGGCCGTCAAAAGGAAGAACGGCACAGCAAAGCCAAGGGCATAGGCAAAGAGCAGCCATGCCCCCTGCCATACCTTCGCCGTCTGTCCGGCGTAAAAGAGGATGACGGCAAGAACAGGGCCCGTGCAGGGCGTCCAGCCCAGTGTAAACGCAGCACCGAGTAAGAATGTGCCGAAGAGACCGAGCCCCCTGAGCTTAGGCGAGAGTAGCGGGCGGCATTCGCGTGAGAGGATAGAAGAATGAATGATCCCCGCCATAAAAGCTCCCATGATAATCATCAGTACAGCCCCGATGCGCCGCATGGCCTCACCATGCAGCAGCAGGAACTGTCCAAGCCAGGAAGCTGTCGCTCCCATCAGCACAAACATCAGCGTAAAGCCCGCCAGAAAAGACGTGACCATCATATAGCGATGTCCTGCCGCTTCCCCATCGGACTGGACAAGCAGCATCGAAAATACCGGCAGCATCGGCACAACGCAGGGCGAAGCGAAAGAAATGAACCCCGCCAGCACGGCCATAAAGAAAGATACCTCCTGCATCGGTTTATTTTTCCTCTGCCTTCAGTTTCTCAATTTCCGACTCCAGCTTTTCCTGGGTCGTACCGCCGACCTGCTGATAGCGCACGATGCCCTTCGCATCGATGATCAGCGTGGTTGGGATGTACTTCACCAGATAATCCGAAGCCGCCTTGTCCTCGGGATCCAGCAGCACCGGCAGCTCATAGCCATTTTCCTTCAGGAAGCTCTGAATCTTTTCAGGGCTCTCCTGCATATTGATGGCATAGAAATTCACATGCTCGTGTTTCGCCGAAGCAAATTTCTGGATTTCCGGCAGTTCGGCACGGCAGGGAGGACACCACGTGGCCCAGAAGTTCAGCACATAAATCGTGTTGTCTTTTGTCCCGTCTATCGTCACGTCCCTACCGTCCAATGCCTTGAGCGCGAGTTTCGGCGCGGCTTTGCCATCAAGCGGTGACTTTGTCAGGTCTTCATTTTCCTGCTGAGTCTGCTGTGACTGCTGTGCTTCCGCCGTTCCCGCGGCATTATTCTTTTGATGCTCACCGATATAATCGTAACAGACCCCTGCCAGCACGAGCAGCACTGCTAAGACTGCTCCTATGATTTTTTTCATCATAATCCCCCTTTGCGTCATGGATTTTCGATGCTTCTCCGTGCAGCAGTGCCCTTTACAGCGATTCCGCCTGATTCTTTCTTATCTTAGAAGAAGAAATCCACGCGGCCGAACAGCTTTTCAGCATCCCTGTCAGCGACGATATCCTTGCCCTTGAAATACCTGCCAATCAGCAGGACGAATCTTGCCGACTTTGACCGTCCAATCCGGGAAACGTCCCTCGGCCCAGACGCGCTTGAGCTCGACTTTTTCGCAGCCGCGCACGCCCGAATCCTTCTGCAGCTTCGTCTGTGCATCGAGACGGGCATGAGCCGACCAATGGCTGTCAAGGTCAGCATTCGGTTCCAAGCGGAACAACAGGTCGTCATCATTATGCTTCGTCTTATGGGACGGGTCCTGCGTATCGTGACGCGTGCTCGTATACGTGTACTCCATGACGCCGTTCCATTTGACCCTGTCGGCATTGCGCTCAAGGGTTGCCACGCGGACACCGAGGTTCCCGAGCTCTGCCGAGAACTCCGCGGCGAGCTTATCAATGACGCTGCGGTCCGCAGCCGAAACATCCGTTCTTGCCATGGCCTTGGCGACCATCCGGGCCATCTCGTAGCGCATGATGGCTTTATCCCCGCGGTAGGTGTTATCCCCATAACCATCTACCACGCCATCCTGCGCCAGCGTCTCGATTGCATCGTAGGCCCAATGGTCTTTCGGCACATCAGCAAACAGATTGACAGAAGCTGCGGAGCATTCCCCACACATCAGCGCAGCTGTCATTGTCATGGCTGTCATCGCTAAGATCGAACCTTTTTTCAGTGAACGTACCCCCGCCTATAGAGGCAGGGGCTTCCTGCTTCAGCGAGAACAGCACCACTGACTCTGAAGAGTTGTGGCGACTTACACGCTCTCCACAGGCGTAAGTTTCCGTGCGACCCACGGTACTTTATGCGTTACATTAGGCGGCGGATATGCGCCTAGCTTCCTCTCTAATATTTATGGCAGCGTTCTTGTCTCGGTCATGATGACTGCCACATTTCGGGCAATCCCATTCCCTTACAGATAGGTCCCTAGTTGCATCGTTTTGGAAGCCACAAACATGACATAGCTGACTGCTTGGATACCACTTGTCTATCTTGATAAGCTGTTTTCCTTGCCAAGCCAGCTTATATTCTAACATGTTTGTGAACATATTCCAGCCATTGTCGGCTACAGATTTGCCAAAACTGAACTTACCACCTTTCTTGTACTTCGCCATCGCTTTGACGCTGATATCCTCGATACCTATGGCATCATAGTGGTCTACCAAGTAGCGGGCTTTTTTATGCAGGAAGTCGCGGCGTTGATTGGTCCGTGCATAGCAAAATCCAAGCCAAGAAATTTCTTCGGTATGATGGGAAGTATTTGGTTTTCGTACTCTGCCAAAATGCTGATGTAATATTTTCCTGATGATGTTTTGCTTATGGTTACCGTCTTTATCGTACTGTTTTCCATCAAGGGACGATGCAGGCACAATTTCACCAAACCTATTTTGGGCAGCCTGACCTTGTTCCCCTCGATTCTTACAGAACCGTGTTGGTTGTTCGTAGAATACGAAACATGGCCTGTCTTTTTCGATTGGAAGCGTGACTGGCCAAAATGTTTTCGATTTCTAAAAAAGTTATTGTACGCTTTGTTCAGGTTCATCTGTGCATTGGCAAGAGCAAGACTGTCCACTTCTTTCAGCCAAGGAAAATCTTCCTTATACGGTGCGGGAGTATTGTTCCGTTTCTTGCCGGTTTCTTTGTAGTAGTCAAGGCGGTCGCCAAGCATCTTGTTATAGATGAATCGGACACAGCCGAACGTCTTGGCAAACATAATTTTTTGTTCAGTTGTTGGATAGAGCCTGTATCGGTATGCCTTATTCACTATAATCTCACCTGCCTTGATGTTCGATGTATTTTCGTATGGTTTCCATAGGAGCACCGCCTGTTGTCAGCAGGCAATAACTTCTTGACCAAAACATTTCTTTCCACAATTTACGCCTAACCTCTGGAAAATCTTTTTTGATCAGCCGAGAGCTGGCACTTTTATAAGCATTGATGAATTTTGATAGTTCTGTATTGGGATGAGCGCGAAACATGATATGAACATGGTCTTGGTCGTGATTCCATTCCTCCAACGTTATGTTATACGATGAACCAATGCGGACAAAAATATCTTTAGCGTATTGGCTCATTTGGTCAGAGAATACTTTGCGGCGACACTTTACCACCAAAACAAGATGGTAATAGAGTAAGAATACTGAATGGTTATTGCTATCCAATTTCATAGTATAATCAATCCTTTCTCATCTACGACTGATTATACTACAGAACTATCTACAGAGCAATGGTATGGCTCAATTACTTACGTAAATTCGCCATACCCGCCAGAAGTCCCTCACCTAAGAGGTGGAGGCCTTCTGGCGGATTAGGTTAAAAACTCCCCCTAGTTCTCTCTCATTCTGTTCTCTGTAGAAAAACACGGCATATATAGGCAAGCACCAAATGAAGAGGCCGGCAAAGGCTGCGGAAAGCAGTGAAACGAGAATACCGGAAAGCATCATATAGCCGACGTTTTTCGGAATCAGGTAAATGCGGTCCTCATCAATGAAGCCTTTGAAAGCACTGAGGATAACGCCAACGGAAGCAAAGTTGGCAAACGACGTTACGAAGACGGTCAGCACGGCCTGCATATGATGACTGAACGTGTCCATGATAGGACCAACCTGCCCCATGACGACGAATTCGTTCGTGACAATCTTCATGCCCATGTACTCAGCGAGCTGGAAAGCTTCGCTGAAATCAAGGCCGAGCAGCCAGGCAAACGGGAACATCACAAAGCCAAGCATCTTTTCAAGCGAAACGGCCGGATTAATGAGCGCCAGCAGCTGGTCAATGAGTGCAACAGGAGCGACAAAGGCAATGACCATTGCGACGATGATGAGAATCAGGCGGCCCGAACTGATGATGGAGTTGCCGAGGAAGGAGAAGAACGGCTCCCTCTCGCGTTTATGGCCCGTGATTTTCGAGAGCAGCTTGCCCGACCAGCGGATGACAAACGGCATGACGCCAATGTACGACAGGATATCAAATAGCGGTACAATCATGAGGATTGGCAGCAGTGCGTCCGTAAAGAAGTTCATGCGTTCCACATGGACCCAGTCCGGAAACGCAAAGGCGATACCAGTATAGGAGACGTCGACAACCCACTGGAACCCCGCAGCCAAGAACAGGACGATATTGCGTCCGACAAAGAACGAGGTCAGGAACCATGCCAGGAACAGATTGAAAAGCGCGAGCACGCCGACTGTTTTCCACGAGATCTCTTTGCGCTTCTTCGAGAACGCCGTGGCAATCCCGATGAACACCAAGAGACCGAGCAGATTGAAATCCCTCCCAAATCATTTCTTACGCATAATCTGTATGCTTTACTATGGATGGTTCTTATTCTAACAAAGAACCGCGTTCAAAAACATGTCATGTGGCACTTTCGATCATTTTTTATGAATCAAAATTAGACTACCATTATGCCTGACTATCGCCTCTCTAATACCGCCCTCGATTTACTGTCATTTTTTGTGAAACAGTGAAAACTCACCGCTGTTCCCCCTGATTTTCATAAAAAGGGGTTATCATGAAACTAATTGACTATGCCGCTGAAATATGGGCGGGATACGAATAAAGTAATTGCGCATCTATCAAGCTTTCCTTATAATAAAAATGTAAATACACTTTGCTACAATAGTAGGGATTCATGCATGATTTCAGAAAAGAAGGTATCATTTTGCAAACAACTCCGATTCCCCCGCGCCGTTCGCGCCGCAAGCACCGAGGTTTCCTCTGGGTTCTCCTCGCCGTCGCTTTCATCGCGGCAGCTGCAGCGGGGGCTCTCTTTGCGTCCAACAGCCTTCTCGACAAGTCGGCTGACGACGTTGTAGAGGATGGCCTGCTGACTGCCAAGGACAAGACGACCATCATGATTATGGGCGTCGATGAACGCGATGACGATGTCGGCCGCAGCGACACCCTGATGGTCGCCACGCTCGACCCGAAAAAAGACCAGGCCGCCCTAATGTCCATCCCGCGTGATACGCGCGTCAAAATCAAGGGACACGGCTGGGACAAAATCAACGCGGCCTACGCCTACGGCAGTGCCAAGGGCGGTTCTGAGGCCGGCGAAAAACTCGCCCAGCGCACAGTCGAGGATTTCTTAGGCGTCAACATGGACCACTACGTCGTCGTCAACATTCAGGCATTCCAGAAAATCATCGATGCCATCGGCGGCATTGATATCGACGTGGAAAAACGCATGTACTACGAAGACCCGTGGGACGACGACGGCGGTCTCATCATCGACCTGCAGCCGGGCATGCAGCATATGGACGGCAAGACCGCGGTCACCTACGTCCGCTACCGCGACGAAGAAGGCGATATCGGCCGCATCAAGCGCCAGCAGAAATTCATGAAGGCCTGCATGGACAAAGTCACCTCGCCGGCCATCATCCCGAAGCTGCCGTCCGTCATCAAGGAAGTCATGTCGTCCGTCAAAACTGACCTTTCGTTCCGTCAGATGCTCGAGTTTGCCGGCACGCTGAAAGAGGCCCAGAAGAACGGCCTCAAAACCGAGATGGTCCCGGGCAAGCCGCTCTACATCGACGGTGTCAGCTACTGGATTCCGGACCTGCAGAAACTGCGCACGACCCTTGCCGATACGCTTGGCATCACGCTGAACGCCAGTGAAAAAGCACAGCTTGAAAAGGCTCAGCATGAATACGAATCCTCAATTCCGGCCAATGCCACGAGCAAGGCTCCGTCTGCGAAGTCCTCGTCGTCAAGCAGCAGCCAGAAGAGCACGCAGAGGAGTTCATCGAGCAGCAGTTCGTCAACGACGAGAAGCAGTCATACATCGGGCAGCTCCTCCTCGGAATCCCATTCTGCCGGCGGTTCCAATTCAGCTTCGGGCAGCAGCTCCAAATCATCGGCAGCTTCTTCCAGTACGGCACCAGCCGCACCGACGCACTCTGCCAATACCAGCAAAACACAATGATATCCATATAAATATAAGCCTCCCTTCATCATAAGGGAGGCTTATATTATTTATAAATTTTATGGTATTATAAATAATTTATATTTGTATTTTGGACACAACATAATATAATAGTACTCAACACAGTTTTACAACTTAACATTTATTTGATGTAAAGTTTCAAAAAAGTGTAACATTTATTACAGCCTATTGTATTTATCTCACATATAGTATCTGCCAGCCTTCACAGCAAGAGACACGGCAAACGGGAAAGGAAGTTTTATTCATGAGCGAGTTAACCGATCAGGCATTGGCCTTACATAAAGAACATCACGGCAAGATTGAGATGCAGAGCAAGGTGCCTCTTGAGAGGGCAAAAGACCTGACGCTGGCTTATTCCCCGGGCGTGGCTGCACCGTGCCTCGAAATCAAGAAAGACTACAATAAAATTTATGATTACACGAACAAGGGCAATACGGTCGCCGTTGTGACGAACGGCAGTGCCGTTCTCGGCCTCGGCAATATCGGCGCCGGTGCCGGCCTGCCGGTCATGGAAGGCAAGTCCATCCTCTTTAAGGGCTTTGCCGGCGTCGACTCCGTGCCAATCTGTCTCGATACGCAGGATGTCGATGAAATCGTCCGCGCTGTCGAGCTCATGGCTCCGACTTTCGGCGGCATCAACCTCGAAGATATCAAGGCTCCGGAGTGCTTTGACATTGAGAAGCGCCTGCAGAAGCTCGATATCCCTGTTTTCCACGATGACCAGCACGGCACGGCCATCGTCGTGGTCTCGGCCCTCATCAATGCCTTCAAGCTCACGGGCCGCAATTTCAAGGATTCCAAGTTCGTCCTCAACGGTGCCGGCGCTGCCGGTCAGGCCATCACGCGCTTGATTTACAGCATGGGCGGCCGCAATATCATCCTCTGCGACCGCATGGGTGCCATCTACGCAGGCCGCAAGGAAGACATGAACCCGTACAAGGACGATATCGCCAAAATCACGAACCCGCAGAATGAAGAAGGTCAGCTCGCGGATGTCATCAAGGATGCCGACGTCTTCATCGGTGTTTCCATCGCCGGTGCCGTCACGCAGGATATGGTCCGTTCGATGAAGAAGGACCCGATTGTCATGGGCATGGCCAATCCGACGCCTGAGATCATGCCGGATGAAGCAAAGGCTGCCGGTGCCCGCATCGTCTGCACGGGCCGCAGCGACTTCCCGAATCAGGTCAACAATCTGCTGGCTTTCCCGGGCATCTTCCGCGGCGCTCTCGACGTCCGCGCCACAAAGATCAACGAAGAAATGAAGATGGCTGCCGCAGAGGCCATTGCCAGCCTCGTCGCAGGCGACGAGCTCAAGGAAGACCATGTCATCACGAGCCCGTTTGACCCGCGCGTTGCCCCGCAGGTCGCAGCTGCCGTAGCCGAAGCTGCCATCAAGAGCGGCGTCGCCCGTCTCACGAATGTCACCGGCAAAGACGTTGCCGAGCATACGCGCAAGCTCCTCGCCGAAGAACATGCCAACAACTAAGTCTCTTAAGAAGCTGCACAGCATATAACTGCATATATGAAAAAATCCCGCTGTCTCCAGTAAGGAGTGCAGCGGGATTTTTCTATAAAAGACGGACAAAAATTTATTTTGCCTGCAGGGTTTTAGCGAGTTCCTTAGCCAGCTCAATATCCGAAGCTGGATTCTGCCCCGTAATGAGTTCGCGGTCGTGCACGACATGACTGCCGTACATGCCGTCGACGCGCATTTTGCCACCGGCAATCTGCAGGGCCTGTTCGACGTGGAACGGCATTTCCGTGCCCTTGGCGACTTCGCCCGGCCATTCTTCGGCATCCGAGAGAACGGTCATTTCATAACCATTGTAAATCCAGCCTTTGGCTGCTGCCATGGCACCTTTCGCATCATGCGAAACGAGGGCCTGACGATAGGCAGCAGGATCTGGCAGGGCCGCGAGCATGGCAGCAGGACCATGGCAGATAAAGGCCGTCGGCTTCTGCTTCTCATGGAAATAACGCAGAATCGTGCCGAGGTCTTGATCCTGCATGAGGTCGGTCATCGGCGCGTGGCCGCCCGGCACGAAGACAGCCGCATACTGGCCGAGGCCGCCGTCAATCGCATCTTTCAGGGAAATCGGCTTAAGCCCGTTGACAAATTCTACCGCCTGAGCGCGGGCCTGCTCATCGCCGCCAAAGAATTTTTTGTCGTTCGAACCCTTATCCATGACCGGCATGGCGCCGCTCGGCGTCGCGAGGACAATTTCATAGCCCTGCCCTGCGAGGTATTCTGTCGGCACGGCAAATTCATTGAGGAAGAAGCCGACGTTCATGATGCTCTTATCGGCCAGCTCCATCTGCTGCTGGCTTGAGGCCACGACGAGAATCTTCCCTTTGCTGGCGGCCGCCTCCGAATGACTGCTGAAGAAAGGCAGTACGAGGATGGCTGCCAGACAGAATAAAAATAACTGTTTCATGCAAACTCACTTCCTGATATTCTGTTTCTTTTCCGTATCTTTCTCTTTGCCGGACTGTGCAGAGGGCATGATTTTATCCTGCATATGTGTTTTGCCCCACTCGCACATGGCATTGACGATGGGAGAAAGGCTCCAGCCAAGCTCCGTCAGGCTGTATTCCGTATGCGGCGGCACGACGGGATACACCTTGCGGTGAATGACGCCATCGGCCTCAAGCTCGCGAAGCTGCTGCGTCAGCATCTTCGGCGTAGCCTGCGGCAGCAGACGGTGCAGCTCGCCGTAACGATGCTCGCGCTGCATGAGATGCCAAAGAATAATACATTTATACTTGCCCGCAATCAGGCTTAAAGAAGCCTCAACCGGGCAGTGAAAGATGGTATTCCTGGCCATTTCGTTTCCCCCTCATCTTTGCTTCCATAAAATATACTTTACTTCTGTTTGGCTGCCAGCACAGTCACTGCCAAGCCGCGAACCCATTCCTGATGGCCGATGTTCATCGGGTCCTTCGGATCTTTATGCAGTTCTGCCGCCGGCCTGCCCTTCTGCGATTCCTGCGTCAGGATACGCACGCGGCCCTCAGAAAGGTCTTCGATGAGCCAGGCGTGAATGACGTCAAGGCGGTGCTCGGCATCGCCTTCAGCCCAGCCGTGCCAGGCAAGGCGGCCCGGCTTGTCGCCCTGCGGCGCTTCAAATTCCGTGATTTCCGCCTCAATCGGGAAGCCAAACGTCTTGAAGCGGAAACGCGTGTCGGCCGCAAGCTTCGTGCCCTTCGTATTGTCAAACTCAATGTCACTGGCATTGCTGTAATATGTCGGCCAGATGCTCGTATCGATGAGATTTGCAAATACTTCTTCGGCGTTGATGCCCTTGACGATGACTTCATTGGAAGCGAAGTTATCCGTCAGGCCCGGCAGGTAATCGTGCGGCCAATTGATTTCATTTAACATAATAATATTCCTCCGTAACGTATAAAATCCTTTTTTCTGTTCTTGAATTTTTTCGCCGTAGCGGCTCTTTCAGCTGATGATTTCATTTTAGCCGCAAAGAATCCTTTTGTGAAGAATGCACTTTATTGTAGCATAGTACCCAAAAAGATAGTATAACCATGAGCATTTTACTGTTTCTGCACGCACGAGCCCCCGCAATTAACGCAAAAGATGCCATCTGGCTTTTCTTTTCCCGCTCTCCAGTAGTATACTTTTAGTAATATCACAGAAAGAACGTATCGCATCATCATAAGAGGGGGATTTGCTTGTCTACGCCAAAACGCTATATTCTGCTGATCATCGCCGTCATGATTCAGTCGGCCGGCATTGCTTTCGTCGTCAAGAGCCTGCTCGGCACCTCGCCGATTTCGAGCGTGCCGTATGTCCTGAGCCTGATTTCACCGTTTACTTTTGGTCAGACGACTTTTGCCGTCAATATGGTTTTCGTCGTCTTTGAGCTTTTAATGCTTGGCCGCAGCTTTCCGACTGTCTTCTGGCTGCAGATTCCCGTGACGATTATCTTCGGTCTCTGCATTGACTTTTTCATGGCCCTGTTTACCATCATACCCGAGGCCTATCCCCTGAAAATCGCCCTGTGCATCGTCGGCACGGCCCTTGTCGCCCTCGGCGTCGCCGGACAGGGCATTGCCGACGTGCTCATGCTCGCGGGCGAAGGTGCCGTCTACACCTTTGCACATAAATTCCATATCGACTTCGGTAAGGTCAAAGTCGGCAATGATGTCGGTCTCGTCATCATCGCCGCCATCGTCTCCATGGTCAGCCTCGGCACCATCGAGGGCATCCGCGAAGGCACACTGCTTTCCGCCCTGCTGACCGGCGTCTTCGCCCGCTTCTTCCTGCGCCATTTGAGCCGCGTTGACGGGCACGGCCGCATATATCTTTCCTTTCATTAAAACAGATGGCAAAAGCCCCGTTCCGATTGGGAACGGGGCTTTTTTCTATGGAAATAAATTTATCAGAGGGGCTGACCTTCGACGCTCTCGTTATCCTTTTTGAGGATGATGAAGGCGTAAATGCTGGCCACACAGACGATGCCGGAAATCACGAGGAAGGTGCTCTGGTAGCCGATACTGTCGTGCAGGGCGCCGAGCGGCGTCGAGAAGATGATCTGGCCGACCTGTGCGGCAATCTGGAACCCGACCATGTAAAGCGTCGTCGAGATGCGCGTATCGAAATGCAGCGTAAAATAGCGGAAAACCGCGAGGATGAACAGGGCCGTCTCCGGTGCATGCAGCAGTTTGATGATGGCGACGCCAAGGGGATTCGTCACGAGGCCGCAGCCGCCGATGCGGACGATCATGATGCAGCAGCCGAGCAGAATCGCCTTGCGCACACCGATTTTGCGCATGAGGATCGGCACAAGCCCCATCATGATGAACTCAAGGAAGACTTCGATGGAGTTGAGTACGCCGTAAGCCTGCTGGCCTTCTGCCGGCGTCGAGAAGAAGCGCGTGAAGAACTCTGGGAACATCTGCTGGTCAAAGACGGTGTAGAACGTCCAGCTCATGACGACAAAGACAATCATCTTCCAGACATCGAGCATTTTGAACACGCCGATGATTTCGCTGAAGGAAGGAGTCTTGCTCTCCTTGACGCTTTCGGCCTTGACCTCATACTGCTGGCAGAGTGCGGCGTCATTTTCGGGGCGCAGGGCCAAGAGTACAATGAGCTGCACAGCCGCGACGGCTGAGCCCGTCCAGAAAATCAGGTAAGGATTCATCGTGAAGAGGAAGCCGGCGCAGAGGGCCGAAACGGCGTAGCCAAAGGAGCCCCAGGCTCTGGCCTGACCGTATTCAAACGAATAGCGGCGGCTCAAACGCTCCGTAACGGCCTCAAAGACTGGGCAGGCCGCGAGATACGAAACAGTGAGATAAACGGCGCCAATCGCCGCACCAATGTAGAAGTTTGCTGCGAGCATCGGCACATAGACCCAGGTGAAGAACGGCCCGACGAAGAGCTGGCAAATGACGAAGAATTTCAAAAGCGTCTTCTTCATGCCGAGCTTGTCCTGCAGCGAACCGTAGACGAACATCAGGACGAGCGAGACGGCGCAGCCAAAGGAATAAATCGTGCCGACCTGTACGCCTGAAAACCCCTGCTTCGTTGTCAGCCAAATCTGGAAGAACGACCACCAGATGCCCCAGCCGGCGAAGAATAACAGGATTTCCAGCGAACTTGTCCTGTAAAACGGATTGGTAAATGCCTTGAGCAGATTGCCCATGATTTTTTCCCCTTTCAATACGAAAATCCCCGATTGTTTCTATCGTTTCTATGATACCTAAAATCATAACCTCATGCGAAAATAGATGAGAGTTTATAGAATACGCCATTTTTCATGCGCACAGAGCCTTCCTGCGGCTCCAAGACGATGACGCGCTCTGCGGTCTTCGGATAAAAACGCGTGCTCATGACGACTTCGCCGCCGTTGAAGAAAATCTCCAGCGAGGAGCGGTCCTCGTAGACGCGCACCGAAATTTTTTCCTGACCTGCGGGAAGTTTGGCGAAGCGTTCTTCCGCGCGTCCCGTCGCGGCCGACTTGCGCGTGAGCACGATTTCACCGCTTTCCTTCTCGATGCGGACGGATACCTCATCGTCAAAGCCCGCGGCAAAATGCAGCGCGAGGCCCCTGGCCTCCGTGAGGTCAAAGTCAGCCGTGAGCTCGCCGGTCTCCTGCGACCATTCATCAAAAGAGGTCTCTTCGGTCAATATCATATCCGGTTTCGCAAAAGCTTCTTCGCGCAGCGCCGTCAGCTCTTTGGCGGGCGGCGTCACGATTTTGTCATTGCGGTAGTGGAGCTCGCGCGGCACGGTCATCTGGCCGCACCAGCCGTCGGCCTGTTCCGGCATCGCCGACTCCCACATGTTGAGCCAGCCGACCATCAGGCAGCGTCCGTCAGGCGCCTGTGCGACCTGCGGCGCATAAAAATCAAAGCCGTAGTCAAGCAGCTTGAAATCATCGTGATAGAAAATGCCGGACGTATAATCCATCTTGCCGAGCATCGAGCCCGACTGATGCAGATTGCGGTAGAGCTTGCCTTCCGGCTTGACGCCCTGCGGCGAGAGAATCAAGGCCTCATGGCCGTCGAACTCCGCGAAATTCGGGCATTCCCACATGAATCCCTGATTGCCTTCGGCCTTCGCCATGACGTGCTTGAACTGCCAATCCTCAAGATTTTCCGAAGTGAAGACGAGCACCTGCCCCGTTTCCTCTGCCGTCTGCGCGCCGACCACCGCATAATAGCGGCCGCCGTGCTGCCAGATTTTCGGGTCACGGAAATGATGGTCCTCACCAGTCGAGACCTGCTCAACAGGCAATTTGATGACCGGATTTTTGTCCGACTTCGTGAAATGAACGCCGTCCGTGCTGACCGCAAGATTCTGCGTCTCGATGCGGTCCGGCTGGCCCGGCTTTTTCAAAAGGTCGACATGCCCCGTATAAAGAAGGTAGAATTTGCCGTCCTTTTCAATGCCGCAGCCCGAGAAGCAGCCGTCGGCGTCGTAGGGATGGTCGGGGAACAGTGCGACAGGCTGACGCTCCCAATGCACGAGGTCTTTGCTCGTCACATGGCCCCAGTGCATCGGGCCCCATTTCGGCTCGTATGTATAATGCTGATAGAAAAGATGGTACTGACCGTCAAAATAAGCAAAACCGTTTGGGTCATTGCACCAGCCCACGCGCGGCGCAATGTGGAAGCACGGATACCAGCGCTTGTTGACCTTTGCCTCATTAGCCGCGATAAATTCATCCGGCGTCAGCTGCTCCTGTTTTGTCGTCGTCATTTTCTTCACCTCATAATGTATATCGAATCGGTTCGAGAACCATGCTGATAAAATCGAAACGGCCATTTTAGTCGGGATGTTTGTTTATCGAACCGTTTCGATACTTTGATTATAGTCATGTTCACTCGTTTTGTCAATCATTTTATCCATTTTATTTTTCTTGTTGCTTTCCTTATACTTATCTGAAAATAACATAAATTATAGGCATGATATACATCCTGCCGTCATTTGTGATAGACTAAAACAAATGGCAGGAAAGCTGGAAAGGATTGTTTTGTATGGCAAAAATCAAGGATGTCGCCAAACTGGCCGGCGTCAGCACGAGCACGGTATCCCTCGTGCTCAATCACAAGGGATATGTATCCGAGGCCACGCGGGCCAAAGTCGAAGCGGCCGTCGAAAAACTGCATTATGTCCCGAGCGAGGTTGGACGCAACCTCTCGCTGAACCGCACGAATCTCATCGGCGTCATCATCCCCGACGTCGCACATCCCTTTTTTGCGGCCCTGCTGCACGAAATCGAGATTGCCCTCTACGATTTTGGCTATAAGACGATGGTCTGCTCGACCGGAGAAAAGAAAAATGCGGAGCTCGCCTTCCTCGACATGCTGCGCCGCCATACGATGGACGGCCTGATCATCGGCGCACATGCCCTGCACATTGAGAACTACCGCCATATCGAACTGCCTGTCATCGCTTTTGACCGCTATCTCTGCGACGAAATCCCGATTGTCCGCGCCGACCACCATCAGGGCGGTGAAATGGGCGCCAAGGCCCTGCTGCGCCGCCAGCCGCGTCACGTCGTCCAAATCACCGGTGCTCCGACCATCCACACGACCGCCCACGAACACGAGGATATCTTTGCCCATTGCATCAAAGAGGCCGGCGTCCGGCTCGACACGATTGTCATGCCGGCCAATGCCCTGCAGCCAAAGGATTTTGCCCTTGCCGCCCGCGAGATTTTTGAGACCTATCCCGATGTCGACGCCATCTCAAGTGCGGACCTCGGTGCCATCTGCGCCCTGCGCGAGGCCGTACGCCGCGGCCGCAGAGTTCCCGAGGACCTCTCCATTGTGGCCTACGACGGCACATATCTGACGAGACTCGGCCCCCAGACACTGACGGCCGTCGTCCAGCCCCTTCCGGCCCTCGGCCGTCTGGCTGCCGAGACCATGGTGCGCCGCATCCGCCATGAGGCACTCCCTTCCTTAAAGCCTCTGCCCATGACCTTTCAAGAGGGCGAGACCTGCTGACTTTTTATAACAAGACACAAAAAAGAGCATCCGCGCGGATGCTCTTCTTTTATTTCAGCAGTATTTAGTTTTTCTGGTCCATAACCGCCATCGAAGCGACGATGTCATTTTCAGCCGTGCTCATGAGCTTGACACCCTGCGTATTGCGGCTGATGACCGAGATTTCGTTGATTGGCGTGCGGATGACGAGGCCTTCCGTCGTGATGAGCATGAGTTCCTGCTCCGGATGGACGACGCGCAGGCCGATGACGTCACCGGTCTTTTCCGTGACCTTGAGGTTGATGAGGCCCTTGCCGCCGCGGTTCTGCGTGCGGTATTCGCTGGCTTCCGTGCGTTTGCCGTAGCCCTCGGCCGTGACCGTCAGGACTTCGGCGTTCTGCGAAAGCGTGTCCATGCCGATGACTTCATCGCCGTCGTTGAGGCTGATGCCCTTGACGCCGCGGGCTGCGCGGCCCATCGAGCGGACATCTTCTTCGCCGAAGACGATGGCCATGCCCCACTTCGTGCCGAGAATCATATCGCGCTCGCCGTCCGTGAATTTGACGCCGATGAGCTCATCGTCCTCGTCGAGATTGATGGCATTGAGGCCGCCCTTATGCAGGTTCTTGAATTCGACCAGGCTCGTCTTCTTGACAATGCCCTTCTTCGTGGCCATGAAGAGGTACGCGTCCGGATTGAAGCCCTTGACCTGAATGACAGCCGTGATTTTCTCATCTTTATCGAGCTGCAGCAAGTTGATGATGGCCGTGCCCTTGGCCGTGCGGCTGGCCTCGGCAATCTCGTAGGCCTTGAGGTGGTAGACGCGGCCGCGGTTCGTGAAGAACAGAATCGTATGGTGCGTCGTCGTAATCAGGAGATTCTCGACAAAATCCTTCTCCTTCGTCGGCATACCCTTGATGCCCTTGCCCCCGCGGTTCTGGCGGCGGTACGTGTCAAGCGCGATGCGTTTGATGTAATTGTTGTGCGTCAGCGTGATGACGACATCTTCCTCGGCGATGAGGTCTTCGACATCGATTTCGCTCGTGTCGACCGTCAGGCGCGTGCGGCGGGCATCGCCGTACTTCTTCTTGACGTCCGTGAGCTCCGACTTGATGATGCCGAGGATGCGCGTTTCGTCCGCGAGGATGGCCTTGTACTCTTCGATGGCCTTCAAGACTTCCTGATACTCCTCTTCAATCTTCTCGCGCTCGAGGCCAGTCAGGCGCTGCAGACGCAGGTCGAGGATGGCCTGAGCCTGTTTCTCCGAGAGCTTGAAGCCCGTGACGAGGGCGGCACGCGCGATATCGGCCGTGCGGCTCTCGCGAATCGTCGTGATGACGGCATCGAGATGGTCGAGGGCAATCGTCAAGCCCTCCAAGATATGGGCGCGGGCCTCTGCCTTCTTGAGCTCGTAGCGCGTGCGCCGCGTGATGACATCTTCCTGATGCTTGATATAATAATGAAGGATTTCCTTGAGATTCAGGACCTTCGGCTTGCCGTCGACAAGGGCGAGCATGATGACGCCGAAGCTGTCCTGCAGCTGCGTGTGCTTGTAAAGCTGATTCAAAATGACGTTGGCATTCGCGTCGCGGCGCAGGTCGATGACGATGCGCATGCCGCCGCGGTCCGACTCATCGTTGAGGGCCGTGATGCCTTCAATCTGCTTGTCGCGGACGAGCTGGGCAATCTTCTCGACGAGGCGTGCCTTGTTGACCTGATACGGCAGCTCCGTGACGATGATGCGCGGCTTGCCGTTCGACAGCGTCTCAATGCGGGCATTCGCGCGCATCTTGATGACGCCGCGGCCCGTCGTGTACGCCTGACGGATGCCGTCCTGACCGAGAATCAGGCCGGCCGTCGGGAAATCCGGTCCCTTGATGACCTTCATGAGGTCCTCAATCGTCGCGTCCGGATGGTCGATGAGCATCAGCGTGCCATCGATGACCTCGCACATATTGTGCGGCGGGATATTCGTCGCCATGCCGACGGCGATGCCCGACGTGCCGTTGACGAGCAGCTGCGGGAACTTCGCCGGCAGCACCGTCGGCTCCTTCAAGGATTCATCATAGTTCGGCGCGAAATCCACCGTATCCTTATCGATGTCCTGCAGCATGAGTTCCGCAATCTTCGACATACGGACCTCTGTATAACGCATGGCAGCCGCGGGGTCGCCATCGACCGAACCGAAGTTGCCGTGGCCGTCAGCGAGCATATAGCGCATCGAGAAATCCTGCGCCATGCGCACGATAGCATCGTATACAGAAGAGTCGCCATGCGGATGATATTTACCGAGGACTTCACCGACGATACGGGCCGATTTCTTATAAGGCTTGTTCGAGCCCATGCCCGCTTCCTGCATCGCGTAAAGGATGCGGCGGTGTACTGGTTTTAAGCCGTCCCGGACATCCGGCAGAGCACGCGCGACGATGACACTCATAGCATAATCGATGTACGAGTTCTTCATCTCGTGTTCCAGATTGACCGGTACGATTTTTCCCTGACCAAAATCCACAATCTCACCTCAAAATCTAAAAAACAAAAAAATTGAATTCCTGCAAAATCATTTAGCATTTAATTATACCATTTCTGACGCAAAAAGTCCATCAAGCCCCCATATCATAAGGGCTGATGGACTTTTGCAGCGCGATTTCAGCGGTTCAGGACTTCCGCATAGATATACCCTTCGCGAACGCCGGAATCGCTGTACGTGATGACCTTGCTGTGGAAGCGCTCCGCGAGGACCTCGGCGATGATGAGGCCCGGAATGACCGTATGGATGCGGTCGGGCACGGTCTTCATCAGCATGGCCGTCATATCCTCATTGAGCTCGTGGCCGCCGTCAAAACGCCGGATAATCTCAGGAATCTTGTCCGTCTCCATCTTCATATTGTCAAGAGGCTTGCCAAAAAGGGCATTGTAAAGAGCGGCAGCCCCCTTGAACGTGCCGCCGATGCCGGCAATCGAGGCTTCGCGCAGGCCGGCAAAAGCCGTGGCCGAACGAATCGTCGCCTCGGCCTCCCCGCGCATCGCCTGACATTCCACCTTTGTCGGCAGCATGCCATGGACGTATTTCGTACGGAATGCCAAAGAGCCTATGGGCAGGCTGATTTTCTGCTGAATCTTGCCCGAACTGTACGAGACAATCTCCGTGCTCGCACCGCCGATGTCTATAAGCAGGCCCGCGTCCTCATTGAGGTCATGCGTGGCCCCAATGAAATCGTAAGTCGCCTCCTCATCGCCCGTGATCACGCGAATCGGCAGCCCCGTGCGCCGCTCGATCTCGCCGACCGCCGCCTGACTGTTCTTCGCATTGCGCAGTGCCGCCGTCGTAAAGGCCACGACATGCGTGATATCAAAGGCCAGGAGAAATGCCTTGAACTCCTGCAGGATTTCCACGGCCTTGTCGATGCCCTGCTGCTGCATGACACCTTCTTTAAGATACGCCGCGAGCCCCACGGTATGTTTTTTCTTCATGAGCATCTCGACATGCGCGCCCTCAATGCGGTAAATCGCCATGCGGACCGTGTTCGAACCGATATCAATCATTCCGTATAACATAAGCTTCCCCTTGATTCCGATTTCTTTTTTTGCTCAGCGCTTCAGGCCGTTGCCCGTCAGCGGGATGACGACCTTGTAATTGTCCGGCTTGCCGTTTTCGAAGAACTGCTCAGCACCGGCAAGAGCTGCGGCCGACGTCATCTCGACGTAAATGCCGTGATGTGCGAGCTCCTTCTGTGCCTTCAAAATATCCTTATCCTGCACCGTGATGACATCACCGCCCGAATCCTTGACGGCCTGCAGCATCTCTTTCAGGCGTTTTGGCTGCGTGATGCGGATGGCCTCGGCAATCGTCGCGCGCTTCGGCGAAGCCGGCACCTCGTGGAACGCCTCATAGAGAGGCGCACATTTCGACGACTGCACGGCGACAAAATGCGGCAGGCGGCCGATTTCCATGAAACCGAGGAACAGGCCGATGAGCATCGTGCCATTGCCGACCGGCATGAAAATGTAATCCGGCACATGGTGGCCCAGCTGCTCGTAAAGCTCATGCGCCATCGACTTGATGCCCTCGAAGAACAGCGGATTGTAAACATGCGAAGCATAGTAGGCATCGCCGAGATTCTGCTTGACGGCAGCGCAGGCCTTCATGCGGCCGTTGGCCACCTTGATAATCTTCGCGCCGTACGCCTCGATCTGCTTGACTTTTTCCTGCGAGATATCATCCGGCACATAGACCGTGCAGTCCATACCGGCCGCAGCTGCATAAGCCGCAACCGACGCACCGGCATTGCCCGACGAATCCAGAGCAATCTTCTTGATGCCGACATTGTGCAGCTCATTGATGAGGCTGTACGCCCCGCGGTCCTTGAAAGACCCCGTCGGCAAAAGATGCTCCATCTTGAGCAAAAAGTCCAGCTTGCCCGCCTGATACGGCAGCAGCGGCGTCACAAACTCCCCGAGCGAAATGCCCTTTGCCCCCTCTTCATGCGGATCCTTGTGCAGGCGGAACATGCCCCCGCACTCACATTTGTACGAATGTGTATTCAATGGATATTCTTTTTTGCATGCTTCACAATAGAAATACATCAAATCGTCCCCTTCCTCAAATCGGCGTCCCTCAGGCGCCGTCAGCCGTTCACGGCCAATGAGTTCTTTTCTTAAAGATTCGTCATCTGCCCGCCCGTTCCCTCTCTCCCGCCGAGAAAATTTCTATAAAATACCAAAAATGTTTGTTGAAATCCTCCCCCATTTGTTGTAATATAGTCATGGGAGGCCTACTACATCTAGTATGTGGTAGGTGGCAGAAGGTATAGAGGCGGCAAAAGCGGGAACGTTCGGTAGTTCCCGCTTTTGTATTTGAAAAGCTGCGATGCACAGGCATCGCAGCTTTTTTCTATCTACTACTTTATTAACTTTATTGTTTTTTTACCCGTAGAACTTGAACCTCCCGATGATCCCTTAAAAAAGTTTTTCGCTGTCAATGTCATATCATGATTGATGATAATCTTATTTGCTACAACACTTCCTGTCACCGGGCCGCTTCCATCGATAGTGACAGTTCCCTTAGGTGCATAGATAATCCCATTAAAGGGTTTATTATTGTTAAAATGTATACTTCCTTCCAATGATATCACAATAGCATATTCATCATCAGTTGGATCATTTTTATATTGGCTTCCAACACTTATATCCCCCTTAGCAATAATAACACGATACCATCTAGTATATTCATCTGTCCATCCAGGATATCCCGCATTATCATCTGATCTAGTCCAAAAATATGGGTTCAGACTATCTGTTCCATTATAATATACATGATTAGCTATACGATCTTCTGGCTTCATATTTTCATATTTACTAATCAATTCATTAATTCCAGAATTTGCATCACGAGATACATCAATGTGATGTACATACTCTACCTTATCAGGCCTTGAAACATCTCTATATGTTCCATGAGAAACTTGTGTTTCTGTAAAGGGTTTAGGTGGATCAGAGTCATCCTTAAAAGTTAAATATGACTCTACTCTATATGTTTTATCATCTGAATCTACCCAATTAATCGTTCCCCACACATCAGGCGTATACTTTTTATATACGGCTCCATTATTAAAATATTTGGGAGGATATGGTATTCCACTGAATACATCATATGATGCATATATCTTTCCTGTTAATGTATCAATACAAGTTTGATTAAATGCAATACGTCCATTAGTAGCTATATTTCCTATTATTTTTACATCTTGATGGTCTATTAATATTGATGAATCATCTTTCGACTGATCACCTGGATAATGATATTGATATGGTGGAGTCTTTCCTGCCGTTAATCCATAATCAAAAATATCATCAGCTTTTGTGGGAGAATCTTCCCCAGATACTTTTGCTTTTGCTGTGGCAAAAACTGGTATGCTATTGATATCAAATACCTTCAAGAAATACGTATTTACACTACTTCTCAACGTTACGTCAAGTTCATCCTTTGATTTAGTCGTGCTATAATTCAGCGTATCTGCATCCGAAGGATAATCCTCTCCCGTCTGTTTGTAATACTTCGCAAATTGCTTGTCCAAATTATCCTGAAGATAAGTCAGTACAACATTATCGGCTTTATTATCATCCAGATGATAAGCACCAGCCAAGACGGACGCATCTGCCGCATTCTGCAGCTGCGCACGGCGTACATAGGCACTGCCAAAATCCACGGCCATGCCGGTAAACGCGATAATAAAAGGCAGCAGGAATGCCGTCAATACAAGGATTGCACCTCTTTGTCCCTTGCGATCTCTGCTCATGTCTGCCCCTTCTTTCCAAAACGAATTGCTCTTAACTAAAGTATAGCAGTCTGACGTTCCCCCCGCAATAAAAAGGAATCATCTTAATGTACCTATGTCCAAACACATCCTATAAAATACGTCAATGCTTGCCGAAAAAAAGGACTCGTGCTATAATAATAACAGAAATCAACGTAGTCATTGCACTACCAAAAGAAAGCCTTTCCGCGGTTGGTCACCGTAGAAAGGCTTTTTTGTGTGCTTGGTCAGAACACACCTAGCTGGTTGCCACAACGACGGCAGCTCCTACCGTCCCAGCATCTGCAAAATCAAGCCCCCGAGTACATTCCCGAGTACATTGACAAGCAGCGCGAGCAGAAAATCAACGATAGTCATTACATAACCTCCTCCCATGCCTTTTTAGCTGGTGAGGCTGTGGCTAAATCAGTATATCATAAATCTTCTCTTTAGTCGAAGTGTAAATAGTCAAATCGTGATGAGCTCAATCATCACAACCTGACTTTTGTAGTACCATCTGCCATCTATAGAGATTCGCTTCTTGCTGACCGCTAGTTCTCAGACTATAATAAAATATAGAACATATTGTTATTTATTTATATCCTCTTACACCATAAGGAAAATTTATGTGCAACGAATCAGATAAGAAATTAATATCCATTTTAGTACCCTGCTACAACGAAGAAGCGGTCCTGCACTTACTTTATCAGCGAATTTCAGCTGTAATCGAACCGATTCAGACTTACACCTTTGAATTAATCTTTGTCAATGATGGCAGCACAGACCATACCTTAGACATCATACACGAACTGCGGGCAAAAGATTCTCGTATATCCTATGTCAATCTGTCGCGAAACTTCGGCAAAGAGATTGCCATGATAGCTGGTATCGACTACCTGAAAGGTGATGCTGCCATCATCATCGATGCAGACTTGCAGGATCCGCCGGAGCTCATCCCTGAAATGATATCCTGGTGGGAAAAGGGCTACGACGACGTATACGCAAAAAGACGGAGCCGTGCTGGAGAATCCATGTTCAAAAAATGGTCGTCCCATGCCTTCTACTACATCCTGCAGAAATTCACACACATCCCCATACAGGCAGATGTCGGCGACTTCCGCCTGCTGGACCTGCAATGCCTGAACGCCCTGCGCCTAATGCGTGAATCACAGCGTTATACCAAAGGCCTTTTCAGCTGGATTGGCTTCAACAAGAAAGAAATTCTCTTTGACCGTGCTCCACGCGCTGCAGGGCGGACAAAATGGGATTACTGGAAACTCAGCAATCTTGCCATTGAGGGAATTACCAGTTTTACCATTCTCCCGCTGCGTGCGGCCTCTTTCATAGGGTGTCTCCTGGCACTTTTCGCCCTCATCTACATGGCCTTTATCATCATTCGCACCCTGATTTATGGCGGAGATGTCCCCGGCTATCCCTCCCTCATCTCGATCATCCTCTTCATTGGAGGTATCCAACTGCTTTTCCTCGGCATCATTGGCGAATATCTCGGCAGAGTATTCAACGAGAGCAAGTTCAGGCCATTGTATTTGGTAAAAGATTATAACGGGAAAAGCATAATTGACCAAAGATGCAAATAATATCAAAAAGACTTCTTATTCATCCTCGCTTCTTATTTATCCTCTGCAGATTTATTTAATCGAATCGATTTTAAATTATAATATTCTGCCACTGCCTGATTGATGAAATCATTTTGGTCTTCTTTTATATGTCCCATACCAGTTCCTGTATAATCATGATTAATTACTATTTTTTCATTATATATTATTTCTTTTTTCATAAACGGATATTCACTTTTCGAAATCACAATATCCTGATGAATATTTTCATTACATTTCGCAACGATATTTTGAAATCCATCATATATTAATTTCTCGGTACAGAGATTTACACTCATGGTACATAACGTAAATACTATAAGAAAAATACCTACTATTTTTATAGCGAAATCACGATAATAATGGATATTCCCTATTGACATAATATGTGCCGATATCATACTGGCAATCAGAAGAAATATTGTTGTACCAAACATAGAGCGATAAGGAATTATCGGAGAAGCTAACATAGATACTGCTGATATGCCGCCCATAAGTACAAAAATCCATAACAATCTATATTCCTCAACAAAATGGGAATCATAGCATTTTTTTCGTATATTTGCATATAAGAATGGTGTAAAGAAAAACACCAATAAAAATTCCCTTACAAAAGACTCTAAGAGTACTAAAAATTTAACTATACCTAAAAGTATAAAAGAATACTCCTGCTGCATAACCTTTGAAATATGATATCGTACATAATTTCCTGGAGCAAATATAAGTGCAGCATATCCTATAGAAATACCTAAAAGACCATACCACATCCACGTTGTTCTCTTTTTTAAACAGAGGATTACTGCCATGGTTAATACTGCTAAGGCAGAATTTTCATTGGTATTTCCTGCAAGCAGCCCGAGTAAAAAAGGTACTATTTTGCTTATAACGCCTTTTCCCTGCATGATTTTCCATGATTGACCGCGTACACCATCTACATACATCAGAATAAAAACGAGTTGGAAAAACATGGGCCAAAGATAATTAGCTGCCCCAGAAACCCATAAAGTGGTGTTGAAAAAAGCAAAATTTATTATCCAGAAGCCTGTAAAGGTGCCAACTAGGTATTTCCAATTTTTCCAACAATATTTTCCTAAACTAATGCGGCAGATCAACATAAGTATAATTGCAAACATCAGTGTATTTAAAATATTAAATATAGGCTTGCCAAGCAGCATGAAGAAATTAGCAAAAAAAGAGCCTTCGATACGTCCACTCCACGTCATGTACATTGAAGAAACAGAAGTGAATATGTCGGACAAGGATGTAATTCGGATCCAGGTATGCCCTTCCTGTATGCCATCAAGATTGCCACCATGTTCGCCATCCCAGATAAAAGAATGGATATAATCATCCGACATCAAAGGGAAAAAATAATTGCAAAAATAGATATACACTGTGCAGACAGTCAAACTGAGCCAAAAATACGCCACTTTTTTATGTTCGTGTAGATATTTAAGTACCAAAATACAACATTCTCCTATGTCCAAAAACTATGCGATTCGTAATACCTGATCCACTTCGAGCCCCAGCCGATCGGCTTCACCGGCAGTCATTTCAAGGGTACTGTAGGCCTGCCAGCAGGCTGAAATACCAATCCAGGGACGAAGGTTCCGTACGATTTTGAGGATTTTTCCCTGCCTGTCGAGAAAAATCGCGTCAATAGCAAAACGCATAAAGCACATATGAATACTGTTGCACGGTGTAATTAACAGCCCTGTCGCAGGCGGCAGGGGCTTTTGCAGCATCAGTCCGACCAAACGCGTCCAAAATGTGTCGGCAACTCTCACTGTAATATTGAAATCTTTATCGGGAACAGAAAAAATCCTTGTCATCATGATCGAATCGGCCCTCATTACCTAGTGTCAAAAACATTTCTTCCTATTCGAAACCATCCATATTATAATAAAGTAAAACAATATGTTATGCAAGCAGAACGGAATTCTTGCAGACGATACGAAGAAGAGGGGGAGATTTGTTGGCTCAGGCGATCATTATCGGGGCTGGACCGGCAGGGCTGACAGCGGCTTATGAACTGCTGCGGCAGACTGACATTCATCCGATTGTACTGGAAAAAGAGGCTTTCGTCGGCGGCATCGCGCGTACGATGACGTATCATGGCTGTCACATCGATGTTGGGGGACATCGTTTTTTCTCGAAAGACCAGCGCGTTATGGAGCTCTGGAAGAGTCTTTTGCCAGAACAGGGAGCACCGTCAAAAGATGATTTGATCTTGCATCGTGACTGTCAACTTCAGGCAGGCGGGCCGGATCCAGAAAAGACGGATGACGTCATGCTGATCCGTACACGCCTTTCACGCATCCTCTATCTGCATCATTTCTTCCCTTATCCTGTCTCCATCGGTTTGACGACAATCCGAAATCTCGGTTTTTCCAGACTGATGAAGATTGGCCTGAGCTACCTTCATGCCTGCATCCGCCCACGCGAGGAAAAGAATCTCGAAGATTTTATGGTCAACCACTTTGGCGAAGAGCTTTACCGCATGTTCTTCCGCGACTACACGCATAAAGTCTGGGGGCGTTATCCCGATGCGATTGACGCCGACTGGGGCAGCCAACGCATCAAGGGAGTTTCTATCCTAAAAGCTCTGGCAAATCTCTTTGGGCAGAAAAAAAACAGCGAGAAAGAAACCTCTTTCATTGATCGTTTCCTTTATCCCAAATACGGTCCCGGCCAGATCTGGCAGACTATGCAGCAAAAAGTAGAAGAAATGGGCGGCGAGGTGCGTCTGAATCATCAGGTCATATGCCTGCTTGGCACCAAGGAAAAACTCACCGGCGTTGTCGTGATGACGACGGAAGGTGAACAGACTCTCAAAGCCGACTATGTATTTTCAAGTATGCCAATTGCAGAATTGGCCGACAAACTGCCGACTGAAGCCATCAGCTCTCAGAGTCGAACTATCGCTGAAAATCTCCCTTACCGCGACTTTATCACAGTTGGCATCCTGACGGACAAGGTCAATCTCAAAAACACGACGAACCGTCCGACTCTCGGCAATATCCCGCCCGACTGCTGGATTTACGTACAGGAACCTGACGTCCGCATGGGCCGTCTGCAAATCTTCAACAATTGGTCGCCGTACTTGCTGCCGGATCCTGAACATCAGGTCTGGCTCGGGCTCGAATACTTCTGCCGCGAAAACGATGGCATGTGGAATATGCGCGACAAAGACTTCATCACTATGGCCATCCGCGAGCTGGAGTCCATGGGCATCCTGCAGTCCAAAGATGTCAAAGATGCCGTACGCTACCGCGTCGAGAAAGCCTATCCCGCTTATTTCGATGCTTACGAAGATTTGCCGCAGGTCCGCGAGGAACTCGATAAAATCAAAAATCTCTACTGCATTGGCCGCAACGGCCAGCACCGTTATAATAACATGGACCATTCTATGCTGACAGCCTATGAAGCTGTGCGGAATATACACGATGCTTTGCCGACCAAAGAAAATGTATGGAATGTCAATACGGAACAATCCTACCAGGAAACCAAGAAAGGATGAAATCATGGGACCAATAATCTTGCAGAAGGAACGGAAGCTGCTTTTCTTCCTCTCTATGTTCATCGGCCTGCTGTTTATTTCCAGAAATCTCGATAATGACATCTGGTTTCTGCTCAGTGACGGCTGTTATGTCATGAACTATGGCTGGCCGACCACAGACCCCTTGAGCATGCATCAGGGACTTGACTTCGTCATGCAGCAATGGCTCAGTGCCGTGATTTTCTGGCAGTCCTATGTTATCGACGGCGAAAGCGGCCCTATCGCCGTCGTCTGCATCGTCAGCACTCTAGCTATACTCGCTTACTACAAGCTCCTTACCAGCGTTTCTGAGGGCAACCAGCGTCTTGCTGTGGCTGCTACAACCCTTATTTTTGTCATGCCCTGCCTCTTCTTCATGGTCACCCGACCGCAGATTTTCTCCCTGTTGATTTTCATCTTGACAATGATCCTTTTGGAAAAATCTATTCATACTATAACCATAAAGCGTTATCTTGGCTTTTTCTTACTATCTATCCTGTTGATCAATTTCCACGCTGCTATGTGGCCCCTGATGCTGATTCTCTGTTTACCATATCTGGCAGAGAAAATCGTACGTCTTGACCCTAAAGGCATATTCCTGCATAAGGTCACCTTACCTTGGCATAAATATATTGTCTTATTGCTGATCATTGCTGTTGGCGGTTTTTTTAATCCATATGGCATCGATGCTATGACCTATACATCTCATTCTTATGGAGTAGACCTGATCAACTCCATAGTCAGTGAGATGCATCCTCTTACCTTTAGCAATCCGCTGGGGAAAGTTGCTTTCTGCTTAATGGGCTTTCTCATTTTTATGTACAGCCGCGAGAAATTCCCCTTACGCTGGCCATTGCTCTCTCTGGGAATGGCAATTCTGGCTTTATCTGCTACCAGAAGTTTAAGTCTTTTTCTGACCATTGGTCTTTTCCCCGTGGCCTATTATCTGCGTTACTGGCAGGCAAAGAAAATAAATGCTGTTCAGCCTCAAAAAGTAAATAAAAAATTCTGTGTTGTCATGATGATCCTGATTCTGCTGACCTATGCTTATATATTCTATAAAAACAAAGGAGCTATTCTTCAGGATTTGATGCAAATTCCTTTATTTATAATAGTAGGAATTATCCTTATAATTACCATTATAGCAATTATTGAATGGAAATATGGCAGTTTGAAAAAAGTGCGTTCTATCCCTATAAGGTTCCTGATTTTCCTTACCATATTGGCAACGCTTTGCAGCGTTATGCCTTTATTTGTCAGACATTCCCTTGAACCGCCTTTGGCAAAACAGGCAGTAGATTATATTATTGCAGAAAATCCTAACGCCTCTCCTATCATCTGGACTGGCTTCAATCAGGGCGGATATGTCGAATTCCGTGGATTAAAGCCGTATCTCGATCCCCGCGCTGAAGTCTTTCTCAAAGCTAATAATCACCAAAAAGATATCTTGCAGGAATATCAAGATTTGGAAACAGCCACGATAACCTATCAGGACTTTTTAGCACGATATGATTTTGACTACATTCTGACGAGAAAAAAAGATCTCATGTATAACTACCTCAAGGAAGATCCCCATTATGAATTGGTTTTAGAATATGACGGCACAGAATTTGGCGATAACAGCAGTGTGCGTCTCTATAAGCCTATCAAGGAATGAACTTTTTATGACGAAAGAACGACTAAAGGAAATCCTGCGCTTTCTATTATCAGGCGGCTTCTGCTTCCTGATTGATTACGGGCTTTTGTTTATTTTGACGGAATATGCAGGTCTTCACTATCTTTATTCTTCGGCTACATCCTTCTCGATTTCTCTGGGAGTAAATTACTGGTTCTGTATTCATTTTATCTTCTGCAAAGCTGCAGAACAGACACCTCGGCAAAAAATATTTTTTATTATTGTCGGCATTATGGGCTTAGGACTCAATCAAGTCTGCATGTGGCTGTTTGCCTCAATCTGCGGACTCTACTATATGATTGCAAAACTCTTTTCAACGGCTATCGTAACGGTCTGGAACTATTTGACAAAACGATGGGCTGTAAACTAGAAACGCAAAAGCCATCCCTGACAGCATCAATGCATCAGAGATGGCTTTTTACTACCCGTTTAATAGATTTTTCAAGATATAAAGCAGACTTGGAACAAGCGTCACAACAAAGATTGCAGGGAAAATAAAGAGGACTCCTGATTCTTAAGGGTATTGCCCATGCTTGTGCCGAGACGTTCGGCCTGAATGATAGACGTCATAAAGAGCGAAACATCGTCAACGCCGCAGCGGTCGGCCATGCTGCGCATGGCCGTACGCCGCACTACGCCCATACGTATATCATCCTGCAAACGGCGGAATTCGTCAATAAGAGGGCCCTTCATGCGGGCCGTGATTTTTGACAGGGACGCATCAAAGGAAAGACCGGCCTGCACGCTGACACAAAGCAGGTCGAGCACCTGCGGCAGCTGGCTTTGAATCTTTTTCTGCCTTTTGTCAATCGTCGTGTTTAGGAAGACAACGGGCATCAGGCCGCCGAGCAGGCCCAACAGGAAAATCATCATGGCTCTCTGCACAACGGCATAATGGGCGTGCTGCAGCAGTACAAATCCAAACAGCCACATCATGACGGCCCCTAACAGGCAGCTGCCGTAAAATTCGGCAATGCCCCATTCGCGGGATTTGCCTGCCAGAACCAGTCTCTTCTGGATAATAGGGCGCAGTTTTCTTGGCGTCAAAGCCTCGGCCAAGGAGCCCAGTATCTTTTTAAAGCCGCCCTCTCCGGCCTCTGTCTGCTGTCTGGCAGTCGGCTCGTATGTAGGCGCGGCAAAGGGCTCGTCTGGTTCTGCAGTTGTTTCCAAGCTTGCCATACGCTTGCGGATGGTCGATTTGGGCTGAACGGTCTGACGAATCAGGCCGAACAGAAGGAGAAAAATAATTGCGGTAAGCGAGAGGACAAAAAGAACTTTGAGCATCAGAATCGTCCTCCTGTAAAGGCAATATCATTGCCGCCCTCCGGCGTGAAGAAGCCCTCGGGCAGCTTGATGCCGCTGATTTCGAACTTCTCGAGGAAGCTCGGCTGCAGGCCGGTCGGCATGAAACGGCCAAGGATTTTGCCATTATTGTCAAAGCCGGTCTGCTCGAAGCGGAAAAGGTCCTGCGTCGTGATGGTCGTGCCTTCCATTTTCTGGACTTCCGTGATGTACGTGATTTTACGGCTGCCGTCGCGCAGGCGGGCCTGATGGATGACAAGGTCGATGGCCGACGAAATCTGCTCACGGATGGCTCGCTCCGGCAGTTCCAGTCCAGACATCATGACCATGGTCTCAAGGCGCGACAGAACATCGCGCGGGCTGTTGGCATGGGCCGTTGTCAGGGAGCCGTCATGGCCGGTATTCATGGCCTGCAGCATGTCGAGGGCCTCGCCGGTACGAACCTCACCGACGATGATGCGGTCCGGACGCATGCGCAGGGCGTTGCGCACAAGGTCGCGGATGGTGATGGCACCTTTGCCCTCAAGATTGGCAGGACGCGCCTCGAGCGTCACGACATGCTGCTGCTGCAGACGCAGTTCGGCAGCGTCCTCAATCGTCACGATGCGTTCGCCATCGGGGATGAACGAGGAAATGACATTCAGCGTTGTCGTTTTACCGGAACCAGTACCGCCCGAAACAAGGATGTTGATGCGCGCCTTGACGCAGGCGCGCAGGAACGTCGCCATTTTCTCATCCATCGTGCCAAACGAAATAAGGTTGTCGACGCTCAGCGGCGTTTTCGAGAATTTACGGATGGTCAGGCACGGGCCAATGAGTGACAATGGCGGGATGATAATATTGACACGCGAGCCATCTTCGAGGCGGGCATCGACGAGCGGAGAGGATTCATCGACACGGCGGCCCAGCGGCGTCAGAATTCGTTCGATGATGTTCATCAAATGCGCCGTATCGTGGAACTTCGCGTCCGTGAGCTCGAGCTTGCCCATACGTTCGACGAATACCTGACGCGGACCGTTGACCATGATTTCAGTGATGGAGTCGTCCTTGCGCAAAGCCTCAATCGGGCCGAGACCGAGGACTTCATCGCGGATATCGGCAATCAGGCGCGGCTTCTCACCCTGCGGGATGGAGAATGGATTCTCGTCAAGCACGCGCTGACAGTAATCGGCAATCAAGGTCTCAACCTGATGCGGGTCCTGATTGACTGAGGAAAGCATCGCCTGCTCTGCCGGCGTCATCTCGTCGACAATGCGCTGGTGGATACGCTGCTTGATTTCCTGATAAGAACGCTCCGCCGCCGTATCCTGATTCTCTTCGCGCGAACCAAAAATATTCACCTGCCGGTTCTCATCAGCCGCCCGACCTAAGCGCGTCAATAAAGACATCGTATCTCACCTCAATTACTTCTTGTTATTCTTATATTCACTATACATCGTATACGTTATATGCAAATTTAATTTTTTCTCAGATGTATCGTCCATTAAGGCATCTACAGCACCGCCTATCAACGTACCTTCTTTATTCAAAGTAGCATTCATTTCAACGACTACATTGTCATAATTATTGTCTGGTTTTATTGAAAAACAGGCCGTTGAAGTCGGGTCCCATTCATACATATCAGCTGGTAAAGATTGATCCTTGTAATTCGCACGAATCTTATCATATTCTCCCTGCAGCTGACTCTCATCTGTTACAGATACAACAGCTGCCTCTCTGGCGCTATTTCGTGCAATGGTACTCAATGTTAAATAATCGACAAAAAAACTGGCAAAATAAACAATCCCTAAAAAAAGCAACAAAAAAAGAGGCAGGATTAATGCGAATTCCACAATGGATTGTCCCTTCTGGAATCTCATAATCCTGCCCCTTTCTCCGTAGATAGATTCGCCCTTATTTTCCTGCGCCGTTTGCAAGAAGATTTTTAACACTTGCAAATACCTTTTGGATCGATTCTGAAATGCTGCCACCACCAAATAAACCAGCGGCAATGATAACAACAAACGCCAGAATCAAGGCATACTCCACGATTCCCTGTGCTTTTTCACTCACATAACGAGCTTTCAGATACTTTAAGATTTCTAACATTTGGGATTCCTCCTTAAGAATATAGATGGCTGTAATATTATCTATGTAAATCCTCACGGATTACAAGCAAATTATTTTCTTAAAATCACTTCATGAATCATGCTTTAATATCCACGATTTTTCGTATAATAAGCATACCTATTATCTCTAAAACAACTGCACCTATAATGAACATATGTCCCATATCTGTCTCAATTAATGGTTTTAAATAATCGGGATTCAATATGGACAGTCCTGCTGCTAAAGCAATAGGAATGCAGGCTACTACAACAGCAGACGCTCTTCCCTGTGCCGTCAAAGCCATTACCTCTCGCCTCATTCGAATTCTTTCCTCAATCGTTTCACTGATCGTATCAAGAATCTGTGCGAGGTCGCCGCCGACCTGCCTTTGTATGAGCACGGCGGTGACGACGAGTTCAAAATCTGGACTTGCGACTCTTCTCTGCATGTTGTCGAGTGCAGTTTCCAGGGTGTTGCCGAGGTTGACTTCGTTGACGACGAGCCGGACTTCGCGGCCCATCGGGGCGTCCATTTCCCTAGCGATGAGCTCGAAGGCCTGCATGAAGCTGAAGCCGGCGCGCAGGGCGTTGGCGACCATGGTCAGCATATCGCCGAGCTGGTTCGTGAATTTTTTGCGGCGGCGGCGGATGCGCAGCCCCAGCAGGGCAAAACCCAAGAGGATGGCCGCGAGGGCACCGAGGAAAAACATCGAAGCCTTGAGCGTCACGAGGAACGTGATAAAGCCTATGAAAAGGCCCCAGAGCACGAGGATGGCTTCAAACTCTGTGCCGTGTATGGGCCAGTCGGCCTGCTGCATCCAGAGTTCGACGCGCCGCCCGCGCTGGACTTTGCCGATTGCTGTGGCAAGGCTCTCGATGAGGCCTAGAATCAGTGCCTTCAGGCCGCCGCCCTGCCGGCTCTGCCGGGTTTCTCCCGGCGCTTCAGCCAGGGAGCTCAGGCGCTCCGTGATGACGCGGTCCTCGCGTGAGCGGATGGAGAGCAGCATGACGAGCAGGAAGAAGCACATTGCCGTGACGAGCACGGCCAGCAGCGCGCTCATGACAGCCACCTATGGGCCATCGGCGCCTGATGGCTGACGAGATGGTCCACGATTTTGTCGACACTCCTTGAAAGCGGACTGTCGGGCGCAATCTCCGTCGCCATCTGGCCGTCATCTGCGGCCTTTGAGACGGCGAGGTATTCATTCGGGATGATGGCCGCGACCGGATAGCCGAGTTTTGTCTCAAGTTCGCGCCTTTTTTCCTCGGTACACGGCGAGACGCGCGTGAAGATGACTTTGGCGCGCTTTTCGACGTCGTCCCAGTCCTTGAAGATCTCAATGGCCTTGCGCATATGGTCGAGCTCGTAAGCGCCGTTGATCATCGCGCAAAGGTACGTCACGGTCGAATCCTCCGCAGCGGCAATCGAAGTCGGGTTGAAGCCCTGCGGTACGTCGATGAGGAGATACCGAAAGAGCCCTTGTGCCATGCGGATGATGCCTTCAAGCTGCGGAATCGAGACTTTGTCGATGTAATTTGGCCTCGTCGTGCCGCAGAGCACATGGACGCGCTCGGATACCGGCACGAAATAGCGCTTGAGCGTGACCGGCGACAAAAAGCGGATGTCGCGGGCGGCCTCGACAATCGTCGATTTTGGCTGCAGATTGAAGAAAACGGCCATGTCGCCGAACTGCAAATCCGCGTCGATGATGCCGACCTGTTCATGCGTGCGGCGGGCAAGAGCCCCCGCGAGATTGGCAATCAGCGTCGTTTTGCCGCTCTTGCCCTTCGGACTGAAGAAGACCAAAGTCTCGCAGTTCTGCTCCATGCCGGCCTTGGCAAATTCGCGCACAGCCTCCTGCAGCTCCACACCCGTAAAAGGCTTGACGAGACAGCCGCGCGCGCCCGCCGCTATGAGGTGTGTCGCGCTCTCGGGGCGCCATTCCTCGGCCATACAGAGGATGTCGGCCTGCGGATAAGCCTTGTGGAAGGCCTCGATCAGGGGCACGGCATCTGCGTGGTCAATATCCAGCAGAATGAGGTTCGGGTCGAACATGCGGCCCTGTCCGATGGCATCGTTCGTGCTCTGGTAGCGCGCAGCCATGGCAAAGCCCGGCGTGCGGTCGATGACGGCCGTGAGCTTTTCGAGCATTAGGCGGTCTTTCTCAACCATCATGACACGATACATTGGCAGGACCCCCTTTCTCTGGATCTTTTTTTACGGATTAGCTGAAGAGACGGCTGAGCCACGAGGACTCCTGCTGTTTTTCTTCGGCTTCGGCAGGCGTGCTGCTGTGATTGGTGTAGCGGGCTACGAGCTCCTTCAGGGCCTCGCCTAAAGCAGTTTGTTTTGGTGCAAGGACCAAAGGGACGCCGTCGCGGATGGAGTCGCTCGCCGCCCGGAAGTCATTGGGCAGAACGTGATAAAACGGTTCTCCGAGCAGCTTCTGTACATCGGCAAGGCCGATGCGCGTTTTTGAGTCGCTGCGGTTGAGGACAAGTCTTATCTTGTTCTTATCATAGTTGAGAGTTTTCAATGTGTCCATACCTATTTTCATATTTTTTATCGTCGGTATGAAATCCACAATGCCGAGGAAGGTCACGATGGTCGAGAGGTCGAGCATCGCGAGATTCAGCGTGCTGAACATCGAGGTCATGTCAATGAGGATGTAGTCGAAGCTCTGCTGGAGCTTGCGCACGGCCCTCACGGCGTAGTCATGATGGATATTGTAGGCCTCCTCGAGCTTCGTCGGTGAGGCCAGCACGGAAAAATGCACGCCGCCATGTTCGTACGGTGTCAGGAAATCCTGCACGCGGCACGAATCGCCCTCGACCTGCATCGTGCGCTGAACATCGGCCAGCGTACGTAGGGGCTCGAGCTTCAGGTAGTTGCAGACATCGCCGAACTGCAGGTCAAAATCAACGAGACAGACGCGGTAGCCCTCGCGCGCGAGCTCTGAGGCCATGTTGCAGGCCACGAGTGTCTTGCCGACGGCCGAAGCCGTGCTGAAAAAGGTGATGACAATGCCATTGGCAGGCGCTGCCTGCGTCATTTCTGCCATACCATCACTTCCTTTGCTGCTTTCATCTATCGAGTATCGAGATATTTATTTAATCTATTTATTATTTATCCATGCGGCCGAGGATGGCTTTGGCTGAAGCCTTGATGCGGTCGCCCGGCAGCTCGGTGCGGGCGGCTTCCTCAGCCCCTGCGTCCATGTCATCGCCATTCGCTGCGGGAAGAACAGCCTTAGACGAAGCAGAGGGGGCAGCGGACTGCTGCTTCTGAGCTCTCTGTGCCTTTTTCTGGGCCTTCTCGGCGACTTTTTTCTCCTTCGCGAGTTCTTCATTGGACTTCTCGGGGATATCGCCGTTGACGTCAACCTGCTTCATGTCGCGCACCTCGCGGCGGCTGGCATTGTAGGTATCCTCCATGTCAGGCGACATGCGCGCCGGCGTTTCCTCGTTGACCACGCGCGGCGTGATGAGCACAACAATCTCGGATTTCTGATGTGAATTGTTATGATAGCGGAAGAGTTCGCCGATAAGCGGCAGATTGCCAAAGAACGGCACTTTCTGCAGCGTCTTGGCTTCCTCGGAGTTCAGCAGGCCGCCAATGACCATCGTCATGCCCGAAGGGATGTTGACCGTTGTCTTGGCCGAGCGCGTCGCGATGCCCGGCATGCGGTAGCCGTCTTTCGTCACGGCATTGGACCAGTCGAGTCGGCTGACCTGCGTCTCAAGCTCCGTCGTGATGTTGCCATCCTGGTCGACAGTCGGGGCATGCAGGTCAAGGCCGATGCCGTATTCCCTGTATTCGGTCGTCGTCGAGCCGAAGCTGTTTGAGGTCGAATAGGGGATTTCGCCGCCGATGAGGATTTTGGCATCGCGGCCGCTCATCGTCGTGATGTTCGGACGCGAGACGATGCGGGCCCTGCCATTTTCGATGAGCGCGTGAATCTGCATATTAATTTTCGAGAAATGGGTGAAGAGCCAGTTCTGATTGTACCAGTGATGGCCGGCATCGCGCTGCGTGCCGTAGGTTTCACCGGCATAATATGAGCCCGCGTCATTCATCGTGATACCGCTGTCGCTCGTATCGCTGAGGTCCTGCGAAACGTAGTTGAGGCCGAGGTTCTTGGCATCGTTGGAGTTAATCTCGACAAACATGGCCTCGATGTTGATCTGGTCGGGATTGGTCATCTCGAGCATGTTGACGACAGAATCATCGATATCGCCGCGCAGATTCACGGCTCCCTCTGTCGCATTTTCGGCTTTCCCGCTGCTGCCGCCCGTCTGCGCGTACATCTTGGCGATTTTATAGGCAAGGTCGCGCTCGTACTGGTTCTTGACGCTGCCGCGCAGCAAAATCTTGCCCCCGATCATCTGCACGCGCACCTCCGGCAGTCCGATGGCCTCCTGCACAAGCTTGGCAAGGCCCGAATCCTGATTCGAAACCGTGATGCGGTATTCATAGCGATAGCCGTTTGACGCCCAGACATTGAGGGTCGTCGTGCCCGGCGAAATGCCGATAACGTTCAGGGACGTGCCGTCAAGCAGGCTGACATCGGCGATTTTCGGATTGGCAATGGCCACGCGCGTGATATTGCGCCCCGTGTTGAGATAATACGACTGGTTGAGGTCGACGGAGACCGGCGTGAACTGCGCGAAGGCGGGGGCAGGGGAGAAGACGGCCGCTGCTGCGACTGTACTGACAGCGAGGCTCAAAAAGGCTTTTCTCATTGGACACCCTCCCTCGTCGATGTTACACCGCGGATGACTTCAATCGTCCGCCCGAGACTTGGGACAGAGCCCGAGGAGCCGCCGCCCGCAGAACCGGAGCTATTGTAGCTCGGTGCCGGAGACGGGCTCGGCGTAAGAGCTGCCGGCGCACTGTAGGACTGCTGCGGAGCAGGGGCCTGTGACGGTGCCGGAGCTTCATTGGCCGCTGACTGCGACTGATTCGTGGCCTGCGGGATGCCGGCATAGTCTGTATCAAATGTGTACATATCGCGCGGCTTGAAAGGACGCAGGTCGAGGTACAAAGTGCCTTCCTGCGAAGCCACGGCGAGTTTCAGCACGTCGGCAGGCTTCAGGGCTACAGTAGCCGTGGCCATGCCCTCAGATGCCGGCTTTGTATTGACATTCTGCGAGGAACTGTCTTTTGAGTCTTTGGAGCTGTCGGAACTCTTATCGGAGCCCGAGTCGCCCGCGGGGACATTCGAGAGATTCGACGTCCTGTTGATGGCAAGCAGCAGGACATTCTGGAGAATCAGGCGTCCCTGCATGCCATTTTCCTTCGTGCCCGTGATGAGCATGATGTCGACGTAGTCACCCGGATGCGCGAAGCCCGAGACGCCGGTCACATCCGAAATGGGGATGGTCACGGCGCGGCAGTCCGAGGGAATCACGCCCGTGAAGCCCGCCATGCGGATATCGACGTAAACCTTGCGCGAGGTCATGATGTCGCCCTGCTGGATGGCCGTGCTCGTCGGATGGTCCACGGCGTCTTCCACGTCGCGGAACGCCCCTTCCGGCACGAGGTCACTCGGAACCTCGACGACCTTGAGCATATCCTCCTTGACGACAGTGCGTTCCGGGATATCCTGCTTGGCGGCGACGACCTGCACGAGATTCGTCTTAGGCTGCTCCTGAGGCTTTTCATCGGACCCCGAAATGGCGAAATACACCATAAGCCCTAAGAGACAGCTGACGACGGCTGCCGCCGCCACCCATTGACGATATGTGATTTTGTCTAGGAATTCGCGGAGCTTTTCCTTGAATTGCGCTGGGTTGACCATATTGTCATTCCTTTATCTTTTTACTTCTGCATCAAAACGAAAATCTTTACGTGTCTTGTAGTAGATTTTGGCAGATATTTATTACAAAGTGTTCTGGCTAACTTAAGTATA
The DNA here is from genome assembly GCF_047974105.1 of Mitsuokella apri. Lineage (NCBI taxonomy): Bacteria > Bacillati > Bacillota > Negativicutes > Selenomonadales > Selenomonadaceae > Mitsuokella > Mitsuokella apri. Next base: position 131,273 of record NZ_JBHYRS010000005.1, read on the forward strand.
TCATAGTTCATACCATTTTGTTTTAGAATTTTTGACGATTTTCCCTGTTTTTGCTAGGATAAGGAAAGAATCGTTTTGCATAGTAAAATTAGGGGGTTTTATTATGTTCGTAATAATGAAATGCCTTTTGTCGATTTTGCTCGCAGTCGGAGGCGGCCTGCTCGGCAGCCGCTGGATTGCGTATTCGTACCAAAAAGCGGCAGAAGGTGTCCTGAGTTTTCCGGACCGCGCAGAGGAGCAGCATAAGAAAAGGCCGCTGCGTCTTGGCGCCGTTCTGGGCTTTCTCTTCTGTTTCACGCTCTTAACTCTGCATTCCATGCATCCGCTGCGCGTGGGCTTTCTCATGGTCTTCCAGTATTTCCTGCTGCTCTACACGTGGACGGATCTCGAGCAGCGCGTGATTTTTGACAAAATGCTGCTTCCCTTTGTCATCATCGGGGCCATTTCCATCCCCGTGCTCGAGCGCGTGCCGACTGACCACATCGAAGCCGCAGTCGTCGGCGGCCTCGTCTTTCTCGCCCTCGCCGTCATCACCAAAGGCGGCATCGGCGGCGGCGACGTCAAGCTCATCGCCGCCCTCGGCATCTGGCTCGGCACGGACATGCTCATGACCGTCGTCATTGCCGGCATCGTCATGGGCGGCATCGCGGCTCTCCTGATGCTCGCCACGGGCAAGCGCAAAAAAGGAGATTTTTTCGCCTACGGCCCTTACTTCACGATAAGCGCCTTGGTGTTTACACTGCTTTAAGACAAAAAAAGAAGCACTCCCTCAGGGAAAGTGCTTCTTTTTTTATTGCCCGGAATCAGCGCACGCGCATTTCGCGGGCCTGTTCGCGCAGGCGGGCAATGCGGTCAGCCGTGTCCGGATGGGTGCTGAAGAGCTTCATGAGGGCCTTGCCCGTGCCTTCAAAGGGATTGACGATGTACATATTGGCCGTGGCCGGTCTGGCCTCCGGCAGAGGTGCCGAATGCGTCACGTAGTACTCGATTTTTTCGAGGGCATCCGCGAGGTAGTTCGGGTTGCCGCAGAGGGCGCCGCCGTCTTTATCGGCCTCGTACTCGCGCGAACGCGAAATGGCCATCTGGATGATGCTGGCCGCGAGCGGGGCGAGGAGCATCATGGCGACGGCAGCAATCGGATTGACATCGTCATCGTCGCTCGAACCACCAAAGAACATGAAGAACTGAGCGGCATAGGAAATGACCGTGGCCATCATCGAGGCGATGGTCGACGTCAGGATATCGCGGTTCTTGACGTGGGAGAGCTCGTGGCTCAGAACGCCTGCAAGCTCATTGTAGTCGAGAACGCGCATGATGCCCGTGGTGACGGCGACGGCAGCGTGCTCAGGGCTGCGGCCCGTCGCAAAGGCGTTTGGCTCGTCCGCATCGATGATGCAGACTTTCGGCATCGGCAGATTGTCGCGCTGGGCGAGGTTCTCAATGAGGCCGTAGAGCTGCGGAGCCTGGTCGCGCGTGACTTCCTGCGCGCCGCTCCATTTGAGGACGAGTGAATCGCTGCACCAATAGCTGAAGGCATTCATAGCCAAAGCAAAGAACAGCATGACGGTCAGGCCCGTGCGGCCGCCCACGAGACCGCCAATCAGCATCATGATGACGGCCATGAGCACCATGAGCATCACGGTTTTGATATTATTCATATTCATGATAATCCCTCCTAAGGATATTTCAGGATATCTTTTACTTATTTTGCAGCTTCCCGGCGGCGGTTGATGAAATAGCCGAGGCCGAGTACCAGCAGCACAAATATGACTTTGATTTCGAAAGCATACGGGGCGAGGTAAGAGCCGAGAGCGGGGTCTTCCGTCATGAGCTCGCCGGCCGTCCAGCCGAGGATGCCGGCGCCAAGATAGATCAGGGCCGGTACCTTGAGCATGATCATGAGGAAAATCTGGGCGCCAAACAGTACGATGGGGATGGAAATCATCAGGCCGCAGATAATGAGGCTCCATTTGCCCTCCGGCACGGTGTTGGCAAGACCTGCAAGCGACAGGATGTTGTCGATGCTCATGATGAAGTCGGCAATGAGGATGGTGCGCACGGCCTCGCCAAACGACGTCGGCTTTTTGCCATTTTCCTCTATGCGTCCGTCATTATGGTCTGTCACGAGCTTGATGGCGATGAAGACCAGGGCCGCGCCGCCCACGAATTCAATGTAAGGCGAGGCTAAAAGCCCCGTTGCAAAAAGCGTGCAGACAATGCGCACAAAGACGGCGCCGAGTCCGCCGACGATGATGGCCTTGCGGCGAAGATTTTGCGGCAGATTTTTGCAGGCCAGGGCAATCATGATGGCATTATCGCCTGACAGCAGCAAATCGAGGAGCAGGATGCCGGAAAGAGCGGCGAGCCACTCCGGCGAGAACATCCCTGCAAAGAAATTTTCCACTTATTTCACTTCCCAATCGTTCCCCAAATATTTTCCCATGCTTAAGATTTCTACAAGATATACGAAAAACCCTGCCCTAACGCCCTGATGCTTAGAAAAGCCAAGGGCAGATAGGGCAGGGTCTTGCTTGCTCGCGCCGGCCGTACCGGGATTTCTCCGTACTGACGATACTGGCCGTTCAGCTACTCCCCCTGTTGGAAGTTGAAGTATCTACGTATCTTGTATGCTCAATATAGCACAAATCCGTGCATTTCGCAATAGAAAAGTCAAAAAATCAGATATCGAGGTTGCGGACGAGTTTGGCGTTCTCCTCGATGAACTGGCGGCGCGGCTCAACCTTGTCGCCCATGAGGATGGTGAAGAGCTCATCGGCTTCTTCGGCATCTTCCATCTCGACGCGCAGCATCGTGCGGCCTTCAGGGTCCATCGTCGTCTCCCAGAGCTGTTCCGGATTCATCTCGCCGAGACCTTTGTAGCGCTGGACCGTCACGCCGTCACGGCCGACTTCGTCAAGCTTGCGCGAGAGTTCGTCATCGCTGTAGGTGTACCAATGCTTCTTGCCCTTGCGGATCTGATAGAGAGGCGGCTGGGCGATGTAGACATGGCCGTGCTCAATGAGAGGCTTCATGTAGCGGTAGAGGAAAGTCAGGAGCAGCGTGCGGATATGGGCGCCGTCGACATCGGCATCGGTCATGATGATGATCTTGCCGTAGCGGCGTTTCGAGAGGTCAAAATCCTCGCTGATGCCCGTGCCGAACGCCGTAATCATCGTGCGGATCTCGGCATTGGCAAAGATCTTGTCGAGACGTGCTTTCTCGACGTTGAGAATTTTGCCGCGCAGCGGCAGGATGGCCTGGAAGCGGCGGTCGCGCCCCTGCTTGGCCGAGCCGCCTGCCGAATCACCCTCGACGAGGTAGATTTCAGCCTGTTCCGGATCCTTGACGGAGCAGTCGGCGAGTTTGCCCGGCAGGCTCGAGACCTCGAGGGCATTCTTGCGGCGCGTGAGCTCACGGGCCTTGCGGGCGGCTTCACGTGCACGCGAAGCCATGATGGCCTTTTCGATGATGCGCTTCGTGATGACCGGATTTTCATCGAAATACTCAGAAAGACCTTCCGTGACAATCGAATCGACAATGCCGCGGACCTCGGAGTTGCCGAGTTTCGTCTTCGTCTGGCCTTCAAACTGCGGCTCGCGTATTTTGAGACTGATGACGGCCGTCAGGCCCTCGCGCACATCGTCGCCCGAGAGATTGGCGTCTTTGTCCTTCAGGATGCCGTTCTTGCGCGCAAAATCATTGGCCGCGCGCGTCAGGGCGAGCTTGAAGCCGGCGAGGTGCGTGCCGCCCTCTTCCGTGTTGATGTTGTTGACAAAGGAGTAGATATTCTCCTGATAGCTGTCATTGTACTGCATGGCAATCTCAACGACCGTATCATCCTTGACACCGTTGAAGTAAATCGGCTCCGGATTCAGCGTTTCCTTCTTGCGGTTGAGATGCTCGACAAACGAGCTGATGCCTCCGTCGAAGTGGAACGTCTCGCTGCGCACCGGCTCGACGCGTTCATCGTGCAGGCCGATCGTGATGCCGTGATTGAGGAACGAGAGCTCGCGCAGGCGATGGCGCAGCGTCTCATAGCTGTACGTCGTGACGGAGAAAATCTCCGGGTCCGGTACAAAATGAACGCGCGTGCCCGTCTTGTCCGTCGTGCCGATGACATGCAGCGGTTTCGTCGTCACGCCGCGCTGGAATTCGATTTCGTAAACTTTGCCCCCGCGCTTGACTTCGACTTCCATGCTCGTCGACAGGGCATTGACAACGGAGACACCGACACCATGCAGGCCGCCCGAGACCTTGTAGCCGTCGCCGCCGAACTTGCCGCCCGCATGCAGGACCGTCAAAACGACCTCAACAGCCGGTTTGCCGCTTTCATGCATGTCAACAGGGATACCGCGGCCGTTATCGACGACCGTGATGCTGTTGTCCTTATGAATGGTCACGTCAATATGGTCGCAGTAGCCGGCCAGGGCCTCATCGATGGAGTTGTCGACGACCTCATAAACGAGATGATGCAGGCCGCGCTCACTCGTGCTGCCGATGTACATGCCCGGACGCATGCGGACAGCCTCGAGGCCCTCGAGAATCTGGATCTGTTCGGCACCATAATCCGCCTTGACCGCCGTGACTTCTGCACTCGACTCATCCGTATGAATTTCGACGCCCGTCGTATCGAGGTCTTTATCCGTAAGATCTTCCTGCGGTTCCGGTGCAGTCTCCGGCTGATCATCCGGCGTCAACGTCAGGTCGATGGATTTCTTATCGTTATCGTTTGCCATAAAAACTCCTACGCTCCATTCTTTTAGTCATTATCGAGATCATAAACCATCTGTGCGCGCTTTTTCAAAGCCGTGCTTGACAGCACAGACAGATAGACTTTATCCTTTGTCACTACAACCGATTTGATGAGATCCTTCTCTTCATTCGTCCGGACGACGCGCCCTTCCTTCTGGCACCGCTGCAGATAATGCTGGTTGTCCGGAACGTCCTTGATGAAAAATCCCATGTAATCATAAATCGCTATGACGTCTCTCGTCAGTACGGAAACACCATTGCCGAGATGCAGGAACATAGCCTCTCATCCTTTCTCACTTTCTCACCAAATCTAGAATCTAGCCAATCTCATCAATCTTGTATTTATTCATCCTGTGTCTTTTTCTTTTTCCCATACTGGCGCTTTTCTGCATGGCGCAGCGGGATTGCCTCGTAGCGCTTCGGCAGCTTAAAATCCGGCGGCCAGTACAGGCTGAAGCGGAGTTCATAAAAAGCGCGCTTGATGGCTTCTTCCGTCAGCTGCTCCGGAGGCAGGCAGCGGTATAGCATCACCAGGGTCTTGGCCTCCATGCTCGTATGATCCAGGATGGAAACTTTCGCTGCCTGCATCTGCACCATGGCGGCCCTTTGCTCATTCAAAAGCTTCGGGGTACACTCGGGGACATATTCCGAGACTTCCTTGCAGCGTGCCCAGGGAATGTCCCGCAAAACGGCGCGGATGCGTGCCCGCACGTCTTCCAGCTTTTTGCTTACGCAGCGATGGCAGATGACCTCTTCCGGCGGGCAGAGACTGCCGCAGGACCTGCAGGGATGCCAGCCATTTTTCTCCCGGAGCTTTTCCAGCTGCCGGTTCTTGCGGTAAAGTTCGCGGATTTTCAGGGCGAGCTCTTCATCCTCAAGCTTTGCGCCGAGCTTTTCTGCCTGCTGCAAATCCTGCTTTCCAAGAGGCATCTTCGCTCTTTCCCGCGCCCAATTCATTTCCTGCGCATTATGCGTATTAGGCGTATTCGATGCAGACGGAACACCTTTTTCCCCGGCCTGCTCGACAGCTTTTCCCGAATCCGCCTTGGCCGCATAGTCCTTCCAGCGCCAGGAGCCGTTGAACTGGATATCCTTGATCATCTCGGCACCGGCATAATTATTGACTTGCTGCACAATCTGCGGCATGCGGTAGCGCGTCTCATTGGCCCAGGCAGGATCATAGCAAGATACATAAAGAGACTTTTTATCGATGGCCACAGCCTTGACATTATGCGCATATGTCTCGCCCACAATATCGGCCCAATGCCAAAGAACCCAGTGCTGGTAGTACTCTCTTTCCTGCTTCGGACCGAGCTCATGTATGGCCTTTGGGATGATACTGACGGCTTTTTCAAGCCCCGGTGTACGTTTCGCCATGATCTCCACCTCCAAGACCGGCTGGCATTTCAGCGCGTGATACGGCCATTCTTGACCTGATAATACCGGCCCAGCCCCTCTGCAGGGAAATAAGCGGCATCGGTCGCTGTGATCAGGGTCTGGATATGCTCGCGGCGAATAAAGGCCAAAAGCTGCTGCCTTCTCCTGACATCGAGTTCACTCATGACATCATCGAGCAGCAGGATGGGATATTCCCCCGTCTCAGAACGAAGGAATTCCAGCTCAGCCAGCTTCAGGGAAAGGACGCCCGTGCGCTGCTGTCCCTGTGAGCCAAAGGTGCGCAGATTGATGCCGTTGACCGTCAGCACGAGGTCATCGTGATGAGGTCCGTAGCTTGTGGAACCACGCAGGATATCCGTCTCCCGTGATTGCTTCAGCATTTCATTATACCATGAAGTAAATGACTTTGTCATGTTTTCACTTTTACCGTCTTTTGCTCCATATGCTTCATCCAGCCCGTGAATTTCGTACGTGACCGTCAGATTCTCCTGGTCGCTTGAAATGCGCCGCTGCATGAGATTGGCCAGCATGTTGAGCTTGCGGACAGCCTCGAGACGCTTGGCAATAATCTTAGACGCACTCTTTACGAGCTGTGCGTCCCATAATTCCAGCAGCGAGGCATCGCCCCGGCGTTCACGGATGCGCTTCAGAAGGGAATTTCTCTGGCTGATGATGCGGTTGAATTCGACGAGCTCATGATAATAGGGAGGACTGGCCTGGGAAATCTCGCCATCGAGGAAACGGCGGCGTCCGGCCGGAGCCCCTTTGATGAGGAAGAGGTCTTCAGGGGAGAACAAGACGCTGTTGATGCTGCCAATGAGCTCTTTCAGATGAATGGGGTGTTCGTTCAAAAGAATCCTGCGCCTTTTATTGCGGCTGAACTGGAATTCCAGATGATTTTCTACGCCGCGCCGGTCAAAATCCAGCAGGATGCTTCCTTGTTCCTCGTGCCAGCGAATGAGCTCCGCATCCTGATGCGTGCGGTGAGAGCGTCCCAGCGATGCATAGTAGATGGCTTCGATGATATTCGTCTTGCCCTGAGCATTCGGTCCCAGAAAAATATTGATGCCTGGCTGCAAGGCCAGGTCAAGCTCATTATAGTTCCGATAATTTCTGAGCTTAAGAAAACGAACATACATTCATTTTTATCCTTTCTTGTGGATAACCTTCCAGGCGCCGAGACCCTCGATCTCGATGACATCCCCGTCATGGAGCTTGCGGCGGCGGGCGGATTCTACCTCGCCATTGCGCTTGATGCGGCGTTCAGCCAGCAAAGGTTTGACCTCTCCGCCGGAAGCAAGTACGCCGGCCCATTTGAGAAACTGGTCAAGCTGAATCTCTTCGGTGTCGATGGCGATTTCTTCAATATTCATACTGTATTTCCTTTCCAAAATGCAAAAATGTGTATAAGCAAGCCCCGGCAGAAAAACCGCCGGAGCTGGAAAAAAACAAAATTAATGGTTTGTGCGGACAGGCGTAACGATGTAGATGAAACTGTCGTTTTCCGCTTCCTGGATAGAAGCAGGGGAGAGCGGCTGATTCAGGGCGATGCGGCAGGTCTTGCTGTCAATGTTTTTGAGTACGTCCATGATGTACTGGGCATTGAAGGCAATGGTGATGCCTGGTCCGTCAATCTCTGCCGGAATGTATTCTTCTGCATTGCCGATTTCCGGATTATTCGAGGTGATGTGAATCTGATTGTCGGCAAAGTCGAGTTTGATGATGTTGTAAACGCCGACTCTCGAGATCAGGGAAATGCGGTCAACAGCAGCTGTAAATGCCGCCGTGTCAACGCTGACATGGGTAGCGAACTCCGGCGGAATGACGCCCTTGTAGTTTGGGAACTGGCCTTCAATCAGGCGTGAAGTCATGTAGAGATTGTCAAAGGAGAAGCTGATCTGGTTGTATGAGCAGGAAATATTGACATCCGTCGGGATGTCGGAAACCATGTTATGCAGGAGTTCCTGCAGGATGCGCGAGGGGATGATGACCTTGATGTTGCCGATGCTCTGGTCGAAGGTCTCGGATTTTACCGAGAGACGGTGGGTGTTCGTGGCTGCCATCGTGACTTTGTTTTCGGTAACTTCGAGGGAACAGCCCGTGAAGACAGGACGGGAGTTGTCATCGCTGCAGGCAAAGACCGTTTTCTTAATGAGGTCGCGCAGGATATTGTCCTTGATGGCAAAAGTCAGGTCGGAGTCAAAGGGCTTGATGACAGGAAATTCGGCTGCATTCATGGAAAGCAGGGTGAATTTTGCCATGTTGGACTGAATGTGTACGATGTTTTCCTCTTCACCGATGGCCAGGCTGACTTTTTCTCCCGGGAGTTTGCGAACGACTTCCTGGAAATAACGTCCTGCGGTGGTCAGTTCTCCAGGTTCTTCGATCTCGGCTTCGATGCGGGCAACAAGGCCGATTTCATAATTTGTGGCTTGGAGTTCTAAGGTATTGTTTTCTGCTTTGAGGTAAATACCGGAAAGGATGGGGGTCTGTGGTTTGCTGGCCACGGCTCTTGTTACGATTTGCAGGGCATTGACAAGTTCGTTTCTGTTGCATGTGATTTTCATGTTGAATGGGCCTTCTCTCTTTTTTTATAATATAACTAAAATATTTATATAAATAGCCGACGTAGTAGTAGGCCGTGTGGAAAAGTGGATAAGTCCTGTGAAGCCGTCTGCTTCATCACAGGAAGCTGTGGACAAGTTGTTCATAACAATAGGGGAGGTTATCCACAGTATCCACGGTGATAAACTCCCCTATACGTTATCCACAATGTATTGACAGGCAATCCAAAGGCTTTTCCACATGGTTATCCACGGCGGATTGTGGGCATGTTTACATCTTCTGGATGCTGTCGATGAGGTCTTTGATGATCTTATGAAGCTTGGCGTTTGTCTCCCGCTCATTGGCAATCTTGTCATAAGCGTGCAGGACAGTTGTATGGTCGCGTCCGCCAAAGAAATTGCCAATCTGCGGCAGCGATGTGTCGGTCAGCTCGCGGCAGAGATACATCGCAATCTGGCGCGGGAACGCAATGCTGCGCGTGCGTTTCTTGGAATGCAGGTCTTCGATGCGGATTTTAAAGTAGGAAGCAACGATTTCCTGAATGACCTCGAGCGTGACTTCTTTTTTATGGCTGTTTGGGAAAACATCCTTGAGTGCTTCCGCGACGACGTCGGTCGTTACCGGCTTCTTGATGAGGGAGGCATAGGCGACAACGCGGGTCAGAGCGCCTTCGAGCTCACGGATGTTGCTGTCGATGCGGTTGGCAATGAACATCAGGACATCGTTTGGCACATCCACGTGGTCTAAGAGAGCCTTGTTTTTGAGGATGGCGATACGTGTCTCAAGGTCCGGGGCCTGGATATCCGTGATGAGGCCGCCTTCAAAGCGGGAACGCAGGCGGTCCTCCAGTTTCTGAACCTCGCGCGGCGGTCGGTCGGATGACAGGATGATCTGTTTATCCGCAACGTGCAGGGCATTAAAGGTATTGAAGAATTCTTCCTGCGTACTCTGTTTGCCCGACAAAAACTGGATATCATCGACCATCAGAACATCGATGGTACGGTACTTCTGGCGGAAGAGTTCGGCCTTGCCCTCCTGGATGGCGCGGATGATCTCGTTCGTGAATTGTTCGCTTGAGACGTAGAGAACGCGCATTTCGGGGTGATTCTGCAGAACGCGGTTGCCGATGGCGTGCATCAGATGCGTCTTGCCGAGGCCAACGCCGCCGTACATGAAGAACGGGTTGTACACTTTGCCCGGTGATTCTGCAACGGCCATGGCTGCGGCATGAGCAAAGCGGTTGGAACTGCCCGTGACAAAGGTTTCAAAGGTATACTTCGGGTTCAGCGAAGAACGGTCGCCGGGGGCGACGATATGCATGTCGCCGCTGTCGACCGTCGCGGACGGCTGCTCCTGGAAAAGCGATCCCTGATTGGGATTTTCTTTTTTGTGACTGCCGGTATGCGTACCCTGCGCGCCGGCTGCTGCTTCTTTTTTGTCTGTGTCGGGAGCTGGTGCCGGTTCCGGAGGGGCTGCGGGCGGCTGAATCTTAAAATCCACGCGGTGTTTGCTGCCAAGTACGGCACTGACGGCATCTTCGAGGATCGTGAGGTAGTGACTGGTGATCCAGTCTTTGACGAGATCGTTCTGTACGCTGAGGACGAATTCCGTGTCGGTCAGGGAGAGCGGCTTGACCGAAGCGAACCACTTGAAGGCTGACTCGGCGAGAGTTTCCTTCATTTTTGTGAGGATCTGCTCCCAGACAGCTTGAAGCTGTATCTGCTCCATGAAAAAAATCCTTTCCTGCTATAAGAATATGTAGAAACTTTTTCCACAGGTGCATAATTTTATCCACATTTTTATCCACAGCTGTGGATAACTACAGAGATTCCCTGGGATAGAGGCGGGAAGTGTGGACGGAATCTTATCTTTACGAGCCTTGCCTCGCAGGGCACCAATGGGGTTTTCCGCACAATAATCAACAATATCTTATCAAATGTGGGGAGACTTATCAACAGTTTTTCTGTGGGCAAAGCGGGATAAGGCCGAAAATATCCACAGGGCAGATGGAAAAAGACAAGGGAAAATCCTTGACAGGCCGCGAGTCCGTAGTCTATAATTTGACATAGTTAAAATTCTGATACTATGCTTCTATACAGCCAATTAGTCTCAGAAAATAAGCGAAGGAGGTGTTACATAGTATGAAACAGACTTTCCAGCCGAACAACCATTGGAGAAAGAAGACCCATGGCTTCCGTGAGCGCATGAAGACGAAGGGCGGCCGTCTCGTTCTGAAGAGAAGACGCCAGCGCGGTAGAAAGAAGCTTTCGGCATAAATCGGATGAGGTCACTTCGGTGGCCTTTTTTGCTTATGTGTTACTTGTGTTATTTTTCAGTTGATTTTTGGGGAAATGCGAATGCTTACCTTACCGAGAAGACGGATCATCAAACGGCGCAGTGATTTCCAGCGTGTGTACCGTACAGGACGCTCTTTTGCGAATCGGTATTTTGTGCTGTATGTCTTTCCGTCTGCTTCCGTGCGCGGCCGCGTCGGCTTTGCTGCGGGCAAGAAACTCGGCTGCGCCGTTGTGCGCAACCGCGTCAAACGCCTGCTGCGTGAGGCTTACCGCCTGCATCAGGACCGCATTCGGGAAGATGCTGCGCTGCTGTTCGTCGGCCGCAAGGCCATGACCACGGCCAAACTTCCTGAGGTGGAGAAGGCTCTTCTGCGCTTGGGCGAGAAGTCCGGCATCTTTCAGGATGCCAGGGTTTTTCCGGCCATGGAAGATTTGATGAAACATGCGGCTCCTGCCGGAAGAGCGCACGGAAAAAACGGTACGAAGCGAAAGAGGTCTTGAGTTTGAAGACGGTATTCCTTTTGTTGGTGCGATTTTATCGTGGATTCATTTCGCCAATGTTCCCGCCTTCCTGCCGCTATGTCCCGACGTGTTCGGAATATGCCCTTGAAGCGATCGAACGATACGGAGCCCGGCGTGGGGGCTGGCTGGCCCTCAAGCGCATCCTGCGCTGCCATCCTTTCCATAAGGGCGGCTATGATCCTGTACCGTAATGCCCGTTTTGGGTAATTCACTGCGATAACTGTTATTTTTATAAGATTAGGATGTGATACATTGGGTTTCTTTGGAACAATATTCGAACCGATCGAGAATCTCCTGCATGTTGTCCTGCAGGCACTCTATAATGTTACGGATGTAGCTGGTTTTGGCAGCTACGGCGTGGCGATTATTCTCCTGACAATCCTCATCAAGATGATTCTGTACCCGCTGACAGTCAAGCAGGTCAAGTCGATGAAGGCCATGCAGGAGCTCTCTCCGAAGATGAAAAAGATTCAGGAGAAGTATAAGGATAACCCGCAGCTCATGCAGCAGAAAGTCGGCGCACTTTACAAAGAAGCCGGTGTCAATCCGCTCGCAGGCTGCCTGCCCCTGCTCGTGCAGATGCCAATTCTCATGGGCATGTACTACGCGCTGTATAATTTCACGTATCCGACGCCGGAATCCGCTGCTTTCCTTTGGCTGCCGACGATGTCGGAACCGGATCCGTACTACATTCTGCCGGTCCTGTCGGCTTTGACGACGTTCCTGCAGCAGAAACAGACGACGACGGAAATGAATCAGCAGATGAAGATCATGATGACGGTCATGCCGCTCTTCATCGGCTGGATCAGCTTGAATTTCCCATCCGGCCTTGTACTTTACTGGGTCACGATGAACATTGTCCAGATTACGCAGCAGTGGTGGATGTATCGTCATGATGACAAGAAAAAGGAGGCTGCCTGATATGGCAGAAACCATGGAGTGGACAGGCCGGACGGTCGAAGCAGCTCTTGAGGCAGCGGCCGCCGAGCTCGGCTGTGCGGCTTCGAGCCTCGAGTATACGGTACTCGAGCAGCCTTCGCGCGGTTTTCTGGGAATTATTGGCCGCAGACCGGCCCGCATTCGCGTTCGTCAGGAAGAGGAGCAGGCTCCTGCCGTACAGGACCCTGTTCTTGATATGACGGAACTCGAGACGCGCCTTGAAGAGGAAGTGGAAGAGACGGAAAAAGACTCTTCTTCTTCGGCAAAGGATGAGCATAGCGGGAAAACAGCAACGGTCAGCAGCAAAGAAGCTTCCCCATCCCTTGAGGAACAGGAAGCACGCGCAAAGGCGTTTCTGGAACAGGTTTTTGCTGCCATGAAGATTCCCGTGAGCCTGCAGCGTTCAGAGCACGAAGAGGGTGTGCTTTTCCAGCTGGAAGGCGAGAATCTCGGCATCCTCATCGGCAAGCATGGACAGACGCTCGATGCCCTGCAGTATCTGACGAATCTCTCTGCAAACCGCGGGGCTTCGGGAGAACGGCTGCACGTCCTGCTCGATGTTGAGGGATATCGTGCGCGCCGCGAGGAAACGCTTTCCCGCCTTGCCGGTCACTTAGCCGAGAAGGCCTGCCGCATTGGGCAGGAAGTTCATCTGGAACCGATGAACCGTCATGAGCGCAAGATTATTCATATGGCTTTGCAGGACAGCCGCAAAGTGACGACTTACAGCGCCGGCGATGAGCCGCACCGTTATGTCGTCATTGTGCCGCGCCGGCGCCGTTACCGGGATCATGAAGACAATTGATGTCTTTGTTCCCATTTGGACAGCATATAAAGAGAGCTGTGAAAGGGCTTTCTCCTTCTGGGAGCAGGCCCTTTTTGTTTATCGTGAAATAGAACAAGGAAAGAATCAGGAAAAGAAAGGAAGGTAAATATGCAGCAGGGAGATACGATCAGCGCGATTGCTACGCCGCAGGGCGAAGGCGGCATCGGCATTGTCCGCATCAGCGGCGAACACGCGCTAAAGACTGCGGGCAAAGTCTTTCGTGCCGTAAATGGCAAGCCCCTGGTCCAGGCCGGCAGCCACCATGCAGTCTATGGGCATATTGTGGATGAAAACGGGCAGGTTGTCGATGAAGCACTGGCCCTTGTCATGCTGGCCCCGCATTCTTATACGGTAGAAGATGTGGTAGAACTGCAGTGCCACGGCGGGCTCATGACGCTGCGCAAGACTCTGGAACTGACGTGGAAAGCCGGGGCAAGGCCGGCGGAGCGCGGTGAATTCACCAAGCGGGCCTTCCTCAACGGACGCCTTGACCTCTCGGAAGCACAGGCCGTCATGGATATCATCAAGGCCCGGACGGAAACATCGCTGGCTATGGCCGCAGGTCATCTGACAGGGCATTTCTCCAGGCAGATTCAGAGCATGCGCCACGATATCCTCGGCATGATCGCGCATATCGAAGCGGCCATTGATTTTCCGGAAGAAGAAGTCGATGATGTGCTGACGTACGATATCCAGAAAAATGTGGTTGAAATACGCAACAAAATTGCCAAACTCCTGAAGACCGCTCATGCCGGCCGCATTCTTCGCGACGGTCTGCTGACGGCTATCATCGGCAAGCCGAATGTCGGCAAGTCGAGCCTGCTCAATTCCTTACTCAGGGAAGAACGGGCCATTGTCACGGAGATTCCGGGCACGACGCGTGATTCCATTGAAGAATACGCCAACGTAGGCGGCATTCCCCTGCGCATCATTGATACGGCCGGCATCCGTGCAACCGATGACGTGGTCGAACGCATCGGCGTGGAGAAGGCACGCTCCTATGTCAAGGAAGCCGCGCTGATTCTCGCGCTCTTTGATGCTTCGCGGCCGCTCGATGAGGAAGACGCGGAAATCTTGAAGCTCGTCAAGGGGCGCGATGCTATCCTGCTGCTCAACAAAGACGACCTCACGCCGGTGGTGACGCCGGAAATCCTGCATGAACGCGTCAAGAAGTCGGTGCCGGTCATCACGATATCGACGCGCACGAAGGATGGTCTGGATGCGCTGACGGAAGAAATTACGAAACAGGTTTATGCCGGTACACAGGCAGGGCAGGAAGGTTCCTTTGTCACGGATGCACGTCAGGCCGAAGTCCTGCGCCAGGCCGATGAGCATCTCGCCGCTGCCATTCGCACGATTGAGGCCGATATGGGCCTCGATTTTATCTCCATCGACCTGCGCTCTGCCTGGGAAAAACTCGGCGAGCTTACGGGGGAGACGGTCGGGGAAGATATCATCAATGAGATTTTCAGCAAGTTCTGCATTGGCAAGTAACACTGCTTTGTTTCCTATATAATATAAGGAGGATTTTCGTTGTTTACCGCTGGAAAATACGATGTCATCGTCATTGGTGCCGGTCATGCCGGTGTCGAGGCGGCTCTCGCGGCTGCCCGCATTGGCTGCCAGACGCTCTTGGCGACGCTCTCTATGGATAATATTGCCCTGATGCCCTGCAATCCGTCGGTCGGCGGCCCCGGCAAGGGGCACCTCGTGCGCGAACTTGATGCGCTCGGCGGCGAGATGGGCGTCAATGCGGATAAGACCTGCATCCAGTTCCGCATGCTCAATACCGGCAAGGGGCCGGCTGTCCACGCTTTGCGCGCACAGGCCGACAAAAAGCTCTATCAGTTTACGATGAAAGAGACCTGCGAAAATACGGAAAATCTCGAC
Source organism: Mitsuokella apri (assembly GCF_047974105.1). Lineage (NCBI taxonomy): Bacteria > Bacillati > Bacillota > Negativicutes > Selenomonadales > Selenomonadaceae > Mitsuokella > Mitsuokella apri. The sequence continues at coordinate 146,462 of NZ_JBHYRS010000005.1, forward strand.
GTCAAGCAGATCCTCATCACGGATCTCCTGCTGACGGAGGACAAGAAAGCTGTGCGCGGCGTGGTTGTCGAGACGGGCGAGGTTTATCTGGCTCCGGCCATCATCATGGCGACGGGGACGTACCTCAAGGGACGCATCATCGTCGGTGAGCATACGTACAGCGGCGGCCCGAACGGGCAGCGCCCGGCGATGAAATTTTCGGATTCGCTGCGCGAGGCGGGCATTCGCCTCATGCGTTTCAAGACGGGTACGCCAGCCCGTGTCGACGGCCGCACGCTCGATTACGATAAGATGCAGATTCAGCCGGGCGATGAAGAAGCGCGCAATTTCTCCTTCATGAGCGAGGAAACGACGCGCGAGCAGGTGCCGTGCTGGCTGACGTACACGAATGAAAGAACGCACAAAATTCTGCGCGACAATATGGACCGCGCGCCGATGGCCAACGGCATCATCGAGGGCATCGGGCCGCGCTACTGTCCTTCCATCGAGACAAAAATCCTGCGCTTCCCGGATAAGGACCGCCACCAGCTCTTCCTTGAGCCGGAGGGACTCCATACGAATGAGGTCTATGTGCAGGGCATGAGCACGAGCATGCCGATGGATGTGCAGCTGGCCTTTTTGAAGACGATTCCGGGCCTTGAACACGCGCATGTCATGCGCGCCGGCTATGCCATCGAATACGACTGCATCGACCCGACTCAGCTTAAGGCCACACTGGAATTCAAGGACATCAAGGGCTTTTTCTCGGCGGGTCAGGCCAACGGCACCTCGGGCTATGAAGAGGCCGCGGCACAGGGCATTATCGCGGGCATCAACGCAGCGATGTTTATCAAGGGAGAAGAGCCTCTGATTCTCAAGCGTTCGGATGCTTATATCGGCGTGCTCATCGACGACCTCGTGACGAAGGGGACGAATGAGCCGTACCGCATCATGACGAGCCGTGCCGAATACCGCCTGCTGCTGCGTCAGGATAATGCCGACCTCAGGCTCACGCCGTATGGCCGCCGCGTTGGGCTCGTCAAGGATGACCGCTGGGCGCGCTTCACGAAAAAACGCGAGGCGATTGCTGCGGCAATGAAGGCATTAAAGGAAACGACAATCAATCCCAGTCAGGAGACGAATGAAAAACTGCAGGCCGCGGGCATTGATGCCATTAAAAGTGCACAGCCTCTCGCGGACCTTCTGCGCCGTCCGTCCATGAGTTATGAAAAACTGCGCCGTGCTTATCCGGAACTTCCCGAACTTCAAAAGGAAGTCCGTCAGCAGGTCGAAACGAGCATTATGTACGAAGGCTACATCAAAAAGCAGCTTGAGCAGGTCGCTCATATGGAAAAGCTCGAGGCCAAGCTGCTGCCTGAGAATATCGATTACAGCGAAGTGCCGAGCCTGCGCGATGAAGCCCGCGAAAAACTCATGAAGATTCGTCCGCGCTCGGTCGGTCAGGCCGGCCGCATCAGCGGCGTTTCGCCGGCGGATGTTTCCGTACTGCTCGTCTGGCTTGAGCAGCAGAAACGCCTGCAGGAAGCAGAAAAAGCAAAAGATGAAACGAAGTAAGGGGAGAGAACATGTTTCAGGACGAGATGAAAAAGGCTGCTGAGGCCTATGGCCTGCATCTTCGTGAAGTGCAGCTGCAGCAGTTTACGCGCTATTACGAACTCCTCATTGCATGGAATGAGAAAATGAATCTTACGGCCATCACGGAAGCGCACGAAGTCGCGGTCAAGCATATGGTCGACTCCCTCACGGCTTATGATAAAACTTTGTTCCACAAGGGTGTTTCGGTCATTGACGTTGGCACCGGCGCTGGTTTTCCGGGACTGCCACTCAAGATTTTCTGTCCGGAGATTCGTTTGACACTGATGGATTCTCTCAATAAACGCGTCAAGTTCCTGCAGACGGTTGTTGATGAACTCGGGTTAACCGGTGTGGAATGCGTTCATGCGAGGGCAGAAGAGGGCGCGCGCAATCAAAAATACCGTGAGCAGTTTGATATTGCCGTCTCGCGGGCCGTGGCAAGACTGCCGATTCTCTGTGAGTACTGCCTGCCGTTTATCAAAAAAGGCGGTCATTTCCTCGCACTCAAAGGTCGGGCCTATGCCGAAGAAGCGGAAGAAGCAAAAAAGGCCATCAAGGTCATGGGCGGCAGCCATACCGAGGTACGTGAGGTCCATCTGCCGGACCTCGAGGATAAACGGGCCATCATCATCGTGACAAAGACGATGCCAACGCCTAAGGCTTATCCGCGCAAGGCCGGAACGCCGGCGAAAAATCCGCTTTGATATGCTGTATGGATGTTTCACGTGAAACATCCATGTCAGATGATGCACGCTTCTAAGGAAGCTGTGCTTTTAAGGGACAAAGCCGCAGCAAAGCGTCTTTATCCCTTTTATTTTTTCATAGTTTATAGGAGTGCAGTATGGAAGTATCCTATATCGTAAAAGCGGTGCAGTCCGGCAGAGAACTCCGGCAGCTGGCACTTGGCCCGTGGGGCTTTTCGCAGAAAATGTGGAAGCGCGTTAAGTGGAATGGCAGAATCCTCGTGAATGGTGTGGAATATCACGATGCCCGTTACCGTGTCGCGTCCGGCGATGTCGTGAAATTCTTCTGGCAGGAAAAAACAGCAGTAGTTCCTGCAGCGATGCCGTTAGATATCCTCTATGAAGATGATATACTGCTCCTCGTGAACAAGCCTGCTGGCATGCTCATTCATCCGACCCATCGGACGGCGAGGGACACGCTCGTTCATGCTGTAGCAGGGTATTTTTCCCGCAGGGGAGAAGTGGCAGGGGTGCATCCTCTTTATCGTCTGGACCGCGATACGACCGGTGTGGTGGTCATTGCCAAGTCAGCCAAGGTGCAGCATGAACTGACGCGCAGCCATGACCAGATTTACCGCGAGTATTTGGCCGTGGCCGCCGGTCATTTCCAAAAGAAACAAGGAAGAATTGCATTGCCTTTAGGTCCGAATCCAGCGCGGCGAGGCTGCTGGCAGGTTCGCTCCGACGGCAGAAAAGCCGTGACAGACTATGAAGTCTGTCATGAGGGAACGGATTATTCCGTAGTACGGCTTCATTTACTGACAGGTCGGACGCATCAGATTCGCGTACATCTGGCCAGCCTTGGCCATCCGCTGCTCGGCGATGCCGTTTATGGCGGTTCGTGTGCCAGAATTGGCCGTCAGGCCCTGCATGCTTACATCGTGCGTTTTCGTCATCCAGAGACAGGAACGGAAATCTTCTGTCAGGCTCCTGTTTCCAAAGATATGCGCAGCCTGTTTCCTTCATGTTTCACGTGAAACATTTTCGTGTTGACAGAGAAGGACTGCTCGAGGATTTTGTCGAACGCAAATAAGAGCGTAGAAAACGCAATGAATCTTCGCAAGGGAAAGGTTATGATAAAAATGGATCTCTCTCTGCTGTCTGCCCATATACTGCCAGCCTTGGCCATTTTTGTGGCGGCGTTTATGCAGGGCATTACAGGCTTTGGCTTGGTCATCATCGCGGCGCCACTGTTGATGCTTTTTTACGATCCGAAGCAGGCTATTCTGCTCATGTTTGTTGTAGGTTTATTTATGAGCATCATGCAGGCATTTCTTGTCTGCAGGGATGCGCAGTACAAACTGATTGGCGTACTTTTCGTCGGCTTTCTATTGGCACAGCCCGTCGGACTTTGGATATTTACGCACTTTTCCGCTGACCAATTGAAATTACTGGTCAGCACGGTCCTGTTGGTATCTTTGCTGCTTATGCAGTTCACGCATCATCGTTTTTCTTTGTGTCATCGCAATTCTCTTATAGCAGGCTTCCTGTCCGGTATTTGCGGTTTGACAACTGGCATGGGCGGACCGCCGCTCATCATGTATCTCGCTTATACGAAAATGACGCCGGCACAGCTGCGCGGCACCAGCGTCATTTTTTTCCTGTTCAGCGGTATGTTATCCATAGCTTACTTCATGGCCAATGGCGTTTCTATGACGCAGGCAGCATCGGAATCCATCTACATGCTGCCTGCCCTAGTAGTCGGCCTGCTGCTTGGCAATGCTGCGGCACATCACGTATCGGTCAAGCTTTTCCGGTTTATGATTTTTTTTCATGCTGTATTTCATTTGTGCATATATGTTTTACAGTCTGCTGGTGGGATAAAAATAAACGGGATGTTTCACGTGAAACATCCTGTTTATTTTATTGCCCAAGTACATCGGTCATAGCTTTCTGCATGATTTCTATCGCCATAGAAAGTTCCTTCCGTGTGATATTCAGTGGGGGATTGAAATAGAGTACATCGCCGAGCGGGCGCAGGACGAGACCATACGAGAGGGCTTTTTTGTATATGGCATAGCCAATGCGTTTTTTGGCGTCGAAGGGTTCTTTCACTGCTGGAGCCTTGACGAGCTCGACCGCATGGATAAGGCCAAGATGACGAATCTCGCCGACATGGGGATGGCTGCCAATAGCATGCTGCATCTCTTTAGTGAGCCAGTCCGCATTTTCCTGCGCAGTTTGCAGGATGGGCTGTTCCCTGAAAATCTTTTGGACAGCCAGGGCCGCGGCACAGCCAAGCGGATTGCCGGCATACGTATGGCTGTGCAGGAAAGCGCGGCCTTGCCCGTAGTCGGCGTAAAACGCATCGTAGATTTCTTCGCTGACGCAGGTGACGGACATCGGCAGATAGCCGCCTGTCAGGCCTTTTGAAAGACAGAGAATGTCCGGACTGACGTCAGCCTGCTCACAGGCGAACATCGTGCCCGTGCGGCCAAAGCCCGTGGCAATCTCGTCAAAAATCAATTTGACATCATGGGCATCACAGAGACGGCGAAGCTTTTTCAGGTAGAGCGGAGGATAAATGCGCATGCCGGCACTGCCCTGCAGCAGCGGCTCGACAATCATCGCTGCCGTTTCTTCAGCATGGGCGGCAAAGGCTTTTTCGGCATGGATGAAGCATTCGCATTGACAGGATTCACGCGTCTTTCCGTATGGACAGCGGTAACAGTCGGGGGCTTTGATATGGATATTGTCCATCATCATGGGCTGGTAGAGTTTGGCATAAAGGTCCATGCTGCCGACCGAAAGGGCCCCAATCGTCTCGCCGTGATAGCCTCCGGTCAGGCACATGAATCTCTTTTTTTCGGGATGGCCGCCCTGCTGATAGAATTGGAAGCACATCTTCAGGGCACATTCGACAGAAGCAGATCCGTTGTCGTTGAAATGAAATTTCCTGTTTTTGGCCGGCGTGATTTCCTTGAGTACTTCCGCGAGTTCAATGGCCGGTTTATGGCTGAAATTCGCGAAGATGACATGTTCAAGACGGTCGAGCTGCTCCTTGATAGCCTCATTGATTTCTTTGTTGCAGTGGCCGAACAGATTGGCCCACCAGGAGCTCACGATGTCGAGATATTTTTTGCCGTGAATATCGTAAAGCCAGATTCCCTTGGCATGGTCAACGATGATGGGCGGCAGTGTTTCGTAGTCTTTCATTTGGGAGCAGGGATGCCATATGAGGTCAAGGTCGCGCTGCTCGTAAGATTTACAGGTATGCATCGATCGTTCCTTTTCGTCAGGTGTAGAGATATTTCAGTACGTCGGCGTCTATATCTAAGCTGCTGTCACCATCTTTTACAAAAGCGAGGATAGCGACACCGGTCATTTCGGCAATCATCCTGGCGTTGTCGTCCTGCATGATGTCCCCCGGAATATAGTGGTTGAAGATAATGCCGCGAATCGGGATATGACGGGCGTTTAGGTGCTCAATCGTCAGCACAGTGCTGTTGATGGTGCCAAGGCCGGCGTCGGCGACGATGAGTACACCGAGATTGAGTCTCTTTACGAGGTCGTCGAGCCCCATGTGCATCGTATCGTCCCAGCGCAGCGGGCAGATGATGCCGCCGCTGCCTTCCATGGTCAGGTAGTCGTATGTTTCTTTCGCCCGCGTAAAGTCGTTTTCGACGCGGTCAAAGTCAATAGGCTGCCGATTGATTTTAGCTGCGAGGTGAGGGGAGACGGCTTCTTTATATACGTAGGAAACGAGATTTTCCTGACGTTCGCCAATCTTAGCGATGCGGTTGACGTAAAGGGCATCGCCGGCCTGCAGGCTGTTCGTATCATCCGGGACGGCGCCGGAAAGAGCCGCTTTGTAATAGCCGGCGCTGAGTCCTGCGTCACGCAGTTTCTTGACAATCAGGGCGGTCACATAGGTTTTGCCGACATCGGTACCCGTGCCTGTGATAAAAAGTGTTTTGCCCATAATCAGTCAGCCTCCTTGATAGCAGATGCTGCAGCTGTCGATGCCTGCGCTGCGTTGAGCCAGAGTCCTGCGCGGTAACAGCGCAGACCGAGACCGGCCGCGGCCATGCAGAGCAGGAAATCCGGGCCTGCCTGCAGGATGCCGCAGTAAAAAATCGCGGCCCAGAGGGCAATCGGCGCGTCGATGACGTAATTTGAGACGAGATAAAACCAGCTGATGCCGATGAGGTAGACAATGACCATGCCGCCGAAATTCACGGCCAGCAGGCTGCGGAAAGAGATATGTTTTAAGCTGCGGGCAAATTTACCGCAGAACCACGCCTGCAGGATAAAACCGAGGAGATAGCCGAACGTCGGCTGCAGCAGGTAGGCAGGGCCGCCGCCCGAGGCAAAGACCGGCACGCCGAGAAGTCCCAAAAGGACGTAAGCCCCGACGGCGATGGCGCCAAGGCGCGCGCCGAGCATGAGCCCTGCGAGCAGCGTGAACAGGAACTGCAAAGTATAGACATCCGTGCCCACGGGAATGCGGATGAAGGTACCAATGGTAATCAAGGCAATGAAGAGGGCGCAGAGCACCAATTCGCGAAGCGGTAGTCTTTTCATGAATAAATCCTCCTGATACTATGATATTCATGGTTAATAGGATACCCCTTTACTGGTTTACTGTCAACTTTAAATAAATATATAGTTAACAATAGGGGCAAAAAAAGGGTATACGGCCCCTTTCCCCATAGAATGGTGCAACATTCATTTATGCGGCTTGTCTCATCTTTTGCTTTTTGTTGTAGTATGTATACAGGTTGTGCCCTATCGAAACCAAGAAAATCTCTGTGCGGACGGCAATACTGCCTCTCCGCACTATTTTCCTGTACCAACGGTCCGTCTTCAGGATGCCAAACGTCCCTTTTGCTTGAATCGAACGGTTCATCCGTAGCAGCGCGCCCTGGATGCTGTTCAGGTTTTCCACGACTTCTTGGTGCATGGCAGTCAGTTCTCGGTTCATCCGGACGGTTCCGTTCCCGTCTGTCCGCTTGCAGTCTGGTGCATAGGGACAGCCAGTACAGTCCTCGCATTGGTAGACTTCTTCCTGGCGGCCCAAATGGGGTCCTCTTACATGCTGGCGATAGAAGAAACGGAATGCCCGTTCATTGGGGCAACGCAGCGTGCCAGTCTCATCAATATGGAAGTTCACGGCTCGGTAGGGATTGTACTCTTTCAGCTTGTTTGTATATTCCTGGAGTCGCTCGTAATGCCGCTGCTGCGGGCTCTTGTGGTGCCCACGTCCATGGACGAAATCTGCTTCATCGAGCTTCCAGAAGGCCGTGTACTGCTTTAGCACCTCGGTCAGATATTCTGGGACATACTCTGTGTTCGTAGGGATGGCAATGCCGCTAGGAACCAGCTCTACATTGATTTCCTTGAATAACGCGGTTATCTTTGCGGAGAAACGGTACCGGGATTTCTCCGTCGCCTTCTTCCACACCCATTGATATTTATTCGCATTTGCTTCGAATTTTGAACCGTCAATGTATAGGTGGTTGAGATCGACATGCTCTTCTGCAAATATCTTACGGTTAAGGTCGCAGAACAATTCTTCCACGGATGGCTGGAGTACATCGTAAATGAAATAGCCAAAAGAATGATACGTGGGAATGTTTTCCATAGTGGGATATAGAGAATTTTACTACAAAAAGTGCCGCATGCTCAATGAGCATGCGGCACTTTGCTTTTTAGAGGCCTGTTATTTCACAGCCCCTTTTATTTGGCTTATTCATTGTAATGTGTAGGCTGGCCTGTTGATGGTGATCAGGGATTTTCTAAGTCACCGTCGTGGTAGAGGAAGTCAAGGTAGGGGATGGCGGCGAGATATTCCGTTCTGGCGGGGATCCAGCTGTCGGTGTAGAGGATATCGGCCTCTTCGAGGACTTTGCGCTGTGGGTCGTAGCGGACGGCGAAACTCGGGAAGAGCAAGTTGGCGAGGCCGTCCTCGGTATCGGCCAGCGAGCAGTAGAGCATGCCATCGATGCGCTTCATGTTGAGCTTATCGGTGTAGAGCGGCGGGTCGAGCAGAGGGATTGGGCCCCAGCCCGGCTGCTTGAGATGAGCGTACTCGGGCAGCTGCAGCTGCTTGCAGACCAGGCGGCGATAGTAGTCGTCAGTGGAATAGGTAGCAATCGGCAGCATGGTCGTGCGCGCGTTTTTGAACTTCAACTCGACGGTCTGGAACGGTTTCTCGGTGATCTTTGTGATCTTGTAGATGCGTTCGGTATTATCCGGATAGGAGAGCTCGACGTGGAACGCATAGAGCTGATCATCGTCCACGGCTCTTGTGAACCGGTTGTAGCGGATCAGGCCCGTCGCCTTGTCGTAGCTCACGCTGTCGACATCGTAGCCTACGTCACAGACCTTCTTGAGCAGGGAGCTGTTTTGGGCAAATTTCTGGAAGTAAACCGTGCCGTATGGCAGCTCGCCTGTCTTGCCCTGGCTGTGCTTGAGGCCTTCGATGACGGCCTTGAGCTCCCTGTTTTCGCCCTCGATGTTGATCTGCTGGATGGCCTGGTTGAGGTCGACCTGGTCGAGCTGAATGTAGGCTGTCAGATGGCAGGTGACGAGCGTGTAGCCGTCGTTTGTCTTGCTCATTGCATACGACTCGTTCTGGACGGCGAGGATGTTGCCAGAGATGGATTGAATCTCATCTTCAGTAAGAACCTGATTGTGTGTCTTGGAATAACTCTGGACAAAGACGCCGGCCTTCTCGGTTGCCAGGCGCAGGGCGTCCTTGTGCGCTTCTTCGCGGGCCTTCTTGAGCCCCGCCTCCGAGATGTCATCCGTCAGATAGCTGCCCGTCACCTCAACAGTCTCGATATGGGCATTGCCGTGCCATTCGGCATAGGCAGGCGCTGCTGCTACGAGCACGGGCACCATGGCCAGTGCTCCGAATTTCTGAAAAACCATACAATCGCCTCATTTCTCATCGCGCAGGTTACGGCATGTGTTGCCGCAGTACACTCATATATTCTACTCCCTATTGTAGCGCAAATGGGGGCAATGGTAAAAGACTTATTCGAATTTTGCGTATCGCTCAGCTCTGGCTCATGGCGACAAAAATCCCGGCGCATAAAAGAGCCCCGGCCTGCTGGACCGGGGCTCGTGTTCTTCTCGTGAAATATCAGTGATGGAACAGGCGAATGTGCGTCATGGCCATCGTCATGTTGTATTTATCGGCCGTCTCGATGACATTGTCATCGCGGATGGAGCCGCCCGTCTGGGCAACGTAGGTTACGCCGCTCTTGTGGGCGCGCTCGATATTGTCGCCGAACGGGAAGAAGGCATCCGAGCCAAGGGAGACGCCCGTCTCTTTCTTGAGCCAGGCTTTCTTTTCTTCGCGCGTGAAGACCGGCGGTTTTTCCGTGAAGACGCGTTTCCAGTCATCGGTCTCGAGCAGGTCTTCCCATTCTTCGCCGATGTAGACGTCGATGGCGTTGTCGCGGTCCGGACGGCGCACTTCCGGTTTGAACGGGAGGTTCAGGACCTGCGGGCTCTGGCGCAGGAACCAGTTGTCGGCCTTCGTGCCGGCGAGGCGCGTGCAGTGAACGCGGCTCTGCTGACCGGCGCCGATGCCGATGGCCTGGCCGTCCTTCGTGTAGCAGACGGAGTTGGACTGCGTGTACTTGAGCGTAATCAGGGCAATCAGCAGGTCGCGCTTCGCGCTTTCGGGCAGGTCGTGGTTCTTCGTCGCAATATCCTTGAGGCAGTCTTCCGTAATCTTGACATCGTTGCGCTTCTGTTCAAACGTGACGCCGAAGACCTGTTTGCGTTCAAATTCTTCCGGCTCATACGAAGGGTCCATCTGCAGAATCAGGTACGTGCCCTTGCGTTTTGATTTGAGGATTTCGAGAGCCTCCGGCGAATACGACGGAGCGATGATGCCGTCGGAAACTTCGCGTTTGAGGAACGAAGCCGTCTGGGCATCGCATTCATCGGACAGGGCGACGAAATCGCCGTAGGAGCTCATGCGGTCAGCGCCGCGGGCACGGATATAAGCCGTGGCAATCGGGGAAAGCTCGACACCTTCAACGAAATAGACTTTCTGCAGCGTCTCGGAGAGGGGAACGGCGACAGCAGCACCAGCCGGGCTGACATGCTTGAAAGAGGCAGCTGCCGGCAGACCCGTAGCCTCGCGTAGTTCGCGGACAAGCTGCCAGCTGTTCATGGCATCGAGCAGATTGATGTAGCCCGGACGCCCATTGAGGACCTCGAAGGGCAGTTCACCTTTTTCCATGAAAACGCGGGCCGGTTTCTGGTTCGGGTTGCATCCGTATTTGAGTTCCAGTTCGTTCATTTTCACCTATACTCCTTTTTTCCATACAAAAAGGCCGACACAAATCCAGGCGGTGCCCAGACGGTCGGCTCTTCTTCCCTGTGCTCCCTGTGGTCATCCACTTCCGTCAGTTGCACAGCATCTAATTAAAATCTATCATTATCACGGGGGTTTGTCAAGGTTTCGTCTGGTCCGAAAAAGTTACCAGTATCCCTGTTTTCTTCGGCCTTTTTATGGTATTATAAAAAATGGTAAATGTCATGTTATGACGTTGATTCAATCAAAAACGCTAGCAATTCTCAATTCAAGGGGGACTTCCATTATGTTGAAAAGTATTGCAGTATTGACCAGCGGCGGCGACAGCCCAGGCATGAACGCAGCAGCTCGTGCTGTCGTTCGTACTGCACTGTACGAGGGTGTCAAGGTATGGGGCATCCGCGGCGGCTACCATGGTCTGCTGGAAGAGGATATGTTTGAGATGCAGTCCAAGGACGTCAGTGATATCATCCAGCGTGGTGGTACGTTCCTCGGCACGGCACGCTGCAAACGCTGGAAGACGCCGGAAGGCCGCATGATGGGATATAAGCATCTGACGGACCGCGGCATTGAGGGCCTCTGCATTATCGGCGGTGACGGCTCGCTGCGCGGTGCATCGCTGCTTTCGAAGGAAACGGGCATGCCGATTGTCGGTCTGCCGGGCACGATTGACAACGATGTCTGGGGTTCCGACTACACGATTGGCTGCGATACGGCTGCCAACACGATTATCGATGCCATCAACAAACTGCGTGATACGGCTTCGGCACACCGCCGTGTCATCGTCCTCGAGGTCATGGGCCGCAACTGCGGCTGGCTCGCACTCGTCTCGGGCATTTCGGGCGGTGCTGAGTACATCCTCGTACCGGAAGAGGAATACGACCTCGATGCTATCTGCGAGAATATGTCGGAAGCGTATAAGAAGGGCAAGCGCTATATCCTCGTCGTCGTGGCAGAAGGTGCCGGTTCCGGTCAGGAAATCGGCCAGTACATTGCCGAAAAGACGAAGCTCGATACGCGTGTATCGGTTCTCGGTCACATCCAGCGCGGCGGCTCGCCGTCGGTCATCGACCGCGTCCGCGCCAGCCAGCTCGGTGAGCAGGCTGCTCTTGCTCTAATTTCGGGCCTGTCCGATATCGTCTTTGGCTACAGCAAAGGCCGCGTCGTCTCGATTGACCTGCACGATGCTGTCAACAACAAGAAGATCCTTGATCCTGATTATCTGCATCTGGCAAAAGTCCTGTTCTGATTGCCTGAGCATTATACGGATATAATAAAGGAGCCCGTTTCCTATCATGATGATAGGGAACGGGCTCCTTTTGCATCTGGCTTTATTCAGCGCCTACGATGGCTTTGGCGAGCTTTACGGCTTTGACGCCGTCGGCGGCGTAGGCATCGGCGCCGCAGGTGTCGGCGTAGTCCTGGGTGACGGCGGCACCGCCAATCATGACTTTGGCGCGGGCTCCGGCTTTGTGGAGCTTGTCGATGACCTTGTCAATCTGCGGCATGGTCGTCGTCATGAGGGCGGCGAGGCCGACGATGTCGGCATTCTGCTTTAAGGCAGCATCGACAATCGTATCAGCTTCGACGTCTTTGCCGAGGTCGATGACTTTGAAGCCGGAATTGGCGAGCAGGGCACCGGTGATGTTCTTGCCGAGGTCATGGACATCGCCCTTGACGGTCGCGATGACGAAAGTGCCCTTGTCAGCTTCAGCGCTGGCAGGGATGAGCTCTTTGAGTTTATTGAAGGCTGCGCGCATGGTCTCGGCAGACAAAAGGACCTGCGGCAGGAACATGCGGCCGGAACCGAAGTCCTCGCCGATTTCTGTCATGGCGGCGGTCAGGCCTTTTTCCGTGATTTCGTTGCCTGTCTTGCCTTCCTTTAAAGCCTGTACGACGAGGTCGACGATGATGTCTTTTTCTCCTTCGATGACAGCTTGTTTGATGGCATCGAGGACGGGCAGTTCCGTTGTTTTCATGACGGCCGCTTTTTTCGGCACGGCCAGATTGGTCTCGTCCTGACTGAAGGCGAGGCCGCAGGGGTCGTGGCCGAGGAGAGCGGCACTGGCTTTGAGGGCCTTCTGCATGGATTCATCATACGGATTCATGATGGGCGCGTCGAGACCGGCCGCAAGGCACATCGCAAAGAAGGTGCTGTTGATGAGCGGACGGTTCGGCAGGCCAAAGGAGATATTGGAAAGCCCCATGGTCGAAGGATAGCCGAGGTGCTCGCGGTAGAGCTGCAGGGTCTTCAGGACCTCGCGGCAGGCATTCTTATCGGCGGAAACGGTCATGACGAGGGCATCGAGCAGGAAATCGCCGTCGTCGAGACCCTGTTCTTTGGCCTTTTCGATGATGTATGTTACGGCCTGCAGGCGTTCTTCTGCTGTTTTTGGGACGCCTGCATCGACAATCGGCAGACAGAGGATGGCCGCACCGTATTTCTTAGCAAGGGGCAGGAATTTTTCGATGCGGTCTTTTTCGGCTGTGACGGAGTTGATGAGGGCACGGCCAGGATAGGCTCGAAGACCAGCTTCGAGAGCTTCAGGGTCGCTCGTGTCGATAACGAGCGGGGCATCGGTAAGCTGGGCAATCTCGGTTACAGCTTGTTTCATGGCCTTCGTGGCGTCAATACCGGCGACACCCATGTTGACGTCAAGGAGTCTTGCTCCGGCCTTGACCTGATTGACGGCTTCTTTTTTGACGGACAGCAGGGAGCCTTCGCGGATTTCCGCGGCGAGTTTTTTGCGGCCCGTCGGATTGATGCGTTCGCCAATCAGCACGGTCGGCAGCTCTTTATCGACGCAGACGGATTTGCTGCGGCTCGCAAGCCACAGACGTTTTGGCTGTTTGGGGCGTTCCGGTTCTTTTGCGTCTTTGAGGGCTGCGGCCACGGCCTTGATATGGGCCGGTGTCGTGCCGCAGCAGCCGCCGATGTACGTGGCGCCGGCAGCGAGCAGCTTCGGGGCCCAGCTGCCGAAATCCTCTGGTCCCATGGGAAAATGCGTTACGCCGTCGACGAGCTGCGGCATGCCGGCGTTTGGCTGCACGCTTATCGGGCAGCTGCAGTTTTCGGCGAGAATCTTGACAATCGGTACGAGCTGCTCCGGTCCAAGCGAGCAGTTGACGCCGATGATGTCCGCGCCCATATGGGAGAGGATGATAGCGGCCGACTGCGGGTCCGTGCCCGTAACCGTGCGGCCATCGTCGCTGTAGGTCAGCTGGCAGATGACGGGAATTTTTGGTGCTGCTTCCTTGGCTGCGAGCAGGGCAGCGCGCATTTCCTGAATATCGATGCAGGTCTCGATGATGAAGAAGTCGACGCCGGCTTTGGCGAGGGCTGAGGCCTGTTCCTTGAAGCAGGCATAGGCATCCTCAAAGTCGAGATCGCCGAGCGGGCTGATGAAACGGCCTGTCGGTCCCATGGAGCCGGCGACTTTGGCACGCGTGCCGGCGGCCTTTTTGGCAATGCGGACAGCGGCGGTATTGAGTTCTTCGACGCGGTCCTCAAGGCCGTAGTGGTCGAGTTTGAGGCGGCTCGCGCCGAAGGTATTCGTCTCGATGATGGTTGCGCCGGCTTCGATATACGCTTCGTGTATATGCTGGACGACTTCAGGGTGGTCGATGTTCATGAGCTCGGGGCAGCCGCCCGGCTCAAGGCCGCCGGCCTGCAGCATGGTGCCCATGGCACCGTCAAAAATATGAATCATGGCAAAAACTCCTTCAGGCATTTCGTAATATCAAGCTCAAAGATATCAAATTATATATACATATTAATTTAGTATGAATTAGATGTCAATATGCTTTGTTTTTTCTCAGCAGGTCATTTCAGAGGCTTGCGTGAGGGGCAGTCGACTTTATCGCAGGCCGCACAGCCGTTGGGGGAGTGCTGAAGGCTTTCTGTGCCCTTGACTTCCTTATATAAGCCGATGATGGCCGTGACACTCTTGCGCGGCACGAGCATTTTTGATTCAGACAGCGAGATGCCGATGGTCTCACATTTTGTCGTGCGGATGAGCTCGGGCTGCTGTTCGAGCGGCCAGTCGCCATAGCCAGGACTGAAACGCCAGCGCATGCCGTAGCCCTGTGCGGCCATTTTCGGCTTGATGGCTTTTTCCATGCCGTCGGCCAGCTGTTCGACCGCGGTCGTCGCAGCCGCGTCTAAAAGGACGCTCGAGGCATATTCGCCATCGGCAAAGCGCTTGGTGACCATCTCTTCGATGCCATCGCCAACGGTGACGGCCAAGAGGATGACCTTATCGCAGCCGGCGAGGTGTTTGCCGATTTTCTTACCCTCGATATGGAAGGGCGGCTCTGCTTTGACAATCTGGTTTTCGCAGTCGTAATCGTAGAGCTGCCAGATGCCGCGGGGCTCGGCTAAGAGGCGGGCATCCTGGCAGGCCTCTTCAATCAGGCGCTCATCGAAGTTCTTGGCACGCATGAGACCGGCATAACGGCGCGTCTCTTTGGGGTCAATCTGCAGAAGCGGTGCATTGTAAACAGGCATATCGTTGACCTCCTTGTAAAAATTTAAAATGTTTCACGTGAAACAATGGCATTTTTCACGATTTCATATTATGATATAAGGAAACGAGCAGTCAGTGCGAGTCTGACGCTTACGTAAATGTTACAATGTAACAATTATACTGATTCTGGCAGGCTTTTACAAGGAATTCTGTGTGATTGTTTACATGATGGGCATACATAGTTATACTGAAGGTTGAATCAATCTAAAGAAAGTGGTGAAGTTCGTGGCAAAGATTATTGCGGTAGCCAATCAGAAGGGCGGGGTCGGCAAGACGACGACATCGGTGAATCTCACGGCCTGTCTGGCAGCGAAGGGGAAAAAGGTCCTGCTCGTTGACTGCGACCCGCAGGGCAATGCCTCGAGTGGTTATGGCATTGATAAATCTGCACTCGATACGACCATCTATCAGGTCATCATCAATGGCGCCGATGTGCATGACGCCATCGTCAAGACGGAGTTTGGCGTCGATGTACTGCCGGCCAATATCGAGCTGGCCGGTGCGGAAGTGGAACTGGTCGCGGCAATTTCGCGTGAGACGCGCCTGAAACGCGCTCTCGAACCGGTTGTTGAGACGTACGATTATATCCTCATCGACTGCCCGCCGTCGCTGGGGCTCTTGACGCTCAATTCGCTGGCCACCGCGGATTCGGTGCTCATGCCGATTCAGTGCGAATTCTATGCGCTGGAAGGTGTATCCCAGCTCATGAATACGATTGAGCTCGTGCGCACCAATCTCAATCCTCATCTTGAGGTAGAGGGCGTGCTCATGACGATGTATGATGGCCGCACGCGCCTGGCTGAGCAGGTCGTGGCTGAGGTCCGCGAGAATTTTGGCAGTCTCGTCTATCAGACGATGATTCCGCGCACGGTACGTCTCAGCGAGGCCCCGTCTTACGGCGAGCCTATCCTTTATTACGACAAGCGTTCCAAGGGCGCGGACACGTACATGAAACTGGCAGAAGAGGTGATGGCTCATGGCAAGTAAGGCTCATGGGGGTCTCGGCAAGGGGCTCGGGGCTCTTTTGAAGAACCGCGAGATTACGCCGGCCAAAGACCAGGTGCAGGAAATCCCTGCAGCGGAGATTCAGGCCAACCGCTACCAGCCGCGGCAGAATTTTGACGAAAGTGCCCTGCAGGATCTTGCCGAATCCATTAAGCAGTATGGCATCCTGCAGCCGCTCATCGTGCGCCGCCTGCCGGAGAAAGGCTATGAACTCATCGCCGGCGAGCGCCGTCTGCGCGCTGCCCGTCAGGCAGGACTTGAAAAAGTACCCGCACTTGTGAGAGAATATAACGATGCCGAAATCAGCGAGATTGCCCTCATCGAGAACATCCAGCGCGAGAATCTCAATATTATTGAAGAGGCAGAGGCTTATGCCTTCCTCATGAAGAATTTTGACTTGACGCAGGATATGCTCGCCAAGAAGGTCGGCCGCAGCCGTCCGCATATCGCCAATTCCCTGCGCCTTTTGGACCTTGCCGAAGGCATTCAGGATATGCTGGTGGCAGGTGATATGCACATGGGGCAGGCACGGCCGCTGCTGGCACTCAAAGATAAAGAGCTGCAGCTTGAAGCTGCTGATTATATCTTTGAACAGCATCTTTCCTCGCGTCAGGCAGAGGACCTCGTGCATAAGCTGCTCGAAAATCCGGCTTATCTGCAGCAATTGGCAGATAAAGATGCAAAGAAGGCCAAGCAGCAGGAGACTGGGCCGGCCGATGCTTTTTATCAGGAAGCGGAGAACCGTCTCCATGAATTCTTCGGCACGAAGGTCAACATCCGCTCCGGCAAAAAGAAAAGCCGCATCGAAATTGAGTTCTACTCAGAAGATGACCTTGAGCGGCTGCTCGAGCTGCTGGCAAAATCCCGTCAGGCAGAGGGAAATACCGCTGCGCCGGATCATTTTACCGTTTGAATCCCGTAATGTTTCACGTGAAACATTTTATTTGATTTATTCTAAGGAGCATTCAATAGACAATGGATATTCAGGAAATCACGAAACTTGCCCTAAACAATATTGTTGTGATCGTCGGCGTGCTCGGCGTCATTGCCGTCATTCTGCTGGCCCTTCTCATCAATCTTTATATGAAGGTCAGCTACATGAAGAAGCGCTATCGCAAGATGATGACGGGCGCGGACGGGGCGAACCTTGAGCGCATGCTCATCGGGCACCTCAATGAGATTCAGAACGTTTCCGATGAGAACGCCGCCATCAAGCAGGAAAATGAGCGCCTCGATGACCTCCTGAAGCTGGCCATCACGCGTGTCGGTGTTGTGCGCTTCCGCGCTTTTGATGATATGGGCAGTGACCTGAGTTATGCCGTTGCCCTGCTTGACTCCTACAACGATGGTGTCATACTCACGAGCATTTTTGGCCGCGAGGATTCGCGCAGCTATGTCAAGCCGGTCGAGAAGGGCCAGTCGACTTACACGCTGATGCCCGAAGAGCAGCAGGCTCTTGACGAGGCGATGCACAAGGGCTCGGCGCAGGCATAATCTTTATGAAATAGGCTTTGAATTGCGGTAAACCATATGCTATAATAGGCGTAGGTTTACCGCATTATTGTATTTAAAGGCAGTTTTCATCCAGGGAGTGTATGATTTCCGTGGATTATTTTTTTGCTTTGCAATTTGCTTGGACGTTTGCACGTTTAGAGTTTGGAGGTTTCATTTTTGGCTAAGAATGAAGAACAGAAGGCAGCGAAGGGATCTTCAGAGCCGGAACAGGCAGAAGTGACGGATAAGACGACAGTCATGCCGCCCGTGGTACTGCCAGAGGAGAAAAAGCCGGAGGAAGATGCTGCTGCAGAGAAAACGGCAGAGCAGTCTGAGGACAATCCGGACGACGAGGGCAAGAAAGATAAAAAGGATAAGAAAAAAAAGAAGCAGACCATCTACACGATTAAGCTGATTCCCGATGATGACGGGGACACGAAGAGCATCCGTCTGCCTGCGCGCGTGCTGAAGTTCGGCATTGCGTCCGTAGCAGCCGGTGCCCTGCTGTTCGTCGGTGCGTTCAGCTATTCGGTCTACAGCACATTTGCCAATCAGAGCGGCGCGTCAGAAATCCGCGAACTGCGTCAGGTCAACAACATCCAGCAGGAACAGCTGTTGCAGCTTTCCAAGAAGGCCAATGCCCTGCAGGATGAGATTGACCAGCTCACACAGCTCGAAAACGACCTGCGCCGCATGTCCGGGGCATCGCCCGCGCAGGACTCTCAGGATGATGGCAGCGGCGACGGTCAGGGTGCCGTAAGCGGCCAGCATGACGGTCAGGGCGGCCCGTATCCGCAGGCGCCGAGCCTTGATAACGTCAGTGAGACGCTCGACAATGTTGAAAAAAGTATCCAGAAGCGCCGTGAGTCGCTTTTAGCCCTGCAGCAGGAGCTCAAGGCTCAGCAGGAAGAAATGGGCCTGCCAAATGGTGCTGTTTCCCTGCCGGGCTCGCTCGTTGGCTCGAGCGTCTCTGTGACGACGCCGACTGGCTGGCCGGCACGCGGTGAAGTCAGCTCGCCGTACGGCCTGCGCTGGAACGGTTTTGATTTCCATCCGGGCATCGATATCGCCAACGACATGGGCACGCCAATCGTTGCCACGGCCGACGGCACGGTCGTCACGGCCGGCTGGAATTCCGGCGGTTACGGCAACATGGTCGATATTGACCATGGCAATGGCATCATGACGCGTTATGGCCACGCCATGCAGGTCGTTGTCAGCGTCGGCCAGCATGTCCGCCGCGGCCAGATTATTGCCTATATGGGCAGCACCGGTTTCTCGACTGGCCCGCACGTCCACTATGAAGTCCGTGTCAATGGCCAGACGGTCAACCCAATCAGTTATCTCTGATATTGATTTCCTATATATAAGGAAAAGAAAATCCATGCAAACGCATTGTTTCGTGTTTGCGTGGATTTTTTTATTGTTGCAGCCGCATTTTCGATGAAATATTTTAGAAAGTGGTGGTATTCATGTATACATGTTAAGTTATGGTTGACATGTCAAGTATACATTTTTATAATAGAAGTTACGTAACGCTGTATGCATTACATAGATACATTTGTGTATTAAATAGTATGTAGGATAGAAGGAGAGACCGCCATGTGTCGGATAGGTTCCATCAAGAGCAAAGTACCCATTCAGCCCTCCAAGGCACTGCATCTCATGCTTCCGCAGCAGGAAGGTCATGATAACTCAGGTTTCGCCATGGTCATGCAGGACCTGTACGGAATCTTTTCCAATTATAAGGATAAACCGCTGTTATCGCTTGCCTGCACGCAGCGTGGTGCTCAGCTTGTTGAAGAGTACATGGATACGCATAACTTCGTACAGCTGGCCGAGTGGATTCCGGTGCCGGACAAACGCCCGGGACTTGATATTCAGGCTATGCCATATTACATCTTCCGCAATTACGATTATCCGGAAGATGCGGAGCATATGACGAAAGAGCAGAAGGAAGACCTGCTGCTCGATACGCGCCTGGCACTGCGCAAGCTGCTCGAAAAAGAAAATGCCGGTTTTGTTTATTCGTTCTGGCCGGATGTGCTGACGCTCAAGGAAATCGGCGACCCGCGCGATATTGCCACGTATTTCCATCTCTGGGATGACAATGGCTGTCTCGTAGCAAAATCCATCGTTGCCCAGTGCCGTCAGAACACGAACTACGATATCGTCCGCTATGCGGCCCATCCGTTCTTCCTGCAGGGCTATACGCTCTGTGCAAACGGCGAGAATACCTTCTATACAAAGAACAAGGAATTCCAGAAATCCCTGCACCGCGGCTACATCGGCTTTGAGTCCGATTCGCAGTGCTTCCTCAATACCCTCCATTACGTTCATCACGAGCTCAAATGGCCGCTGACGTATTACAAGCACGTCATCACGCCGCTGCCGTTTGAAGAAATCGAGAAACGTCCGGATAAGGATGTGCTTATTGCCATCCGCCAGAGCCTGGCGAACCTCGAAATCAACGGCCCGAACACGATCATCGGCGTCCTGCCGGACAAGAAGATGATCACGTGCTGTGATTCCAAGAAGCTGCGTCCTGTTGTCGTAGGACGCACGGATGACATGGTCGCCATTTCGTCCGAGGTCTGCGGCCTCAATGAAATCATGCCGGACCGTGATGAGACAAAGGATATCTACCCGAATGAACGCGAAATCGTTGTCATCGACAACGACCTGGAGGTACAGAGATGGAAGCAGTAAAGACTCAAGATGTGGGCGTAAATGATCTCCCATGGATAATCGAATATCATCCCGACCGCTGCACGATGTGCGGCAGCTGCGTCGCTTCCTGCTCCTTTAAATCCATCAAAGTAGCAGTCCGCGGCCAGTCCCTGACAGTATCGGAAAAGCCGCTGCCGGAGCCGAAGAAAATTCATCAGGTCCGCCCGGTCATCAAGCAGGTGGCCAGTCTCACGGATTACTGCCGCGGCTGCGGGATCTGCGAGAAGGTTTGCCCGAATGATGCTATTCATCCGGTGCGCAACCCCGATACGCGCAAGACCCTGCTCTCGAAGGACCACGGCCCGATTAAACGCGGCGGCCGTACGAACCTCAACGCACAGCGCACGCTCGATTCCATCGTGGTCGGCCGTATCTCTCAGATGACGGACCCGTCGCTCGATGCTGCGCGCCATACGTTCGATATCCGTTCCCCGTTTGGCCGCGTGCTCTCGGCAAAAGAACTGCCCTTTGCCATTAAAGACGGCAAGCTCGTCGAGACGAAGCATACGCCGCCGGTTCATTGGATTTATCCGCTGATTTTCTCGGATATGTCCATTGGTGCTCTTTCAACCCGTGCCTGGGAAGCCGTAGCACTGGCTGTTGGCTACCTCAACGAGAAATGCGGCCTGCCGGTCCGCATGAGCTCCGGTGAAGGCGGCATGCCGGTAAAACTCCTCGAATCGGATTATCTCAAATACTTCATCATCCAGATCGCTTCCGGTCATTTCGGCTGGAACCGCATCATCAAGGCCATGCCGCATATGAAGACGGACCCTGCGGGCGTCCTCATCAAGATTGGTCAGGGTGCAAAACCGGGCGACGGCGGTCTGCTGCCGGAGGCAAAGGTCGCCGAGCACGTACAGGCTATCCGCGGTGTACCGAAGGCAACGCTGGCTTCGCCGCCAAACCATCAGGGCCTGTATTCCATCGAGGAATCGGTCCAGAAGATGCATCTTTCGATGAATGCAGCCTTTGGCTTCCGCGTACCGGTCGCCATCAAATGCGCGGCTTCGGCTACGTCGGTTTCGGTTTACAACAACCTGCTGCGTGATCCGTATAAGATTTGCGGCGGTTTCTTCATCGACGGCATTCAGGGCGGCACGGGTGCAGCCAACGAGGTCTCGCTTGACCACACGGGCCATCCGGTCGTTTCGAAAATCCGCGACTGCTATCTCGCAGCTGTCAAGCAGGGCCTGCAGGGCCAGATCCCGCTTTACGGCGGCGGCGGCATCGGCATGACAGGCAATGCTGCGGCAGATGCCTTCAAGATGATGTGCCTCGGTGCCAACGGCGTGTTCTGCGGCAAGATCCTGATTCAGCTGCTCGGCTGCATCGGCAACGAGCAGGGCCGCTGCAATTCCTGCAACACCGGCAAGTGCCCGATGGGCATCTGCTCGCAGGACCCGCGCCTTGTCAAACGCCTCGATATCGACCGCGGCGCACAGAAGATCGTCGATTATGTACTGACCTTCGATACGGAGCTCAAGAAGCTCATGGCGCCAATCGGCAACAGTTCGCTGCCAATCGGCCGCAGCGACGCACTCGTCTCGACCGACAAGGCCGTGGCAGACAAACTTGGCATCCAGTACGTTTGCTGATAGCAGGAGGAGAGCTTAATGTTTAAGATAGATACCATGAAAGGACATGAACGCATGTCCACCCAGGACCTGCTCCTGGCCATCGGCGAAGCCGTCAAGCAGGGCGAGACGGATTTTGAAATCAAGGCCTCCGGTCAGCATGATATCGGCGGTCCGCTCTGGCATCCGGAAGGCAAGAAACTGCATTTCCACGTTTGGAATGCCGGCCAGCGCACTGGCTCCATGTGCCTGCCGAATACGGAAATCGTCATTGAGGAATCGACTTCTGCAGATGTCGGCTGGCTCAACGCCGGCGGCATCATCACCGTCAAGGGTGATGCCGGCGATACTGCCGGTCACTGCTCCTCAGGCGGCAAAATCTTCATCGGCGGCCGCGGCGGCACGCGTACGGGCTCGCTGATGAAGCACGATCCTCTTTACGAAGAGCCGGAACTCTGGATTTTGAAGAATGTCGGTTCATTCTCGTTCGAGTTTATGGGCGGCGGCAAGGCTGTCGTCTGCGGCTATGACAGTGCGGAGTTCGACTCGGTCCTCGGCGAACGCGCCTGCGTCGGCATGGTCGGCGGCGTCGTTTATGTCCGCGGCGCGATTGGCACGCATCCGGCGGATATCGTCTGCGAAGACCTCAATGACGATGATATTGCCTTCCTCGCCGGCGGCATGGGCGATTTCCTCGCCCATATCGAGCGTCCGGAACTTGAGAAAGAGCTGACGAACTGGAACGAGTGGCATAAGCTGCGTCCGCTGACGCGCGCTGAGCGCAAGCCAAAACCAGCGCCGGACCTCAAGTCGTTCCGTCTGCACGAATGGGTCAAGGGCGGTATCTTCTCCGATGTCGCTCATGACGATTTCGCTGTTCATAATACGATTTCGCACGGTCTTTACCGTCTGCGCGTACCGAGCTGGGACAATGCACGGTACGCAGCGCCATGCGAATTCAACTGCCCGACGGGTATTCCGACGCAGCTGCGCTATAAATACATCCGCAATGGCGAACTCGACAAGGCCATCCAGCTCGAACTCGACTATACGCCGTTCCCAGGTTCCGTCTGCGGTTCGGTCTGCCCGAATCCCTGCATGGACGCCTGCACGCGCGGCACGATTGATGAGCCAATCCAGATTGGCGACCTCGGCTACAGCTCGGCCTTCACGAAGGTAGAGCCGCCGCAAGAGCACACGGGCAAGAAAATCGGCATCATCGGCGGCGGCGTAGCCGGTCTGTCGACGGCCTGGCAGCTCGCGCGCAAGGGCCATGAGGTTACGGTCTATGACGATGCCGACCATATCGGCGGCAAACTCGAGCAGGTCATCCCGCGCGGCCGTCTGTCGCACGAACTCCTTGAATCTGAGCTCAAGCGCATCGAGAGCATCGGTGTCAAATTCGTCGAAGGCTGCAAGGTCGACCGTGAGAAATTCGACAAAATCCGCGAAGCCAGCGATGCTGTTGTCGTCGCTACGGGCGGTACGAAGTCGCGTTTCTTCCCTTGGGAAGGCGTTGAGTATTTGACGATGGGGCTCGAGTACCTCAAGGCCATCAACCGCGGCGAACATCCGAAGACGGGCAAAAAAGTTGTCGTCATCGGCGCCGGCAACTCCGGCATGGACACGTGCCGCGGTGCTTACGAGATGGGGGCAGAATCTGTCATCGCCGTTGATGTGCAGAAGCCAGCTGCTTTTGCCAAGGAAATTGCTTATTTTGAAGGCCTTGGCGGCAAGATTGTCTGGCCGTTCTTCACGAGCAAGATCACGCCGGAAGGTGTTTACGGCAACGATGGCCGCTTCATTGAAGCAGACCAGGTCATCGTTTCCATCGGTGAGCAGCCAGTGCTCGACTTCCTGCCGGAGGATGAAGGCATCGAGTATTTCCGCAAGAGCTGGCTCGTGCCGCATAAAGATCTGTCCATCATGGACGGCGTTTTCACGGCCGGTGATACGATTAAGCCGGGCCGCCTGACGGATGCCATCGGCAGCGGCCGCAAGGCAGCCTGGTATGTCGACCAGTACGTCATGGGCAAAGAATACAAGGCCTTCCCTGAGAAGAAACAGGTTCCGGCTGAGCGTCTTTCCAAGGCTTATTTCGAGAAATGTCATCACTGCGAACTTGGCGACCCTGTCAGCGACTATAAGCGCTGCGTGAGCTGCGGTACCTGCCGCGACTGCAAGATGTGTCTCGAATCGTGCCCAGAAAAGGCCATCGACCGCGTTGTGCATGAAGATGGCACCATCGAGTACACGAGCAATCCGGACCGCTGCATCGGCTGCGGCATCTGCGCCGGCGTCTGCCCGTGCGGTGTCTGGACCATCAAGGACAATCCGGAGAAGATCCCGATGTATTCTACGGGTGAAAAAGCATAAATGTTTCACGTGAAACATTGAGTTTGTAAAAAAACTCCGCATCATTTTGGTGCGGAGTTTTTTGCTGTGCTTTTGCTTAGGATTAGATAGGACGGAGCTCGTGCGTCTGGCCGAAGTCGTGCAGGCGGGACAGCAGCAGGAACGTGCCGAATGCCAATGCCGTGACATCGGCGGCCGGTACGGCCAGCCATACACCGGTAAGGCCAAGGACCTGAGGGAGAAGCAGCAGATAGACGACGATTCCCAGCAGATTGCGGGCAAAGGACATCAGGGCAGAAGTACGCCCATCCGAAATGGCCGTGAAAAATCCGGAAATGAAGAGATTGAAGCCGCAGAGCAGGAAGGAGAAGGAGAACAGGCGGAAGCCCGTGAGCGTGATATCATAGACATGGCCGCCTTCGGGCAGGAATAACATGATGAGCGGCTGAGCTAAAAGATGGGCAAAACTGAAGGAGAGCAGGGCGAAGCCTGCGATGATGACGAGGCTGAGTTTGACAAGGCGCAGGAGTTCGGAAAAAGCGCGTGCTCCGAAATGGAAGGAAAAAATCGGAGCTGTGCCAGTCACAAAGCCCATATAGACAGCGGTCAGCAGCATCTCTGCGTAGAGGATGACGGAAATAGCGGCTACGCCGTCAGCCCCGGCATAATGGAAGGTCATGATATTGAAAAGGAATGTCGTAATGCCGACAGAAAGCTGGGTGACGAGTTCAGAACTGCCGTTGTACATAGTCTGCCCCAGTGCACGCCATTCCACAGCAGGTTTAGTGAAGCGCAGGAGACGGCTGCAGCGGGAAAAATAGACGAGACCGATGCCGGCGGCCAGCAGGTCAGCAAGGCCTGTAGCGAGTCCTGCTCCGGCTATGCCAAAACCGAGATGGGCCAGAAAGAGGTAATCAAGACCCGCATTGGTGAGTCCTGCCAGTATCGATACGATAAATCCCTGTGTAGGACGGCCATCGGCGATAAAGAAGGAATTGAAGAGAATCATCAAAGCGGCGAAGGGATAGAAGGGCAGCAGGGCATAGAGGTAGGCACGGCAGTCGGCAAGCAGAGCCTCAGAAGCGCCGAGCAAAACGAGCAGTCCGTCGCCTGCCAGAAAGGCCAGCAGGGCGAAAAAACCTGCCATGACCGAGGTCACGACGGCGAGCAGAGAAAAGCGGCGGCGTGCAGCCGAAAGATTCCCTTCGCCGAGATTCTTGGCCACGAGGGCCGAGCCGCCCGAGGCCATCATGATGGCAAGACCGAGCACGAGATTGATGACAGGATAAACAATATTCGAAGCCGCCAGTGCATCACTGCCGGCAAAGCGCCCGATGAAAATGCCGTCCGTTACCGTGTAGAGGGAGATGACAATCATCATGCCAATGGACGGCAGGGCAAAGCGCAGCAGGCTCAAAAGTTTGAAATGCCTGCCGAGCGGCGATTTCAAAGCGGTATTCATGTTATCAAGATCCTTTCAGAAAAATGTTCTATACTCATGGTAAAGTATACAGTCACTGTAAAGTCAAGGAGGGCTCGAAATGGAACGCGGTCTGAGTTTCCACACAGGAGAATTTGCCAAACTCTGCGGCGTCAATAAGCGTACGCTTCATTATTATGATGAGCAGGGCATTTTTTCACCGGACCATGTTGGCGAAAATGGCTATCGCTATTATTCGGTAAGGCAGTGTTATCCGTTCATCATGATCCGCATGCTGCGTCAGATGGGGCTGGACCTTTCGGAAATCAAGGAATATATGGAACACCGCAGTCCGGCAGGGCTTGAAAAATTGCTCGCGGAACAGGAGACTTGGCTGGATGAAGAGATTTGCAAGCTTCAATATATGAAGGAGATTGTGCGCAATCAGCGTCATACTCTCGCCCTTGTCAAAAATATTCGCTGCGGTGAAGTGGTCATCGAGAAATGGCCGGCGGCCAAACTCATTTATTCGCGCTCCGTGCGTAAATTCATGCTTCAGGGGAATCAGGGCAGTGTGGAGCGCATTATCATGGAGCATATGCGCTATATGCTGGAGCATAATCTGACGACTGGCACGGCATTTGGCGCTATGGCAGCAAAAGAAGATATTCTGCAGGGGCATGAGCATATCCTGACACGTTTTTTTACCGTGACGACAAAATCCCTGCAGAATGTGCCAGCGGAGTTTTGTGCGGTCCGGCCGGCCGGCAGCTACCTTGTGACGTATTTTTCAGGTGACTATATGGCGACGCATGCTTCTTATCAAAAACTGCGTCAGTATCTTTTGTCACATCCCGATTTGCAGGCAGGCGCGTTTTCTTATGAGGAAAGCATCATTGAGGATTTGGGGACCGCCAATCCCAGTGAGTATATCACGCGTATCGGTATCCCGTTATTGCCATCTGAGAACAATATGAAGTCAAGAGAGGAATGAAGGTACTATGGATTTAAAGCAGATGCGTTATTTTCTCGCCATTGTAGAAGAACGTCAGATTACAGCGGCCGCCCGCCGGCTGCATATGGCTCAGCCGCCCCTGAGCAGCCAGATGAAAATGCTCGAGGATGAACTTGGCATGAAGCTCTTCCGCCGCGGACCGCATCACATCGAGCTGACCGATGCGGGAAGGCTGCTTGCGGAGCGCGCAGCACAGCTGCTCGACATGGCCGCGATGACAAAAAGAGAAATGCAGGATATGAAACAGGGCACACGCGGGACACTGTCACTTGGGACTGTGTCATCATCCGGCAATGTCCTGCAGAATGAGGGCATGCAGTCTTTTCGCGAACATTTTCCGCATGTGCGTTTTGAAATTCACGATGGCAATACATATCAGCTCATCAATCTGCTTGAAAAAGGCATCATCGAAATCGGCATCGTGCGCACGCCTTTTAACGCGGTGCATTTTAACTGCAAGTACCGTCAGCCGGAGCCCATGATTGCCGCGATGACGCCGGAACTCGACTGGGATGAGACGAAAACAGAAATAGAGGCAGAAGAACTCGCGGAAAAACCGTTAATACTCTATCGCCGCTTTGAGCAGCTGCTCATGGATACCTTTGCGGCCCATGATTTTACGCCGGATGTCTGCTGCCTCAATGATGATGCCCGCACGACCATTCTCTGGGCCAATGCGGGACTCGGCGTTGCCATCGCGCCGCAGTCTGCCCTTTCTCTGGCGGCGCATGACAATCTGCACTGCAAGGTCATAAAAGAAAAATTTCTTTATACGCGCCTGGCTGCCATTTGGCCGCGGGAACGCTATTTATCCGCCATTGCACGCAACTTTCTCTCTTATTTCTGATGTTCTTCGTCAGAAAAGATTTAACGAAAATCCAACGCCCGATTAAAGGGATTGCAAGCTCGCCGCTTTAGAATAGAGCCATCATCAAGGAAGGCAAAAGCCCCTTGCGATGGAATAGAAGATGAGAGGAGCGATCCTTATGAAAATCCAGAATATCAAAAAAGCGTGGAAAAAGAGCATGGCCCTCGCCCTTGCAGGCCTCATGAGCTTTGGCATCGCGAGCACGACGCTGACGGTTTCGGCCGAGGCTGCCTCGCGCCACGAGCCGCCGCGTTATGAACAGCAGAATAACCGTCATGATACAGGTGACCGCAACTGGGAATATCAGCGCCGCGATGGCGAGCAGGGCCGTTACGACCACAACCGCAAGCCGCCTAAGAAGAGTTCGAGCAGCTCGCATTCGACTGGTGAAGTCACGACCGCCGCTGTGCTCGGCGCCGTGGTCGGTGCTGTCATTGCCAAGAACACCTGATACTGATACCTGATACGCAGTTTGGTGTATAGAAAGGAGAAGCGTAAATTTCGACTGAGAACAGAAAACCGCCATCCCTGGATGGCGGTTTTCTATTGTCGGGAACTTCTGCAACTTCCTTCATGACGGATATGCTGGATAGAAAATAGCATGATATAATGAAGGAAATGACTGGATGAGATGAGAGGATGGATGATATGAATCTGAAGAAATCTGTTTTGACGATGCTGGCGGTCAGCGCTCTGACTGTGCCCTTTGCGACAGGGGCAGCGCAGGCAGCTGCTGCAGATGGCGCGGCACAGACCGCTGCGGTAAAGAACGTGGCAGCAGCACAGGATAATACCACGGCGGCAAAGGCAACGACAAAAAAACAGGCTGCAGCCAAACAGCAGAAATACAGCCTGAAGTTCAATGCGAAAAATTATACGAAGGAAACGCTGCAGCTCAATGGGCAGGATGTCGCCTTCCGCGCTTACCGCAATATCCCGTATGTCTCGAAGCCGGCTTCGGTGGCTTCAGAATCCATGAGCATTTTCATTCCGGAGGCCTATTTTGAAAAGGGCGGCACGGTCAATGGCTATACGGCTAAGACGGCACCGATTTTCCTGCCAAACGGCGTGGGCGGCTATATGCCGGGCGACATCAAGGAGCCGAGTGCAGACGATAAAATGTCCGGCGGCGCGAACGCTTCGCTCGTGGCCCTCGCAAGAGGCTATGTCGTTGCAGCTCCGGCTGTCCGCGGCCGCACGACGGTAGGCGATGACGGCAAAACGTATGTGGGCAAGGCACCGGCCTTTCTTGTCGACTATAAGGCCGCGGTCCGTTATCTGCGTCATAACAGGCACCGTCTGCCAGCCGGTGACACGGATAAGATCATTTCAGACGGCACAAGCGCGGGCGGCGCATTATCTGCCCTGCTCGGCGCAACGGGCAACAGCAAAGAATACAGCGCAGAGCTCAAGGCCGTCGGGGCAGCGGGCGAGCGCGATGATATCTTTGCTTCGATGGACTACTGCCCGATTACGAACCTCGACCATGCGGATATGGCCTATGAGTGGATGTTCAACGGCGTCAATGAGGCATATCAGAGATCTGGCAGCCCGATGATTCCGATGCAGCCAGGTCAGATGCCTGCCTTTCTCAAGGCAGGCGATACTGTCATTCCGATGGGACCGGGGCCCGTTGTACAGCCCGTAACAGCCGATGGTCAGGACCAGGATGGCACCGTGACGGACCGTCCGGAAAATGCCCCGACGGAAACAGCCGCTGCCACGCCGATGACGGCTGCCGAAATCACGGCCTCTGAGCAGCTCAAGGCGCTTTTCCCTGCTTATGTCAACAGCCTGAACCTCACGGATCAGAACGGCAGGGCCCTGACGCTCAATGAAGATGGCACGGGGACCTTTGCAGATTATATCAAATCCATCTATGCAGCTTCGGCTCAGACGGCCCTCGATGCAGGGGAAGACCTTTCGGACCTCGGCTGGCTGACTATTGAAGATGGCAATGTCAAGGATGTTGACCTTGCCGGGTACGCTGCCTGGGCAACGCGCCTCAAGGCAGCACCGGCCTTTGATAAATTCGATTTGAGCTCTGGCGAAAACGATGAGTTCGGCACGTCCGACAATACGCCGCGCCATTTTACGGGCTTTTCCCTGACGCGCGATACGACACCGGGGGCGACGATGGCGACCTGGGATGACATCCGCCGCATGAACCCGCTGTATTTTATCGGCAAAAAAGGTGTCACAGTGGCTCCGCACTGGCGCATCCGCCACGGGGCGAAAGACCGCGATACGGCGCTGGCCATTCCGGCCATTCTTGCTTTGTCTCTCATGGACCATGGCTATGACGTGGACTTTGCTTCGCCGTGGGGCAAAGGCCATGCCGGCGATTATGACTTGACAGAACTCTTTGACTGGGCCGATGGCATCTGTAAGGCAAAAACAAAATAAAGAATACTTCATGTGATGCACAAAAAACTTCCCCGCCTGAGGGAAGTTTTTTTGTGCGCTTTCTTACCGTGTTTATCATAGCTTTATGCTATAATATGAGTAAAACGAATGACAATATCGAGATGGATGTACAAGCTTTACGCGTTATACGCGTTATATAGGAAAGGTGTTATATATGATGACTTTGACGCAGATGCGTTATTTTTTCGAGGTGTGTCAGTGGCAGAATATCACGAAAGCAGCAGAACATCTGCATGTTTCGCAGCCGACCATCAGCGTGGCCATGAGGACGATGGAAGAGGAGACCGGACTTAATCTCTTTCACCGTGAAGGACGAAAACTCGTCATGACGCCGGAGGGCAGTAAATTATTTGCTAAAATCAACCACATTTTAAGCCAGATTGACCAGCTGGAAGTCGAAGTACAGGATATGGCACAGAATCGCAATCACATCCGCATGGCCCTGCCTCTGCAGATTGGCACGCGTTTTCTGCCGCGCATTCTCGGGGAGTTCCGCAAGCAGAATCCGCAGATTAAATTGGAAATCATCGAGACGGGCGGCATCAGTGCCCTGCAGATGGTGGAAGAAGAAAAACTCGATATTGCCCTGACGAATTACACAACGGGCTTCAGCCAAAAACTTCTTTATCAGAAGCTGTATGACTGCGAGTGCTGCTTTGTT
Organism: Mitsuokella apri; assembly: GCF_047974105.1. Taxonomy (NCBI): domain Bacteria; kingdom Bacillati; phylum Bacillota; class Negativicutes; order Selenomonadales; family Selenomonadaceae; genus Mitsuokella; species Mitsuokella apri. The sequence continues at coordinate 177,136 of NZ_JBHYRS010000005.1, forward strand.
ACGTATCCAGATCATCCACTGGCCAAACGCAGGAAGGTTTCCTTTGACGATTTTGCCGATGAACCACTCGTCATGCTGGACAGTCACTTCTTCATTTACCGCATGGTTCAGGACTTGTTTGCCGAATATAACTGCAAACCTAATATCATTCATTACTCGCCGTATCTGCACACAATCAAAAATCTTGTGGAGAGCGGCATCTGTTCGACGTTTTTAGCAAGGCAGGCTGTTCTTCCTAGTGAGAATCTGGTGCCTATTTCTTTGGAAAAGCCGTTCTATATTAATTCTGGCATTGTCACGAAGAAGAGCCGTCAGGTTTATGAGGATGAAAAACTGCTCATTGATTACCTGCAGAAAATCGCACAGGATATGGAAAAATAATTTCATCAAAACTCCATCAAAAAAAGAAGGCCCCTGCTGAGACCTTCTTTTTTGATAGTTTTATTTTTATTTTTCAGCGTTCTTGCTGGCTAAAAAGTCCTTGAGAATCTGGCGCTTGGCGATCTTGCCGGTTGAAGTGCGCGGCAGGGAAGCGAGCTCATGGAATTCACGCGGAATCTTGTAGAGCGCGAGGTTGGCCTGCAGGAATTTCTTGAGTTCACGGATGTTGATGGTGGCACCCTCATGCAGGCTGTAGAAGCAGGCGCCGGCCTGTCCGCGCAGTTTGTCATCGATGCCGATGACGGCTGCTTCGCTGATGCCGGGGAACTGATAAATGAGCTCTTCGACTTCGCGCGGATAGATATTCTCGCCCATGCTGATGATCATGTCCTTGAGGCGGTCGACAATATAAATGTAGCCATCTTCATCGGCGCGGGCTACATCGCCCGTGTGGAACCAGCCGCCGCGCAGGGCATTCTTCGTGGCATCCGGAAGATTCCAGTAGCCGAGCATGACGTTGTCACCTTTGACGATGAGTTCGCCGGCTTCGCCCTTCGGGACTTCCTCACCGTCCGAATTGATGAGCTTCCAGGCGATGCCCGGTACGACCGGCCCGCAGGAACCGACTTTTGGCTTTTCGGGCGGATTCATCGTGACAACAGGAGAGGTCTCGGAAAGACCATAGCCCTCGCAGATATCCACGCCAAATTTATTCATGAAATCCTGCTCAATCTTTAAAGGCAGCGTCGTGCCGCCCGAGACGACCAGGCGCAGGGAAGCCATATCTTCCTTCGTGGCGAGCTTCGTCAGGAGGCTGCAGATGGACGGCACGATGTAGAGGTCGTTGACTTTTTCCGTGCGGATGACATTGATGGTCTCTTTCGGCGTGAAGGAATCGAGGATGACGACTTCAGCACCGCAGTAAAGCGGGTAGAGGACGGAGCAGGTCCAGCCGAAGCAGTGGTACATCGGCAGAACGCAGAGAACCACGTTTTCTGCTTTGCAGCCCATGAAGCTCATCTGTCCGGCATTGGCGATGAGATTGCGGTGGGAGAGTACGGCGCCTTTTGGCGAGCCCGTTGTGCCTGACGTGTAGATGATGACGCAGGGATTCTGCTCATCGAAAGTCGGCGGCAGCGGCGGTGCTGCCGGAATGGTCTCATCTATTTTGCCGGCCTGACGGATATCATGCTGGATAATGCGCATATCGCAGCGCAGGGCCGCAAGCGCATCGACGAGATTCAAAGGCTGATAAGTCAGGATATGACGGGAGCCCGAATCCTTTATAATGTAGGCAATTTCGCGGCTGCTGAGCTGGAAGTTGATGGGTACGGCAATGGCCCCCAAAGAAGCAATGGCCATGTAGGCGTAGATGTAATCTGCACTGTTGCGCGAAAAAATGCTGACGCGGTCACCCACGCGGACACCGGCAACATAAAGACGGTTGCGGCAGGCAGCGACATGCTGCTGCAGTTCGCGGTAGGTAATGCGGCGTTCATGGTCGACAATGGCGAGAGAATCAGGTTTTCCCTGATAGATCAGTTCATGTACAAACATTGTATTCCTTCCTTTAGGGCAAGTGCCCCCATAGCAGAGGATAAATTCTTCGTCGTTACAGACTAATTTTATACCAGGTCATAAACTTTGTCAAAGTATAAAATAAAGGCCCTGTGATTTTTGACAGGGCCTTTTACGAAAAACAGTATGTTATTCTTCTTCGTCATGGTTCGGATGGGCAAGAGCACTGTGCTGATAGCTGTAGCCGAAGTAGACGAGGCAGCCAAATGTGCACCAGACGATGAAGCGGACCCAGGTTTCCCAGGGCAGATGGTACATGAGGTAGCCGCAGGTCAGTACGGCCATGGGGGCGATGAGCCAGACGAGCGGGCAGCGGAATGTGCGCGGCACATCGGGCTTCGTGATGCGCAGGACCATGACGCCGAGGGCAGCGACGAGGAAGGCAGACAGCGTGCCGATGTTGGCCATTTCGGCAATGACGCCGATTGGCGCAAAGCCTGCGATAATGGAAACGAAGATGCCGCCCATGACCGTGACGATGTACGGCGTATGATAGCGTTTATGGATTTTGCAGACGCGGGCCGGCACCATGCCGTCGCGGCTCATGGCAAAGAAGATGCGGGCCTGGCCGTAAAGCAGGACGAGAAGGACCGTTGTGATGCCGGCAATGGCGCCGACGCCGACGATGGCCGAACCGAGATTGTAGCCGATATAGCGCAGGGCGAAGGCTACAGGCTCCGGATTGTTGAGTTCCGTGTAAGGCACGATGCCCGTGAGCACGCCGGCCACGACGACGTAAAGGGCTGTGCAGATGACGAGCGAACCGATGATGCCGATTGGCAGGTCATGGGACGGATTCTTGCATTCCTCCGCACTCGTGGCAACGGCATCAAAGCCGATATAGGCAAAAAAGACAATGGCCGCGCCGCCGAAAATACCCGAAACACCGAAGGGCATGAAGGGCTCCCAGTTCATCGTATTGACATGCGGGATGGCGAGCAGCAGGAAAATCGCGATGGCCGTGAGCTTGACGCCTACGAGGATGCGGTTGAGCTTTGTGCTCTCCTGCGTGCCGCGAATCAGCAGCACCGAAAGCAGCAGTGTGATGAAGATGGCGGGCAGATTGATGATGCCGCCGTCGGCCGGCACATGTGTCAGGGCGTGACCCGGGTCAAGGCCCGCAGAGAGCAGCAGGCCTGTGACATAGCCCGACCAGCCGGAAGCAACAGCACTGGCCGTAACCGTGTATTCGAGGATGAGGTTCCAGCCGACAATGAAGGCGATGAACTCGCCGAGGGAGGCATATGTATACGTATAAGCACTGCCGGACGCCGGTACGATGGAGGAAAACTCTGCGTAAGCAAGTCCTGCAAGTGCGCAGGCAAGGCCTGAGACCATGAAGGAAATCGTGACAGCAGGTCCGGCGTATTTGGCAGCCGCAACGCCTGTCAGGACGAAGATGCCTGTGCCGATGACGCAGCCGATGCCGAGCAGGATGAGGTCAAAAGCGCCAAGCGTCTTGGCCATGCCTGAATGGGCAGCCGTTTCGCGCATCTGCTCAATGCTTTTGGTGCGGAATAAGTTCATTTTTTTTACCATTCCTTTTTCTCTTATAGATGGATAAGATATCTTTACAACATTACTATTATATTGACAGGAAAAGCCTCCGTCAATATGACAGAGGCTTTATGAGATGAAATTTTCCGGAAATATGGCGGAAATGTCATGGAAATGTATACTGGAAATGCTTTATTCGCGAATCCATTCCTTGAATTTTTCTGGCGAGCTGTTGATGACGAGTTCTTCCGGGAATTCTGCTTCCTTGATGACTTCCTGAGAAAGCGCATGATTGCCGACATCGAGGTCGATATGGGCATCGCTGCCCATGATGACGTGCGTACCGTATTTCTTGCAGGCCTGCAGCATTTCTTTGGCGAGCTCGCGCGAACCTGTGCGGCTGCCGCCGGGGCGGTAAGAGCTGTTGTTGCATTCGAGCAGGACATGGCGTTCCTTGGCAGCTTTGGCAATCTGGTCAAAGTCGACAGGGAAGACCGGATTGTCCGGATGGCCGATGATCTTGACCTGAGGGATGAACATGGCACTCATGATGGCTGTCGTATTGTCGAGCTTCGTGCCCGGGTTGATGCAGGGATCGTGCAGGCTGGCAATGGCGTAATCGACAGCGCGCAGACCTTTTTCCTCAAGATCGACTTTGCCTGTGGTGTTCAGAATGTTGAGTTCTACGCCCATGAGCAGTTCCACGCCGGCTTCATCGCCGTAGACTTTGCGGTCAAAGATGCGCAGATTTTCAAAGTAAAAGCGGTGCGTGGAGCCCGGCATGGCCGGAGCATGGTCGGCAATGCCGACAAGTTCTATGCCGTGTTTTTTGCCCGCGGCAATCATTTCGCGGATTGTGTTGTAGGCATGGCCGCTGGCGAGCGTATGCATATGGACGTCGAGTAAATCCTTCATTATAATACCCCCAAAACTATGACAGTGTGTTCGCCTTTTATTATAACACGCTGAGGTGTCAAAAGGGGCTTCTTAAAATTTTTTCAAGAAATCCTGATTTTTTTGTTGACATTTCCTTTGCCATCCCGTATAATAAATCTTGTCGTTAAGACATGGGGTTATAGCTCAGTTGGTTAGAGTGTCTCGTTGACATCGAGGAGGTCACAGATTCGAATTCTGTTAACCCCACCATTTCAGAATGTACGGTTTCGTCAAACGGCGAAACCTTTTTTATTGCTCGCTTAGCTCAGTTGGCTAGAGCATCTCCGTCACATGGAGGGGGTCGGGGGTTCGAATCCCTCAGCGAGCACCAAAGAGAAAGCAGAAGCTGCATGCATGGCGTGCAGCTTATTTTTATTATAATATATGAAGGAAACATGCTGAACTCTGTTGACATTCATTGACACTGGCCCTTGCAAAATGATATGATAGACAAGGGAATATCGGTAACTTCTCCAAACTCAAAATGAGGCTTTTCATAGGTAAGACCGTCAGTATAGGCGGAGGAAAAGTCAATTTGAGTTTTTTCGTCGTGTTTTCACTTCCGCGGTGCAGAGATGCCGCCAGGAAATTGAGGAGGAAATCACTAAATGATCGAGCGTTATACCAATCCGGAAATGGGCCATCTCTGGTCTATCGAAAATGAGTGGCAGCAGATCCTGAATGTCGAGATGGCTGCTTGCGATGCTATGGCTGAGCTTGGCGAGATCCCGAAAGAGGCCGCAAAGAACATCCGTGCAAAAGCAAAGTTTGACGTCAACCGCATCCACGAGATTGAGTCTGTTACGCATCATGATATCATTGCATTCCTGACGAATGTGGCAGAGAATGTCGGTGATGATTCCAAGTATATCCACAAAGGCCTGACTTCTTCGGACGTCAAGGATACGGCTGTCTGCATGATGATGCGCGATGCCTGCGATATCCTTCTCGACGACCTTAAGAAATTCCGTGAGGTCCTGCGCCGCCGCGCTAAGGAATTCAAACATACGCCGTGCATTGGCCGCACGCATGGCATCCATGCTGAACCGATGACGTTCGGCCTCAAGATGTTGCTCTGGAGCGCTGAAATCGAGCGCGATATCGAGCGCATGGAGCATGCCAAGAAAATCGTCTCGGTCTGCAAGCTTTCGGGTGCTGTCGGCACGTACTCCAACATTGACCCGAAAATCGAGCAGATGGTCGGCAAGACGCTCGGCCTGACGCCGGTCCGTCTCGCTACGCAGGTTATCCAGCGTGACCGTCATGCAGAATTCGTTACGGCCATTGCCATCTGCTCCTCGACGCTTGAGAAGATTGCGACGGAAGTCCGGAATCTGCAGCGCACGGATATCCGTGAGGCAGAAGAGTACTTCTCCCCGGGACAGAAGGGTTCCTCGGCTATGCCGCATAAGCGCAACCCAATCAACTGCGAGCGCATCTCGGGCATGGCCCGCCTGAACCGCGGCAATGCCGTTGCAGCTCTGGAAGACATCACGCTCTGGCATGAGCGCGACATCTCGCATTCCTCCGTTGAACGCGTCATCCTGCCGGATTCCTCGATCAACCTCGATTACTGCACGACGAAGCTCACGGATATCATCGATAAGCTGCTCGTCTATCCGGAAAAGATGCTTCACAACATGCAGCGCACGGGCGGCCTCATCTACAGCCAGCGCATCCTGCTGACGGTTGTCGACAAGGGCGTACTGCGTGAAGATGCCTACAAGTGGGTACAGCGCAATGCCATGAAGCGCTGGATGGAAGGTCAGGATTTCCGCACGAGCGTTGAGAATGACCCGGACATCACGAAGTATCTGACGAAGGAAGAAATCGACGACTGCTTCGATTATAAATACTTCCTGCGCCATGTCGATATGATCTTTGAGCGCTTCGGCCTTTGAGACCTATAATAAATGAATAAATGAAAGAAAGCCTCTTCTCCCTGCGGGGAGAGGGCTTTTCTATGTCGATTCATAAAGGAGAGACAGATTATGTCAACAGTAGTAGTAACGGGTACGCAGTGGGGCGACGAAGGCAAGGGCAAGATCGTCGACTATCTCGCACAGCAGGCGGATACGGTCGTACGTTTTCAGGGCGGCAGCAATGCCGGCCATACGGTCGTCGTCGATGGCGTCGATTACAAACTGCGCCTGATGCCGTCGGGCATCCTTTTCAAGGGTTCGCACTGCGTGGTCGGCAATGGTGTGGCGTTCAATCCGAAAGTCATGCTGCAGGAGATGGACGCTCTTTCTGAGCGCGGCATTGACCTTTCGGGCATCCGCATCAGCAACCGTGCGCAGCTCGTTCTGCCGTATCACTGCCTGATCGACCAGCTCTCAGATGAGGCGCGCGGCAAAGGTAAAGTCGGCACGACGCATAACGGCATCGGCCCGTGCTATGTCGACCGCGACAACCGCATCGGCATCCGCGTCTGCGATTTCATCGATAAGGAAGAGTTTGCGAAACGCCTGAAGGAAAATCTCGCCATCAAGAACCGCGAGCTCAAGCTTCTCTATGACCACGAGCCTCTTGACTATGATGAAATCCTTGCAGAATACAATGGCTATGCAGACCGTCTGCGTCCGTATGTCTGCGATACGATTGCCCTGCTCGATGAAGAAATCAAAGAAGGCCGCAAGATCCTCTTCGAGGGTGCTCAGGCCACGATGCTCGATATCGACTACGGCACGTATCCGTATGTCACGGCTTCGCACCCGATTTCCGGCGGCGTCGGCATTGGTGCCGGCGTAGCTCCGCAGAAAATCGACAAGGTTGTCGGCATTGTCAAGGCTTACTGCACGCGTGTCGGCGAGGGCCCGTTCCCGACGGAACAGCTCAACGAAATCGGCAATAAGCTGCGCGAAGTCGGCCATGAATACGGCGTTGTCACGGGCCGCCCGCGCCGTACGGGCTGGCTTGATGCCTGCGTTGTCCGCTATGCCGGCATCCTCTCGGGCATTGATTACATGGCTGTCACGCGCCTCGATATCCTCGATGATTTCGATGAGATCAAGATGTGCGTCGGCTACAAATATCAGGGCAAACTGCTCAACGAGATTCCGGCCAGCCTCAAGGTGCTTGCCGAAGTCGAGCCAGTTTACGAGACATTTGCGGGCTGGAAGTGCGATATCACGAAAGTCCGCAAGTACGAAGACCTGCCGGAGAACGCCAAGAAGTATCTGACGCGCATGGCAGAAGTTACGGGCATCGCCCTGGGCATCGTTTCCGTCGGCCCGAACCGCGACGAGACGATCGTCATCGCCAACGACATCTTTTGATTGTGATATCCTGAGCTAAATTCGCATATTGTGAGTAAGGTGAGGAGCCTCCGCATTGTTTCGCGGAGGCTCTTTTTTTATGCTGTTTTATCATATCGATAATAACTGTTCGTATGAAGTACATTAATACAATGATAAGCAGGAAATGGATAAGCTGCTAATAAATAAAAAAGAATAAAAATAGATTGACAAATCAGAAGCATCGTGATATATTAAAACCATCAGATGTGCTCGAACACAAAAGAGCAAAACAGAGTAAAATGTGGTAATTATAAACAAAGGAGAGACAAGAAATGGTAACAAGCACAGGAAATGCTCCGGAGAAGAAAATCCCCAGCGCATTCATTTATTTCTTTGGATCCTTCGGTGGTATCCTCTTTGGTTATGATATCGGCGTTATGACCGGTGCGCTGCCGTTCCTGCAGAACGATTGGAACTTGCAGGGCAATGCGGGCATCATCGGTTGGATCACATCGGCCGTCATGTTCGGTGCTATTTTCGGCGGTGCTCTTGCCGGTCAGCTTTCCGACCGTCTCGGCCGCCGCAAGATGATTCTCATCTCGGCTATCATCTTTGTCGTCGGTTCTGTTCTCTCAGGTATTGCACCGCACAACGGCCAGTATTACCTCATCGGTGTGCGTATCCTCTTAGGCTTGGCTGTTGGTGCAGCTTCCGCGCTGGTTCCGGCTTATATGTCGGAGATGGCGCCGGCACGCCTCAGAGGCCGTCTTTCCGGCCTGAACCAGACGATGATCGTCTCGGGCATGCTGCTTTCCTACGTTGTGGATTATCTTTTGAAGGACCTGCCGGAAACGATGGCATGGAGACTTATGCTCGGCCTTGCCGCTGTTCCTGCCCTGATCCTGTTCCTCGGTGTCCTGCGCCTGCCGGAGTCGCCGCGTTTCCTCGTAAAACATGGCCTTGTTGACCAGGCACGTCGTGTGCTCGGTTACATCCGCAACACGAAAGAAGAAGTCGAGGCAGAGCTCGCCGACATCAAGGAAATGACGACGACGGAAGCCAATACGAAGGAACCGTCGCTTGCCACGCTGTTCTCGGATAAATACCGCTACCTCGTTACGGCTGGTGTCGGCGTTGCCGCTTTCCAGCAGTTCCAGGGTGCCAACGCAATTTTCTACTACATTCCGCTGATTGTTGAAAAAGCAACGGGCCAGGCAGCAAGTTCGCAGCTCATGTGGCCGATCATTCAGGGCATCCTGCTCGTTCTCGGCTCCCTCATCTTCCTCGTCATCGCAGATAAATTCAACCGCCGCACGCTGCTGACGGTCGGCGGCACGATCATGGGCCTTTCGTTCATCCTGCCGGCAGTCATCAACAGCATCATTCCGGATGCAGACCCGATGATGATTGTTTTCTTCCTCTGCATTTACGTTGCCTTCTATTCCTTCACTTGGGCTCCGCTGACCTGGGTTATTGTCGGTGAGATTTTCCCGCTGGCTATCCGCGGCCGCGCAGCTGGTCTCGCTTCCTCGTTCAACTGGATTGGTTCCTTCCTCGTTGGTCTGCTGTTCCCAATCATGACGGCTTCGTTCTCGCAGGCAGCTGTATTTGCCATCTTCGGTGTCATCTGCCTGCTCGGCGTTGCGTTCATCCGCAACTGCGTGCCGGAAACGCGCGGTCATACGCTTGAGGAGATCGAAGCAGCTGGTACGAAAAAATCTGCCAAAGCTTCTGTGCATAACGCATAAGTCCATTATTACATCGAGGAGACATTTGCCATGGATTTGAAAAAGAATGCTGCAGCGATAGAGGAGGGCCGCACGGCCCTCGGCCTGGAGCTCGGCTCGACGAATATCAAGATGGTGCTTGTAAATGAAGCCTGCGAGACACTGGCTTCGACGAGCTACGGCTGGGAAAATCAGCTCGTGGACGGCATCTGGACGTATGATCTGGCAACGGTCTGGCTCGGCATTGAGGACTGCTTCCACAGCCTGACGGCCGATGTGCAGAGCCGCTATCATGTGGAAATCAAGAAAATCGGCTCGATTGGCGTCAGCGCCATGATGCACGGCTATCTGCCGTTTGATAAAGACGGCAAGCAGCTCGCACCGTTCCGCACCTGGCGCAATAACATCACGGGCGAGGCTGCCGGGAAACTTACGGAGCTGTTCGGCTTCAATATTCCGCAGCGCTGGAGCATTGCACATCTCTATCAGGCCATCCTCAAAGATGAGGCGCATGTCAAGGATATCGCATTTCTGACGACGTTGGCCGGCTACGTACATTGGCAGCTCAGCGGTGAGAAGGTCCTCGGCATCGGCGATGCTTCGGGCATGTTCCCGATTGACGAGCAGACCGGCACGTACGATGCCGGCATGGTGGAGAAATTCTCCGCACTGCCTGAAGTAAAGAAGTATCCATGGAAGCTCGGGGAAATCCTGCCAAAGCCGCTGCGCGCCGGCACGAAAGCCGGCCAGCTGACAAAAGAAGGCGCATGGCTGCTCGACCCGACGGGCAAACTTGAGCCGGGAGCCCTGATGGCGCCGCCTGAGGGCGATGCCGGCACGGGCATGGTCGCGACGAACGCCGTGCGCAAACGCACGGGCAATATCTCCGTCGGCACGTCGGCATTCTCGATGAACGTACTCGATGCACCTTTAAAGGCGGTTCACCGCGATATCGATATCGTGACGACGCCAGACGGCGCGCCTGTAGCCATGGTTCATACGAATAACTGCTCGAGTGACCTCAATGCCTGGGTGCAGCTCTTTGGCGAATTTGCCGAGCTCATCGGCCACGGTCAGACGCCGGCGAAACTCTATCGGACGCTCTTTGAGGCTTCGCAGAAGGCAGACCGCGATGCCGGGGGACTCCTTAACTACAGCTGCCTCTCAGGTGAAAATATCACCGATGTGGAGACAGGCAGACCTCTCTTCGTGCGTACGCCGCACAGCAAAATGAACCTTGCAAACTTTATGCTTGCTCAGCTCTATGGCTGCTTTGCACCACTCAAGATTGGCATGGATATTCTCGTCAAGGAAGAGGGCGTGCAGACAGATGTCATGATTGCCCAAGGCGGCCTCTTTAAGACGCCGGTCATCGGTCAGCAGGTCCTTGCCGACTGCCTCGGCCTGCCAATCACCGTCATGGAGACGGCAGGGGAAGGCGGCCCGTGGGGCATGGCTGTGCTCGCAGTCTTTGCGAAATGGCATGGCGAAAAAGCCCTGGCCGACTTCCTCGATGACGATGTCTTCCACAATCCGGAAAGCTCGACACTGCTGCCGACGGAAGCAGGACGTCTCGGCTGCCAGAAATTCATCACAGCCTATAAAGAAGGTTTGGAAGTCGAACGTCAGGCAGGCAAAGCTGTAGCAGACCGTACGGAAGCGTAATTTCTTGAAAGGATCCTATTATATATGTTAGAAGAACTCAAACAGGAAGTTTATGAAGCGAATATGATGCTGCCGAAACTCGGCATTGTCACATTCACCTGGGGCAATGTCTCGGGCATCGACCGTGAGAAGAACCTCTTCGTCATCAAGCCGTCGGGCGTGCCGTACGAAGATTTGAAGCCTTCGGATATGGTTGTAGTCGACCTTGAGGGCCATGTCGTCGAAGGCGAGATGAATCCTTCGAGCGATACGATGACGCATCTTGTACTCTACAAGGCATTCCCGAATATCAAGGCTGTCGTCCACACGCATTCCAAATGGGCCGTTTCTTTTGCCGAAGCCGGTGTGCCGATTGAGGCACTGGGTACGACCCATGCCGATACATTCTACGGCGATGTTCCTGTGACCGATGCTTTGACGAAACAGGAAATCGAAGAAGCCTATGAAGAGAACACGGGCAAGGTCATCGTCCGCACGTTCAAAGAATATGGCATTGACCCTGATGCCGTACCGGCTGTTCTCGTCAAGCAGCATGGCCCGTTCACCTGGGGACCGAGCCCGAAAAAGGCTGTCGAGAATGCGAAAATCCTCGAAGTCGTCGCCGAGATGAACTACCATGCCCTGCAGCTCACGCGTGCCGATATCCGCGTGCCGCAGTTCCTCTTAGACAAGCATTATTACCGCAAACACGGCGCCAATGCCTACTATGGTCAGAACAACGCCAAGTCCAAGAGCGGTGCTACCCATAAATAAAAAGTTTTTGATTTTAGGAAATTTGATTTCAGAAGGGAAGTCCATATCATGCTGAAACTCTCGAATGCTTACAAATTCTGGTTTGTCGCTGGTTCCCAGTTCCTTTATGGCGAGGAACAGCTCAAAAACGTCGCCCGCGATGCCGAAGACATCGTCAACAAGCTCAATGCAAGCGGCAAGCTGCCGTACCCGATCGAGTTCAAGGGTGTCATGACGACGGCCGATGGCATCACGCAGTTCATGAAGGATGTCAACTACAATGACGAAGTAGCCGGTGTTATCACGTGGATGCATACGTTCTCTCCGGCCAAGAACTGGATTCGCGGCACGAAACTCCTGCAGAAACCGCTGCTGCACCTCGCTACGCAGTACCTCAATAAGATCCCGTACGATACGATTGACTTTGACTACATGAACCTCAACCAGAGTGCTCATGGCGACCGCGAGTACGGCTACCTCAATGCCCGTCTGCACCTCAACAACAAAGTCGTTTACGGCTGGTGGGGCGATGAAGAAGTTCAGCAGGAAATCGCTTCGTGGGAAGATGTTGCCGTCGCTTACAACGAGAGCTTCAAGATCAAGGTCTGCCGTTTCGGCGATACGATGCGCGATGTCGCTGTTACCGAGGGTGATAAGGTACAGGCTCAGATCCAGCTCGGCTGGACGGTCGACTATTGGCCGGTTGGTGACCTCGTCGAAGTAGTCGATGCGGTCAGCGAAGAAGACATCGACAAAGAATACAAGAAGCTGCAGGAAGACTACACGTTCAATCCGCAGAACAACAGCGCCGAAAAATTTGAGAGCTCCGTACGCTATCAGCTGCGCGAGTATCTCGGCATCAAGAAATTCCTCGATGACAAGGGCTATACGGCTTTTTCGACGAATTTCCAGGACCTCAAAGGTCTCAAACAGCTGCCGGGCCTCGCTGCTCAGATGCTCATGCGCGACGGCTACGGCTTTGCCGCTGAAGGCGACTGGAAGACGGCAGCCCTCACGCGTCTGCTGAAGATCATGGCACACAACGACCGCACGGTCTTCATGGAAGATTACACGCTCGACCTGCGCAAAGGCCATGAAGCCATCCTCGGCGCACATATGCTCGAAGTCGATCCGTCCATTGCCAGCGACAAGCCGCGCGTTGAAGTCCATCCGCTCGACATCGGCGGCAAGGATGATCCGGCCCGTCTCGTCTTCACCGGTGCTGACGGCGAAGGCATCGACTGCACGGTTGCGGACTTCCGCGAAGGCTTCCGCCTGATCAGTTACCCGGTTGACTGCCGTAAGGCCGAGGCCGAGACGCCGCATCTGCCGGTTGCAAAGCAGCTCTGGACGCCGAAAGTCGGCCTTAAGGAAGGTGCGACGGCCTGGATTCACGCCGGCGGCGGCCATCATACGGTCCTTTCCTTCCGCATCACGGAAGAGCAGATTCACGACCTCGGCACGATGCTCGGCATGGATCTCGTAGAAATTTGCTGATTCCCTTCTTTCTTGTAAAGACCAAATCCATACACCAGAAAAGCGCATCCTCGTTTTGAGGATGCGCTTTTCGTATATCTTACTATCTAATAAGAAGCTTTTTGTTAAGGAGTCATCCTTCTACGTTTTGCAGGATGCGGATCTCGTTGCGCATGATGTATTTTTCGTGTTCGGGTTTGATGCCGTTGACGAGATAATCAAAGACAATCTGCATCGAGCGCTGCCCCTGTTGATGCGGATGTTGGTAGATGGCAGCCTGAATGACGCCTTTTTTCATCATTTCAATGGTCGTGGGAATCGTATCGAAGACAATCAGAGTGATGTCCTGGCGCTTCGCGGTGAGAACGGCGCGGGCAGCACCGTAAGCGCCGGCCGAGATGACGAAGAGGGCATTTGTTTCGGGGCGGTCTAAGAGCAGCTGGCGGATATCTTCATAGGCAATCATATCGTCATCTTCTGTTTCCTGTACGCCAAGAAAGTGAAAGTCGGCATGTTTTTTCATGATTTCAAGGAAGCCGTCAAGACGCTGGCGATGGCCGAGCATGTTGAGAGAACCCAAAAGGACGCCGGCATACAGTGGACCCGGATGAATCATGCCTAAAAGAGCCGCGGCAGTCCTGCCGCCGTTGGGGTAGTCCGGTCCGACATAGCATTGACGTTTGGACGTTTCGACATCGTTGTTGAGCGTGACGACAAAAATATCTTCTGCGACGCACTCATTGATTTTCTCGATGATGCGCGGATGATTCAGAGGGTCGATGATTAAGGCATTGATGCCCTGCGCTTTGAGTTCATCGATGATTTCACATTGGCGGTCGATATCGAAACCGCGCATGCTGCGCCAGATGACCTCGAGGCCGTAAGAGGAAAATTTGTCGGCCATGCGATGCATGGAATGCAGAACATCATCGAAGAAGCGGACGCCGTCTGACACAATCAGGACACCGACTATGGGATGCTTCTTGCGGGCGGCCAGTGCCTTGCCGGCAGGATTCGGATGATAATGAAGTTTTTCGGCCATTTCGCGGACGAGACGTTCTTTTTCCGGTTTGACTTTGCCGCGGCCGTTGAGCACGCGGTCTACTGTGCCGCGTGAGACTCCGCAGAGTTCGGCAATCTGTTTGATGGTTACCATGGTACGATCTTCTTTCTGTGCTGCATTTGGAGATATTCTTATCTTTTATTCGCTTCGAACCGTTTGTTTTCCTGCTTATGGCACTTTGCGGATTGATACCGGCTTTCTTTTTTGCTATAATGTTCGCGATTACGGTATTTTTATTTAAATGGAAGGAAACAGATGACTGTGCGGAGCAGGATGCTCCGGAAAGGATGACACGATTCATGTATAAGATGATTGCCTTGGATCTCGACGGTACACTCAATAATGATGAGAAGAAGATTACCCCCAAGACGCGTGAGGCACTTTTAGCGGTGCAGCAGCATGGCGTGACGGTTGTGCTGGCGTCGGGGCGTCAGGCACCGGGGCTTATGCGTGAGGCCAATGCCCTTGAACTCAGGGATTACCACGGCCTGCTGCTCTCGTATAACGGCGGCCAGATCAAGGATGCGACGACGGGAGAAATCCTCTTCTCGCAGGCTATTGACCGCGGGACGGCACTGCGCTTCCTGCGCCATCTCGAAGCTTATCCGGAGCTTTCGCCAATCGTCGATGACGGTGAATTCATCTTCACGACCGATGCCAGCCGCCATAAGGTGCAGGATGAGAGCCGCAACAACAATCTCAAGATCGAGATTGTCGAAAACATTGCCGATGCCGTGGAAGAGCGCGGCTTTGCGCCGGTCAAGATTCTGACGGCTGCGCCAAATGAGATTCTCGTGCCGCACCTTGCCGATATCCGCCGCGGCTTTGAGGAAGAGCTTTCTTTCGTGCAGTCGGCACCGTGGTTTTACGAGGCAACGGTCAAAGGCGTCAGCAAGTCGACGTCGCTTGCGCGCGTCTGTGAGCGCCTTGACATTAAACGCAGTGAAGTCATGGCCTTTGGCGATGCCCAGAACGATATGAGCATGCTTGATTTTGCCGGCCATGGCGTGGCCATGGGCAATGCCTGCGATGAACTCAAGGATATGGCCGATGAAATCACGCTGTCGAATAACGAGGATGGCATTGCGGCATCGCTCGCACGTCACTTTGATTTTTTAAATTAAGCCGCGTATCGCGTATTTTGTGATATTTCTCATAGAGCTTCCCTTATGGGGAGCTTTTTTTATGGAAATAAGGCATATATATAGTTGAAACTTATAGATTGTGCTTATTGCTATTGACTTTTTAGGATGCAGGCCATACAATGGATTTATCAATCCCGAGTAATTTTGTAAGGATTAAATATCCAGAGCTTAAATCTTAAAGGAGAGTTTTATATATGGCAGAGAATCTTTTGGAAATCAAGGATCTCCATGCTGGCGTCGAAGGCAAGGAAATCCTCAAAGGCCTGAGTCTGAAAGTCGACAAGGGTGAAGTGCATGTCATCCTCGGACCGAACGGCTCCGGCAAATCGACACTCATGAACATCATCATGGGCCATCCGAAATACGAGGTGACCTCCGGCACGATTGACTTCGAAGGCGAGGATATCAAAGACCTCAAGACGTTTGAACGCGCGCGCAAGGGCCTGTTCCTCTCGTTCCAGACGCCGGAGGAAATCCCGGGCATCACGGTCGAGAACATGATCCGCACGTCAAAGCAGGCCATCTCGGGCGAACGCGTTAAAATCATCCCGTTCCGCCGTCAGCTTAAACAGACGATGGAAGAGCTCAAGATGAAGCCTGAGTATGCAGAGCGCTATATGAACGTAGGCTTCTCGGGCGGCGAGAAAAAACGCAACGAGATCCTGCAGCTTCTTATGCTCAATCCGAAACTCGCGCTGCTCGATGAGACGGATTCGGGCCTTGATGTCGATGCCGTACAGATTGTCTCGGAAGGCGTCGCAAAGTTCCACAACGAGAACAACAGCTGCCTGATTATCACGCATAACACGCGCATTCTCGAAAAACTCAAGGTCGATAAGGTTCATGTCCTCATCAACGGCGAAATCGTCGAAGAGGGCGGTCCGGAGCTCATCGATGAAATCAACCGCCGCGGCTTTACGCACATCCTCGATGCTCAGGCAGAAAAGTGAGGCGCGCGATGGCTGAAGAAAAATTTGTACCGAAAAAAAAGACGTACGTCGAAGACATCGAGCGTACGCTTTACGATATCAAAGACGCGGACCACTCCGTCTACAAGGCGCAGAGCGGCCTGACGGAAGATATCATCCGCGATATCTCGAAACGCAAGCATGACCCGCAGTGGATGCTCGATTTCCGTCTCAAATCCCTTGAGGTCTACAATTCGCTGCCGCTGCCGACCTGGGGCCCGGATATTTCCGAGCTCAATATGGACGATATCGTCACGTACGTCCAGCCGGATGCCAAGATGACGGGCAATTGGCAGGAAGTGCCGAAAGATATCAAAAATACATTTGACCGCCTCGGCATCCCAGAGGCCGAGCAGAAGCAGAGTCTTGCGGGCGTCGGCGCGCAGTATGATTCTGAGGTCGTCTATCACAGCATTCAGGATGACCTTGTCAAGCAGGGCGTCATCTACACGGATATGGAAACGGCCATCCGCGAGCATGAGGATGTCGTCAAAGAGTACTTCATGACGCTCGTGCCGCCCAAAGACCATAAATTTGCGGCCCTGCACGGTGCCGTCTGGTCGGGCGGTTCGTTCGTCTATGTGCCGGAAGGCGTACATGTAGAGATTCCTCTGCAGTCATATTTCCGTCTCAACGCGGCAGGTGCCGGCCAGTTCGAGCACACGCTGATTATTGTAGAAAAAGGTGCAAGCCTGCACTTCATTGAAGGCTGCTCGGCTCCGAAGTACAATGTCACGAATCTCCATGCCGGCTGCGTCGAGCTCTTCGTCAAGGAGGGGGCACGCCTGCGCTATTCGACGATTGAGAACTGGTCGCGCAACATGATGAACCTCAACACGAAACGCGCCCTCGTTGAAAAAGACGGCATCATCGAGTGGGTTTCGGGCTCGTTCGGTTCGCATGTTTCGTGCCTCTATCCGTGCAGCATCCTGCACGGCGAGAACGCACGCTGTGAATTTACGGGCGTCACGTTTGCCTCGAAGGGGCAGAACCTCGATACGGGTGCCAGCGTCATCCACGCAGCGCCGCATACGTCGGCAAATATCAACACGCGTACGATTTCCAAAGCCGGCGGCAAGGCCACATACCGCAGTGCTGTCAAGGTTACGCGCCGTGCGCCGTTTGCGAAATGCTCGGTTAACTGCGAATCGCTGATGCTCGACAATGAATCGCGCAGTGATACACTGCCGGTCATGGATATCGAGGGCGATGAGGCCGATATCGGGCATGAGGCCAAGATTGGCCGCATCAGCGATGAAGCGATTTTCTACCTGACTTCCCGCGGCATCGATGAGGATGAGGCCCGCGCGATGATCGTACGCGGCTTCGTTGAGCCTATTGCCAAGGAGCTGCCGCTCGAGTACGCCGTAGAAATGAATAATTTGGTCAATATTGAATTGGAAGGGACGATGGGCTGATATGGCAGATTTGAAAACATTCTCCCGGATCCCCATGCGTACCTGGCGCTGGCTCGGCGTCAATGAGAGCAGGATTCCGGCTGATATCGATGAAAATATAAAGACGCAGAAGCTGCTTGTCGAAGCAGGCAGGCAGGACGAAGTCGTCCTGACGCAGCGCGAGGGCGGCCAGTACGAACTGCAGGTGCATCTTGAGGATGGCGCGAAGCTTCATCTCGTCAATGCCCAGCTCGTGCCGGCTGACAAGCTCTATACCTGCCGCGTCAAGGTTTTTGTCGGCAAGGGAGCAGAATTTTCCTATACCGTAGTCGAAGCCGGTGCAAAGCAGACGGCGACGGAGCTCTATGTCGACCTCGCCGGCGATGACTCGAAGGCCGATGTCTGGGGACTGTATTTCGGTGATGGCAAGAGCCTTATCGACCTCAACTACGTCATCCGCCAGGGCGGCAAACGCACGGACGCCAATATGCAGGTTCGCGGCGCGCTGCTCGGCGAGAGCGAGAAGATTTTCCGCGGCACACTCGACTTCCTCGAAGGTGCCAAGGGTTCGGTCGGACGTGAGAACGAGGAAGTCGTACTGCTCTCTCCCAATGTCCGCAACCGCAGCGTGCCAATCATGCTTTCGCATGAAGACGATGTCGATGGCCATCATGCCGTTTCCGTCGGCAAGATGGATGAAAATAAACTCTTTTATCTCATGAGCCGCGGCCTTGACCTAACAGAAGCACAGCGTCTCGTCGTCGAGGCTTCCTTCAATCCGGTGCTCGACCGCATCCCGGATGAAGAGCTCAAGGGAGAAATTGATACGTATTTGCAGAGGAGACTTTCGAATGGCTGATGCACAGGAATTTTTGAAGGATTTCCCGCTCCTCAAAATGAAGATGAACGGGAAACAGATTGCTTATCTCGATAATGGCGCGACGACGCAGAAGCCGGAACAGATTATCCAGTCCATCTGCGGATATTACGGCGGCTGCAACGCCAATCCGCACCGCGGTGCGTATGCACTTTCCGTCAAAGCTACGGAAATCTACGAGAATGCGCGCGTGCGTACGGCAAAATTCATCAATGCTGCGCGCCCCGCTGAAATCATCTTCACGAAGAATGCGACGGAAGCCCTGAATCTCGTGGCTTACAGTTATGGCCTGCACAACGTCAAGGCCGGCGATGAAATCGTCATCACGATTTCCGAGCATCACAGCAACCTCGTGCCGTGGCAGTTTGTCGCCAAGTCGACGGGTGCGGTGCTCAAGTATATTTACCTCGAGAAGGATGGCAATCTTTCGGATGAGGATATCGAGACGAAAATCACGGAAAAGACGAAAATCGTCGCCGTGACACAGGTCTCAAACGTACTCGGCCTCAAGAATGATGTCAAGAAAATCGTCAAGAAGGCTCACAGCGTCGGCGCGGTTGCCGTTGTCGACGGCTCGCAGAGCGTCGCACACATGAAAGTCGATGTCCGCGATATCGACTGCGATTTCTTCGCCTTCTCCGGTCATAAGATGCTTTCGCCGATGGGCATTGGCGTGCTCTACGGCAAATACGACATCCTCGATGCCATGCCTCCGTTCCTGCGCGGCGGTGACATGATCGAGTACGTCGAAGAGCAGAATACGACGTATGCCGAGCTGCCGGCGAAATTCGAAGCTGGCACGCAGAATGTCGGCGGTGCTGCCGGTCTGACGGCTGCCATCGATTACCTCGAGAACATCACGTTTGACCGCATCGAGGCCATTGAGAAAGACCTCGTGGACTACGCCCTGCCGCAGCTGCGCGAGCTGCCGTACATTGAACTTTATGGCTGCGATACGACGCGCGACAACAAGACGGGCATCATTGCCTTCAACGTCAAGGACGTTCATCCGCATGATGTCGCGAGCATCCTTGACAGCTACGGTGTGGCCATTCGTGCCGGCCATCACTGCGCACAGCCTCTGCACCGCTATTTGGGGCAGAATGCCAGCTGCCGTGCAAGTTTCTACCTTTATAATACGCGCGAGGACATCGACCGCTGGATTGACGCCCTCAAGAAGGTAAGGGGGGTCCTTGGCTATGGCGCTTGAAGATATTTACACGGAGCTCATCGGCGAACACAGCCGCAATCCGGAGAACAAGCATCATCTCGACCATGCCACGTGTGCCCTTAAGGGCCATAACCCGAGCTGCGGCGATGAAATCACACTCGAACTGCAGATTGAAGACGGCATTGTCAAAGATGCATCGTTCACGGGCGTCGGCTGCGCCATCTCGCAGGCTTCGACGGATATCATGATTGACCTGATCCGCGGCCAGAAAGTCGAGAAGGCCAAGGAACTCGCGGAGAAATTCATCGGCATGATCAAGCGTGAAATCACGGATGAAGATGAACTCGAAGAGCTCGATGAAGCACTGGCTCTCAAGAATGTCTCGAATATGCCGGCCCGCGTTAAATGTGCGGTACTCGCCTGGCATACGCTTGACGATGCTCTTGAAAAAGAAGAGCAGGCGAAAAAATAAGATTTTATCCACAGAAATCTGGGGATATCCATGGAAAAGCTGTGGATATCCCCTGTGCTTTGTGGATAAGCTGTGAATAAACAGGGTGCATCACAAGGAAAGGAAGAGCATCATGGCAGTAAAAGAAGTTTCCCCGTTTGAATTCAATGAAAGTCCGTTCAAGGTCATCGGCAAGGAGTGGCTGCTCGTCACAGGCGAGTACGATGGCAAGTCCAATGCGATGACGGCTTCGTGGGGCGGCCTCGGCATCATGTGGGGCAAACCGGTGGCATTCATCTTCATCCGTCCGACGCGTTACACAAAGGAGTTCGTCGATAAGGCAGAAGGCCTGACGCTTTCGGTTTTTACCGAGGATTACCGTAAGATGATGAATTACTTCGGCACGGTCTCGGGCCGCGATGAGGATAAAATCAAGAAAGCCGGCCTGACCATGGAGCACGATAACGGCCGCACCTACTTCGACGAAGCGCGCGTGACAATGCTCTGCCGCAAACTCTACGCCCAGCCTCTCGCTTCGGAATTTTTCATTGACAAGAGCTGCGATGAAAAATGGTACAAGAACGATTACCATACGATGTACGTCGTGGAGATCGAAAAGCTCCTCGTCAAGGAATGAGCGCGGGCGAAAAGGGGCCGTCCTGCAGCCCGCTCGCCGGTCAATCCGCACCAGCGGCCTCAATCCTGCGCTGCAGCAGCCTGACGATGGGCATGGATGACGCGGAAATTGCAGAACTCTTAGCTTCGAGTCAGGTTCGGCGCCACAAATTTTCGGCAGGAGAGATTGTCTTCTACGATGGCGACCTGCCGCATTCTTTATACATCCTGCTGCGCGGTGAAGTTCACATCCTCAAGGATACCTTCTCGGGCCGCCGTATCTTTATCTCGGAAATCAATGAACCGGGCGATATGTTCGGCGAGGTTTACGAAGTGCTCAAACAGCCCTACGATATTTACGTAGAAGCTGCGAAAGATACAGAGCTTCTGGAAATCGACAGCCGCTTCTTTTCGCTGGGCGGGAAGAAGGAAAAACTTTCCCGCAGTGCGCTGCTCGTGGAACGGAACCTCATGCGCATTTTTGCGCGCAAGGCGTATTTCATGCATGGGCGCATCAAGGTGCTTGCCAGCGGCAGCCTGCGTGAAAAAGTCGTGCGCTTCCTGTTTCAGAACATGGATGAAAGCGGACAGATTGAGCTGACGGCAAGCCGTGAATATCTCGCGGCCTACCTCGCGGTCACGCGTCCGTCGCTTTCGCGCGAGCTTTCGGCCATGCAGAAGGACGGCCTGCTCGAGGTCTCGGGCAAACGCATTCGCGTGCTCGATATGAAGCGTTTCGAAGAATATCTTTAACTGGAATATATGATTTCTGCCGCAAAGTGCTTTTCTTTTTGAAAGGCACTTTTCTTTTGTTGTGTATTAAATGACATGATTCTCTATGATTTTTATCCTAGGAAAGATGGTCATTCAATGATATAATAGAAGGGTTTGCGAACGGATTTATGCTGCTTATCATGAAGCAGCAGTGTATCAATCATGTATATGGAGGTCTTGCTTTGTTAGCTACGCGTGAATATCAGGATATTGAAGAGAAGGTGATGCAGGGGAAGCGCCTCACGAGAGAGGACGGCATCCGCCTGTTTCACTGTCATGACCTTGCCTGGCTGGGCGCTCTTGCCGACCATGTACGTAAGGAAAAATGCGGCGATATCGTCTATTACAACGTCAACTGCCATGTCAATCTGACGAATATCTGCACGTCGCACTGCAAATTCTGTGCCTTTGGCCGCGATGAGGATGAAAAAGGTGCCTATGCGATGACGAAGGCGCAGGCCATCGCGGTGGTCGAGGATGCCATGAAGGACCCAAATCTTGCCGGACTGCACGTCGTCTCGGGACTTCATCCGACCTGGTCGTTCGAGGATTATCTCGGCATTGTCGAAGCCCTGCACAAAAAATTCCCGAAGCTTTATATGAAGGGCTTCACGGGTGTGGAAATCACGCATTTTGCGGAGATTTCCGGCCTTTCTGTCGAAGAGGTGCTGCGCCAGCTGCGCGACCGCGGCGGCCTGCAGGCCATTGCGGGCGGCGGCGCAGAGATTTTGTCGGACCGCGTGCGCGGGGAGCTCTGTCCCAATAAGGCCACGGCGGATGAATGGCTGAGTGTCGCACGCACGGCGCATAAACTCGGCATCAAATCAAATGCTTCGATGCTCTACGGCCATATCGAGACGCTCGAAGAGCGTGTGGACCATCTGCTGCGCCTGCGCGAGCTGCAGGATGAGACAGGCGGTTTCCAGACGTTCATCTGCTTCCCGTTCCTGCCGAAACATACGGAACTCGGCAAATATATCAAGCAGACGAGCATGTGGGATGATCTGCGCACGATGGCGATTTCCCGCCTCATGCTCGACAATTTTAAAAACATCAAGGCGTACTGGGTCATGCTGACCGTACCTGTGGCGCAGGTAGCCCTTGGTTTTGGCGCCAATGATATCGACGGCACCATCCACAAGGAAACCATTCTGCACGATGCCGGTGCCAAGAGTCCGACGGCCCTGAGTGAGGACAGCATTATCCGCATCATCAAGGAAGCCGGCCGAATTCCGGCAGCCTGTGACTGCAATTTTAATATCCTGCGCATCATTGAATGAGAGAGGCATATAATATGAAGCAAATTGAAACGGCAAGGGCGAAAGCCGCAGCCGGAGAGCGGCTGACATTTGCCGATGCCATGGCACTTTATGAGGACAATGACCTGCTTTTTCTGGCCGACTGCGCGCGGAAAGCCAAGGAGAAAAAGAGCGGCCATCAGGTTTTTTACACGGTCAACCGTCATATCAACCTGACGAACATCTGCAGCTCCAATTGTCCGCTCTGCGCTTTTCAGGTCGAAGAAGGCGATGCGCGCGGCTTTGTCTACGAGCATGACGATATCGAAAAAATTCTTGAGAAGGCAAAGCAGGTCAGGGATTTGTCGGAAATCCACATCGTTTCGGCACTTCATCCGGATAAACCGTTTTCGTATTATGTGGAGGTCGTGCGTCAGGTAAAAGCTGCCCTGCCAAAGGCCGATGTCAAGGCCTTTACGCCTGTCGAGATTGTCAATTTCTCGAAAATGACGGGTAAGAGCATCCGCGAAGTCTTGGAAATCCTGAAGGAAGCGGGTCTTGACAGCCTGCCGGGCGGCGGCGCGGAGATTTTATCCGACCGCGTCCGCAAAATCATCTGCCCGAAAAAGGCGACGGCGGCCGAATGGATTGAGACGATGAAAACGGCACACGGGCTCGGTATCCGCACGAATGCTTCCATTATGTACGGCCATGTCGAGACGATCGAGGAACGTCTGCAGCATCTTTTTACCATCCGCGATATTCAGGATGAGACGGGCGGCTTTCAGGCTTTCATGCTGTTTCCGTTCCATCCCGCCCATACAAAGCTCGGCGAAGAATACCATCTGCAGCGCGTCGGGGCTTGGGAAGACATGAAGATGATGGCACTTTCCCGCCTGATTCTCGACAATATCGACCACGTCAAGGCGTTCTGGATTATGCTGACGATGCCCGTCGCGCAGCTCGCGCTGGGCTTTGGCGCCGATGACCTCGACGGCACGATTGGCGAGGAAAAAATCATCCATGCGGCCGGCGCCAAGACGAAGACGGGCATCACACGTGCGCAGCTTGAAAAAATCATCCGCGAGGCCGGCTATGAGCCCGTTGAACGCGATACATTCTACCAGCCAATTCGGCCAATTCAGGGAGAGAGGGAGGAATGAAGATGCGGCTGACAGAAAAAGAGGGCACGGAGCTCTTAGAGCATGGTGACCTCATCACTTTGGGACGTGAGGCGGATAAGATTCGGCAGCAGCGCTTTGGCAATACGGTCACGTTCATCATCGACCGCAATATCAATTACACGAATGTCTGTGTCAACGAATGCCGCTTCTGCGCCTTTTTTAGGAGACAGGGCAGCAAAGACGCGTATCTTCTCTCGCATGAAGAGATTCTCGAGAAGGTTCGCGAGACGGTAGAAGCCGGCGGCACACAGGTCATGATACAGGGCGGCCTCTATCCGGAACTCGGCCTTGCCTATTATGAAAAAATGCTGCGGCTCATCAAGGAGCACTTCCCTTCTATTACCATTCATTCGTTTACGGCGACGGAAATCCAGCATTTTGCGCGCGAGGCGGGGCTCTCGATTCTCGATACCTTGAAACGCCTGCAGGAGGCCGGTCTTGACAGCCTGCCGGGCGGCGGCGCGGAAATCCTCGTCGATGAGGTGCGCAAAAAAGTCAGCCCGAAAAAAATCATGACGGACGACTGGCTGCACGTCATGGAATGCGCGCATTCCATCGGCATGGAGAGCACGGCGACGATGGTCATCGGCTTTGGCGAGACGATGGCACAGCGCATTGAGCACATGGAAAAGATTCGCCGTCTGCAGGATAAGACGGGAGGCTTCCGCGCGTTCATTACCTGGACGTTCCAGCCAAGCCATACGGAACTCGGCGGCGAAAAGACATCGAGCTGGGATTATATGCGGACATTGGCACTTTCGCGCCTCTATATGGACAATATCGCGCATATTCAGGGCTCGTGGGTCACGCAGGGTGAACGCATCGGCCAGCTGACACTGGGCTTTGGCGCTGACGATGCCGGCAGCATCATGCTCGAGGAAAATGTCGTGCGGGCGGCCGGTACGCTTTACGACATGTCGACGAAAAAAATGGTCGGACTCATCAAGGGGGCAGGCCGCGAGGCCGCGCAGCGCGATACGGAGTACCGCATTATCCGCCGCTTCTGACAGCTTGTGATATTTGTACTATTTGTACTATAGGAGGGAAACCTTATGGCAATAGAAGGAGAAAGACAGGATATCCCTAAGGCAGATTACGCCGTAGTCGGCGGCTCGGGCACGCTTTCGAGCAATTTTCCCGCCAATCTGCCCGATGAGGATGTCAAAATCCTTGCTGATAATCTCTACTTTGAAACGCCGTATGGCAAAAGTCCGGCCTTTCGGCTTTTCTGCGTCGGTGAAAAACGCGTGCTGACCGTGCGCATGCATGGCTGGCGTTCCGGCGTGACGCGTGCCGATGCTTCACGTCAGGTTTTTTGGACGTTCCGCGAAGCCGGCGTCAAGCGCATCATCTCCGAGGGCGGTGTCGGCACGGTCAACAAACTCCTCGACTTGCGCGATTTCATCATTCCCGATGATTATCTCGACCTTTCCGTCCGCAAGGACGTCATGCTCGATGGCCGCTATCTTTTAATCATGCGTCAGGCGCTCTGCCCTGAGATGCGTGAAGCTTTGATTCGTGCGACGAAAAAACGCTTTACGGGACGCGTCTTTACGCGCGGCACCTACGCCGTGACGGACGGCCGCCATTTCGAGAGCCCTGCTGAAGTCGCGATGATGAACGGCCATGCGGATATCGTCGGCCAGAGCATCGCGCCGGAAGTCTATCTCGCGCGCGAAATCGGCGCCTGCTATGCAGGGCTTTATTTTACCGTTAATTACGGCGAGGGCATCCGCGAGAAATGGTCGCATAAGGATATGGCCGATATCTTCTACGACGATGCGCCGATGATTGGCGAAATCATTTTAGAGACGATCCGCGAGATCGATGCCGATGACCGCCGCTGTGAATGCCTCTCCCTGCGCAAGGAAACGCTGCTGAAGGATGTATATAATGAAGTTTCCTCAAAAGGCTGATTAAGGCGGATTTTTGAGAACAGTTTACATCCGTATCATAAGTTAAAAACAATGAGCTGTGCATAACTCTGTATTTTTTCGAGAGATATGCACAGCTCATTGTCGTTTTGTGGATAGTTCTGTGGATAAGTCAGTGTTCTGAGGACGCTGTATAGAGTGCCTGAATAAACTTCTTGGTGTTGATATGCACTTTGGATATCTGCGGTTTCTCATTTTGCTGAATGGTTCGCATGATACTGCAGACTTCCGCGTAATCGAAGTAAAACGGTGCGTATTCTTCAAATTTAGGATTCGTGTAATCGACGACGCCCATGGAAGCCGTGCTGACCATGGCTTGAAAAACGGCGCGGCGCAGTCGCTGCTCAATGGTCTTGGCCTCTTTTTGGATATTTTCGGCAGCGTGTTCTTTGGCAATGGCCGTGAAAATGGTCTTGAGGGAGGGAATGGTGCTGCTGTTATTATGTGCCTGCAGATAGTCGATGATTTCGATGAGGTCATCGTAGCCCGTTGTGCCGGCAACGCCGAGCTCTTTCAGAAGCGCCGCAGCCTTTTCCCGCGGCGTGACCTGCTTTTGCACGGGCACGGCAGCGACCGGATTCAGGGTTGTCTGCAGGGTGCTCTGCAGGGTATGGGCAAAGCGTTCGAGACGGATGTGCTCTTCGGCAGAATGCAGGACACTGATGATTTCATTGCGGTTGAGGGGTTTGGTGATGTAAGCGTAAACGCCGCTTTCATACGCCTTGCCGATGAGGTCCTTGCTGACAACCTGAGAGAGCATGATGATCTTGCCGGGAAAGTCGTGGAATTTGCGTACGGAATCGATGCCGTCGCAGTCAGGCATGAGCATATCGATGATCAAGAGGTCGATATGGCGGGCAATGAGTTCTGTCGCCGTGAGGTTGGCTGCACTGGGCAGGGAGGCGACAACCGTGCCGAGTTCGTAGTCTTCAATGATATCCTGCAGCATATCGCGGATGGCTTCATCGTCATCGATGAGCATGATGTTCATGATATCGGTCCTTTCTTTGGCGGTGTTGGCGGTGTGGGAGCGACGGCAGCAGCCTGTGCTTTCTTTTGTGCAGAAGTGATACGGGCAAGCGGCAGATGGATGTGGAACGTAACCATGTCTTTGCCATCCGAGGCCGCCGTGATGCCGCCGCCGAGATATTCTGCAAGTGCTTTGATATAAGTAAGGCCGACGCCGCTTGACGCGCGTCCGTCACTGTCGTATTTTGTCGTATACCCCGGGCGGAAAATCTGCGGGAGACGGCGCAGCGGGATGGAACTGCCGGTATTTGTTACTTCAAAGTGAAGTTCCGTGCCAATCCGTTTCATGTTTATGGCAATCCTGCCCTTGTCATGAATGGCTTCAATGGCATTCGCCGTAAGGTTGTTGAGGATGGAAAGCATAGTGTAGGCGTGAAGTTCAGGCAGATTGACCGAAAGCGTCGTTTCAAAAAGGATATTCTTGTCGAGACGGCGGGCATATTTTTTTTGAGCACTGATGATGAGGTGGCAGAGTTCGGCCGGTGTCATGTAATCATTGAGCTTATGCGTGTTGGTTTGATTGGTGAGCTCACTGAGTCCCGCATAGATGCGCTGGTTGTCCTTTTTGATATCGTGAACTTCTCCGGCAACGCGCAGGGCTTCCTGTGTGATATGCGGCAAATCTTCCATATTATGAAGGCTGCGCAGGTCTTCATAAACGCCGTAGCAGTCATGCGTTGCCATTTCTGCTTTATGCAGGGTCTGTTCCAGTTCAAATACCTCTTCATAGATGTTGGCAATCATCATGGTCAGACGGTTTTTCTCGTGGGACTCGTGTGCCAGATGAATCTCCGTGAGATAAAGCTGAGAAAGAAAGAAGAAGCTCAGGATAAAGAAGCAGCGCAAAAAGGCAATAACGGTAAGCCGCGTCAGCACGGACCAGGTGATGACGGCTGCGTGCGTGCCGAGAAAAACATCCATGGAATAAAGTTCCGCAATGCTGGCAAGGACCTCGGCAAGGATGGCCCAAATGGCAATCTTCATAGCCTGGGTGGTGATGGGGGCGTGGTTGAGCTTCAGCGTGGAAAAGCAGATTGCGTAAGTAAAATAGTAGAAAAATGTCGGGATATGATTGTAGACGGCCACGGAAAACGGCATGCCGCCAAAAGTATCGATCACTGCGCGGAACAGCACGACGACGATGCCGACGTTCAGTCCTGAAACGGCCATTGGCACATTGCGCAGCCACAGCAGGAAGAGCAGAAACATCGGCGAGCCAAAGCTGACGCGGAACGTACTGAATTCATTGCCGAATGGATGAATGCGCGGCTCGCCGGCAAGCGGCACGATGATCAGCATACAGATGAAAATAAAGAGTTCCCGGTGTTTACTGAGCATAAGCATCTCCTTACGTGAGCGGACAAAGCGGATACTGGCATGAAAATATGAAATCGCATCGATTGCTTATCATCGACAGCCATGTATGTTTTTTAGTGTATCATACAGCGATTTTGCCTGACAATAGTATCGTTTATGGAAATAATAGATGAAAGGCATTAAAAACAACAATATTATTATAGCATAAAGACTGTGATGGATGTTACAAGTTGTCAGTAAAAAAAAACTATTCCTTCGAATCTGTAGGATTTTGTCGTTTTTCCTAGTCGGTCATGTATATTTAATACAGTAATAAAAAGATAAGTCATATTAATGACACGGGAGGGTATCATATGTCAAAGGAAACTAGTAGTGGAAAGCTGCTTCGCGGCCTCATCTGTGTGGCCATCGGCGCAGTCATCTGGTTCATACCGGCTCCGGCTGGTGTGGGCCCGCAGGCCTGGGGCCTGCTTGCCGTATTCGTGGCAACGATTGCCGGTTTTATCCTGCAGCCGCTGCCGCTCGGTGCCATCGCGTTGATTGCCTGCGCACTTCTGCCGGTACTTGGCGTCATGAAAGCCGGTCAGGCACTTGAGGGCTTCTCGAACGGCACCATCTGGCTGATCGTCTCGGCCTTCATGTTTGCTACAGGCTTTATCAAAACAGGCCTTGGCAAACGCATCGCGTTCATGCTGCTCTCACGCTTCGGCAAGAGCTCACTGAGTGTCGCTTACGTCATGAGTGCGGCAGATTTCATCATCGCTCCGTTCACACCGTCCAATACGGCCCGCGGCGGCGGCATCATTTACCCGATTGTCAACAGTATCACGAGAGCGCTTGGCTGTGAGAAAAATGGCAAAAACAAGCGTACCGGTGCTTTCCTGATGTACAGCGCATATGCCGCAGTCATCACGTCGGCCTGCATTTTCCTGACAGGTGCATCGAACAACGTTCTCGCCAATACGCTGACAGAGCAGACTTTTGGGCAGTCCCTGAGCTGGGGATCCTGGTTCATGGCGAGCATCATCCCGGGCCTTATCCTCACGGTCGTGACGCCGTATCTTCTTTATAAACTCATCAAGCCGGAACTCACCAATACGCCGGAAACCTTAAATCTTGCCAAACAGGAACTCAGCAAGATGGGTGCCATGACGGGCAAGGAAAAGATCCTCTGCGTCATCTTCATTTGCTGCCTGCTCCTCTGGGCAACGGGCAGTATCCATCATATTGATTCGGCGATCGTCGCACTGCTCGGCCTCTCGGCCATGCTGGTTACGCACTGCATCGAGTGGAGCGATGTAACGAAGCAGAACGGTGCCTGGGATGTCCTCGTATGGATGGGCGTTCTCGTCAACATGGCCGCCTATCTTTCGAAATTTGGTTTCATGAAATGGTTTGCAGCTACGATGGCTGCAGCCTGCGCTGGCATGTCCTGGATGACGATGCTCATCGTCCTCTGCGTTGTTTATACCTTCGCACATTATCTGCTCGCCAGCAACAGTGCCCATATCGCAGCGATGTTCATCGCCTTCATGACAATCCTCGTTGCTGCCGGTGCTCCGGTCATCCCGACCGCTATCATCCTCGCAATCCTCTGCAACAGCGCATCGTTCCTGACGCATTACGGCTGCGGCGTTACGCCAATCTTCTTTGGCGCAGGCTTTATGGAGCAGGGTGAATGGTGGAAGATCGGCTTCATCATCACGGTCATGCATCTGATTGTCTGGATGTGCATCGGCCTGCCGTGGATGACAGTCATCGGTTTGTTCTAAGATTTGTTTTGTGACAGTAAGGAAGAGAGCAGAGAGCATCTGCTCCTTCTGAACTGTTTTGTACCTTTTGTAAAATTGCCGCTGGTTCAATGGCAAATGAGAATCTGTAACTTTGTATACAAAAAAAGACAAATTTTACAAAATGTACTTGATTGTATTCTGTATACATGATACAATGTAGTCAACAAAGCGAGGGGATGAAAACCTCCGAGCTTTTACAAAAATAACAACAACGCTTACAACGCAAAGATTTCATTTCAAGCTCCGCCTGAAGAAACAGGCGGAAAAAGAAAGGAACGTGGCAAACATGAGAAAAGAACATGATTTCATTGGTGAACTCGAGGTACCAGACGAGGTTTATTACGGTGTTCAGACGATGCGTGCCATCGATAACTTCCATATCACGGATCAGGTAATCGATTCGGATTTCGTACAGTGCATTGCCCGCGTCAAGAAAGCAGCTGCTATGGCCAACATGGCAACGGGTCGTCTCGATAAGAAAATCGGTGATGCACTGATCGAGGCCGCAGATGAAATCATCGCAGGCAAATTCCTCGATCAGTTCCCGGTTGACCCGATTCAGGGCGGCGCTGGTACGTCCATCAACATGAACATGAACGAGGTTCTCTGCAACCGTGCTCTGGAGATCATCGGTCAGCCGAAAGGCCGCTACGATATCATTTCCCCGAACAACCATGCCAACATGGCACAGTCCACGAACGATTCGTTCCCGACGAGCATCAAGGTCTGCCTGAGCCATAAAGGCAAGAAACTCACGGCTGCGCTTGACCGCCTCGCTACGGAGCTCGAAAAGAAATCTGAGGAATATAAAGATATCCTCAAGATGGGCCGCACGCATCTGCAGGATGCTGTTCCTATTACGCTCGGTCAGGAAATGGGCATGTATGCATCGGCTGTACGCCGCGGCATCAAACGCATCAACCATGCCATCGATGGCCTGCATGTCATCAATATGGGCGGTACGGCAGTAGGCACGGGCCTCAATGCAGAGCCGGCTTACATCAAGAAAGTAGCAGAGACGCTCAGCGAAGTAACGGGCGAGAAATACGTTACGGCTGACAACATGATTGATGCAACGAACAACACGGATGGCTTCTCCGATATGTCGAGCGCTATGAAGACGACGGCTCTGGTCCTCATCAAGATGGCCAACGATTTCCGTCTCATGGCTTCGGGCCCGCGCTGCGGCCTCAACGAACTCAAGCTGCCGAAACGTCAGCCGGGTTCTTCCATCATGCCGGGCAAAGTCAATCCGGTTATCGCCGAAGTCCTCGATCAGTCCTGCTATCAGGTTATCGGCAACGACATCGCCGTTACGATGGCTGTTGAGAACGGTCAGTTCGAACTTAACGTTATGGAGCCGGTCATGGCCTTCAATATGTTCAACTCGATGAAGTACATGACGAATGCAGTCAATACGTTTGTTGATAAGCTCCTCATCGGTCTCGAGCCGAACAGAGAGCAGTGCCAGGAATGGCTCGACAAGAGCGTCGGTGTTGTCACGGCTCTGCTGCCGCATATCGGTTATGAGAATTCCGCTATGCTCGCCAAAGAAGCTTACAACACGGGCAAACCAATCCGTCAGGTCATCATGGAGAAAGGCCTTCTTTCCAAAGAAAAGATGGAGCACATCCTCTCTCCGCGTCAGATGACGACGCCGGGCATTGCTGAATAAGAAGTCAGTTCTGGATACCCCATAATAGAATAGAGTCCCCCTTAGATGAAGAAACTCCTGCACGGCTCATGCAGGAGTTTCTTTCTGCCTGACAATCGGATGGATAAATGAGCGAGTGAAAACGTAAGATTTGTTACGCCGTTTGGCAGGCAGCTGTGATATGATAAGAGTAGTTAATTTTGCTGTATTATATCAGGGAGGTAGTATCATGAAAGGTTACGTAGATAAGTCTGCCTGCATTGGCTGCGGTATGTGCACGGATGTGGCACCGGATGCTTTCCGCATCGGTGACGATGGCCTGGCTGAGGGCTATCAGGAGATTCCGGAAGGCAGTGTGGACGACGCAAAGGAAGCCGCTGCCGACTGCCCTGTTGGTGCCATCCAGGTCAAATAAAAAGCAGTTCTGTCAAAAGCAGCCGCCCCATGGCGGTTGTTTTTTTTGCGTGGATTTCCTATAATAAAAAATATAATAAATCAGCAGGAAACGAGAGGGCAGATGATATGGGGGAGATCAACGAAGAGGCCGTACAGGCCATGAGAGCCTTTTTGGAAGCATTGGGCCTGGACCTCAGAAAATGCAGTATGGAACAAACTCCGGCAAGGGTGGCAGGCATGTATGCCAGCTTATTTGACGGTGTCGGCAAAAATCCGGATACTGTCTGGGGCGAACGTTTTGCTTCCGATACCAAGGGGATTGTGGCCATCCGCCATATTCCCTTCTATTCGATATGTGAGCATCATCTGCTGCCGTTCTTTGGTGAAATCAATCTTGCGTATCTGCCGCATGATGGGCAGGTCGCGGGATTCAGTAAATTTGTCAAGGTTGTCGAGTGTCTGTCCCATCGTCCGCAGCTGCAGGAAAGATTGACCGCGCAGCTGGCAGAAGCCATACAGCGCGGCTTGTCTGCGGATGGCGTATTAGTGGTGGTAGAAGCCCAGCAGCTTTGCATGACTATGCGTGAAAAAGGTGCTGAGGGCACAAGGACCATGACGTCAGAATGTCTGGGGATTTTTCAGGAGGATGCGTCACTTTGTCAGCAGGCATGGATGTTATTGGGAGGCAGACGGAAATGACCGCAAAACGTAAATATGTATTTCAGGACGGCAAGGAATTGGAACTGGGCAGGCGCACGCTCGTCATGGGCGTGCTCAATGTGACGCCGGATTCTTTTTCAGATGGCGGTAAGTGGAATACGCATGATAAG
Organism: Mitsuokella apri; assembly: GCF_047974105.1. Lineage (NCBI taxonomy): Bacteria > Bacillati > Bacillota > Negativicutes > Selenomonadales > Selenomonadaceae > Mitsuokella > Mitsuokella apri. The sequence continues at coordinate 210,203 of NZ_JBHYRS010000005.1, forward strand.
GCCCTGCGCCATATGGAAGAGATGGTGCGCGATGGTGCGGATATCATCGATATTGGTGCAGAATCGAGCCGTCCGGGGTTTAAGACTATGCCGGCTGAGCAGGAAATTGAAAGACTGATGCCCTTTTTGGAGTCCGTGCTCAAAGAATGTCCTGTCCCTGTATCTGTCGATACGTTCAAGGCAGAGACAGCCCGTGAAGCGGCCAAAGCAGGCTGCCATATGCTCAATGATATCTGGGGCCTGCAGTATAAGGAAGAGCCGGGCAGGATGGCAAAGGCTGCCGCAGAATCCGGCCTGCCCATCATTGTCATGCATAATCAGGATGGCAAGACGTATGAAAGGGACATCATCGAGACAATGAAGGATTTTTTCCGCCGGACCATTGCGATAGCGGACAAGGCCGGCGTGCTGCGTGACAATTTGATTATCGATCCCGGCATCGGCTTTGGCAAAACGCCGGAGGGCAATCTCACGGTACTGCGCCGTCAGCAGGAACTCCTGAATATTGATGGTACGGAATATCCGCTGCTTTTAGGTACAAGCCGCAAGAGCTTTATAGGCGCAGCTCTGGGCCTGCCGGTAGAAGAACGTATGGAAGCGACTGGAGCAACCTGTGTCGTCGGCATTATGAAAGGGGCTGGCATCGTGCGCGTCCACGATGTTAAGCCGATTGCGCGCATGTGCCGTATGACAGACGCAATCCTGCAGGCTGATTGAGCAGGATGGAATCAAAATTCAAAGGTTATGAGTGAGGGGCATATGGATCGTATTACATTGGAACATATGGAGTTTTATGGCTATCATGGCTGTCTGCCGGAAGAACGGCAGCAGGGACAGAAGTTTTTTGTCGATGCTGTACTGTATCTTGATTTAAAAGAAGCAGGCTGTCATGATGATCTCAGCAAGACGGTCAATTATGCGGAGGTTTTTACGAAAATCCGCAGTATCGTAGAGGGAGAGCCGGTCTGCCTGATCGAAACCGTAGCGGAGCGTCTGGCGGCCATGATTTTAAAGGAATACGCCCGTATCCTGAAAGTGGAGATAACCGTCCATAAGCCATCTGCACCCATCCCCGGGAATTTCCGCGATGTGTCGGTCTGTATTGTAAGGGAGCAAGGGCAGAATTGAAAGCAAGAATATGCTATCTGAGCCTTGGGGCGAATCTTGGCAAACGGGGAGAGACGCTCCGGGAGGCTCTGCGCCGTCTGGCTGTCCTGCCGGAGACAAAGCTCGTGGCCATTTCACCCTTTTATGAAACGGCGCCGTGGGGAAAACTTGATCAACCGGCCTTCCTCAATGCAGCGGCTGCGGTCGAAACGCAGTTAGAACCCCTGGTGCTTTTGAGAAGCTGCCAGCAAATTGAGCAGGAATTGGGACGCGTCCGTCATGAGCATTGGGGGGCACGCACGATTGACATTGACCTGCTGCATATCCCTGGCGTGAAGATGGTGCAGCCGGAACTGACACTGCCGCATCCCTATCTCGTGCAGCGGGCCTTTGTCCTGCGTCCTCTCGCTGATATTGCCGGTGATATGTCTATAGAAGGCCGTTCTGTGCGGGAATGGTGTCGATTGACGGCAGAGCAGCAGGTTTCTGTATCTGCGGAACTGGCGGACCCCTGGCCCCTTCGCCTCATCGCCTGCCTTGATGCCAAGGGCGGACTTGGCTATAGAGGAGATTTACTAGTCCGGCTGCCTGAGGATATGAAGCATTTTCGTGAACTCACCATAGGACAGGCGGTCATCATGGGGCGCAGAACTATGGAGTCCCTGCCGGGCGGCTGTCCTCTGCCAGACCGCGTCAATATTGTCTTGTCAAAAACACTGCGGTCTCTTGACGGCACAGGATTCGTCCTTTGCCGCAGCCTGCCTGAGCTTTGGCAGGAACTGGGGCGCCTGCAGCAGGAGAGGGCGGGACGAAGTTATTATTGTATTGGCGGCGCAGAAATCTATAGGACGCTGCTGCCTTATGCATACGAAGCCGATATTACCCGGCTGCAGCAGACGTATCAGGCAGACTGTTTTTTCCCGGAACTCACAGATTTTGAGCTCGTGGCACGCAGAAAAAGACAGGGATATGCCTTTGAGCGCTACGAGGCCAAAAGACGCACATTATTTGATAGAAAGAAGTTGTTGGCTCATGGAAATCTTTCATAATGACTGGGCGGAGCTTCTGAATCCGGAGCTCAAGAAGCCGTACTACCGGAAATTGAGGCAGTTTCTGATCAATGAATACCGCACGCATCATGTTTATCCCGATATGTACTCGATTTTCAATGCCCTTCATTATACAAGTTATGCGGATACAAAAGTCGTGATTCTCGGACAGGATCCCTATCACGGCCCGGGACAGGCTCATGGCCTTTCTTTTTCCGTGCTGCCGGGCGTGCAGCCGCCGCCATCACTTCTGAATATCTTCAAAGAACTGCAGACAGACCTTGGCTGCAAAGTCCCGAATAATGGCTGTTTAAAGCCCTGGGCGGATCAGGGCGTTCTGCTCTTAAACACGGTGCTGACGGTTCGGGAACACCAGGCGAATTCTCATCATGGTCAGGGCTGGGAGATTTTCACGGACCGCATCATCGAGCTGCTGAATGAACGGGAGAAGCCCATGGCCTTCATTCTCTGGGGAACGCCGGCAAGGCGCAAGAAAGCGATGATTACGAATCCGCATCATTATATTGTGGAGTCACCGCATCCGAGCCCTCTGTCGGCATCGAGGGGCTTCTTTGGCAGCCGGCCTTTTTCTCGGGTCAATGATTTTTTGAGACGTACAGGGCAGGAACCCATCAACTGGCAGCTGCCTGATATTTGATTTTGCAGGGAAAGTTTCCTGCGCTGGAGGGAATACTGTGGGAGCAAAGGTAACCATTAAAGACGTGGCGGAACTGGCAGGCGTATCGAAGAGTACCGTTTCACGTTACTTGAATCATGGCTATATCAGCGTTGAAAAACAGAAAAAAGTCCGCGAGGCGATAGAAGCCACGGGCTTTAAGTCGAATTTTTTTGCCAAACGCCTTAAAACGCAGGAAAGCAAGCTCATAGGCATCGTGCTGCCGCGCATGGATTCTGTGACCGTGGGCAAGCTCTTGTCTGGCATCAACCGCATCCTTGACCCGGCAGGATATCAGGGACTTTTGCTGGTCAGTCACCTTTCCCAGGAAAAAGAAATCGAGAATATCGAGAATCTTCAGCAGCAGGGCGTAGATGGCATTCTGGTGGACTCTGTCGGCCTGACTCCGCGTCATATTGAGATGGCTAAGAATACGCCGGTCCCGATTATTTATACGGGACAATGGGATGAAGCGGTTCCGAGCATCAAGATTGATGACTGGAGTGCCGGACGCATGATGGGGGCGTATTTGCGTCAGATGGGGCACCTGCATGCGGTTTTTGCAGGTGTTACCTCTACGGATAAGGCGGTTGGCGTAGACCGGAAGCAGGGGTTCATAGCGGCTTTCTGCGAAGGCCGTCCGGAAGCCAGGGTCGATTTTGTGGAGACGGGCTTTGATTTTTTGTCCGCTTATAATAAAAGCGAAGAAATCCTGCAGCTGGCCCCGACGGTCGTGGTCGGTGCCACGGATAATATCAGTCTGGGTGTCCTGCGCTATCTGCATGAACGCGGCATCAAAGTTCCCGAGGAAATTTCTGTGGTGGGATTTGGCGGCTATGACGTCGGTGCTGTTGTCTATCCGGCATTGACAACAGTCGCCTTCGATTACGAACTGCTTGGTATGAAAGCGGCGCAGTATCTGTTGGATCTCCTATCCGGAGAGAACGTTGAAGAAAATCTGACACTGCCATTATTCTTTGTTGAACGTGAAAGTGTACGGAATCTTATGGAGGATAATGAAAAAAAGGAGCCGGCCTCTTATCGGGGAATGGCATAATAAAAAGGCTTTACATCGTTTTTGATGCAAAGCCTTTTTGTTTCGTTTGCGGCTGATACTTACTTTTTGGTAAATGTGATATGAGCTCCAACGGAAAGCACTGGCCGTGCCGGTCCCTTGACGATAATCTGGCCTGGCATGGAGCCTGTGGCATTAAAGATGATTGTGCAGTGGCCTTCCTCGCGGATGTTATCGTTGGCAGCATCGCCGACTTTTTCAACCGTATACTTGACACCGCCCATGAGCAGCTTGTCGCCCTTCTTGATATCCTCTTCGAGTTTGCCAGGTGTATGCTCGATGACCATATCGGAAAGATTCGGGCGAATGCCCTCGTCGAGCAGAATAGCACTGCTGTTGTTTTCGAGAAACGTACGTGCGAGATTGCCGATTGCCGTGATCGATACGTCGTATTTGATTTCCATACTTTTTCCTCCCAAATGCATATAACGACACATATTGCAATTTTAAATATGCTATCTATATTATACAGCACTTTACAACTTTTGAAGCAAAATAAAATCGCATAGCCTCCCTCGCGATGTATAATAAAGTCGCTAAACCAAAACA
>NZ_JBHYRS010000006.1:0-144298 GCF_047974105.1 Mitsuokella apri
GTTGACGGCGATGAGTAAATCTGTAGAAGTTTGAGAAAGGAGAGGTATGTAACTCTCCTGCTAATATGGTTAAAATCGATATTAACTATATTCTTCTATGTTTTACATACCAGAAAAGGAACTCGACTATCTAAAGTCGCGAGACAAAAAACTGGCAGCGGCCATAGAAGCGATTGGGCCCATAAAGCGTCGGGTAGACGATGATATATTCTCGTCTGTTGTCCATCATATCATTGGTCAGCAGATTTCCACGGCCGCACAGGCCACGCTCTGGCAGCGGCTGTCCGCAAAGCTCGGAACCATCGACTCCGAGAGCATCTTATCCCTGAGCCGCGAAGAGCTGCAGTCCATCGGCATGACATACAAAAAGGCCGACTATATTCAGGACTTTGCCGCAAAGGTCCATAGCGGCGCTTTCGATATTCGGGCACTTGAGAGCATGACGGATGAAGAAATGTGGCAGGCTGTGCTGCACAACGACGCAAGTTATGACGGCGTGTTTTTCTACGGTGTCAAGACGACTGGCATCTATTGCCGGCCATCCTGTAAATCAAAAGCCCCGAAACGGGAAAATGTCTGCTTCTTTGCGACTTCTGAAGAAGCCCGCAAAGCCGGTTTTCGCCCCTGCAAGCGCTGCCGCAGCGATTTGCTCGACTACGAGCCCATGAAGCAGCTGGCCGAAGACGTCAAACAGAAAATCGAAGCCTTTTACCGCGAACAGTCGGCCCTCTATCATGAACTCGGCGAAGTCGGCGTCACCGGCCGGCGTCTCACGGACGTTTTCCGCGATGTCTACGGCATGACGCCCAAGGCCTATATGGATAAACTGCGTCTGCAGGAAGCAAAGCACTTGCTGACCGCCACGGATAAAAAAATCATCGACATCGCCTATGCCGTAGGCTTTGGCAGTCTGTCAGCCTTTTACCGCTTCTTCCAAAAGGAACTTTCCCTCACGCCATCTGCTTATCGCAGACAGTCACAAAAAGAAAAATGCGAACCCAAATGAGGCTCTGACAAATGAAATGTCAGAGCCTCATTTGGGTTGAACAGATTCACTCCGCATCTTTCTGAAGCTGTAAAATATGCTGCAGTAAGTGCCCAAATCTTTGGCAGAAATGCTCATCATCTTCGGATGTGCGTTTTCGAGGTCCTTTCAGATGATTCTTCTTCGAGGCACGCCGCGCCTTTTTTGCCAGATGGCGTTCCATCAGCAGCCGGTCGATATTTTCATTCGTGTACTGCCAGCCGTTTTGATGCACGGCATAGGCGTGTTTGCCAAGTGCCATGGCCGCAACGCCGTAATCCTGCGTTACGACGATATCGCCTTTGTGGCAGAGGTTGATGAGCGCGAGGTCCACGGCATCGGCTCCTGCCCCGATGATTTTGACTTCACTGTAATTGGAAGTCAGGATGTGATTCGTATCGCAGAGCAGCGTGACGGGGACTTTGTATTTCTCGGCTATTGTTTCAATCTGCCTGACGACTGGGCAGGCATCGGCATCAACGAAAATCTTCATAAATAAGGCTCCATTCTGTCTCTAAGAATATTCCTGTATTCTCATAAAGATTTCGTCTCGCCCTGCCTTTTTCCTGCCTGTGCAAGTTTAGGTCTATCTCAGAAACATGCTTTTATCATTCGGGACGGCCCAAGATATTTTCGTAAATATCGCGGTCACTGTCTTTAAAGACGTCGAAAATCACGCGCTGCAGCGCTGCGCCCGGATGCTTGTCCAGCCAATTGCGGACCGTCCGAACGGCAATTTCGGCAGCGTCCCGCTGCGGGAACGAGAATACGCCCGTCGAGATGCAGCAGAAGACAATATTTGTGAGGCCATATTCTGCAGCGAGGTCGAGGCAGGCGGTATAGCAGGAGGCCAGCAGCTTTTTATGCTGTTCCGTCAAAGCGCCCTGCACAATGGGGCCGACGGTATGCAGGACATAGCGAGCCGGCAGATGATAGCCTTTGGTGATTTTGGCCTGCCCCGTCGGCTCTTCATGGCCCTGCTTCTTCATGATCTGATAGAGTTCATAACGCATCTCTGCGCCGGCCATAGTCTGCTCGATGTTGTCAATGCAGTTGTGATTCGGACGGAAGCAGCCGAGCATCTGGCTGTTGGCCGCGTTGACGATGGCATCGGCATGCAGGCGCGTAATATCGCCCTGCCAGACAAACAGCCGCGCATTAAGCACACTCGCCGGGATGTCCGTCACTTCGACAATGCCCTTTTCGCGTGTCATCTGTTCAAGAAAAGCCCCTTCGATGGCCGCAAATTCAGCCGTAAGCGGTGCCGGCATGCGGACATTGAACAAGGCGCGCAGAAGCAGCCACTGTCCTTCTGCGTCTTCGGGGATGCGGTACCCTGCGTATTCCGGCATTTCCTTCTGCAGGGCCTTGATAAGCCAGATTCTTCTTTCTTCCTGCGTCATGTTCAGACCTTCTTTTCGTTCAGCAAATCTTTCAGGACCTTTCCGATATCCTGCTCCATGCAGAGGCTGCGGTCCTGTATTTTTTTACTGCAGGCTGCCCATCCCTTGTTGATGGAGACATAAAAAGCTTTTGGATTTTCTTCCGTATAATACCAGAACGGATACTTGATGATGACGGGCGTATTCATGCCGACACCGAGCTCGAGATAAAGGATATGATCATCCTCATGCTGCTCCAAGAATGTATGATAACGCATTTGTGCCTCATGCCAGCCCTCATCTTCAACAAAACGGTCATCGCTGCGCACGCTGACCATCATATCGCGGCCATCATCGGGGCATTTGGGGATGAGTTCTTTAGGGATTGTCATGTTGAGTTTTCCGGAAGCCGGCACCTCGTAGATGCCCTGTTCATTTTTGACAAAGCCCTGCGCCGCGAGCATCTTTTCGACAATTTCCTGATTGTCGTAGGACTTCTGCACCTCGGGCTGCACACTCTGCAGCAGGCCGTAATCGCCCTGCGTGTAGAAAAGGCGCTTCTTGTCAAAGCCGCTTCTCTGGAACTGATGGTCGACATTCGTCGTCAGCACGAAATAATCCTTGTCTCTGACGAGCTTCAGAAGATCCGGATAGACCGAAGACGGTGCGTCGATGTAGCGGTTGAAATAAATCTGACGGCTCCACCAGCCCCAATAAAATTCAGGGCTTGGGAACGGATAAAAGCCACCCGTGTACATATCCGTGATGCCGAATTTCTCGGCAAAGTCAAAGAAATATTTCCGGAAGCGTTCACCGCCATACGTCAGCCCCGCAGCCGTCGAAAGCCCCGCGCCGGCGCCAATCAGGACGGCATCGGCTTTTTGTATTTTTTCTTTGAGCAAAGTAAGCTGCTCTTCATACGATCTATTATTTTTTTTGTAGCAAAGTACGGTATCAAAACCAAACATGATTTTCCTCCACGATTCCATTTCTTCTATTATATACTTTTGGTTATGGCCTGTACGGGGCAGATTTCTGCGCAGCGTCCGCAGCTCAGGCAATGATGACGGTCGATAACAGCCTTGCCATTCGGACGAATTGAAATGCAGTGCTGTGGACAGACGGACAGGCACTTTTGGCAGCCAATGCAGGCATCTTCATTGACCCGATAGCCGCATGCGTGTGTCTCTGCGTCGCCGAGGATAAAGTCATCCCGCTCGATGTGCGACGGATTGCTGATATCGAAATACTCCCCTGTCCCTTGATAAATCTGGAACACTTCGAGAGCCTGACGTGTATTCTCCGGATAGATCTTTGCCATGTACGGATTTTCAATAAAAATTTCCGCGAGTTTCTCCTGTCCGATATTGCGTACAAAGCCATCGAAACGCACAGCCCGCTTGTCGCGCGTACCGGACAGGCTGATATATCCCTGCTCCTGCAGCTGATGATAAAAATTCTTGCCCTTGGCTGTCAGGAAATAAAGGCCCTGTTCATCATAGAGCATCAGGTCGATGACGCGAGTCTCGGGGCGTCCTTCGTCATTCAGCGTCGCCATAACGACGGAATGAAAATCTTTGACCAGCATCTTGAGATAATATACGGTATCCATCGCTAACATCCTTTCTCTTTTTAGACATGCAAAAACTGCCGCGGGGAAACGGCAGTCTTTTGGGGATTATGCATAAGGGGATTTGGCGGGCTTAAGCGCGGACAACGGAGATGCGCTGTTTTACATGCTTGCCGCTCTCAATTTCATCGACCATAGCAATGGCGTAGTCGGCATACGAGATGATGGACTCATTCTTGCTGTTGAGCGTGAACTCTTCGCCGGCAAGGATGTATTTGCCCGTGCGGTCGCCATCTGCCTGGAAATCAGCAGCTGGGGAGATGTACGTCCAGTTGACATCTTCCGTGGCACGAAGTTCAGCAAGAGCCAGACCATGTGCGGCGCTGACACCCTTGAAGGCATCCGGGAAATTCGGAGCGAGCTCTACCGTGGAAGTATGCTCTTTGTTCGTGTAAAGGCTGCCTGCACCGCCGACAACGACGAGGCGCGTCTTTGTGCCCTTCAACAGGTCTGCGAGGTAAATGGCAGCTCTCGGTACGATATACAGCGTCTCGAGCGTCCACGTGCCGACTGCATCGACAACAACGTCAAAGCCCTGCAGATCTTCCTTCGTCAGAGCGAAGACATCTTTTTTGATATAATTCTTGGCCTGCGTGTTATTTTCGTCATGACGGCCAAAAGCGACAACCTCATGGCCGCGATTCAGGGCCTCTTTGATGACATTCTGTGCGACACGGCCGTTTGCTGCTACAACTGCGATTTTCATAATATGTTTCTCCTTCCGAAGGGCTTTTCCCTTCCAATCAATCTTTGTTTTTTCTTTATGTAATGTTCGCGATTACGTCTTACAAGTCATACTATACCAGAGCAGGTACATATTGTCAACACTTTTATTACATCAAAAAAAATAAAAAATTTTGGCATCCCGATGTGACAAGCACCAGGATGCCAAAAGTATCTTATATATATGAAGATTTTAGTCGAGCTCCGACTCGTCGCGTTCCGCGCCGAGCATGTAGTCGAGGCTGTAGCGGCCCGGACCGGCAAAGAGCGTGCCAAGGTAGAAGATGCCTTCTTCGAGAGGACGCGTTACCTCAAGAATCGGAGCGCCCATCGCGTAGACAATTGCCGTGCCCATCATGAGATTGGCGAAAAGCAAGGCCGACATCGGACGATAGAGCAGGCCGAGCAGGATGAAGAGTCCGCCAAACGTCTCCGTCAGGCCCGAGACAAGTCCGAAGAACGTCGGGAACAGGTGAATGCCGAGAGCCCCCATCATCGAGCCCAGCGCCGTCCATCCCTCAGGACCGCTGAGGATTTTCGGCACGCCGTGCCAGATAAAGGCCAGACCGATGAGAATGCGGAAGACGAGAAGTCCAAGATCTTTTTTGGATGCAATAAAGTTGTTGAGCTGCTGTAATGCGTTCATGATGATTCCTCCTTCATGAGTCAGTATTTTTTCGTAATGGATAATCATTTCATACTTACATGATATACGAAGAAGGGAAGCGCGGCAAGAACGATTTTTTGCTTGAGCTAGTATCAAATGCTTGCGTATTGGCCTGATTACTGGGCAAATAGATTATGAGTCCAGCTGCTGTATCACATCGTCGCGATGCTGCATAGCCCTTTCAGAAAAATTGCCATAGCCTGATACTGTCCACCACAAAAATATTGACAAAAGCAATTAATTGGTATAAGATGTTCTTCAGTAAAAGACATGGACGAACATTACAGCCATTTGGAGAAATGAATGATGAAGTTGAAAATGTATATTGCCGCAGGTGCTTTTGCTGCAGCCGGCCTGATGACGACGGGCATGACTGCGACGGTCAATGCCGCTGAACAGATTCCAAATCCCATTGTAACGTACAATACGGTACAGGATGCCGCTAAGGCCGCCGGCATCACACCGCTTTATCTGCCGAAGATTTCCGGCTACCATGTTGATTATATTTCGGTCATTGGCAATGATACAGTAGACCTCAGCTATGTACGTGATGGCGAGACTCAGACGAGACTGCGTGTACGTACTACGAAAACAAGCATGACACATTTAAGCGGTATAAACGGTGTAAATTGGAAACAACAAAACATCGATCATACGCAAGTCGCTGTTGCAGAACTGCCGACCGTCATGAGCACAGACCCGAAGGGCTATGCAGCTGAATGGCAGAGAGACGGTTATCATTTCTCCATCACGGCTGAAAATATCTCCTCGGCAGAGTTTCAGAACCTGCTGGAAGATGGCCTCGTCGACCTGTCCGAGCATTACTTCGATTAACCGATAATACTTGATATACTTCCCTATCATAAAAGACAGCCGCAAAAATTACGGCTGCCTTTTATTTTGCCTGAAAAAGTCCAGCGCTGGACTTTTTCCCTCTTTTTGTTGATATCATTTGTCAGCCGCGGTCAGTCGCCCATGATGCGGTCGAGCAGGGAGCCTTTCTTTTTGCTCGGAACCTGCGGTGCACTGCTGTCATGCTGACTAGTTTGCGGGCGTTCTTCCGACACAGGCTTGCCGGACTGACTTTTTTCCATGGCGACGCGGTCGCGGTAGGCCTTGGCCCGTGTGACACTTTTCCATGCATCAGCCGTGCGGGCCTTTGCCTTATGAGCCCGCCGCTCTTCGGCAATCATGCGTTTTTCCCGTTCCTGCAGAATGGCAGCCTGCTTTTTGAGTTCTTCTGTCTTTTTGTCATCCATTAAAATCGGCTCCCTTCTTTCTGTAATCTCTTGAGTTTATTTATTTTTCAGCATCCGGCAGCGGCTCTGCTCCAAAATATGCATGACCTGCTGTGTTGCTGCCAATTTTTCATAGGCTTCTTCATAGCGCCCTTCGTGCCAGAAGCGGTCAAAGGCAGCAAATTCATGTGCAAGACGCGGCGTACTGCCGTTGAGCGTGACGGTTTTTTCCATTTGTCCGTGCTGCTTCAGAACGATGGTATCCATGCGGTTCGGCCCGCCTTTGACTGCGAGCCAGCCATCCTCGCCCTGCACGATAAAGAAGCAGGGGCTCTCCGAATCCTTGGCACCGATGCAGACAGCCTGAAAATCCGGATACTGCAGCTTCATGATGCCGGATGTATCGACGCCGTTGAAGCCGATATTTGGCGTGTAGTCAAAGTCAGTCGGGGCTCCGAACAAATTCGTGGCCAAGGTAATATTGTAGAAATTGATATCATAGAGCGCGCCGCCATAGACCTCAGGGTCAAAGGCCGGCAGCACGATACCTTTGCGATAGGCGTCATAACGGCTCGAATACTGCGAATAGTTGGCCTGTACGAGCTTGATTTTGCCAACGTCCTTTAGATGCTGCTGCAGGAAATGGAAATTCGGCATGTGAAGGAAGGATACTGCCTCAAACAGGAACAGATGCTTCTCTTTTGCCAGCGCAATGAGCTCCGTCGTCTCCTTTTCCGTCGGACAGAACGGTTTTTCCAAAATGACGTGTTTTCCTGCCAGCAGCGCCTTTTTCGCATAGGCATAATGCACGCTGTTGATCAGGCCGACATAAATAAAGTCAATATCATCCCGCGCAAGCAGCTCTTCATAATCCGTGCTGACTGCCGGAATCCCGTATTTTTCAGCCAGGGCTGCGGCCTTATCCCTGCTGTGCTCCCTTGCCCAAATGACCTTGAGCTCGATTTGGCTGAGGTCCTTTACCGCATCCAGAACCTCCCGGACAATCTTGCCTGTTCCCAGTAAAGCTAATCGCATAAAACATCCCTCTTTCTTTTTGGTCAAACAAACTCGCCGGCGATTGGCACGAGTTCTTCCATCGAATGAACAATCTGCTGCGTATTCATGATATAAATGGAAAATGGCTCTTTGCCAAAATCCATGATATGGTGCAAATTCACAGTTCGATCTGCATGCTCGGTCATTTTTAAAAGCCATTTTGCACAGTTATCACCGCATGTCGAAACATTGAACACCTGCTCGGGCATATTATAGACAAGCATCAAGGTCTTAACACCGCCGGATAAGCGTTCCGGTGGAATTTTTCCCATGACAGGACTATCAATCACGCCGGAATCCAGGACTACTGATTGATCTACATCGAGAATCATCTCCCGGTCAAAAGCATCCGTAATCCATTCATCTGCATACACGTTTTTAAAATATACGGCTGTATTAAAAATTGCTTTTGGCATATCGCCGAAAAATATCTTTAACATGAATTATTCACCCTTCAGAAAATCCAACACAGGCGCTGCTGCATGCAGTATCTTATCTTTATTGCCAGTATGCAGATATACCGGATTAAGATTTCTTTTCTGATAATGCCATATCGTGTCGGCAGCAGCCTGAATCAATACATCGGTAAAAAACTGCTCCCAGCTAAAAAAATCCTTACTTTCTATATAATCAACAGGATTTGCCAGAATTTCTGCAACAGCCTTTTTGTCGATTATTCCTGAAATCAGCAGCAGCCATTCAAAGGATTCAGGCAGGTACAGATGAATATGCGGGGTCACCTTCATCAAAGAATCTATGCGATTCATTTCCGGGCCAAAGGCAGCGCCATCTGCAATAATGAGCAGCTCTTTTTGCATATTCTGTTTTGCCAGTAGAAAAATATTTGATTTTCCATTTGCCGAAATACAGTCAATCATTTTGTCATCGCAGCAAGCATGAAAGAATTGATAGCCGGAATTTGAGTCTTCTACTATTAATTCCACAGGCGACAGCGGCAAATGTGCATAATCATCCTCATAGAGCCGATACAGTTCATGGTAAGTCTTTTGCAGCGTTCCGTATTTACCGGGATTCCGAATACCGTAAATTTCATTAACGCTATACGGTATGTTGTCCAGACGGTTTCTTGTAACAATGACATAATAATTATTCGTGCGCTTGATTTTCTGGGCAAATTCTTCCGATAAAACAAAGCGGCTGCCTTCGTCAATAAAAACGATGCTGTCATTTATGGCATCAAGCTCATTTTGCCAATATCGTCCCGATAAAACGACACAATCACGCTCACAAACCAGAGAAATACCGCTCTCCGGCCCATTATCGTTGAATTCCTGAATCATTTCGATCAGAGTCGTCTTTCCCGTTGCACTGTTTCCGCGAAGAACTGTTATATTGCGTCGAATCGTGAATTTATATTGCATACGGCGGTTTTCAACTAAGATATCATATTGCCCCCGCATCCTATCACCTCGCTGATTTACTTCTAAAACTATTATATATAGCAAAATTATGCTCAACCCAAGAATAACGACTTACCGACGGCCGTGAACACGGTAATCGAGATGCAGCTCAGCACGGTCGTGTTGAGTACGCATTGGGTCGCGTAGTCGGGGTGGTTGTCAAATTCGATGGCGTAGAGCGAGGTGTTGACGGCTGTCGGGATGCTGCAGTAAATCAGGAAGACCAGTGCCGAGATCGGTGTGAACAGCCCCGGCAGGAAGCGGTTGGCAGCAAAAATCATCAAAAGACCGACTGCCGGCATCACAAAGAGCTTCATGAGGCAGACGATCTCGACTTCGCGGTTGAACCATTCGATTCTTGTCTGCGAGAGCTGCGCGCCGATGCTGACCATCGCAACCGGCAGCAGGCATTTGCCGGCCATTTCAAGCACCGGCCAGAGGAAAAACGACTTGGCGTCCACGCCTCCCCAACGGCAAAGCAACGCCGCGAGAAAGGCATAAATAATCGGCATATGCAAAATGACGCGCAGGGCATCAAGCGGCGTATAATGCCCGCGTGCCCCCTGATAAAGGCCAAGCGTATTTAAGAGGACACTCTGCGACACAAAGAAAATGATCTGCACGGTCATCGCTTCCTGCAGATAAGGCGTCTGCCCGTCCACGACAAAAGGCGAATGTGAGAAAATCAGCAGAATGACCGCGATGCCAAGGTTGCCGGTATTATTGAACATCAGCGCATTGCGGCAGGATGACATCATGCCCTGGTCATAGTGACGAATCCTGCCGACCGCCGTCGCCAGCAGGAACGAAAGGAACATAAAGAGCACCAGGCTGCCGACCATATGGAAGCTCGCCGCGGGAAACTCTGTCGTATAAATATTCGTGAACAGAAAAGATGGCACAATGAGGTAGAAAATCATCTTCGACATCGTCTTGATGTCCATATGAAACTTCTTATCGAGAAAATACCCCACGCCTACCAGAAAGAACAGCGGCAGCATCGTATGCTCGATAATATCCCAAAAAATCATAAATACATCCCTTGCTTTCTGCACAAAGAGCCTGCTGCCTATTGCCGGGCCGCAGTAAACCATCTGTGTCTGATTTCTTTTATTATACCAAAATACGCTGGCATCCGCTCTTGCTGTCTGCATATTCTTAGCGGGAAAATCATCAGCAGCATCTCGTCGTTTTCTTCTTCGATATCTAAATTATTCGTTTTATTAGTATATTATTTCGTTTTGTCTATTGTATACATACAATAGACAGTTGACACGGTACAAACATCAGTGTTATACTAGCACCATATTCAACAGAACAGCAGAGCAAGGCAGCTCACGATATTGCGCAGGCGCGCAGTATGTGAGCTGCTTTTTTATTCTCCCATTTTGTTGAAGCATTGATTTTCTCTAGAGATACAGTTCCAAGCCTTTTAAGACAGTGAGAAAGTGAAGTGTAAGCGTATGAGAATGTGGAAAAAACTACTGGGCATCTCCTTCCTCGCCTCGAGCCTGATGCTATCAGGCTGCGGCGGCGACAGTGCCATGAGCGGCAGCACGGGTTCTTCTTCCGGTGATACCGTCAAAGTCGGACTTCTTCACTCCCTGAGCGGCACGATGGCCATCAGTGAGACTTCCGTCCGCGATGCTGAGAAACTCGCCATTCAGGAAATCAATGACCAAGGCGGCGTGCTCGGCAAAAAGATTGAAATCGTAGAGGAAGACGGTGCTTCCGACCCGCAGATTTTCTCGGAGAAAGCCAAGAAACTCCTCATGAATGATAAAGTCGCAACCATCTTCGGCTGCTGGACCAGCGCTTCACGCAAAGCCGTCAAACCTGTCGTGGAGGGCAGTAACGGTCTTCTCTGGTATCCGACGCAGTATGAGGGCATGGAGCAGTCCAAAAACATCATGTACATGGGCGCCGCTCCAAACCAGCAGATTGTTCCTGCCATTGAGTATCTCTTGAAGAATGGCAAGAAAAAGATGTTCCTCGTCGGCAGTGACTACGTCTTCCCGCAGACGGCAAACCGCATCATCAAGGCTCAGCTTGCAGCAGAAGGCGGCGAGGTCGTCGGTGAGGAATACACGCCGATGGGCTATACGGACTACGCTACGATCATCAGCAAGATCAAAGCGGCAAAACCGGATGTCATTGTCAACACGCTGAACGGCGACTCGAACGTCGCGTTCTTCAAACAGCTTAAGGATGCCGGCATCACGGCGCAGGAATGCCCGGTCATGTCGTTCTCGATTGCTGAGGAAGAAATCAAGGGCATCGGTGCACAGAACATCGAAGGCGACCTCGTCTCGTGGGACTACTACCAGACGACCAAGACTCCGGCCAATGAAAAATTCGTCGCCGCTTACAAAAAAGCCTATGGCGATGACCGCGTAACGGATGACCCGATTGAAGCCGCCTACGACGCTGTTTACCTCTGGAAAGCAGCCGTCGAAAAAGCCGGCAGCTTTGATGTCGACAAGGTACGCGCAGCGGCCGGCGGCATCAGCTTCGACGCACCGGAAGGCACGGTCAAGATCGATGGCGACAATCAGCACCTTTACAAATACGTGCGCATCGGCAAGGTCAACGCCAACGGCCTCATCGATGAAGTCTTCGCCACGGACCCGATTAAGCCAGACCCGTTCCTCAAATCGTACAGCTGGGCACAGGGTCTGAGTGCAGACGCAAAATAATCCGTATCTGAAAAAATGATTCATGCCAGTCCGGATTGATTCAGAAAACGAATTCATCGCGTGACTGGCATTTCTCTTTCCTTAAGATTTGCATTGATCCGGAGGTTCTTATGGACATTTTAACCATACTATTCAATGGCCTGAGCCTATCCTCTATCCTGCTCTTAGCAGCCTTGGGACTGGCCATCACCTTTGGCCTCATGGGCATCATCAATATGGCACATGGTGAATTCATCATGGTCGGTGCTTATACGACGTATGTCGCACAGGGCATCCTGATGCCGATACTCGGCGATGGCTATTTCTTCGTTTCCATCATCTTATCGTTTATCACGGCCGCTATTTTGGGCATGCTTTTAGAGCTCATCGTCGTCCGCAGGCTCTACGGCCGGCCGACAGACAGCCTGCTCGCCACTTGGGGCGTCAGCCTCATCCTGCAGCAGCTGGCGCGCAGCATTTTCGGCGCACCGAACGTCAATGTCGTGGCTCCCTCTTTTCTGAGCGGCAGCATCACGCTGCTCGGCGTTTCGATGTCCTACAAGCGCCTGTTCATCATGGCCATGGTCCTCGCCTGCCTCGTGGCAGTTTGGGCCTTCCTCTATCATACGGATTTTGGCCGCAAGATGCGTGCCTGCATCCAGAACCGCGATATGGCACAGTGCCTCGGCATCCGCTCGAAGCGCATTGACTGCCTGACGTTCGCTCTCGGCAGCGGCCTTGCCGGCATCGCCGGCTGCGCCCTGACGCTGCTCGGTTCCATCGGACCGACGCTCGGACAGAATTACATCGTCGACACGTTCATGGTCGTCGTACTCGGCGGCGTCGGCAAACTCATCGGCTGCATCTCGGGCGCTTTGATCATCGGCGTGGCAGGAACGGTCTTCGAATTCGGCAGCACGGCTTCCATCGCCAAGGCTGCGGTGCTGTTTCTCGTCATCCTCTTCCTGCAGAAAAAGCCGCAGGGACTCTTCGCCCTGCGCAGCCGTGCTCTTGACGATTGAGACGGCCAAGAAAGGAGGTCCGAACCTTGGGTATTAAATTTTGGCTGCGGGAAAAGAAAAATCTCGTCTTTCTCGCCTTAATCCTCGTTCTTCTGACTATGCCATTCGTGCTGACGCTGTTCCGCCTCACGTTGCTCGGCAAGTTCATCTGCTACGCCATTGTGGCTCTCGGCATCGATCTCATCTGGGGCTATACGGGTATTCTTAGCCTCGGCCACGGTGTATTCTTCGGCCTCGGTGCTTATGCCATGGCGATGCATTTAAAGCTTGTCGCGAGCGGCAGTTCCCTGCCGGAATTCATGGTAACAGGCGGCCTGACGCAGCTGCCGGCCTTTTGGAAGCCCTTTGCTTCTGCGCCGTTTGCGCTCATCGCTGTCGTGGCCCTGCCGCTGCTTTTGGCCTTGCTCGTCGGCTTCTCAACCTTCAAAAACCGCATCAAGGGTGTTTATTTCTCCATTCTTTCGCAGGCACTTGCCTGGGCGTTCGTGACAATTTTCGTCGGCATGCAGGCTTATACCGGCGGAAGCAACGGCATCACGGGCTTCACGACATTCTTAGGCATCCAGCTGCAGAACCCGATGAATCTCGTTTCCTTCTATTATTTTGCCGTCGCGCTGCTTTTCCTGACGTACGTCTTCTGCACGTGGCTCATGAGCCGCAGCCTCGGCAAAATCCTCATCGCCATCCGCGATGGTGAGAACCGCACGTACTTCACGGGCTACGATTCCAGCCGTTATAAGACGTTCATCTACTGCATTTCGGCTATCATCACGGGCATTGCCGGTGCCGTCTATGTACTCTTTGCCGGCATGATCTCCCCGAAGGAACTCGACATCGCCTTTTCCGTCGAGATGGTCATCTGGGTCGCCGTCGGCGGCCGCGGCACGCTGATTGGCGCGGTCATCGGTGCCCTGCTCGTCAACGCCATGAAAACGGGCGTCAGTGAGACGGTCCCCGATATGTGGCTCTACTTCATCGGCCTGCTCTTCGTGCTCGTCGTCCTCTTCATGCCGAAAGGACTTGTCGGCGTGGTTGAATCGCTTTACGAAAAAGCACAGCCTTACCTGCCGACCGTTCATCTCCCATTTGGTCTTCGCAGCAAGTCTGCCAATAAGAGAAAGGGGATTGCCTCATGATACCAAGATCTTCGGCCGCTTCTGCCTCAAATGAAGCTTTGCTGAATCTCAAACATATCTCCGTCGAATTCGACGGCTTCAAGGCCGTCAATGATGTGACGACTTCCATTGCCCCGCATGAAATCCATTTCTTCATCGGCCCGAACGGCGCCGGCAAGACAACGCTTCTCGACGTTATCTGCGGCAAGACGAAGCCTTCAGCCGGTGAAGTCGATTATGCCGGCGTCGGCAATATCCTGAAACTCAAGGAATTCGAGATTGTCAAAAAAGGCATCTGCCGCAAATTCCAGGTGCCATCGACATTCGTCAACCTCAGTGTCTACGACAATATGCGCATTGCCATCAACCGCGACAAGAGCGTCTTCGGCTCTCTGATGATGCGCAAGCGCTACCTCGATACGCGCAAGATCTACGATGTCCTGCACCTTGTCGGCCTCGACAAAAAGAGCAAGGAACGCGCAAAATTCCTTTCCCACGGCGAAAAACAGTGGCTCGAGATTGCGATGCTGCTCGTTGAAGAGCCGAAGCTCCTGCTGCTCGATGAACCTGTCGCCGGCATGGGACAGGCCGAGACGGAAAAAACGGCCCGCATCCTTGAAGAAATCAAGGACCGCTGTGCCGTGGCCGTCGTCGAGCACGATATGAATTTCGTCAAGAGCATCGCAGACGGCGTGACGGTCATGCACGAAGGAGCCATCCTCACGGAAGGTTCCGCCGAAAGTGTCATGAAAAATGCCAAGGTACAGGAAGTTTATCTGGGACGAGGTGAAGAAAAACATGCTTAATATCAACGGACTGACGGCCTGCTACGGAGAAAGCGAGGTCCTGCACGACATAAACCTTGCCATCCCCGACGGCAAGATCATCGCCCTTGTCGGCCGCAACGGCGTGGGTAAGACGACAACTTTAAAGAGCATCATGGGGCTGGTCAAAACGCCTAAGGGCAGCATCGAGCTTGCCGGTCAGGAGCTTCAGAAAAAACCACCGTATGAGCGCGCCCGCATGGGCATTGGCTATGTGCCGCAGGGCCGCGACATTTTCCCGCAGATGACCGTGGCCGAAAATCTGCGCCTCGGCCTTGAAGTCTGCGGCGGCAAAAAACAGGCCCCCTCGGAACTTTTCCGCCTGTTCCCGATTGTCGAGAAATTCCTGCCGCGCAAAGGCGGCGACCTTTCAGGCGGCCAGCAGCAGCAGCTCGCCATTGCCCGCGCGCTCATCGCCCATCCGAAGCTTCTGTTGCTCGATGAGCCGACAGAAGGCATCCAGCCTTCCATCATTCAGGAAATCGGCCATGCCATCCGTACCATCAACAAGGAGACCGGTCTTTCCATCCTGCTCGTTGAACAGTACCTCGACTTTGCCCTGGACTTGGCCGATGAATGCTACGTCATGGATAAAGGACAGATCGTCCTGCACGTAAATTCCAGCGACGCCGACAAAGAAGAAATTCAGCAGTACATGCTGGCATCCTGAGCAATTTGTCAGCAGGCACAGAACGCATTATATAGAAGAGAGGAAGGCATAAACTATGCGCTTAGCACCTCAGGATATGGAAAAACTCATGCTCCACTACGCGGGCAAACTCGCGGAAGAACGAAAAGGACGCGGCCTCAAGCTCAACTATCCGGAAGCCGTGGCCTACATCAGTATGGAACTCATGGAAATGGCCCGTGACGGCCATTCTGTCACGGAGCTCATGTCAGCCGGACGCCAGCTCTTGACGCGCGCAGACGTCATGGAAGGCGTCCCCGAGATGGTCGGCTCCGTACAGATTGAGGCGACGTTCCCCGATGGCACAAAACTCGTGACGGTCCACGAACCGATTCAGTAAAAATACGAAAGAAGGCCAGCATATGATACCGGGAGAAATGCTTCTCCAAAAAGGAGATATTACCCTGAACGAAGGGCGCGAAAGCCTCAAACTCGTCGTGACGAACGTCGGCGACCGTCCTGTGCAGGTCGGTGCCCATTATCATTTTTTTGAAGTCAACCGCTGCCTGAAATTTGACCGCGCCAAAGCTTTTGGCATGCGTCTCGATATTCCGTCAGGCACCTCCGTCCGCTTTGAACCGGGTGAGCAGAAAACAGTCGAGCTCGTCGAACTGCGCGGGCGTCGGCGCTGCCTTGGCTTCAACGCCCTGACCATGGGACCTGCGGGGGAACTGGATAAAGAAGCTGCCCTGCGCCGCGCCAGAGAACGCGGCTTTTTGATGGAGACAAACGATAAGGAGGCAGCAAAATGAGTCAAAAAATCAGTCGGGAAAAATACGCCTTGATGTACGGGCCGACGACAGGCGACAAGGTGCGCCTTGCTGACACGGACCTGCTGCTCGAAATCGAGAAGGACTACACGAGCTACGGCGATGAAATCAAATTTGGCGGCGGCAAGACGCTGCGTGACGGCATGGGACAGGCCTCCGAGATCACCAGTGAAAATGGTGCTCTCGACCTTGTCATCACGAATGCTATTGTGATGGACCCCGTGCAGGGAATCGTCAAAGCCGATATCGGCGTCAAGGACGGCCGCATCGTCGGTATCGGCAAGGCCGGCAATCCGGACATCATGGAGGGTGTCACGCCCGGCCTTACGGTCGGTGCCTCTACGGAAGCACTGGCAGCCGAAGGTCTCATCGTCACGGCCGGCGGCCTTGATACGCATATCCACTTCATCAGCCCGCAGCAGATTGACACGGCGCTTTACAGCGGCATCACGACGATGATTGGCGGCGGCACAGGCCCTGCCGACGGCACAAACGCCACGACCTGCACGCCGGGGCCATGGAACCTGCGCGAGATGCTGCGCGCTGCCGATGCCTATCCGATGAATCTCGGCTTCCTCGGCAAGGGCAACTGCTCGAGCATTGCTCCGCTTGTCGAGCAGGTCAAGGCAGGAGCCATGGGCCTGAAGATTCATGAGGACTGGGGCGCGACACCGGCCGTCATCGATGCCTGCCTGCGCGTTTCAGATGCTTACGACGTGCAGACGGCGATTCATACCGATACGTTAAATGAAGCGGGCTGCGTCGAAGATACCTTGGCGGCGATTGGCGGACGTACCATTCACACCTACCACACGGAAGGTGCCGGCGGCGGCCATGCCCCCGATATCATCCGCGCGGCCGGTTACGAAAACATCCTGCCTTCGTCGACCAATCCGACCATGCCGTTTACGAAGAACACGCTCGATGAGCATCTTGACATGCTGATGGTCTGCCACCATCTCGACAGCCGCATCCCCGAAGACGTGGCCTTTGCCGATTCGCGCATCCGTCCTGAGACCATCGCCGCCGAAGACGTCCTGCATGACATGGGCATCTTCTCCATGATGAGTTCGGATTCTCAGGCCATGGGCCGCGTCGGCGAAGTCATCGTGCGGACCTGGCAGACGGCCGATAAAATGAAAAAAGAGCGCGGCCGCCTGCCCGAAGAAAAGGGCGATAACGACAACTTCCGCATCCTGCGCTATCTCTCGAAATACACGATTAATCCGGCCATCACGCACGGCCTTACCGCAGAAGTCGGCTCGATTGAAGGGGGAAAACTCGCGGATCTCGTGCTCTGGAATCCTGCGTTCTTTGGCGTCCGTCCGGATATCATCATCAAAGGCGGCTTCATCATTGCCGCCAAGATGGGCGACCCCAATGCCTCCATCCCGACGCCGGAGCCCGTTTTCTACCGTCATATGTTCGGCGCAGCCGCCGGAGCCCGCCACGATACCTGCATCACCTTTGTTTCCAAGGCAGCCATGGAAGACGGCATCAAGGAAAAACTCGGCCTGCAGAAACTCGTCCGTCCCGTTTCGCACTGCCGCGACATCATGAAAAAGGATATGTACTTCAACAACAAGACCCCGCAGATCACGGTCAATCCCGAGACTTACGAGGTCCGTGTAGACGGCCAGAAAATTACGAGCAAACCAGCGGAAAAACTGCCGCTGACGCAGCTCTATCATCTTTTTTAAAAGGTGGGGATTTATATGATTTTGACAAAAATTTGCGGCAGCCTGCTCGACCCTGCTTTTATGGAAGGCAGGCAGAATAAGCATATCGACTATCTGCCGCTTGAATATACCGACGTTCAGAAACACATTCTGCGCGCCCTGACAAACGAAGGACGCGATATTGCCATCCGCCTCTCGCCAGAAGCCCAGAAGCACGGCCTGCACGACGGCGATGTGCTGCTCGAAGAAGCGGAAACGCTCGTTGTCCTCCAGATCCTGCCTGTCCCTGCACTCATAGCAGAACCGCGCAGCCTCATGGAAGCAGCCCGCTTCTGCTATGAAATCGGCAACCGCCATGCCCCGCTTTATGCCCTGCCCGGCGACACTCCAGCTTTTGCCGTAGTCTGGGATGCTTCCATGGGGCTCCTCTTCGCGAAGCTCGGCATCCCCTATGAGAAAAAGGAATTGAAGCTTGACGATGCATATCGTCTCAAGCTTGTAAGCGGCACGCATCATCATGCCCATACGCATGAGCATGAACACCGTCATACATTCGAGGCCTGACTATGGCAGCAGCAAAATCAGCAAAGCCAAAACCTACAGCAAAATATATCATAGAGGAAAAAGTGTCCCCACAGCAGGAAGAAGCTCTTTTCCTGCTGCTTGAGCTCAACGATGCCCTGTTCCCGATTGGCGCCTACGCCCATTCCTACGGACTCGAGACCTATGTGCAGCAGGGGCTTGTCCATGACAGCAAGACGGCTTCTGCATGGCTCTGCGCTTATTTTTCTGGCAGTTTTCTCTACAGCGAACTCTTGGCCGCGAGACTTGCCTACGAGTATTTTCCTGAGACCGACGGTCTCGAAAAGCTCCTGCAGCTTGAAACAGAACTGCGTGCTGCCAAGGTTCCGCGTGAACCGCGTGAGGCCCTGCAGAAACTCGGCCGACGCCTGGCAAAGAACGTCCAGAAAATCGGACTTCCCTTTGAGCCGAAGTTCGCAGCCTACGTAAAAGAAACGCAGCATTCCTGTACGCATCCCATCTGTTACGGGACACTTGCTGCTGCCCTGCACCTGCCGGAGCGGCAGGCTCTGCTTCATTATTTCTACGCGCAGCTTTCAGCCCTCATCAACACCTGCGTCAAGCTCATTCCGCTCTCGCAGACGGATGGCGCACGCCTCGTCGCCTCTTTCCGCACGAAGTACAGTGCCATCATTGACCGCGTTTTCGAAGCAGACGAGGACGACCTCGGTCTCGCCTCGCCCGGCCTCGATATCCGGGCCATGCAGCACGAAGTCCTTTACTCACGCCTCTACATGTCGTGATTTCATTTATATAGAAAGAAGAATCATCATGTCCTATGTCAAAATCGGCGTTGCCGGACCTGTCGGCTCCGGCAAGACAGCCTTGATTGAAGCCCTGACGAGGAAGCTTCACGATATCTACAGCATCTGCGTCGTCACGAATGATATCTACACGAAAGAAGATGCCGAATTCCTTGTCAAGCATTCCGCCATGGAGCGCGAGCGCATCTTAGGCGTCGAGACCGGCGGCTGCCCTCACACGGCCATCCGCGAAGATGCCTCGATGAACCTGGAAGCCGTTGAAGAGCTCACGGACCGTTTTCCCGACACGCAGATTGTCTTCATCGAGAGCGGCGGCGACAATCTTTCGGCGACATTCAGCCCCGAACTCGCCGATGCCACGATTTTTGTCATCGACGTCTCCGAGGGCGATAAGATTCCCCGCAAAGGCGGTCCGGGCATCACGCGCTCTGACCTGCTCGTCATCAATAAAAAAGACCTTGCTCCCTATGTCGGTGCCGACCTCGGCGTCATGGAACACGATGCCAAAAAAATGCGCGGCACGCGGCCCTTCCTCTTCACGAATCTCATGAAAAAAGAAGGCGTTGACACCATCATCAACTGGATTCGCCACAACGTCCTTTTGGAAGATGTTCCGAATCCGTTCCCTGCTGCCAAGGCTTAAAATTTGAAAGATGTGACATATATGGATGCACAAAAACATACGCAGTCCGCTGCTGACGTTCCCGCCGGTGAAAATGCTTTTGGACGCACCTCAAAGCTTTCCCTCGTCATTGCTCCCGGAAAAATCCGGGAACTCTTTTTTACGGCTCCCTACAAAATCTTACGTCCCTTTCATCAGCAGGGCTTTCTGCAGATCATGGTCGTGAAGGTTTCAGCCGGCACCATGGCCGGTGACCGTCAGGATGTCGATATTTGCCTCGAAGACGGCGCCAAAGCAGAATTTCTCTCGCAGTCCTACGAAAAGATTCACCGCATGGACGAGGGCGAGGCCGTGCGCAGCGGCCATATCGAGGTCGGCAGAAACGCCACGCTTTTTTACGCGCCGCTGCCCGTCCTGCCCTTTGCGGACTCGGCCTTTCGCAATACGTTTCATATCGAGCTCAGGGATGCTTCCAGCAGGCTGTTTTATTCTGATATCCTCGCCTGCGGACGCGCAGCCCGCGGGGAACATTTTCTTTACCGTCTTTACCGTTCGCGCGTGAAAATCTACCAGGCAGACGAGCTCGTCTACTTTGACAACCTTCGCTTTACCCCGAAAGACAATCCTTTTGACTATGCCGGCCTGACACAGTACGAAGGCTATACTCATCTCGGTACTTATCTGCTGATGAATTTTCCCCTGCAGGAAGAGGAACTGCGGGATTTTATCGAAACAATCCCTGTTGCTGCTTCCTGCGAGATTGGCCTGACCGCCTTCGCTCCGCAGTGTTTCTGCCTAAAATCCCTTGCCAATGGCAGCGAACCCCTCGTCGAACTGCAGACACAAATAAAAAATCGGCTTCGTCAAGAAACGGAAAAAGTCTAGTACTGGACTTTTTCCGTTTCTTTTATGCGGTCCCGCAGATATTTCCTGCATTGTCAAAGGAAATTGCTGTCACCCTTTGCATTCCAGCGCATTATGTGGTAAATTGGTGAAAGAATTCATTTTAACGCTCTTCAAAGGAATGATTTTTATGGAGCGAAAGCAATATCTCATGATTCTGGGTGCCGTCTGCGTGTTCATCCTGATTGCCTGCAGCGGGTTTGCCCTCTCGAGTCAGTCGGGAGGCGGACTTTTTGGCAAAAAAGCCGAGGTCCAGCTCACGCCGATGCAGCAGGCCCAGAAGGATTACGCGGGAGTCACCATCACCTACCAGATTGGCGACCAGAGCGAAACGCTTGACAGCGACCGCATCCTCTCGTGGCTTAAGGAAGACGAGGATGGCAGTGTTTCCTTTGACAAGGACCAGGTCAAGGCCTTCGTCAAAGAGCTTGCCGACAAATACGACACGGCTTATACGACGCGTGACTTCCACACCTCAACGGGTCAGGACATCAAAATCACGCAGGGCGACTACGGCTGGCGCATCGATCAGGAGCAGGAAACGGCTCATCTCCTCGACCTGCTTGCAAAGAAACAAAGCGCTGCCTGCGAACCGATTTACGCCCAGACCGCGGCCGTCCATGCCCCAAAAGACTGGGGTACGAGCTACGTCGAAGTCAATCTGCACGAACAGTATCTCTGGCTCTATAAAGATGGCAAATGCGTCCTCGAAAGTTATTTCGTTTCGGGCAATCCGACGCGCGGCCATGCTACACCGAAAGGCATCTACGGCATTACGTACAAAACGCGTGATGCGATGCTCAGCGGTCAGGGATACGATTCCAAAGTCAAATACTGGATGCCGTTCAACCGCAATGTCGGCCTGCACGATGCCCCGTGGCGCCAAACCTTCGGCGGTCAGACCTACCGTACCAACGGCTCCCATGGCTGCATCAACCTGCCGCCGGCAAAAGCTGCCGAGATTTACCAGAACGTCGATAAAAACACGCCAGTTATCGTCTATTGACCACTTATTATCACATTTATAAGGGATGCCTTCTGCATCCTTTATGATAGAAATGCCCCTGTTTTGTCAGTCGCCAACCAGTTGACAAAACGGGGGCATTCTTTTTTGACGGCTTCGCGCTGTGCTATACTCAAGCGCCGGCTTCGCCAGCATGCTGTTCGCCTCAAAAATCGGGCATCTCTCCGATAAAATCGGTGCGCAGAAGGTCCTGCCGGCCTGCCTGCTGCTTGCCGGCGCCGTCTCCATCCCGCAGGGACTCGTCACCTCGCCGTGGCAGCTCGCCCTGCTGCGCTTCATCCATGGGGTCGCGGTTGCAGGCCTCATGCCGTCCATCAATACACTCATCCGCAATCTGACGCCTTCCTTCTGCCTTGGCCGCATCTACGGTTTCAACCAGTCAGCGCAGTTCATCGGCATGTTCTCCGGAGCTTTCTTAGGCGGCCATCTCGCCGCTGTCTTCGGCATCCGGCAGATGTTCTTCATTGTCGCGGTGCTGCTATTGACCGATGCCATTTGGTGCCATAAAATCGAAAAATAAATCTCTGCATACAGCACATACAGCAAAAATGGCTGCCGCATCTTAAAATGCAGCAGCCATTTTGCGTATAACAGGGGATATCAGTAATGTGAAAGAATCAGCAGGTTGCGTCGACCCAGTCGCCTTCGTAAGCGCGGCGATAGAGTTCGACAACTTCGCCCTTCGTGTATTTGCGCGGACTCGTGAGAGCGCAGGCATCTTTGAGGGCATTTTCAGCCATGAGCTCGAAGTCCTCAGGCTGTACGCCGAGTTCCTTGAGCGTGCGCGGAATGCCGACCTCGCGGCTCAGGCGGCGGATAGCAGCGATGCCCTTGTCAGCCGCTTCGTTCGTGCTGAGACCGTCAATGACCTCGCCCATAGCGCGGGCGATATCGCGGAAGCGGTTGAGGTTGCTGATGAGGTTGAACTCACAGACATACGGCAGCAGGATGGCATTGCAGACACCATGCGGCAGGTTGTAGACACCGCCGAGCTGATGTGCCATCGCATGGACGTAGCCGAGCGAAGCATTGTTGAAGGCGATGCCGGCGAGGTACTGACCATAAGCCATTTTGTCACGGGCATAGAGATAATCGCCATTGGCCACAGCTTTTGGCAGGTACTTCTGAATCATGTTGATGGCCTGCAGGGCAGCGGCATCCGTCAGCGGGTTCGCAGCGGAGGAAACATAGGCCTCAATTGCGTGCGTCAGGGCATCCATACCCGTGGCAGCCGTCAGGCGCGGCGGCATGCCCTTCATGAGCACCGGATCGTTGATGGCGATCTGCGGCGTGACACGCCAATCGAGGATGGCCATTTTGACCTTGCGGCGCGTATCCGTGATGATGCAGAAACGCGTGATCTCAGAAGCCGTACCGGCCGTCGTATTGACTGCCATCAAAGGCACCATCTTATTCTTCGAAATGTCAATGCCTTCATAATCATAAATCTCGCCGCCGTTGGCTGCGATGAGGCCGATAGCCTTGGCACAGTCATGGGACGAACCGCCGCCAAGTGAGATGATGCAGTCGCAGCCCTGCTCCTGGAACGCCTTGACACCAGCGACAACATTCTTATCCGTCGGGTTTGGCTCGGCACCGCCGAAAATAAAGGTCGGCAGGCCCTCGTCTTCAAGAATTTTCTTCAATTCATCGGCCATGCCGGATTTTGCAAGGAAAGCATCGGTGACAATCATCGGATGCGTGCCGTCGAGGCTCTTCATGAGTTTGCCGGCTTCTTTGACAGCACCTTCACCAAAAACATTACGGGTCGGCAGGAAATAATACGTTAACGACATCGCAAAAACCTCCCTATATAATACAGAACTTGTTTTCTCTTATTCTTTTCATGCGCTTTTGTTGTTCGCTTTGTTGTCTTTATTATACGACGTCAGCGAGATTAAGTATAATACTAGATATTTTAAATTATCAATAGGTTTTTGCCTATATATATTGTATTAAACAAAGACAATATACGAAAAAATAGCGCTAATTCTCATAAAAATCAACTGCCAAAAGCAACATTCCGTTCAAGGTGTAACAAAGTTCACCTATATGGAACATAAGCACAGGCCTATAACTTTCGTGAAAATATGCACAAAACAATATGAACCATGATAAAAAAATATCGTTATGCTATATACCATAAATTTTTAGTATTTTATCTTTATTGTTTATAAGTGTATAATATACTTAAAAGATAATAAATATTGAAATGAAATAACTATCAAAAAATGTGACGAACATCACACGGATGTTCCAACATTTTATGAAGAAACAGGTTTTCTTCTTCATTTTATAGAAAACCTGCAGAAAGGCGGGATTGGACATGAAAGAACGGCCACGCGTCGTCATCCTCGGTGGAGGCATCGGCGGCATAAAAGCAGCACAGAAGCTGGCCAATCAGCCGGTGGATGTACTGATCATCGATCACAACAACTACCAGGTATTCCAGCCGCTCCTTTATCAGGTAGCGACATCGATGCTCTCAACGGATGAGGTCGTCTACCCCATTCGCGGATTCTTTAAAAAAGCAAATAATGTTGATTTCTTGCTGGCAGAGGTCAGCGGCATTCAGCCGGAAGAAAAAATTGTCAAGACAAGCCATGGGGATGTTCCCTACGATTACCTGATTATCGCGCTTGGCTCGACGCCGAATTTCTTTGGCAATAAAGAAGTGGAACGCAACGCGTTCCCTCTGAAGACTCTGCAGGATTCCATTCGCATCCGCAGTCATCTCCTGAGCGTTTTTGAAGAAGCCTCTGCCGAGACAGACCCGGAGAAGCGCAAAGCCCTGCTGACTTTCGTCTTTGTCGGCGCCGGTCCGATTGGCGTCGAGGGCGCAGGCGGCGTTTCCGAACTCGTCTACGATGTCCTGCAGAAAGAGTTCCATCATATCAATTTCGATGAAGTCAGCATCCATTTAATCGGGGCCGATAAATGCGTGCTCGGCATGATGCCCGAAAATCTCCGCGAAGATGCCCTGCATGTTCTGCAGAAGAAACGCATTGACGTTCAGTGTTCGATGCTCGTAACAGGCTATGACGGCGAGACGCTTTCCTACCGTCCGAGCAGTGCTCCAAAAGATGCGCCCTGCTCTACGCTCAAAACAAAAACCGTCGTCTGGTCGGCAGGTGTACGCCCTGTAGAGTGTCTCAGTGGCTTCACCTGTGAAAAAGACCGCGGCAAACGCCTGCTCATTGACGATACGATTCACCTGCAGGGCAGCAATGATATCTTTGCCGTCGGCGACTGCTCGAGCTACACGCAGCCAGGTGAGCAGCGGCCTCTGCCGACACTTGCGCCGGTCGCGATGGCCGAAGGAGAACTTGCAGCCAAGAACATTCTGCATGAACTGCGCGGCGAAGAGCCGGAACATTTCCATTACAAGAGCAAAGGCGTCATGGCCATTATCGGCAGCAGTGAAGCTGTCATGGCAGCAGGTCCGCTGCGCGTTCACGGCTTTCTCGCCTGGTCGGCCTGGCTCTGGATTCATCTGCTCACCAAGGCAGGGTTCCACAGCAATATCACCGTCACTTTTAAATGGATCTTCAATTATCTTTCCGGCACACGCCTTGGCCGCCTGATCACGCGTCCGGAGCTGCCCGGACTGCCCGAGTCCATCAAAAATGCACCGGAAATAAAAAATTCCGGCGCACAGAAGCAGGCATCCTGAAAACCGAAAAATCGAAAAGCCTGTAAAGCAAAAAATGCTTTCACATAAAAAATAATTTTTCAATCCAATATATAGGAGGGATTATCATGATTCCAGAGACAAAATTAAACAGTCAGTACGGCCTTTTCATCGGCGGGACCTGGCGTCCAGCGGCCGATGGCAAGACATTTGATTCTTTCTGCCCCGCTACGGGCGATAAACTTGCGAGCTGCGCAGAGGCCACGCCGCAGGATGTCGATGCTGCTGTAGACGCAGCTTGGAAGGCTTTTGCCACGTGGAAAAAGACTACGGTCAAGGAACGTGCAGCCCTTCTCAACAAGATTGCCGACATCATCGATGCACATACCGACGAGCTCGCCCTGATCGAAACTCTCGACAACGGCAAGCCCATCCGCGAGACGAAAAACATCGACGTGCCGCTCTCCGCTGCGCATTTCCGTTATTTCGCCGGCTGCATTCTCGCCGAAGAAGGCTCGGCCACGATGCTCGACAATACGACGATGAGCATCATTCTGCGCGAGCCGATCGGCGTTGTCGGCCAGATTGTCCCGTGGAACTTCCCGTTCCTCATGGCAGCCTGGAAGCTCGCACCGGTGCTCGCCAGCGGCTGCTGCACGGTCCTGAAACCATCGAAGACGACCTCCCTTTCCGTTTTGTACTTTGCCAACCTCATCAAGGACGTCCTGCCGCCGGGCGTGTTCAACGTCATCACGGGCGCAGGGTCGAGAGCCGGCCAGTACATGCTCGACCACAAGGGCTTCCGCAAACTCGCGTTCACGGGCTCCACGGAAGTCGGACTTTCCGTCGCCAAAGCCGCAGCCGAAAAACTCATTCCGGCAACGCTTGAGCTCGGCGGCAAATCGGCGAATATTTTCTTCGACGACTGCAACCTTGAACAAGCCTATGACGGTGCCCAGCTCGGCATCCTCTTCAACCAAGGGCAGGTCTGCTGCGCCGGCTCGCGCATCTTCGTCCAGGAAGGTATTTACGACGAATTTGTAGCAGAGCTTGTCAAACGCTTCAACAAGGTCAAGATTGGCCTGCCGTGGAAAGAAGACACGCAGCTCGGTGCGACCATCTACAAATCCCAGCTCGACAAGGTCCTTTCCTATGTCGAACTCGCCAAAAAAGAGGGTGCAACCATCGCCTGCGGCGGTGAGCAGGCAGTCGACGGTGAGCTCAAGAACGGCATTTTCATGAAGCCGACGCTCATCACGAATGCCACAAATGATATGCGCGTCGCCCGTGAGGAAATCTTCGGACCTGTGGCTGTCGTCATCAAGTTCAAGACGGAAGAAGAGGTCATCAAGATGGCCAATGACAGCGATTACGGTCTCGGCGGTGCTGTCTGGACTCAGGATATCAACCGTGCATTCCGCGTTGCCAGCTCCATTGAGACGGGCCGTGTCTGGGTCAATACGTACAACCAAATTCCTGAAGGTTCGCCGTTTGGCGGCTACAAGCAGTCGGGCATTGGCCGTGAGACGCACAAAGTCATCCTCGAACACTACACGCAGATGAAGAATATCCTCGTCAACCTCTCGGGCCAGCCGTCCGGCTTCTACCCGCAGAAGTAAACATCCGCCTTTCCCACTTATCTTTTTCTCACATACAGCAAAGGCTGCCGCAGGTCCGGCAGCCTTTTGCATTGCGCGAAAACATTGTATAATATAAGCAGGTATTTAATGAAGGGAAAATTTTATAAGAGAAAAGCTATAAGGAGGAATTTATAAGTAACTAATTACATAGATAAATATACACATTTGTAATATAATGAGGATGTGGAGAAAGGATACATTATGAACACATCCAATATTACAAATTATAAACCGAAAGAATTTGCGGAGCTTCTCAACGTGTCAGTCAGAACACTGCAGCGTTGGGATAACCAAGGAATCTTGAAAGCAAATCGTTCCCCTACGAATCGCAGATACTATACTTATGAACAATACCTACAGTTTAAAGGGATCTCCAAAGCTGCGGACACCCGTACCGTTGTGATTTATGCAAGGGTATCGACCCGAAATCAGGCAGATGATCTCGAGAATCAGGTCGATTTTCTGCAAACCTATGCCAATGCAAAAGGCATGATTGTGGATACCATTATCCGCGACTTTGGCAGTGGGTTGAACTATAACCGAAAAAAGTGGAATCAGCTCCTGAACGAAGTCATGGAAGGGAAAGTTAAGACCATACTGGTGACACACAAGGACCGGTTTGTACGCTTCGGCTTTGACTGGTTCGAGAGATTCTGTAATAAGTTCAATACGGAGATTATTGTCGTCAAAAATGAAAAGCTGTCTCCGCATGAAGAACTCGTACAGGATATCGTAAGCATTCTCCATGTATTCTCAGACCGTCTGTATGGCCTGCGGAAATACAAGAAGCAAATCGAAGGAGATGAGACGATTGCTAAAGGCATTCAAAACGGAAATTGCTCCGACAATGGAGCAGACCAATAAGATTATCCGCTCCATCGGCGTCTGCCGCTTCCTGTACAATCAGTACATCGCCTACAATAAGAAGCTTTACCGGATGTATCAGCGTGGCATACTCGACAGCCATCAGAAGCATTTCGTTTCGGCCAATGACTTCGATAAGTATGTCAATCACAAGCTGAAAAAGGAACTGCCCTGGATAAACGAATGCGGGTCCAAAGCCCGCAAGAAAGCTCTTGTCAATGCCGAAGCTGCCTTTAAGAAGTTCTTCAAGGGACAGGCAGGATTCCCGCGTTTCAAAAAGAAATCCCGGCAGGACGTGAAACTATATTTTCCGCGAAACAACAAAGGTGACTGGAAGATATGGCGGCATAAATTGATGATACCGACCCTGAAGCAGGTAAAGCTGAAAGAATACGGGTACCTGCCCGTTGGCATCGCCATCATAAGCGGTACTGTTTCTTATCAGGCAGGCAGATTCTATGTTTCTGTTGTGGCAGATGTCGATAAGAAGTCCAAATACAACAACGATTTGGAGGCATCCTACCATCCGCAGGACGAAGGTGTAGGAATTGATTTAGGTATCAAGGATCTGGCGATTGTCAGCAATGGCCAGTCCTTCAAAAATATCAATAAATCTTCAAAAGTCAGACGACTGGAGAAGCAGCTGAGAAGGATGCAGAGGCAGCTCAGCCGGAAATATGAGTTTCGAAAGAAGAAAGGCGGTGTACCTGCTGCAGCCTCTGCAAACATTGACAAACAAAAAATCAAGGTGCAGAAACTTCATCAGCGGATTGAACAAATCCGCGAAAACCACGAAAATAAGGCCATCCACGAAATCGTGAAGCAAAAACCAAGCTTCATTACCGTGGAAGACCTGAACATCAAAGGCATGATGAAGAACATGCATCTCGCAAAAGCAGTTGCGGCAGAACGGTTCCATTCGTTCCTGTCGAAACTGAAACGCAAGGCAGAAGTTATCGGCATCGAAGTGCGAGTCGTGGGCAGGTTTTACCCAAGTTCCAAAACCTGCCATGCCTGCGGGCACATTCACAAAGGCTTGAAACTCAAAGACCGCGTGTATGTCTGCCCAAAGTGTGGCTATACGGCTGACCGCGATCTCAACGCTGCACTCAATCTGCGGGATGCAACAGAATATCGGGTCGTTTAAGTCCAAGAACGCCGATATATGTACCGATGGCTAGTCGGGAATTTACGCCTTTGGAGTACAGAACCCCCTCGAGTAGTTGATGAGCTTTGCTCAGAGCCAAAGAGTGTACAATGAAGAAGGAACCGCAAGCCGCGAGGCTGCGGCAAAACATCTTGATATAGACATATTTGTCTATGTTTTAAGTAGCAGTATTTATCATGGAAAGCCGTCAATTTCAGTACATCCGCACCATTGCCGAGACGGGGTCGATATCCCGTGCAGCTGAAAAACTCTATATCTCCCAACCCTCTCTGTCCCAGCTTTTAAAGAATGTGGAAAAGAAGATTGGAGCACCTCTGTTTGACCGCGGCTCCCAGCCTCTGCGCCTCACGACCATCGGCAAAAAATATCTGGAGACTGGGCAGCACATCGCCGAACTTGAAACAGAATTTCATCGCTATGTCGAAGATGAGCTCGGCTGTGCGAAGGGCAATCTCGTCGTCGGCAGCTCGCCATTCCGCAGCACATATTTTCTCGCAGCTTTCCTGCCGCAGTTTCAGGAAAAATACCCCGGCATCCGCCTGCAGCTTGCCGAACACACCTCAAAGCGACTCGAAGAATCCGTGCTCTCCGGCGAAGCCGACCTCATCATCGCCACGCAGCCGGTCGATACCGATGCCTTTGCCTTCGCGGAGCTCTATTCTGAGGAAATGATTCTCGTACTGCCGGCCAACCACGAACTTTCGCAGCAGTATCACCTGCCAAAAGACTGCCAGCAGACTCTGCCGATTCTGCCGATGGAGCTTCTCAAGGACACGCCGTTCATCCAGATGCACAGTGAGCAGAAACTCCACCAGCAGCTTCTGAATATCTGCGCCGAAGCCGGTTTCACGCCTAAAATCTACCTGCAGACGCGCAGCATGGAAACGGCCCTGACGCTTGCAAGTGCAGGACTCGGCGCCACGCTGCTCCCGATGACGCTGCTGCGCGCCTTCAACCCCCAGACAGCCCCCTGCTATGCGGCCCTCCCGACACGCCCCCGCCGCCATGCCCTCATCGCCTGGCGCAAAAAATCCTACCTCTCCCACGCGGCCCGCGCCTTCATCGACGCCCTCGTCAACTACTGCCGCGACAAAGGCGATGAACTATGACATACAAAAGCTCCCGACAACCTGCTCATTTGTCGGGAGCTTCTTATGTTTCAAAAAAATCACCGCGAATACCGCTTGTATGATCTTACTTATTACTTAGGCTTTTAGCTTTATCCCATCGTGAAAGGCCTTGCCTACGACAGGGCCGATGACACGGTAGGTCATGGTCGCGATATCGAAAATAATCGGCTGGAGTTTGTCGTAGTCAACCTTGCCGTCCGTCAGAACGGAATCATCTGCCTGCTCGGCAATAATTTTGCCGACGAGGATGCCCGTTTCGTCATCGTAGCTCTTCATCTCGCATTCGAGCGTCACCGGAAATTCCTCGATGATCGGCGCGTTGACATGCGCGCTCTTATGGACGTGGCAGCCGGCCTTCTCGATCTTGTTGACTTTGCGGCCCGTCTCGACGCCGAAGTAGTCGGCAATTTCGACCGTATCCTTTGTCGCAAAGGCCACCGTGAAGGCCTTCGTCTTCTTGACATTGTCCGTCGTCTTATGCGGTGCGAGGAACAGCGTGATCTCGCCGTAGTCCGACTGCGCGCCCCAGGCCGCATTCATGGCATTCGGCACACCGTTTTCATCGTACGTACCAATGATGAAAACGCCTTCCGGCGCAATGCAGGCTTTCTTCCCTAAAAATTCCGTACTCATTTTACTGGCTTCCCTTCTGTTACTAAGAGTTTTACATCTCTACTTTTGTATTCGACAAAGTTGGAAAAAATCCTTTTGCGACTCAATCACACGACAAAACTTGCATCCTGTGTTACAATACTTTTCAGGAGAGCTTTCATCGCTAACGATGAAACGGAAGAGAGGACCTGGCTGAGCAGAGCCGGGTCCTCTTTCGTTATAAAAATTTTAAAAATACTATTGATATTCATTCTCATATATGCTATATTATCTATAGGCTTTCGTTAGCACTTCTTTTCAAGAAGCGCAAAGCTCTCCTAAGATATAATACACAGCAAATAACCCGGCGTACTGCTCATGCGCCGGGTTATTTGTCAGTTGCGGAAAACGATTGTCAGCGCGTATTTTGTGAATTGTTGCCATGATGACAAACAAAGGCGGTGTTCCGTTCTATGATAAAGACAGAAAAAGAAAGCGAGGTCATGCAACATGAGTGAAATCCTTAGAAATATCCCAAAAGCCGAAGTACTCAAACTGGCTGACTCGGTCGCCTATGCAGACGGTCAGGTCGTGAGCAAGACCCTCATACAGAATGACGGCGTCGGCATCACGCTGTTTGCTTTCGCCAAAGACGAAGGCATCAGCACGCACGAATCAAAGGGCGATGCCCTCGTCGTTGCCCTCGACGGCAAAGGACGCATTACGATTGACGGCAAGGACTACGAGCTCACGAAAGGCGACTCCATCGTCATGCCGGCCAATCACCCGCATGCCGTCTACGGCGTTGAGCCCTTCAAGATGCTCCTCGTCGTCTCCTTCCCGCCGCGCTACTAAATCATACATCCCACCCTCTCCCCTTGATACAGAAATATTCCCGATACATGGCTCGTGTATCGGGATTTTTTTCATTGTACTGCCAAAGTGACTTTTCCATGAAAACGTCACAGATCAGACGTCTGGTAAAAAATGTGACTGGCCGAGCCCCCGAAAAATCGCTATGATGAACTTATCCAAAAAGCACAGCTTGATTCTTGCAGAAATGGAGTGAAAAAATGAGCAAAACCATACGATTGCAGATTGGCGATTGGCAGGCTGGTGCCAAGACAGCGTATTATAAAGGAAGTCAGCTGCTTTCCATGCTCGCGCCCGAAAACCCAAACCAGAAGCATATCGTCGTGCCTATTGATGCCCCGACGGATGTACCGTTAAAAGAGGAAAATGGTGTGACAGCGCAGCAGGCTGTTCTCGGCAATGTGCAGCATGCCAAGGCTGTCATTCGAAAAGAACAGCCTGACCGCATCATCACACTCGGCGGCAACTGCCTCGTGTCGCAGGCTCCTTTTGATTATCTGCATGGCAAATACGGCGAAACTCTCGGCGTCATCTGGTTTGATGCCCATCCCGATATTTCCAATCCACAGATGTTCAATCATGAGCATGCAATGGTCGTGGCCAACCTTCTAGGTGCCGGTGACCCTGTTTTGCATGCGGAAGTTGAGCATCCGCTGCGGCCTGCACAAATCCTTTATGCCGGCCTGCAGCCGCTTCTCGCTTCCGAAGCACAGGAGCTCCATCGCCTTGGCGTAACTTACACGGTACAGGAGCACGGCATGCTGCCGACAGATGCCATCCTTACTTGGCTTAAGCAGCATCATTTCAGCAAAATCGCGATACACTGGGATATTGACGTTCTGTCACCAAACGATTTCCATGCCCAGTATTTTGCCGAGCCTGACGTGCCGATGTTTGCAGGCAGCTCGCATGGCATCAGCACGATCCGCGAGATGAGCGAAAAGCTGCAGGCCATCCAGCAGGCAGCTGATATCGTCGGACTGACGATTGCCGAATACCTGCCCTGGGACGCCATCCGCCTGCAGCAGACCATGCAAGGCCTCGATATTTTCACCAAAGACTGAGGCATTGCGTCGTTGTGATTTTCCTTTTTGGAGTTTCTATCACATAGGATCGGCTGACTTTCTATGAACAAAGCACCTGTGCTATACTAGGCTCAGAAAGGAATTTACCATGAATTGCAAAAAACTCCTGAAGCAGGCGATGATTTCCTGCCTGCAGCAAAAAACCATCGATGACATCACGGTGCAGGAAGTCCTCAATGCTGCCGAAGTCAGCAAGCAGACCTTTTACCGCTATTATGCAGATAAATACGCACTGGGCAATGATGTTTACGATGACTTTTTCACGAGGCCAATTTATCCAGAGACTCCCGCCACGACCATGGCAGAATGGGAAAGTCTGTATTTGAAGCAGTTTACCGCTTTTCGCGAGCACCTGACACTCGTCCAGCATCTCTACAAAAGCCGTGCACAAGGGTGTGCTGTAGAGCACGAAATTCAGCAGACTTTAGAATTTGACCGCGGCTTTCTGCAGAGAAAAGGAATTGACATTCAGGAGCCCTTAATCCAATTTGCCCTTGAAGCCAAAGATGTCAGCGGCACCTACGCCATGCGCAAATGGATTCTGGACGGCATGACAATTTCGGACAAAGAAATGGTTCGCTGGTTCCGTGCCATCCTGCCACAGGTGCTCATTCCTTACTTTTCCTGAAACCATGATTGGCTGAAAAAGTCCAGTACTGGACTTTTTCAAACAGAAAATAAAAAGACGATGTACCAAGCCACGCTGTTTGGTACATCGTCTTTTTTAAGCAACCGGCGTCAGGACAGGCTCTGCAGGCACCTGCCCCAGCGCTTCCTTTACGGCCGCCGTGAATTTTTGGGCCATCCGTTCTACGCCCTGGAAATCACTGTGCTTCGCGGGAGCTGTGAGGCTGCTGCCGGCAGAAACAGCGATGCAGCCGGCCTGCAGCCAGGCTGCGATGTTTTCAAGAGAGACACCGCCGGACGGCATCAGAGGGGCCTGCGGCAGCGGGCCGTGGATGTCCTTAATTGCGCGCGGACCTAGCAGGTCGCCGGGGAACATCTTGATGATATCGGCACCTGCGGACAAGGCCTTCGTGACGCCATCCGGCGTCATGACACCGGGACAGCAGGCTACGCGGTAGAGATTGCAGAGCCGGACCACTTCTTCATCAAAGGTCGGGGAGACGATGAACTTGGCACCGGAAAGAATGGCGAGACGCGCGGAAGTCGGTTCGAGCACCGTGCCGGCACCGATGACAACATCATCTATCTGAGCGTATTTTTTCGTCAGCGTTTCGATGGCCCTTGTTGCCTGCGGCGTCGTAAAGGCAAGCTCGATGATCCTGACCCCGCCGGCAATGCAGGCCTCTGCAGTGCGGATGCCCTCTTCCATAGTGCGGCCGCGCACCACGGCAATGAGTCCTTGCGCTGCAATCTGTTGTAAGGTCCTATATTTTTCAAGATAATGCATGAAGACCATCCTTTTCTTTATAGGATAGAAATTTCACTTAAACTGAGACTCAGGATTCCAGATTGCTGTGCTTCTGGAACGCCGCCTGCTGGCTGATTTTCTTTGCCTCAGCGTATTTCAGGCAGATGGCATCAAAGACAATATGGGCACTCTGGTCGAACAGGGAGCCGAGCGGCTGGATGCTCGGAGCTTCTCCTTCGCGACGGAATTTCGTCGCGGCCGGCACGATGAGAGCCGCATCGGCCGTCTTGGCGAGGTCCCCATCCGGATTCGTGGTCAGGGCCTGTACAAAAACGCCCTCTTCTTTGGCCTTCGCGGCCGTCCAGACGACATGATGCGTGCGGCCCGAGCCAGAAATGGCAACCAAAACATCGCCTTTGGCAATGGACGGCGTGATGGTCTCACCAATGACGTAGGAGACAGCACCGAGATGCATGAGGCGCATGGCAAAGGCACGGGCCATCAGGCCGCTGCGGCCCTCACCAATCACGAAGATGCGCGGCGCTTTTTCCAAGCGGTTTGCCACATTCTCGACATCCTGTTCGTTCATTTTATCCATGACACCAGCGATCTCTGCCAGAATTTTTTTCATTGTATTTTCCATGATGTGAATCCTTCCTATCTTTCTATTTACAGCGTTATTTGATGAGGCTGCGCAGGGCTTTTGCTGCAGCGCGCGGGTCTTCCTGCTTCGTGATGGCCCCGCCGATGATATAGACCTCAGGGGCAAGACGGGCAGCGATGGTGCCAATCGTCTCTTTTTTAATGCCGCCGGCCACGGCCAAGCGGCGTCCCTGCCAGGAAATATTCTCTGCAGCTGCAGCCTGCCCGTGTTCCTGCACATCCTTGCTCGTATGCAGGCAGAACACGGCATCTGGGAAAGCATCCCTCAGTTTTCGCTGACAGTCCGGCGTCGTGTTGAGCAAATCGATCATATAGTCTTTTTTGCGTTTCCGTGCTTCTTCTGCCACGAGCTCAATCGTGACCTCAGGGCCGCAGCCCATGACCGTAATGACGTCTGCGCCGGCATCGTAGGCAATCTTTGCCTCGTAAATGGCGTTGTCGATGGTCTTCGTGTCCGCTAACAGAACTTTGTCAGGAAACGCCTGACGAAAGGCCCTGACACTTGCCATGCCAAATTCTTTCACGAGCGACGTGCCGATTTCCAACCAATCCACTTCGTCGGCTGCCTTTTGGGCGATTTTTAAGGCTTCTTCAATGGAAAAGCGGTCAAGCGCGAGTTGAAATTTCGTTGTTGTCATGATTCAGAGCTCCTTCTGCTGTCGTTTTTTTTACCGTAAAGACGCGGTACGTGATGGCCGAGGCGATGAGCAGCGAGCAGGCCATGAAGATATAGGAGGCACCGTAGCTGCCCGTATAGCTGTTGAGCAGGCCGACGAGGAAAGCACCGACAAAGCTGCCAAGTGCGCCGAAGCTGTTGATGAGGGCCATGGCACCGCCGGCAACGTTCGACGGCAGCATCTCCGGGATGAAGGCGAAGAACGGACCATACGGTGCGTACATCATGCCGCCGGCCAGCACGAGCAGGACATAGGAGATGATGAAGCTGGAGCTGCCGATGAGGAACGAGCCGTAGAAGGCTATGGCACCGATGAACAGGAACGGCCAGACGAAATCGCGGCGGTTGAGGAGTTTATCCGAGAAATACGAAGCGGCGACCATGCCGATGATGGCGAGGAGATACGGAACGGAGCTGAGCCAGCCCGTCGTGACGATGTCCATGTTCGGAGCCGATTTCAGGATGGACGGCAGCCACATCATGAAGCCGTAAACGCCGATGCTCCAGAGGAAATACTGTGCGCAGAGTGCAATGACTTTTTTATTGCGGAATGCTTCGCGGTAATTCTTGACCGGCTTGATGCCCTTCTGTTCGGCTGCCAGTTCTTCTTCAATGGCATCGCGTTCTTCTTTTTTCAGCCATTTTGCCTGACGCGGGTGATCGTTGACCAGTTTATACCAGACAAACGCCCAAATCAAGGAAGGAATGCCTTCGATGATGAACATCATGCGCCAGCCAAAGAGATGAAGGAAATAGCCCGAAACGATGGACATCCAAAGGACGGTGACAGGGTTGCCGAGAATGAGAACGGTATTCGCGCGGGAGCGTTCTTTCTTCGTGAACCAATGGCAGAGGAAGACGAGCATGGCCGGCATGACGAAACTTTCGACTACGCCGAGCATGAAGCGGACAATCATCAGCTGGGTCGGGTCCGAAAGCATGCCCGTAGCGGCAGCCAGGAAGCCCCAGAGAATCAGCGAGACAAAAACCAGTCTTTTCGCGCTGCGTTTTTCCGCATAAGCAGCACCCGGGACCTGGAAGAAGAAGTAACCGAGGAAGAACAGTGCACCGAGCAGCGAGGAAACGGCCGGCGTAATCATAAGATCCGAGGCCATGCTGCTGGCTGAACCGAAGCTGAAGTTTGCGCGGTCCAGATAGGCCAAACTATACGTAATGAATACAACAGGCATCAAACGATACCATCTTTTTGCACTTAAAACCTTTGCCATGGAAATCTCATCCTTTCATTTTTCCCTAACCCCTATTTTCAGGCAATCCTGGCGTAAACGGCATTCATATAATCTCGAAGAACCGGCCTTGTCGGCAGGCCGTCGCTGTCGCCGGGGAACTGCACGGCCAAAGCGCCAATCGCATTGCCGCGCTGCAGTGCCTCAAGCTCCGTACAGCCTTCCAAAAGAGCGCTGACCGCGCCGACGGCAAAGCCATCGCCGGCACCGACCGTGTCGACCACCTTGACGTTCTGCACACCCGGCATCATGCCGCTGCGTCCGTCTTTGGCCTTGAAGAAGGCCCCTTCCTTACCGAGCTTGATGATGACGAGCTTCACGCCGCGTTTCAGATAAAAGTCGGCGATGGCCTCAGGCTCTTTGAAACCAGTAAGGATTTCGCCCTCATGGATGCCCGGCAGAAACCAGTCGGCAAGGGCCGCGGCTTCATTCGTGACGCGAACCATCTCTTCGCGCGAAGACCAGAGATTCGGACGCAGATTCGGGTCAAAGCTGATGCTTAGGCCCGCGGCTCTCGCGGCCTTCAGCATCTGAAAGCCGTACTGCCTGGTGTTTTCGCAAAGAGCCAGCGGAATGCCCGTGGCATGCAGATGGTCCATGCCCATCAGCATATCCGTCATGCCCTCACATGGGATATGGCGGAAGGCCGCGAATTCGCGGAAGTACTCGACTTCGGGGTCTCCGTGTGTCGTATGCGATTTCAGCTGAAAGCCCGTTGGCCATTTGTCATCGGTAGAGACAAAATTCATATGGATGCCTTCTTTTGCGAGGGCCTTCTTGATGAAGCGTCCCAGCGAATCCCTGCCGACGCGGCTGGCAAAATACGATTCGTAGCCCAGACGCGCCATGCCGGTCGCAACGTTCGTTTCCGCACCGGCCACGAACTTGCGGAACATCATCTGGTCGGCCAGATCGCCTTCCGACTGTGCCGTAAACATGACCATCGGTTCACCAAATGTCAGGAATCGTTTCATTTTCTTCTCTCCTCTCAACTGGCTGAGCCAGAACTTACCTTCTTTTGCGGGGTCCTGCAGCGGAAATTCCACAGCGGCCAGCGCGTGCCCGCGGCAGCGGCTGAACCAGACATCATCTGCTTTCACCGGGATGCTGTCCCAGCCTGCCGCTTTTTTCCGAACCCCTTTGATATGGACGTAGGTGATGTATTTTTGCAGCATTGCATACGCTTCATCTGCGGACTCCCCTACGGTCTGCCAATTGCCCGTGTCAAACGTCATGGCTGCAAGCCCCTGCGGCAGCTGCAGGAAGAAGCGGGCAAAGGCCTTAGCAGTGCCGCCATGCAGGGCAAGTTGGCTGTTTTCCACCAGCAGGCGGCAGGGCAGCTTCTGCAGGATGGCGACAAGACTTTTTGCATCCATCTGCTCCGGCGGATTGCCCAAGCCGAATTTGATGAAGCCAGCACCAAGGCTCTTTGCTTCTCTGGCATAAAGCTCGAAATCCGGATTTATCCTGCCGTCCTGCCAGAAATCGGCTGGTACGGAATAAACGACGGGACTTAAGTTTTTTTCCCGAAGCAGCCGGCCCGCCTGCTGGAATAAGCTTTCCTCAGGTTCCAGCCGCTCACGCCGGATTTCAATGCCATCAGCGCCCAGCGCTGCAATTCGTTCGATGTCTGCCTTTAGTCCGGCCTGATCAGGAAAAATCAAGGTCGGGAGAATCAATCTTGTCAAGAGAAACCCTTCTTTCTAAATCATTCAGAAATCGATTAACGCAATCGATTAACAAACAGGATAAAAATAAAATTCGAAGTGATATTCGAACAAATACGCGTTATTATTATTTTTTCGATGCTATAAAAGATTGTGACAATTTATAGCAATCGATTAACAAAGAGGGGAAAAAGAAGCAGCTCCGTATCAGAGGGAGTTGCGAATCGTCAAAGTACAGGGAAGCTCCTGCAGCGCGGGTGCAAGCCCCGGCTGCCCGATGCGCTCCATCAGCCTTTTGACGCAGGCACAGCCCAGTTCATAAGAGGGTTGATGAATGGCTGTGATATCAGCGAGTTCCATCCAGTCCCAGTCATCGAAGCTGCCGACACCGACATCGCGGGGATACTGCACGCCAAGTGACTTCAGGGCTTTTAGAACCTGCAGGGTCATCACGCCGTTGCTGGTCAGCAAGGCCAGCCTGCCGGACTGATTCAGAAACCCTTTCAGCTGTTCTTTTAACAAGTCGGGCTGCTTGAGGTCGATGACGTATTCAAGCGGCTCCTGCCCGAAGAATTCTCTGCTGTACGTGTGATAGGCCTGACTGCGCCGTATGCGGGTATCGAAGTGACGCAGCGGCGCGGTGAAGTACCCCACACGCTCATAGCCTTTTTCCTTCATACAGAGAAGCATCTGCCTGATGGCTGCATCATCCTGTGTCCGGAAGGCGTCTAAAA
This sequence comes from Mitsuokella apri, assembly GCF_047974105.1. Lineage (NCBI taxonomy): Bacteria > Bacillati > Bacillota > Negativicutes > Selenomonadales > Selenomonadaceae > Mitsuokella > Mitsuokella apri. Next base: position 39,154 of record NZ_JBHYRS010000006.1, read on the forward strand.
TTGGCGGATTGCCCAAAGGACGCTCGGCAAAAATGACGGCCGCGCCTTCCCTGGCAAGTTCCCGAAAGAAGGCTTCGTTCTCACCGGACTGGTGCACGATGATACCATCTACCTGTTGGTCCATCATGGAACGAATTGCACTGCGTTCCCGATGAGGATCTTCATCCGTGTTGGCCAGGGTCATGGAATAACCATGCTGACGGCAGGCATCGCTGATGCCCTTGGCGAGAATCGAAGAAAACGGATTGGCGATATCGGCCACGACAAACCCGATGATCTTGCTCTGCTGCATCTTGAGACCGCGGGCCATCTTATTCGGACGGTAGCCTGTCTCCTTGATGATGCCGGCGATCTTTTCACGGGATTTTTCCGACATGTATTCGTACTTGCCGTTCAGATACCGGGAAATCGTCGTCGTTGAGACATTTGCCCGTTTGGCAATATCCGCAATGGTGATGCTGTCTTTTTTTCCTCTTGGCAAATCTCTCATCTCCTTAGCAATCGATTTACGCAATCGATTAACATCGTTTACACGTATATTACACCACAAACGAAGCGAATCAGCAAGAGCGAAATACATGTAAGAAACAAAATATCATCCTATATCCTTCATTTTTCAAGCTTTTTCTCTCATTATCTTCTATTTATTATTTATTATCGTGCAAACCGAAACAATATTGTTCATTATCATTTCTTTACAACAATGGTCAGCATCACCATGCCGCTGCTCCCTGTATTCATTTGACGGCCATAGCCTGTGGGAACTGCTCGGGCAGAAAGCGCACGAGCGGACGATATACGGCGAGGAAAAGTCCGACTTCCATTGGATAGCAGATGATATTCTTGATAAGGCGGCTCAGAAAAATCGCTGAAGCTGCCTTATGGTAGAAGATAGTCAGCCAGAGCGTGTTGAGCCCCAGATGGATGAAAATCATGACAAGGAAAAACGGCACGCAGGCGCGCCAGATCGTCACGCGATGACGATGAAAAAACCAGCCATAGACAAATCCTGTCAGAAAACCGGACACGAGAAAGCCGGGGAAAAAGATGCTTGTGCCGAGCAGGGCCGTGCCGATAAAGTCAGTCGCTGCCGCCACGAGCCCTCCCTTCCACGGGCCGTACATCGCGCCGTAAATGGCGATGGGCAAAAAGCCAAACGTCACGCGCACAAACGGCGTCTGGATGGCGAAAACATACGAGAACAATACGGCCAGAGCCACCGATACACCGGCATAGACCATGGCCTTCACGGAAAATTTGGACATAAAAAAAGACCTTCCTTTTGAATTCCCGATTCATTAAATCGAGGATCTCTGCAGCGTTGCCGCAGCAAGAAAAGCCTTTTTGATTTCCATATCTGCAGCAGCGGGATGCAATGCCTGTACCGCGGCTTTTAGCCTTCGTCCAGATGTCAACTCCCCGTTCATCCGGCACTTTACGCACAGGCACTTACTCTGCTTTCTATTTTGTTTTTGCATCGATGTGTTCAGTATAGCGCAATCGGCGACAGGAAACAAGTCCGTGTCTGACCAGCTGACAACCTTCTTTCTGTTATTTTGCTAGAGTTCCTCTGTTCTGAAAGTCAGTCCGTCGTGAATTTCCCGAGCAGGCAGAGCGTGAACATAATGATAATACCCCAAATTACGATAGCCATGATAAATTCCTCCTAAGAAAGCTAGAAAGTTCTCTTTTTCACTTGAGAACGTTACAGATGGTTACAAACTGGTCAATTGGCTCAGGCCAGCTTCTTTTTTGTCCTATGAATCCCGTCGCTTCTTATCTTGCAGCGATGTTTCTGCCAATGCAAAGAACAAACGCGATCATGATTCCCCAAATTACGATAGCCATGATTTATCCTCCTATTTATCTCATCAATTTTATTTGTTCATATTATAACATACCATCCGATAAAGTCCAGAGGTATCACGCATATTTGTTAAAAAAATAACAATAGGTAACAAGCCGATGGAATCGAAACAACGAAACAAAACAAGCAAATTTATTGAAATTTAGTGATAATTCATGCGTGTGTATATACAAACAGCCCTGTCCTACTTTTTTGTGTAGAACAGGGCTGACTGTCAAAATGCTGCTGATGCATTTTCTCATGTTTATGAATTTTTCACGGGCGTGCCGTCCTTGGACTGGCTGAACAGCCAGTCGCGGATGGCTTCGATGTTATAGGCAAAGGACCATGTATACATGTGGTTGCCGCCGGCAAAAACCGTGTAATTGATATGGGCATTCTGTTTTTCGAGGTCTTTAACCTGCTGGTTAATGGTAGAAAGCGGGGCTTTGCTGTCCCAGAAGGTGTCGTTCTTCGCGACCTTTGTGCCGAGGGCCTCCCATTTAGCCACGGCTTCATCCATGCCTGGATGCGCCTTGGTATCGCCCTCGCAGACCGTGATCCAGAGGTTCTTGTCCTTGAGTACTTTCATTTCGTCCGTATTCCACTGGCAGGCCACGAGCCACTGCGCGGCGAAAAGGTTCGGATATTTGTCACTCAGAGCAATGTTCGTCATGCCTCCCTGCGACTGGCCCGTGCCGTAAATGCGGTTCGTATCAACGGCATAATTGTCGATGACGGACTGCAGGGCGTGGGAAACGAGCGTCAGCCCCGGTGTCCATGTGTTGCTGTCGGCCGTCAGCATGCCGATCTGATTGATGAGATCATCCGTGTACTGCGGTGCAAAGACGATGCAGGGATGTTTTGCCTGCGCCTCCGGCTCCGTCCAGACCGTCGCACCATTGCCCTGGAAAAGCGGCGTCGCCGTCACATTAATATCCGCGCTGGCATCGGCCACAAAGAAGAGCAGCGGATATTTTTTGCTGCTGTCGTAGCCTTTTGGCAGATAGATATTGCAGGGCAGCTGATAGCCCGTCTCTGGGTCCGTGTAAGTGAACTGCTGGAACTGCTCGATTTCCGGCTCCGAGACGCTGCTGCTCGTCACCGTTTTGCCTTTGGCATGGTAAACCGTGCCGTCAATGGCCTTGATGTCCTTGAGCTGCTTAACTTTCACCGTAAGGTCCGGCAGCTGGCGGTCCGAATGCATCGGGGCATCCTGCTGCATCTTATCGCTATTTCTCTGCGCGCCAGCAGCCATCTTTTTCTCATGCCCCGGCTGTTTGGCAAGATCGCCATCATAGACCATATTCGTATGTGCAAGCTTCAGGAGTACATAACGTCCCGAGACTTTATTTGGTGTCGGGTTCGGCGTGACGTTTGTCGTGACGCTCTCAATTGTCTGACCCTCCACACTGAAATCATCTGCGGAAAGTTTCGTTCCATCAATAGCCTTTGGATATGTGACCACGGCAAAGGCTGGTTTCTCACCATCACCGTAGACTCTCGCGATGACCGACACCGACTGGATGCCATTCTGCGCCGTTGCGGGTGTGGTGACAGCCGCTGCTGCCTGGGCCGTCGGCTCCGCCTGCAGTGCACCGCTAAACAAGACCCCTGTGGCAATGCCGGCACAAAGTGCCGCTTTTTTCCATTTCTTCACGATAAGTTCCCCTTTCGCATAAAAAAAGACGCACTTCGCCAAGGAAGATGCGTCGATTTTTTTCGCCATACTGCGGCAGCCAAGCTGCCGTTAAATGGTCAGGCTCCAACACAGCCCGTATGTCATTATGACGATAATATAGCACAACAAGAATAGGAATCCCCTGAAAGAAACATGAGATTTTCCTAAAGAAAATACCGCTGCATCCTGCTGAAAACGCAGGAATGTTTTTTAGGCAAAGCAAAAGCCGCTCAATCTGTTTCGACTAAGCGGCTATTTGCTTTCTGTTTGTTTGTCCATGTAATTCTTACCGCATGAACCAATTAACGGCCCATCGGACTCGCCTCCCTGCTGTGCTGGAAGTGATATTCACAAGAGGTAAGAAGTCATTTCTCGTTGACCTTTGTCTATGACTTTCTTCCTTTGTTTAATTGTATTATAGCAGGAAGGTGTAATATTGTCAAGTTTTTGCTAAAAATTTCTCGATTTTTTGTAACATGGGTATGTACTCAATGGACAAACAAAAATCAACTTTTTGTCTTCGCCGGCAGGTCATAGTCCTCCGGATAGCGCTGAATATCCTCGACCATATGCGTGATGAACTCTCTGCACTTGCCGCAGCCCGTGCTGCAGCCCGTCTTGGCAGAGACTTCATCAAAGGTTTTGGCACCGGCTGCCACGGCATCGACGATATCGCCGTAACTCACACGGCGGCAATGACAGGCAATCTTATCGCGTTTCATAAAAACCGCTTCCCTTCTAAGAATCACAGCATCACAGTTTTCTCAGTTCTTCAGCATTTCGCGAATGACCTTTTTCGTATGGTCGGAAAGGTTGTCGGCCAAATCCAGCGTCTGCTCCATGAAATCCTTAAAAGCCTGCACCTCATCGTGATTGACAGCAAGAGGCACGAAGTCAAAGTCGCTGGGCTTTTTGACTTTCGTTGAGAACACGTACTGGTATTTTTCGAGCGGCTTCTTCGCCTGCGCGAAAATGGCATCGACATCCTCGGGCTTTTCTGCCTGCTTGAGCTCCTGACGCATGGCAGGCTTGAGTTCAAGATAATACCCCATCTCATAGATGTATTCCTGCAGTTCCTGCGGAACGTCGCAGAGCATGTTCGCCGCGGCCTGCGAGATTTTACGCTGGTCGTAGGCATCGAGGAGTTCAGGGATGAGTTTTTCAAGTCGGCGGTAGAAAAAGACCGTCGCGCGGCTGACGCCAAATAACTTGGCCACGGCCGTGTTGACGTCAACGCCGGAGCCGTAGAAGGCCTCTTCTTTCTCGAGCAGGGCCATCTCGCTGTAGCAGTGAATGCGCACGGCCGAATTTTCCTTGGCGCGCTGCGCGATATTCGTCAGAATGACGATGCGGCGGGCCGTCGGTTCCGTGATCTGGTCGTGCTTGTAGACCTTGCAGGGGATTTTCTTGTACTTCTCGTCCTGCGTGACTTCGTAAAGTTCCTGATAAACCATGCGGCGCGTGTGGCCGCCAAGAATCATGTATTTGCCGTCTTCCTGCTCCCAGACCGTGCAGGGATGCCAAAGGCCGTATTTATAGACCGACTGGAAAATCAGGGCATACTGCTCGGGGCTCGGTTTGCCAAAGAAGTTCCACTCATCGGGAGCTGCTTCGAGCTTGTCGATGTCGATGAGCTCCTCATGATGAGCCGGCAGCAGGGAGTCCACGCGGTCTTCCTGTCCCTGTTCGTCCTTTGCGGGAGCCGACACAGGCTTGGCCATCAAGGCCTGCAGTTCGGCGAGGCGTTCCGGCGAGATACTCGTCCCAGCTTTCTGCGTAGGAGCCGACGACATGGCGCCGACATCATCAAATACCGGCGTCTGCTGTGCGGAAATGGAGAATTTCTGTCTCTTAGCCAATGCGGTTCAATACCTCCTCTACGAGTTTCGAATAAGCACGCGTCGCTTTGCCCGAAGGATAGGCTTCCGTCACAGGCAGATGACGCGCTTCGGCTTTATGCGCATCCTCCGAATGGGGGACAATCGTATCGAGAATCAAAGGCGCGTATTTCTGACGGATCTGCGGCACATAGTCATGGGCCACGGCCGTGCGCATGTTGATGGATTCAAAGAAAATGCCGGCCACGCGGAGATCCGGATTCGAATTGCGAATTTTTGCGGCATAGCCAAGCACCGTATCGACGCCGTCGACGGAATCGTCGGCAGCATTCACAGGAATCATAAGGTACTGCACGGCCCGCATGACCTGCGCAATCTCGTTGTCGACGGCCGGACGGCAGTCAAAGATGATGTAATCGTAAAAGCCGCTGAGCTCCTGCAACATGATTTTATACGCGTTGATGCCGAGCATGACGGCATCGAGCAGCGTCTTCGTCGTCGCCGTGTAGCGGTCGTCATTCGGGATGATGTCAACATTGGCATTCTGCGTGGAAAGCGTAAATTCCTTCATCGGTTTCGGATTGTCCGAAAGGATGTTGAGGACAGCCGAACTCAGCTGCACATCGCCGCGGTATTCCTTTGGATGGTAGCCAAAGCGTTTCGAGAGATTGCCCTGCGGGTCCGCGTCGATGAGCAACACGCGGTAATCGCGTCTGCCGAGGAGATCCGCAAAAGCCGCTGCGGAAGTCGTCTTGCCGACGCCGCCTTTGTGGGAACAGAATGCAATAGTCTTAGCCATAAAAATAGATGCTCCTTCTCCGCCGCTTTCCAGCACGCGGCTTCTATACTTTTGAACCACTAACTGCAAGGCCTCATCGAGAAGCGCTGTCTTCTGCCTGCCCATGGCATCTGCCACCACGCAGAACTTTTCGTAAAGCACCTTCGATACCGACGATGAGAATCTGGTCCGAGGATTGTTTCGGGACATGAACGCCCATCCTTCCCCTGCTATCGGATAATTGAAAACTTTTTTAACTTTTTCGGTACAAAACTATCATACAAAAATTATATCACCCGCCTGTGTCAAACACAACCGCCTAAGCGAAAAATGAACGTGAAAAGCTGAAAAAGTCCAGCGCTGGACTTTTTCAAAAAAATAAGACCTGCCGAAAGGCAAGGTCTCATTCCTAAATACTTGCTAATATTCGCTTGTCACCTGTCAGACAGGGAAAGCTCAGAGCAGCACGTCGCGGTTGCAGTCTTTCGAATAGATGTAGGCAAACGGCTCGCGGCCAACGCCGTAGGCGCCCTGTGGGACGTACGGACCGAACCACATGAAATCGCCCTTCTCGATTGGCAGCCACTGCTGTTCCATGATGTACATGCCGGAGCCCGTCAGGACATAAGCGCCGTGCTCCTGTACGTGCGTTTCAACGAAGGAATGGCAGCCACCCGGTTCAAAGGAAAGGATTTGCATATTCATGTCAAAACCGAGATCATCCTTCGGCAGCAGGTCCTTGATGCCGACATTATCCATGCCTTCATAGACTTCATACTTCATCTCGTTGACATTGCCCGTGACGATATGGGCTTTCGTGCCGGCAAGCGGGATGTATTTCTGCTTGTAGAATAACAGCTTCGTGCCATCCTCTGCCGTGAAGTCAACACCGTACTCTGCCGGAGCAAAGAGGTAGCCGCCGGCCGTCAAATCATAGACATTGTCGCCGGCCTTGACTTTAGCGCTGCCATTGACTACATAGATGAAACTCTCAACGCCTTCCTCGCTGGCCAGCGGCGTCGCCGTATGGCCGTCCTTCTGTGCCGTGATGATGTACTGGACGAAGCTGGCGCCCATTTTCGGCGAAGCGACGATGCTGACGCGGCAGCCCTTGATGGCTGGGATGACATTATTGACGAGCCCGCCTTCCGGCAGCACGGCCCAAAGGCCTGGTTTTACAATAGCACGGGTGGAAAGGGGATGTTCTGGGTAACTCATAATTTATTCGCTCCAATCTTCTAACATGTGAATCACAACACGGACAGCACGCGCGAAATCTTCGGGCTCGCTGTATTCTTCTGGGCAGTGGCTGCGTCCGTCCCGGCTTGGGACAAACAGCATGGCTGCAGGCACCCTGCGGGCAATCGGCAGGGCATCGTGGCCGGCGCCGCTCGCCAGGGCCATATAGGGGATATCTTCTTCTGTCATGGCCTCGCTGAGGCGTGCCATGAGCGTTTCATCCATCTTGACGGGGGCCACGGTCAGCTTTTCCTGCGTCTTGACCGCAAGGTCATTTGCAGCAGCTGCTTTGTGCAAAGCGTCAAAGCATGTTTCCACAACCTCATCGCGGACAGCAGCGTCAAGGCTGCGCACATCGAGAGTCAAATGAACAAAAGCTGGCACCGTATTGACCGTCCCCGGCTTTACCTCGCAGACACCAACGGTCGCGACAACGTCAGGAGCAGCGCGCTCCGCAGCGGCTTTCTGTGCCGTCAGGATAAAGGCGGCGGCCGCTGTCAGGGCATCGGCGCGCATCGTCATCGGCGTCGTGCCCGCATGGTCGGCGCGTCCCGTGATCTCGATATCAAAACGCCGCATGCCGACAATGCCGGTCACAAGGCCAAGAGGAAGCTCCGACTGATAAAGCCTTGCTCCCTGCTCAATATGGATTTCCAGAAAACCCGCGATATTTTCGACGGGCCAGACATCTTCTGCTATTTTTTCAGGGTCATAGCCAAATTTCTGCATAGCCTCATAGCAGCTGAGGCCATCTGCATCGCAGTAGTTTTTAAGTTCCGCGGGTTTCAATTCACCGAGCAAAGCCTTGCTCGAAAGGAAGCCGCCACCAAAACGCACGCCTTCTTCATCATTGAAAGCGACAATTTCCAGCGTGAAGGGCAGGGTATTCGGAGAAAAATGACGTGCAATCTCAATGCCGCAGACCACACCGGCAATCCCGTCGTAGGCACCGCCTTCGACGACACTGTCATAATGCGAGCCGATGATAAAGCGTTTCTCGCTTTTCCCCGGCAGAAAGCCGTGCAGGGCACCGCTGTGATCGCGGCAGGTCGAAAGGCCTGCTTCTTTCATCATTTTTTCCAGGCAGACAAGGGCATCTTCCGCTTCTTTCGTAAAGGGCAGCCTCGTCACGCCTTTTTCCGTGGCAGAATAATGGGAAAGCGCAGCGAGCTCCTGCTGGATGCGCCGGGCAATACTGCCAACCATTTGTTCTTCTAACATCACATGTATACCTCCCATAAGCCCTTCTACATGGTATAATTATCGCAAAAGGGGGAAATTCTCATGCCTACGATATCCTGGCTCATCAAGGAGAGCGGGCTCAGCAGCCTGCGCCTCCTGACTGGCCTTTCCCACGGCGAACAGATCATCCGCAGTGTCAACGTGCTCGATAATCCGGACGTCCTGAAATGGTTCCAGAAAGATGAATTCATCCTGACAACAGGCTATGTCTTTAAGGATTCACCAGAACTGCAGAAAAGCATCATCCGCAATATGAAGGAAATCGGCTGTGCGGGCCTCGGCGTTAAAGTGCGCCGTTTTTTCCGCACCGTGCCGGTGCCGCTTCTCGAAGAAGCCAGCCGCCTCGACTTTCCCGTCGTCGAGCTGCCTTTCTTCTACGGCTTTTCGACGATATCCCAGTGCATCTTTGAAGAGATTTACCGGGAGAAACTGCGCGGCGAAGGCGTCGATGAGCTGACTTCGGACGAACATCCGGCAGCTGCAAGTGCGGAAATTCCGGATCCCGATATCAGCCTTTCCGGCGGGCAGGGGCGTGCTTATTTCCTGCAGGCCCTGTTCCACAGCCGCGGTCGGCGCGGCATCAACGAGCTCAAGTCGCTCTGTGCCTTTTACGGCTTCGACTACCGCAAAGCCTGGATCTGTCTCGCCATGCCTTTGCCGGATGACCCCGACGAACGCCGCAAGCTTCTTCCCATTCTGCAGGAAAATATTCCCCAGCATGTACCGGAAGGGGCCACGCTTTTCCTCTGCCACAGCGACAATCTCTGTGTCTTCTTCCTGCTGTTTCCCTCAAGCTGCCATCGCCTGCATGCCATGCATGAAGTAAAGCACGCTATGCAGGAATTGAAAGAAGACCTCAAGGCTAAGGGAATATCGCTTCCCATCGGCCTCAGCGGCTGTCACCGCCGTGTCGAAGACCTTGCCGAAAGTCTCAAGGAGAGCCTGCGCGCCATGAATCTCGCGCGCGAACTCGGACAGGACGGACCTGCCGACTACCTGACGCAGCTGCCGCTCCATTTCCTGAGCAATCAGCCGGAGCCTTCGCATCTCGCGCTGCTCCTGCGCATGAACATCCTGAAGCCCCTGCTTGACTACGATGCGGCCAACGGCGCGGAGCTCGTTGAAACGCTCAAGGCTTATTTCCAGCACAATTACAACGCTGCCGCAACGGCCAAGGCCCTGTACCTGCACCGGAACACCATGACAAACCGACTGGAAAAAATCCGCGAACTCCTCGATACGGATTTCAGCAATGCCGATGAGAATTTCCTGATTTACTTAAGCCTGCTTTCGCATGAGCAGGAATAAAAAACATTGCAGACCTTATTCATCGGCCAGAGCATAGAGGGCTCTTGCGAGGACATCCGTACCGGCTGCGATGTCTTCAAAATCTGTCCATTCCTGCGGGCTGTGGCTGATGCCGTCACGGCTCGGCACGAACAGCATGCCGACGGGGGCAAATTCACCGACGAGCATGGAATCATGAAAGGCGCCGCTGATGGTCTTCATGTACGGGATGCCGAGTTCTTCGGCTGCTGCTGTGAGTTTTGCCTGAATCTCTTCACTGCAGGGCATCGGATGATCGTCGTTGTATTCCCTGCCCGTGAGTTTCACCTGCCGCTTCGCGGCGATTTCCTCGAACTTGCCTAAGATTTTCTGGGTGAGTTCTTTTTTATGCGCGAAACTTGCGTCACGCACATCGAGGGAAAAATCAACCTCACCGGGAATGACATTGACGGCTCCCGGGATGACATTCATGCGGCCAACCGTAGCCGTCGCATAGTCATCGGGACCCAGGGAAGCTTTTGTCAGTTCCTCAGCTGCGAGCGCCATTTCCGCGCTGGCCATCAGAGCATCGCGGCGGCGTGCCATGCTCGTACCGCCGGCATGCGACTGACGGCCCGTGACCTTGAAATCGTAGACACTCGGCGCGCAGATGGTCCTGACGATGCCGAGTGTCTTGCCTTCGCGCTCGAGTTCACCCGTCTGGTCGATGTGGAGCTCGACCGCTGCTTTGACATCGCCGCGGCGGACAGGGACTTCATCGAAATGATCCACTGGGAAGTCGAGGGACTGCAAGACTTCATAGAGGCTTTTGCCATCTTTATCCTTGAGCTTCTTGGCTTCCTCAGCGCCTAATTTACCGGCCAGAGCACGGCTACCGAGACAGCCGAGGCCAAAACGCGTCGGCTCTTCGGACGTGTAGACGACTACGACAATGCTGCGTCTCGGGCGAAGCTGTGCTTCCTCCAAAAGGCGAATGGACTCAAGCCCCGCGACCACGCCGCTCATGCCATCAAACATGCCGGCATTGAGCACCGTGTCAATATGAGAGCCCGTCCAGATTGGCGCAAGCACCGGCTCCGTACCTTCGTACGTGCCGAAGATATTGCCGGCCGCGTCCTCGCGGATGCTTAAGCCCAGCTGCTGCATTTCCTGTTTGATGTAATTGCGGGCTGCGACTTCAAGCTCCGTAAAGAGCACGCGCGTCGTGCCGAATTCCGGTGTGGAATTAAAATGATTGAGATTGCGCAGGATGCGCTCGATATTGGCAGCACTGGCTTTTGGCAGTAAATCCGTCTGGAGGCTGTCTTCCTGTTCATATGCCAGATTCATGCGAATGACCTTCTTTCTGCTTGTTATCTCCTATCAGCCCATGACGTTCTGCGGCTGGCCCTGCAGATACTTCGAAACATTTTCAAAAGCGATGACCGCGCGCTTTGCAAGAGCTTCTTTCGTCGCAAAGCCGACGTGCGGGGCAAAGAGCGTATGCGGCGCCTTCAGGAGCGGATTGTCAGCAGGGATTGGCGGCTCACCGTCAAAAACATCGATGCCGGCAGCAGCAATCGTGCCGTCAGTCAGAGCTTTGGCAAGGGCTGCTGTATCGACGACAGGACCGCGCGCCGTGTTGATGAGAATGGCCGAAGGCTTCATCAAAGAGAGCTCTTTCTCGCCAATCAGGCCCTTCGTTGCTGCCGTCAAAGGCACATGCAGCGAAACAATGTCGCTTTCCTTTAGGAGCGTCTCAAGGTCCACCTGCTCGACACCCTCGATGTCTTTCTTTGAACGGTTATAGCCAAGCACTTTGCAGCCAAAAGCCTGTGCGACCTTGGCCGTCTGACGGCCGATCGCGCCGAGTCCGACCACACCGAACGTCTTGCCGGAAAGTTCGAGCCCCAAGAGCCCTGCTCTCGTTTTGCCGCTGCGCACCGCTTCATCGCAGGCCGCGAGTTTGCGGTAAATGCCGATGGCGAGGCCGAAGACGAGCTCGCTGACGGCTTCATTGGCATAGCCGGAGCAGTTCGAAACGACGATGTTCTGCTCACGGCAGTAATCCATGGCCACATGGTCGACACCCGTAAATGCTACGCTCAGGAACTTTACGTCCTGACCCTTAGACAGGGCATCTTCGCGCAGCGGCGAGTTGGCCAGCATGACAAGCGAGGCATCCTTGAGCCTTGCAGCCTGCTCCTCTGCGTCTTTGGCCTTCGTCTCGTAATAAACCATCTCCACATCATCGGGCAGGTATTTTTCTTTGAGGGCCTGTGCCTCATCTGCAGAAATACCGATTGGCTCGATGATGACCAATTTTTGACTCATGATGATTCCTCCAAATCCTTACATATCTTTCTATTCATTCTGCCTATTCATTCTACGGGTTCCGGAAGCTTGGCCGGCACGAAACGTCCCTGCGGCTTTTCGGGGAAGACGCCGTCTTCATAGATGCAGCGCCCTCTGAGATATGTTGCCACGGGCAGGCCCGTTCCCTGCAGGCCCACAAAAGCGGAAAATTTATTGAGGTACTCAAGCTGCTTGGCCTTGATCTCCCAGCCGTGCTCCGCGTCCAAGAATACAAAGTCCGCATCAAAGCCCGGCAGGAGCGCGCCCTTGCGGCCCCAGAGGCCGAAGATTCTCGCGGGATTCTCGGCAAGGACCTTGGCCACAAGCAAAGGCGATGCCCCGTGCTCCTCGACGGCGAGATTCCAGAAGCCCTGCAGCGTCGTCTGCACACCGGAAAGACCGCCCCAGGCACCGAAAGCACCTTTCGGGCCTGACTCGTCTTTTCTCTCCAACGTGCAGGGAGAATGATCCGAGGCCACGGCATCAATCGTGCCATCGGCGACATACTGCCATAACTTCTTCCTGGCCTCTTCCGAACGCAGCGGCGGGGAACACTTGAAAATCCCTCCGCGTTTCAGATAATCCTCTTCGTTCAGGAGCAAGTACTGCGGGCAGGTCTCTGCCGTAACGGCAATGCCGTTTTTCTTTGCCTCTGCTACAAGAGCTGCAACTTCCGGATGGGAAACATGGCAGATATGTGCTTTCGTGCCTGTCTTCTGCACGATGCGGATTAAATCGGCTACGGCTTTCTTCTCGGATGCAACGGAATGCACATTGAGGTAATCCTGCCGCGATGTTTTCCCCTGCTTCAGGCAATCTTCCTCGGCCTCTTTGAGCATCTGATAGTCTTCACAGTGAAAACCTGCAAGGCCATGCCATGTTTTTAAGTAAGAAAGGCGGTCTGCAATCTCCTCGAGATTCAAATCCGTATAGTCAGGGCCGGCATCACACATGAAGCTTTTGTAGGCAATCGCTCCGACTTCGGCTAAGCCAAGCAAATCCTTTTTATTGGTGCGGATCAGCGCGCCCCACAGCCCATAGTCGATATACGATTTGCCACTGGCAATCGCGGCCTTCTTCTGCAGCCGCACAGCCGATGTAACAGGCGGGACATTGTTGAGCGGCATATCCAGGATGGTCGTGACGCCGCCTTTCGCGGCGGCACGGCTGCCATGGTAAAAATCCTCCCATTCCGCATAACCAGGTTCATCAAAATGCGTGTGTTCATCGACAACGCCCGGCAGTACGAAATTATTTTTCGCATCGACAATCTTTTGGGCTTCTGCCTTGTCTTTTTCATCAAGGAAGCCTGCAATCCTGCCGTCTTTTACAGCCATATGCTTATGAACGATGCCAGAAGGCGTTACAAACTGTCCATTCTTCACCAGAAGATCAAACATATCTTGGTTCACTTCTTTTCTGGAATCCAATTTCTGTTACTTAACGGTAACGAGGGAAGCGTCCACTTTGCTGAGTTCCTTCGGATCTGCATACTTCTTGAAATCCGGCTTCGACGGGATGTTCTTCATCTCATGCATGAACCCTGCCATCTCATCGCAGGAAGACTTGAAATGATCGTCAAACGTCATATTGTACTTGTTCTGAGACATGATGTGCTTAACCTGTTCCTTGTCGAGTTTGAGCTCCGTCGCTACGATCTCAGCAGCTTCGTCCGGATGTTCGTTGATGAAATCCGTTGCTTTCTTCAGAGCGCGAAGCATGGCTTCGACATCTTTCGGATGTGCCTTTAAGAACTGATCCGTTACCTGCATCGTCGTATAGAAGCTCAGCCACTGTACATCGCCCTGCTTATCGCCGAGGTACGATTTCAGACCGCTGAAGAGCAGCTTGCCGCCTGACTTCTGCGCGTTGCTGACCCACGGCTCCCAGCAGGCCATGGCATCAATATCACCGTGTTCCATGGCTGCAATCTGATCACTCGGGCTCAGCGTTACGAACTGAATCTTGTTGACATCAACGCCCATCTCTTTGCACATATTGCGAATGGCAATGAGGACGCCGGAGCCAGCGGCCATGCCGATTTTCTTGCCTTCCAGGTCTTTGGCATTCACGATGCCCGAATCCTTGCGTGCTACAACGCACTGCGTGTTGCCGATATCAGCCATCGGCGCTACAATCTTGACGCCGACGCCATTGGCCGCTACGGCAATATCCGTATACGGCGACTCAAACGAAACCTGTGCTTCGCCGCCGGAAATCAGTGGCGAAATATCACCGCCGGACTGCACAAATTTATTCGTGACATTCAGGCCTTCCTCTTTGAAATAACCCTTCTTATCCGCAATGATCTGCTGAGCAGAAATCTGCGGGTCAATGACGCCGTAAGCAACAATCTCATTGCTGTCTCCGGAACCTGCGGACTTTTTCGTATCGGAACCGCACCCCGCTACAATGGAGGCTGCCATAGTCAAAGCCAGGCCTACACAGGCGAGCTTCTTGATTTTCTTCCATTCCATCTTCATAAGGACTTCCACCTTTCTCTCCATTTCATGAATGATTGAATATAGATCCCTTCATCATTTATTTTTCTACTGCCTTGCCACCGTTGATGTTCTTCCAGCGGAAGAGCTTCTTTTCAAGGATGGAAAGGAAAGCATAGAAAACTGTGTATTCAAGGCCGATCAGCGTTGCTGCGAGGAACATATCGGCCATCTTAAACCAGTTCTTCGCATTGACGATGATGTAGCCAAGGCCTTTATCGGCGCCCATCATTTCCGCGACAACGAGTGCCGAGAACGTCAGGGCCAGACTGATTTTCATACCATCGAAAATCGTCGGCAGTGCGGAATTCAGGATGACTTTCGTAAAAATCTGCTTATCGGTTGCACCAAGACTTTTCGCAGAGCGAATCAACAGCGGGTCGGTATCGCGAATACCATTTTCAATGTAAATGAGCATCGGAATGAAGGTAGCATATGCAATCAGGGCGATTTTGGAACCTTCGCCAATGCCGAACCAGATCATGAAAATCGGCAGGAACGCGAAGACTGGAATCGGACCGACCATGTTTAGAATCGGCGATAAGATGTTGTCCGCGTCCCGGCTCATGGCAATCATGATGCCGACAACCAGTGCCGCGACGACGCCGATGACAAAACCGACGATCATGCGGTAGAAGCTGATGCCGATGTGCAGGAGCAGCGTACCGTCAAGCAGGTAATCATAGCCCGTTTCAATGACCGTAACCGGCGACGGCAGGAACACCGGATTGAACCAGCCGCTCTGCGTGTTGAGGTAAGCTACGAGCTCCCAAATGCAGAAGAAGAAAAACAGCGACAGGATTTTGTAAAACCGGTCTGCCTTGGCTCTGCGTGCATCGCGGTATTTTCGCGGAATGACTTTTTCCTCAAAATCCGGCTCCGGTGCGTACTGCGAAAGGACTAGGCCGTCAAAGCACATGAGCTCCAGATTCTTGTTTTTCTTCGCCGCAGCCATATCAGCCGCACCCGCATCAGCGGGTACATACGGTATGGCTGCTGCGTCGTTCATTTTCATCGTTGCCATGGTTTCTGCTCTCCTTTATTGATCAATTCCTCACACGGCTTATTCTGCAATGACCATTTCATCGGCCGGTGCATCGGCGATGCTGTGTGAGAAGAGGTCCACATATTCTTCAAATTTCGGGCTGCGGATATTGCGCGGCCGCGGCAGCTCGATGCGCTCATCAAGGGCAACCTGCCCATCTTTGAGGATGACCACGCGGTCGGCCAGATAAACGGCTTCGGGGACGCTGTGCGTGATGAAGAACACCGTTTTCTGCGAAAGCTGCCAGATGCGGATGAGCTCCTTGCGCATGGAATCACGCGTCAGAGCATCGAGGGCGCCAAGAGGCTCGTCCATGAGGAGGACCTTCGGATCATTGGCAAGGGCTCTTGCGATGCCAACGCGCTGGGCCATGCCGCCTGAGAGCTCAGCCGGATAGGAATTTTCGTATTCCTCGAGGCCGATCATCTTGATGTATTTATCGGCGAGCTCCTTAGCGTCATCGCGTTTTTTGAGGCGCGGCCCAAACTCGATGTTCTGCCGGACCGTGTACCAAGGGAAAAGTGCGTGCTGCTGGAACACGACGCCGCGTTCCTCTGACG
Source organism: Mitsuokella apri (assembly GCF_047974105.1). Lineage (NCBI taxonomy): Bacteria > Bacillati > Bacillota > Negativicutes > Selenomonadales > Selenomonadaceae > Mitsuokella > Mitsuokella apri. The sequence goes on from NZ_JBHYRS010000006.1 coordinate 55,505, forward strand.
GCCCATCGACATCCTTGCCATCCACGCTGATGCGTCCTTTATCCGGCTTCAGGTAGCCTGCCAAGAGATTCAGAAGCGTGGATTTGCCGCAGCCGCTCTTGCCGAGCACACAGATGAATTCACCGGTCTCTATCTTGAGATTGACATCTTTGAGGATGTATTTGGGCTTGCCATTGACAATATCAAAAGCTTTGTGAACGTACTGAAATTCCACACCCATTGTTTTCCCTCCTAAGTTCTTAATGCACACACAAACGAAAAAGGCGCAAGCCCGATTATAATCAGGTTTGCGCCATTGCAAAGTCTTGCTCGTTCTTTTATTCTCAAGAGCTTGTGCCTTGTTCTCTGCTCTCGATGGTTTTATTATAGGAGACTCCATGTACTCGAACAATGTTCAGTTTTCATAAAAACAGCGCATTTCACTATTCAATATGAACACGATATAGCAAGCATGATGCGCACAAAAAAATGACCTGCAGCAACAGCAGGCCATTTTTTGGAAAGGATTGGAGAGGGATTACAGTGGCGATGCAGGCTTCCTTGCGGGAGAAAGTGAAGCTGACTGCAAAGTATAATTAGCCACAGCCGCAGAAGCTGCAGGAACCATTTCATGGTCAAAGATCTCACGGTGGAACTCGCCCTCGCTGACCGCGATGATAAGGGCAACCATGACATCATCGATGACGTTGAGGACGGTGCGGAACATGCCCGAGAACCAATCGATGCCGGCGAGCAGGGCGACACCTTCAATCGGGAGTCCGACGGCCGGCAGGACGATGGCCAGGGCGACAAGACCGCCGCCAGGGACGACAACCGTACCAAGCGTAGCTAAGGTAGCCATGACAACGATCGTGACCTGCTGGCCAATGCTGAGCTCAATGCCAAAGAACTGGGCGACCGTGATGCAGGCCAAAGCGAGGTAAAGGGCAAGGCCGTCGCTGTTAAGCGTCATGCCAAGGGGATTGATGAGGCGCGACACCCTGCGGCTGATGCCAATCTTGTTCTCAGAGTCGGCCATCTTTACAGGCAGCGTGACGGCCGAAGACGTCGTCGTAAAAGCGACAATGCCCATGTTGAGCACCTTATGTGCTAAAGCAAATGGGGAAACGCGAGCATAGAGCGAAGCCATCGTAATGCCGGCCGTCAGGATGGCAGCGGCACCAATTGCCATGGCACCGAGGAATTTAAACAGCGGCAGAATGACGGCAAAGCCGTACTTGCCGATCGCCCAGCCGAGCAGCGAGAAGATGCCGACAGGAGCGAGTTTCATGACAAGGCGGACAATCGTCAGCAGGCATTCATTGCCCACACGCACGAGATGCAGGAGTTCCTTGCTCTGCGTGCGTTCCATGACAATGTTGATGGCCACGCCGAGGAACAGGGCAAAGACGATGACCTGAATCGTGTTGCCATCGGCGATAGACTGCACGATATTCTTAGGAAAGAAATTCGTGATGATCGAAGCAAGCGTCGCATCGGAACCCTTGACATTCGTCGTGAGGTCCTGTCCATACGAGATGCCCGCGCCCGGCGTCAGAATGTTGGCGAGAATCAGGCCAATCGTAGCCGCGGCCACCGTCGTGATGCTGAAGCCGAAAAATGCCTTCGTGCCAAGACGTCCGAGCGAATGCAGGTCCAGCGAGGCAATGGCCTCAACCACAGACCCCATGACGAGCAGGACAATCGACATCTGAATGAGTCTGAGGAAAATATCCCCGACAAATTTTAACTGGACCATCAGGTCGCTGGCCACATAGCCCGCGGCCATGCCTAATATCATCATAATAAAAATCGAAGTCGTTAGACTGACGTGCTTCCTCATAATGCTCCCTCCCGAGTAAAATAAAAATGGTGCAAGTCCCGCGCCACTCGGCACGACTTACTTGCACCATTGCAATGTCCTGTTCTCAAGAACAATTTTATTATAATTTCTAAAAACCGGTCTGACAATGTACAGATAGACTATTTTCAGCAAAATGAACTATGCATATTATCCATATACAAAAGACTGTGCGGAAAATATTCTGCACTTGCCCTGAAAAAGTCCAGTACTGGACTTTTTCAGAGTTCCTTTACTCAAACAAAGATGTACTTCTGACCGCCTTAATCTCTCCCGCCATCATCTTGCCTAAAACCACCTGCGTTAAGAGCCTGTATTCGCGGTATGTTTTTTTGCGCGAGCAAGCATGCTCCTTATTGAAGCCCTTGCGTCCGGCCAGATACTCAAGCTGGGATATGTTTTTCTTGATGAAAGTCAAGAGGTCCGACAAAGTCAGATTGCTGACATAATCTTTTGCCTGCTGCTGATAAGCGGCGATGCGATGCTGTTCATCCTCTTCTTCCTGAATGTTCTTCATGCGTTCCTGAAGTTCACGGTTCTGAATCCGTGCATTGCCATGTTCCAAAGCCTTGTTTTGGCAATTCGCAGCTGCAGCCCAGTCCTGCTTGACAGCTGTGATGAAATATCTGCCATACGTATCCGGGTCTTTTTCTTTGCCAGCCTGTCTGTCATTGCGGATCCGATCAAAAACCATATGAAAATTGCTGACGATGCGATCATCGGACATGCCATCGAAGTTATCCCGAATATACTTGGGATCAAAGCCTTTATCACAGGCAATGCTGAACAGGACCAGTACGCGTTTGCTGAACTTAGCCTGCAGGGTTTTGACGAGTGCAGGAGCGAGCTGCGGGAAATAGGTATCGGCATTCGCCTCTTTGCTGAAGCCAAAGACGATCGTAGTAGCCTTGCGTCCGCGGCTGCCATCGTCTTCGATGAAGAAATCTTTGTAGCTGGTATGGCGGTGAATTTCTTCAATGGAAGAGTTGATGACCTTCCTCTTGAATTCTTTATAGGAGGATTCTGGATATAAGTCAATCTCCTGACGAAACTGGTCGATGGGGATTTCATGAATGTCCATGCGGTCAAGATTGCGCAGGTAAATGAAGATACGCATGGAGACGATGGTGTCGAGTGCCAGTATATCTTCAATATCCATCGTAATATAGGTACCCTCTTTAAGATTGAATAGATATTGATTTAATCTCGGAGGGATGCTGACGTTAAGGATATGGGTCCGACGATTATAGGAGAGTTCTGAGATAAAATTAGCATGGTAGATGTCTTGTTCGCCATTGCTGTCTTCTCTTGACCGAAGGTCGATATAATTCTGTGATAATTTTGTGAAGAGTTCTGCTACGATCATACCTCTGGCCTTGCGTGAATCGATATTAAGCTTATCGGCAAAACGTAAAGCATCAAAGGAGTACATCGTCCCCTGCTCTGGTACATGATGTTCATCCATAGAAGCGATAAAGAGGTACCACGCCTTAAGCTGATTCTTGCTCAAAGAGTACTTAGCTGTAGCAAACTCTTTGGCAATTGACATCTGTCCGGTATCTCTGGGGATGAGAAAGACAGAACGATGCGATAACGTCATATTGTCTTCGCTTGGCATGACTGTCTCTCCTTTCGTCTCTCAGTAGTTGTTGCTATTTATTATACATGAGATAGAAATGAAACAGAAGGGATGCTCACAACCTTTTTAGACACTTTTCTTTTTTCTCTGTACTAGTACTTATAGTATTAAGTATAGTATAGTAGGGTGAAAAGTGTCGCGTTCGGTTGTGGCCGCAAACCCGCATGATCTCTATGTTTTAAAAAAGTGTCGCGTTCGGTTGTGAAGGAAAGGTGTCGCGTTTGGTTGAAAGGTGTCTAAAAAGGTTGTGGCACCAAAATGCCCGCAAAGCCTTGCTATTACTGGATTCTTGCCCAAAAACGCTGCATTTAAAGGTGTCGCGTCCGGTTGTGACCGAAAAACGTGAAGCCCAAAATGAAAAATTGCAAACCCGCAAAGCCTTGCTGTGTCCAGGTTTTTGCTCTGAAAAGGGCCAAAATACAAAGCGAAAAAGGTGTCGCGATCGGTTGTCAAATTTTGGAAGGTGTCGCGTTTGGTTGTCAAAAGGTGTCTAAAAAGGTTGAAATATGCACAGGAAGTGATATTTATCAACATGTTATGCACAGATTATCAACAGAGTTATCCACAGAAATTGGGGGGCTTTATCCGGTTGGTCTACAACCGATTGCGACACCTTTCTCTATCGTCAGTTTGGAGTTTCTGCGTACGGCTTGGAGCTTTGACGAACTCAGTTTGGAGTTTTTGCGAACTGAACCGGCCAATTGACGCCGATTCAGCAGGGAAAATGCTGATTTTCTTGCTGAAAACGGTCTTTTTTCGAGGAAGAAGTCATATGGATGCGATAAGAATACAGAAAATTTCTTCTCTTGGTACGCAAAAACTTGAAACTGAGCAGGCAGTTCACAAAAACTCCAACCGAAAATGCACGTCAAGTATAGTCAGTTGGCAGGAAGATGCCGCTCTTTGGCGAATTCTTTCGTTAAGAAATGAAAGTATCCTTAATTGTGGGGAGGGGAGTTTCTTGCGAAAGAAGAAATTTTTTCTGGCCGCAGCATTGACTGCGATGATGATGGGGATGTCGTCGCTGCCGGCCGCCGTGCCGTCGGCGGAAGCCAGCGTTGAGACTATGACGGCAGGAAATGCGGACATGAAGTATCCGTATGTGCATCTGAAGGATGATGCTGCCATCGAAGTGAAGATCAATGCGGATATCCGCAGCCAGCTCGACGATATGAGGTACGGCTTGGGCTATCATTATGACCAAATAAGCACGTCATATCAGTGCAAGTACGAAGGTCAGCGCTATGTCTCGCTGATTCTCTGTGTCTGGACGTACAATCATGGCGCTGCTCACGGCATGCCGCACTATCGGGGCGTGACGTACGACAAGGAAAACGGCGAACGCGCTTCGATCCGCGATTTCGTGAAGATCAGCTCGGATGATGCCGACCGCATTTATAATCTGCCTGTCTTCAGCATCAGCGGCAAGCTCATTCCAAAGTACGATCTTTTCAGCGAATATGCCGATACGCCTTTAAGCGGCAATTTCTTCCTGGCCGGTCACGGTCAGATTGGCCTGATTTATCAGCCGTATCAGCTGGCGGCCTTTGTTTACGGCATGACGAGCATCATTTTGCCGACGAGTCTTGTCGAAGAGCTCAACGAAAAGAATCCTTGATAAAATTGTGGCAAGGCGGAGCAAAATGACGTAACGTGCATACAGCAAGGCGAGAATGCACATAGCAAACAGAAAAAGAGGTCTATCACCATGACAGAGCAAAATATATCTTCTAAACAGCAGTGGCTTGACTGGATTGCGAAAATCCAGAGTATTGCGCAGGCGGGGCTGTATTACAGCCATGACCGTTTTGAGCTTGAGCGCTATCAGGAGCTGCGCGACATCGCGGCAGAGATGATGGCGGCTGAGGCCGATCTGCCGCTTGCTAAGGTCAAGGACCTTTTCTGCAATGAGACAGGCTATCAGACGCCGAAGATCGATACACGCGCCGCTGTCTTTCAGGATGGCAAAATCCTGCTCGTCCATGAAGGCACGGGCAAGTGGTCGCTGCCCGGCGGCTGGTGCGACGTTGACCAGTCGGTCGCGGACAACACCATAAAAGAGGTCAAGGAAGAAGCGGGCCTCGACGTCGCCATCACCCGCGTCATTGCCATTGACGACTGGCGTAAGCACAATAAACGCAATCATCCCTATGGCGTCATCAAGATTTTCTCGCTCTGCAGGGTCCTTGGCGGCTCTTTTGAGCCCAATATCGAGACGACCGAAGCGAAGTATTTTGCGGAAGGGGAGCTCCCGCAAAACCTTGCGCTCGAGAAAAACAGTCCCGAACAAATCAAACGCTGTTTTGCCGCCTATCACACGCCCGACTGGCAGACCACGATGGACTGAAAAGCAGTATAGTCGGGGAACAATACAAAAACAGGCATCTCATGAAGAAAATTTCATGGCATGCCTGTTTTTTGATGAAGTCGCTAAAGCCTGCAGATGTCAGAGCCGCCTAGGCTATTATGCTGTCCGTTTATTCCTTTTTACCTTCGACACAGATCCAGCCTTCGGTCGATTCGATATGGATCTCGACGTTCGTAAAGCCGGCCTCGCGGAAAATGCGGCCAAATACCTCAGGAGTCTGGTTGTAGAGGTGGTAGCGGATGATATTTTCCTGTACGGCATCACTGAGGTCCGGACGGCCGTAAATCTCGGCGATGAGCAGGAATGTTCCGCCTGGTTTAAGCACGCGGTAAACTTCCTTGAGATTTTCCGGCGGGTCTGGCCAGAAGTAGAAGCTCTCGACCGTCGTAATCTTGTCGAAGCTGTCGTCCTCAAAGGGGAGTTTCTCAACAGAGCCCTCGAGGATGTCCATTTTGCCGTCTTCGATGTCGTCGGCATTGAGCTTGCGCGATTCCTGCACGGATACTTTGGAATAATCCACGCCTGTCAGATGGCCCGTTTTGATGCGCGCACTCATGTGCTTGAGGTTGGCGCCGCCGCCGCAGCCGATGTCGAGGACGTTTTCGTCGCCGCGCCAGTCAAAGTGTGAAAGGCCCCACATCGTCAGGGCCGCATGGCTCTCATTCATGCGCGCGAGCATTTCCTCGCCGGCCGAGCCGGTCGGCTTGGCCGGATTGCCCTCTTTCGTGACTTCTTTTTGATGCTGCTCTTCTTCATCTGCTGCCACACCGACAATCTGGCGGACCATGTCGCCGAGATCGACTTTGGCGACAATCTTATCGGCGACTTTATTCATCATGGAGTCAATCTCATCATCGCTGGCAAGCTCATCGGCCTTTTTATTGAGGATGGCCTCGATTTTTGCATTTTTATCGTTTAAAGCTTTTACATCTTTTTCGGACAGATCACTCATCATTATACCTTCTTCCATCTGTTTGTGTTGCTTCATTGTTGTATGGAGCAACTAGTCATTATTCTTCTGCAAATGTATCAACATTTCCTCTTTATCTCGCAGCATCCCTCGAATTTTTCTTAGGGATGCTGTTTATAATACCACAAAAGGGACTGTGTGTACGTGATTTCCTCACGAAGGCACAGCCCCTTTTTTCTTGAGGTACCGTTACAAAGAAAAATCTTTCTTGGCAAGTGTGCGGATAACTTCGCTGAAGACGCTGGCACCGGCAGCGATGTCTTCGGGCGAGGCATATTCGGCCGGATTGTGGCTGATGCCGTCGCGACACGGGATGAAAATCATGCCGGTTGGGGCGTATTCAGCCCAATGCATGCTGTCGTGGCCGGCGCCGCTCGGCATTTCAATATGCGTGAAGCCGAGTTTTGCAGCTGTATCCGAGACGAGCTTGACGATATGTCTGTTCATGACTGCAGGTTTTTCGTCACTGACGGGCTTGATGTCGCAGGGGATATCGCGTTCGTCTGTCACCTGTTTGATGTAAGCTTTGAGCTCATCGGCGACTTTTTTCTTTGCCGCGGCCGAGATGCTGCGGATGTCAATGCCAAGGTCAACCTCGCCCGGAATGACGTTCATGACATCCGGCGTCACGTCGCAGATGCCGACCGTGCCGACAACAGGCGCACTCGTCTCGCTGGCAGCGAGTTCCTCAAGCTTCGTGATGATTTTAGCCGCTGCGCAGAGGCCGTCATGGCGCAGATTCATCGGCGTGGCCCCGCTGTGGTCGGCACTGCCATGCAGATAAACGCGGAAGCGCGTCGGTGCGGCGATGCCCGTCACGGCGCCAATCTGCACCTGCCGATGCTCCAGGACTTTGCCCTGTTCGATATGCGTTTCAAGGAAAGCTTTGAGCGGCTTCTTGTAGATGGCACGCTCGATATGGTCGGGGTCGAGTCCGCGCGCTTTCAAAACTTCGCGCAGACTGTGGCCCTGCTTGTCCTGCAGACGGTCGAGGTCTTCCTGCGAGAGCTCGCCGCGCATGGCACGGCTGCCGAGCGTCGCCGCACCAAAGCGGCTCGATTCCTCGCACATAAAGAGCACGACTTCGATGGGATGGTCGGGAACAAAACCTTCCTCATGCATGCTGCGGACGGTCTCGATGGCCGACAAAATGCCGAAAATGCCGTCGTAATTGCCGCCTTCCGGCACACTGTCCCCGTGCGAGCCGCACATGACAGCGGGCAGCGACTCATCCCTGCCCGCATAATGCCCAATGACATTGCCAAACGCATCCACGCGCAGCGTCAGCCCCGCATCCCGCATGAGCTGCATCAAATAATCGCGCCCCTGCCAGTCCGCATCCGAAAAAGCCAGCCGGTTAATGCCCCTGCCCGCGGCCGTGATGTTTTTTAACGTGGCAAACTGTTCTTCAAGTCGTTTTTGGGAAATCATAGTGATATTGCCCCCAATCTGCATATTCTGATCATTTTTCTTTTATTGTATACTTAACGAGAAACACTTTCAATATATTGACACGCGTAACTATGAAATTTATAATGAAACAGAATGCTATCATGCATTGCAATTATAATTCTATAGCGAAAAGGAAAGGTGGTAGTTACTACATGGTAACTCTCATGCTGATTGCGGGTACAGTCATCGTCTGTGCCGTAGTCGTCGCACTTGTCAAGGGAGCCGATGCGCGCATCACGCTGATTGGTTCTGGTATCCTCATGGCTGCGATTGGCGGCGTGCCAATGGCAGCACTTGACGCCTTTGCTAAGAGCATGACCAACAGCGGCCTGATTCAGGCAGTCTGCTCGGTTATGGGTTTTGCAATGGCCGTGCGTTTCACGGGCTGTGATAAGCACCTGATTAACGCCATGGCGTCCGTCATTTCGCGTGTACGCTTCTTCCTGATTCCGGGCGTTGTCATCTGCACGTATCTCGTCAACATTGCCCTGCCGAGTGCTGCTGGCACGGCCGCTGCGGCTGGTGCTATCTTCATTCCGCTGCTCATGGCTGCTGGCGTCGGTCCTGCTCTGGCCGCTGCCGCTGTAAAATGCGGTACATACGGCAGTATGCTGAACCCAGGCCTCGCGCACAACCCATTTGTCGCCAAAATTGCCGGTGTCGATGTCATGGATGTCATTGCCTTCCATTATAAGGCCAATATTGCTTCCCTGATTGTTGCCACCATCTGCATCACGGTCATCGCACATGTCCTTAAGGAAGATAAAGGCCATGTTCCTGAACACCTCCAGATTGACAAAAACTTCAAAGTCAATTATCTCTACGCTTTGATGCCGGTCGTTCCTATCGTCATCCTGCTGCTCGGTTCGACGAAACTCGTGCCGATTTTCAAAATGGGTGTTCCGCAGGCCATGATTATTGGTGCAATCCTAACACTTGTCGTCACGCGCACGAAGCCAAAGGATCTCAGTGATGCTTTCTTCGACGGCATGGGCAAAGCCTATGGCAAGATTATCGGCATCATCATTTCTGCCGGCGTCTTCGTTGCAGGTCTTACGTCCATCGGCCTTGTCAAATGGTTTATCGACGCCATGCTCAACAATCCGGCCATCGTCAAGATTTGCGCAGCTTTCGGTCCGTTCCTGCTCGGCCTGCTCACGGGTTCCGGCGATGCAGCGACGTTCGCCTTCAATGAAGCTATCACGCCGTATGCTCCGGACTTTGGCATGACGCAGGTCCAGATGGGCAGTATGGCGACGCTCGGCGGTACGCTGGGCCGTACGATGTCGCCGATTGCCGGTGCAACGATTATCTGTGCTGGCATCGCCGGCATCAACCCGATGGAGATCACGAAGCGCAATGCGATTCCGATGCTCTGCGCTCTGACGGTCGGCATGCTGATCCTGCTGTTCTGATTTGATTTATGGGTGCTGCTCGTCAGCACCTTTTTTCTTGCCGTTATATAATTGATTGTATGGAAGGTGATTTTTGATGGACTTAAAAGAAACAATCCTGAAATTTGCCGATGAAGAGCAGGCTGCGATGGTCAAATGCCGCCGTGACCTTCATGAACATCCGGAACCGGGCTGGACGGAGTTCCGCACGGCTGCGAAAGTGGCCAAAACGCTGTCGGACCTTGGCTATGAAGTTAAGACAGGCGCCGATACCATCAAGCAGGAAGCTATGATGGGCGTTCCTTCAGCGGAAAAGCTTGCAAAGGAACAGAAACGCGCGATTGCAGAAGGCGCTGACCCAGCCTGGGTTGAAAAAATGACCGGCGGCCGTACGGGCGTGCTCGGCATCATGCATTTCTCAGATGACGGTCCTGTCGTCGGTGTCCGCTTTGATATGGATTCCAACGATGTGACGGAGACGGCAGAGCCGGAGCACCGCGCAAACAAAGAGGGCTTTGCTTCGTGCCACACAGGTGCAATGCATGCCTGCGGCCATGACGGCCATACGACGGTCGGACTGGCCCTTGCCAAGCTCCTGGCCAGTCTTAAAGACCAGCTGCGCGGCACGATTAAGCTTTGCTTCCAGCCGGCAGAAGAAGGCGTGCGCGGTGCACATGCCATGGTCGAAAGCGGCATTGTCGACGATGTCGACTACATGCTCGGTGCGCATTTTGGCTTTAAGATGAGAAAAACTGGCACGGTTGCCTGCAATGTCACGGGCTTCCTCGCGACGAGCAAATACGATGCGCGCTTCAAGGGCGTGCCGGCCCATGCCGGTGCCGCACCGGAGCAGGGCAAAAACGCCCTGCTCGCTTCGGCCTGCGCAGCCCTGAACCTCCATGCCATTTCACGCCATTCGGCCGGTGCTTCGCGCATCAATGTCGGCCGACTCGATGCCGGCAGCGGCCGCAATGTCATTGGCGACAAGGCCCTGCTCTGCATGGAAACGCGCGGTGCGACGAGCGAAATCAACCATTTCATGGAAACAGAGGCTGAACGCATCATCAAGGCCGCAGCCATGATGTACGACGTCAAAGTCGACATCGAAAAAGTCGGCGGCGCTGCTGGCGGCAGCAACTCGCCGGAACTCGCAGCCTTCCTCGAAAAAGAAGCCAACAGCCTCGGCATTTTCGACAAAGTCGTCGGCGAATGCCCCTTCGGTGCCAGCGAGGACTTCTCCTACTTCATGGAGCGCGTCCAGTCGCACAGCGGTCAGGCTGCCTACATGATGGTCGGTGCCGACCTCGCCGCCGGTCACCACGACTCGCATTTTGACTTTGACGAACGCGCCCTTGGCTATTCTTTGAAGCTCATGGGCTGCTCCGTCTGCAAACTCTTACTGACGAAGTAAAATCAGATTTATATCAGACAAAAATGAACGGCCTTGAAAAAGTCTAGTACTGGACTTTTTCAAGGCCGTTGTTGTTATTCTGGTCGATATTCACATAGCTTAATACTTCTTCAGCCGCTCAGCGTATTTCTTGATAAACTCCTTTTCATCCCTAAAGCCATAGGCCTGAATCGTCTTGACGATGGGCTTGATGATCCCGCCATGTGTGAGCGAGTAAGCGACGATGGAAAGCAGATTGTCAAGGTCTTCTTCGGTCAGTTTTCGCGGCTTCTTTGGCTGCGCCGGCTTGCCCGACGAAGTGATGCCCTGCGCCGCGAATGCCTCTGACATCTCATCCTGCTTTTGCTTCTTCTCGACAGCAAGCGCCGCTTCATGGTCCTTGATTTCTTCCATCGTCTCGCGTTCGCTGGCATAGTCGTTCTCGACAAAAGCCTTGATGTACTTCTTCCTGCTGCTTCCCGTCAGATGTTTGGCATCGGCCTCCGTGACGCCAAGCGCAAAGTTCTTGGCAACCACCTCGACGCCCCATTTTTTTACAACAGAATTGAATTGTATCAGAGTAAAGCCCTCGCCGTTCATCATTTGGTCTTTGAGAATGGCCTTTGCATCTTTCGGCGACCTCCTGGCTGCTGGCAGTGCTGCCGGATCCGGCGAGATGGGCTCCACATCGATGGTTTCCTTCGCTTCAGGAAGCGGACCATACCCCGCTTTGTACTCCATCCAGAAGGTAAAGCCGGCAATTTTCCTTCCCTCCCGATACGGCTCATACCAGACATGGTAGATGGTTTTCTCGTTAATTTCCGAGATAGGCTTATTTAAGACCTTTAGCTGGAAATGGTCAATCCTGCCAACATACTTGTCATCCGGAACATCAAGCTTAAAACGGACTTCCTGCAGCGATAGCTTGCGGTATATCTGCTTTTTCCCTTTTTCCAGATATCCCTGCATCTCCAGCATCAGTTCCATGAGCCGCCATGCATACTCCGACGACAAGGGGAATACCGTCTTGATCTCGTAACTGGTATACCGCTTCCCCATCAGCTCCAACAGATATGGTTTAATTTCATCATCGAATTGAATCAGCAGCCCCTTGTCTTTCTGATACCGCATCTTGCGATAAATGTGGTACAGAGTGAAGCCTTCCTCATCGTCTATCTCGATGTATCCCCGAAAGGCATTGTCTATATGCCTTTTCAGATTGGTGATGGATGCCGTATTTCCCCCCGAACAGCTCCGCCAGCTCCGATGGCGTGATCCATGTTTCCTTGAAGTCCAGATCATGAGGAATCGCATCTTTGATGTGCGGCCGGATGCCCTGCAGTCCCAGGACAAACAGCCGCAATTCTGATAGGTTCATATGCTTGCGTGCTTCTATGAGCGGATTTGCCTGATAAACCTTCCTGCCTAAGATGTTCATATCGCTCCCCTGCCCCTCTTTCTTGATACTATCAGTATATCATTTAATCCCCACCTGGTACAATAGAAAAGTGGGGAATAAAGCAAAAATAGGTGGGGATTAAGGGCAAATTTGCCATCTTTATTCCCCACAATGGCTAAAAGTCAGGTGGGTGCTTTACAAAAATAGGTGGGGATTTAAGCAAAAATAAGTGGGAAATAAAGCAAAAATAGGTGGGTACTTTGCAAAAATAAGTGGGGAATAAAGCAAAAATAGGTGGGGATTATATGTTCCCAAAAAAGTCTCGAAACCCTTGTCACATAATGGATAGAACGCTGTTCGCCGCAGCCAACAATAGTATAGAATAGTATAGAATAATTTAAAAAGTATAGAATAGTCACGTGCGCGTGTGCGCGCGAGGGCTGCGCCCTCTTTCCAGATTTCATGACTTTTTGGCTTACGCCATCCTAAAGCCTCGCGGGGACACCCCGCCGCCCCGCTATGACCGTAAAATCCCTAGCAAGATGTCACTAATCCAGCCAAAATTGCTAGCTGTTTACGTTGCATGAACCAATATTACGAGCAAAAATAGGTGGGGATTAATGGTATAAAAAAGCTTAGAGCCCGCATAATCACTAGCTTTCTAGCATTTTTAGATGGAACGGGACAGTTAGTCAAAATCTGTAGTTATGTTAGCCAAAATTGCTAGCTGTTCACGTTGCATGAACTGATGTTACAAGCAAAAATAGGTGGGGATTAATAGTGCAAAAAAGCCTAAAATCCTTATGATCACTAGCTTTCTATTACTTTTTAATGGAACAGGATCGTTAGCCAAAATCTGCAGTCATGTTAGCCAAAATTGCTAGCTGTTTAGTCAAAAAGGGTAGTCGATACATCTGGGATTCCTTTGTCCTGTCTAGTTTTACGGGCATCATGCTTCACCGTAAAATCCCTAGCACTATCAGTCGGAAATCCCCACGGATTTTTGCAAAGCTAGTCAAAGTTGGCAGCTATATCATCTGCCTCCCCTATCTTACATAGATTCTTAGGGCATTTTATAATTGACCGCAAAATACACGGCATTTAATAAAAACTGGCAAAAAATCACATAATTATATATAATAATGTGTAACCTATCACATTATTATTGATTTCAGGAAGTGATTTGTATGGAACGATTCGTTATGGAAGACCTGGTGGCGTGGAAAGAATCGCCCTACCGCAAGCCGCTGATTCTCAAGGGGGTGCGTCAGTCTGGCAAGACGTGGCTTTTGAAGGAGTTTGGCCATCGTTATTATGAGAATATGGCCTATTTCAACTTTGACGAAAATCCGGAATACCGTGACTTTTTCACTAGCACCAAAGATGTACGTCGTCTGCTGCCGAACCTGTCCATGGCCATCGGCCAACCGATTAATCCGAAAACGACCTTAATTGTCTTCGATGAGATCCAGGATTCACCGGAAGTGCTCAATTCTCTCAAGTATTTTCATGAAAATACGCCAGAATACCACATTGCCTGTGCAGGGTCCTTATTGGGCATTACTTTAGCGAAGCCGTCCTCTTTTCCGGTAGGGCAGGTAGATTTTCTCTCTGTTTATCCGATGAACTTTCTAGAATTTCTTATGGCAACCGGAAGCGAGAACTTGGTCCGTTATTTGCAGCATCTGGATTCGATCGAACCAATCCCGGCACCTTTTTTTAATCCGCTGGCAGAAAAGCTGAAAATGTATTATGTCACGGGAGGTATGCCGGAAGTCGTGAAGCGCTGGATAGAAACCGGAGATACGGAGCAGGTACAGATGACGCTGTTCAATATTCTGACTGCTTACGAACGCGATTTTGCCAAACATCCGGAACCACGGGAATATCCGAAGATTTCCCTGATCTGGCAATCTCTGCCGTCACAACTTGCACGCGAGAACAAAAAGTTTTTGTATAATGTCGTCAAACCTGGGGCACGGGCGCGCGAATACGAAGATGCTTTGCAATGGCTGGTCAACGCAGCACTGGTCTATAAAATATTCCGCATCAAGGCCCCTGGCTTGCCTTTATCGGCGTATGATGATTTGGGCGCTTTTAAGATTTATCTCATGGATGTTGGCGTACTGCGGCGGCTGTCACATCTCGATCCGTCCGCTTTTCGCGAAGGCAGTCGTCTGTTTACAGAATTCAAAGGCGCGTTGACAGAGAATTTTGTGCTGCAATCGTTGATACCACAATTTGAACTTTGTCCGCGTTACTGGTCTCGTATTAATCCGCCTTATGAAGTCGATTTCGTTATTCAGCGACAAAACGATATCATCCCAATTGAGGTCAAAGCAGACACCAATATCAAGAGCCGCAGTCTGCAAAAGTATGCAGATACTTATCCGGACGAGACAAAACTGCGCGTTCGCTTTTCTATGAATAATTTGCGACTGGATGATAATCTGCTGAACATACCGCTGTTTTTGGCAGATAAGACCGACCAGCTAATAGGCTTAGCTTTACGGACGAGGCAAACTGCCGGTTGATACACGATAAAGAGGTTTATTTTACTTTTGACCGATAAGCAACGGCCCTGAAAAAGTCCAGTACTGGACTTTTTCAGGGCCGTTTGCGCCTATCTGCCGATATTCATTTTCGCTGTCTTCAGCCGACCTTATCGAAGAAACAGGTTTCCGTTAGCGGTTTGCGGCGTATAGACAGCTTTTGATTTGGTTGGTAATCATCTGCCGGATAGCCGATGTAGAGCATGCAGACGGGCTGCCAGTCATCAGGCAGATGCAGGCTTTTCCTTGCTTTCTGCTCGTCGAAATAGCTGATCCAAGCGGTTCCGAGGCCCAAGCTCACAGCTTCGAGCATTATGTGGGTCGCTACGATGACGGCATCGGTCTGGCCGCTCTCTGTCCCGCTTTCGGGGTGTTTCCAGCAGGCCTTTTTGTCGTAACAGACCATTAGCACAAGAGGTGCTCCATAATAGATGACGATATGCTTATGGTCCACTGTATCGCTTTCCTCAGCCAAATCCACATATTTCTTCTTCCAGCCAAATGTACAGAAATCCTTGACTTTCTGCAGCTCTTCCGGTGTGTTGAGCACCAGGATTCTCTGCGGCTGTGCATTGACGGCCGTCGGGGCCCAGCGCCCGGCCTCCAAGATTTTTTTGACTTTTTCCTGCTCCACCGGCTTCTGGGAATATTTTCGCACGGTGTGGCGCTGCTTTGAAAGGGCCATGAAATCCGTGCCCTGCGGTCCAAACATCAGCTGACCCTCCTTATCGACATCAACGGTAAAGTACTTCTGCATAATGGCGTTTTGGCGCCTTTGGATAATCGCCTGCGCAGTAACCCATCGTAATGTAGACCTGCGGGGCAAAATTCTGGGGGATGCCAAATTTTGCCTGCAGTTCCTGTCCCTTGGCGGTGCCCATGGAATTCAGGACCTCGCCGACGATGCAGGTGGATACGCCCTGTTCATAGGCTGCCAGCACGATATTCTGGGCGATGATGTAGGCATCGGCTGGGGAAAAATAGAAGTTTTTCGGGCCAAACAGGGCCACGACCATCGGCGCGTTGTGAAAGGCGCTGCGGGATGCTTCGATCGCTTTTTCCGTCGGCAAGGTGACAATGCCTTTGTTGAAGTTTTCGATCACGGTGGTATGTGCCTTGCCGATGTAGTCAATTTCCATGCGGTCGGTCAGAACGACAGCCCGGATGGAATTGCGGTTGCCGGCATTGGGACTGTAGTCAATGGCCTTCAGGATTTTCCGGATCATTTCTTTTGGTACCAATTTGTCTTGAAATCTGCGGACAGAGCGTCTTCCCTTCATTGCTTCCATTAATTCCATCGTTTCATCCCTCCACCTTCATCACACCATCAACATCGGTCCAGCACTGCGGGTCTTCCGCATAGAAGCTGCCGTAAGTTCCTTTGGCTACGGCAGGGCAGCCGCGGCACCATGCCAGAAGCTTGCATCTTGAGCACTTACTGAATTTCTGGTAATCGCGATACTGCTCTGCCTGATGAAGCCAGAGGTCTGCGAGTCTGTCTTTCAGGGCATTGCCAAGGCCGCTTTCTGCGACACGCCGGCAGGCATATACTTCACCAGTCGGCAGAATCGTCAAATGGCAGTTGCCGCAATTGCAGCCACCGTAAATCATGCCTTTTTTTGCCCAGTCCGGAAGTTTGAACTCGCCTTGCTCATAACGGTAAAGAGTCCAAAGATGGTCCTTGCGATTGAAATAGGTCTCACAGGACGGATCTTTTTCGTACTGTTTGTACTTCTGATCGACAATGCCGAGGAATTTACGGTATTCTGCCGGCGTGATGCCCGTCATCTTTTTGCCGTGTTCTGCCCGTTCTGCTTCTGCGTAAAGGGCAGGCACTTTGGCGGGATCCGGAGCGGTCGGCACGTATCTTGCGAATGCGTATACCGCAGTCTTGTATTTGACAACTTCATCAATGATAGCCGGTACTTCTTTCATGTTGACAGAAGAGACCGTCGTCATCACGACGGAGGTAATGCCCGCTTCATTGATCATCGGAATTTTCTCAAGCGTTTCCCGGAAAGAACCCGGTTTTCGGAACCAGTCATGTGTCTTTTCCATGCCATCGATAGAAAGCTGGTATTTATCACAGCCGCATTCCTTCAGGCGCTTCAAATTCTCTTTGGTCAGGTGAAATGGATTGCCAAGAATCGTGAAGGGGATATGTTTGCTCTTCAGGAGTTCCATCAGCTGCCAAAAATCCGGATGGAGAATCGGGTCACCGCCGGTGATGTAGAAATACGGGAGTCTTCCGAATATCCGGCAAAAATCTTCCGCATTCGCCACCACCTTTTGCATATCCTCCCATTTCATGCTTTTGAGCGTTTTGCAGGCATTTTCTGCAAAAATGTAGCAATGCTTGCATCTCTGATCGCATTCTTCCGTGATATGCCACTGGAAAGCGAAATACTTTGCCATGATCCTGTTCCTCCATTTCCGGTTTTTACTGGCATCTGCTGATTACAATTCTTTTAGCGGCTTATTTGGCAGCGCCGCATGCACTTGACGGCTCTTCCGGTTTAGCAGCACCGCAGGCACTCGACGGCTCTTCCGGCTTGGCAGCACCGCATGCGCTCGACGGTTCTTCCGGCTTAGCAGCACCGCATGCGCTCGACGGCTCTTCTTTCTTGCCGGCGCCGCATGCCGTTCCACATGCACCCTGTGCCTCAGTAACTTCTGCCATTTTCGTCCATCCAAAAAGATTTGCTAACATGATATGCCTTCCTTTCTGCAGGTCCCTGCCTGCCACCGTAAGCTCTTCACTGCTTTGCTGTTGTTCTTTTGCTTACAAGAGCATAATACCATAGGGGCATGGGAAAGAGAAATGATTATATGCTATAATTAATGAGCAAAGTGTATAAATAAGGCAGGATGCAGAGAGGTGTTTTTCTATGAATATGACACAGCTGGAATGTTTTACCACGCTGGCCAGTACGTTGAACTACGTCCGCACGGCAGAAGAGCTGAACATGACGCAGCCGGGGGTATCGAGGCAGATTCAGTCTTTGGAGCAGGAGCTTGGCGCAAGACTTTTCCATCGTACGACGCGTTCGGTCTCCCTGACGCAGGTCGGCGCGGAGTTTCTGCCGGAAGCCCAGCAGATGCTGGGCATATACTATCGTTCCCGCGAATGGATCGCTGCTTTTCATCAAAATGCGCCGCAGACCCTGAAGATTGGCTACAACGACCCACATGCGCTCGTTTTTCTTCGCAAAGTGCTGGCGCTCATTTTGCCGGATGCGCAGAATTTGTATCCGGCGTTTACGCTTGACCAGACGGACGCCAATCTGCAGCGGCTCGTCTCCGGCGAACTGGATCTGGTCTTTGGCATCAGGGACGCGAAGTTTAAAAATGAAAAGATTGTGTTCACGCCGCTTCGCAGAGAACAGTTCGTCTGCGTCCTGCGGAAAGACCATCCGCTGGCCGAAGCCTGCAGCAGGAAGCGCCGCAAAACAGTATCTTCGGAGGAACTTTTGCCATACCGCCAAATCATCAACATTCCCCCGTACCTCCTGAAAAACGCCTTTTCCAGAGGTCACAAGCTCATCCCCGTCAATGACACGCTGCAGAATATCCTCGTGACAAACAGTTCCGAGGCCTATGCGCTCGTTCTGGCGGGCTTGGGATACTGCCTGCTGCCGGAATATATGCTGATACCCGATAAAAAGCTGAAGTTCCTGACTTGGCAGGAATCCCCTTCAGCGGCACTCGGGATTTACGCCGATGCGCAGACTTATCAGGACAAGACCTCTTCCCTGCGGAAATTCGTCAACTGTGCAGCAGGCCTGTTTTCCTGAGCAAGCTTTCCCTGCTAGGATAATCCGGTAATCCATGGTAAAATAGAAACCAGCAAATTTACGCAAAGGAAGTACAAGAATAAATGACTGCTTTTTTGAAAGCTTGGGAAGATAAAAGTGAAATCACGGTCGATGAGCTCGCGGCCATTGACTCGCAGGAGCTGTATCTTGTCGATATCCGCGACGAGGCGGCGTTTGAGCGCGGCTCGGTGTCGGGGGCCGCGAATCTGAATCCTTTAGAGCTGCAGCAGGGGGGCTATGACCTGCCTGAGGACAAGCTCATCGTCTGCGTCTGCATGTGGGGCAAAATCAGCCTCGGTTTAGCGAATAATCTGCGCGAGCAGGGTTATACGGCCGTCTCGCTGCAGGGAGGCTATGCCCTTTGGCTGCAGAAGAAGCTCGAAAAGGAAACAGCTGCAGCGGCTGTCGACGACAAGCGCCTGAAGCACATCGAAAATTCCCTGCGCAAGAAGTACAAGCGCAAGATTTCGGGCAAGTTCGTCGAGACCATCTGCGACTACAAGCTCGTCGAAGAAGGCGACAAGATCGCCGTCTGCATCTCGGGGGGCAAGGACTCGATGCTCATGGCCAAGCTCTTTCAGGAGCTCAAGCGTCACAACAAAATCCCGTTTGAACTCGTCTTTCTCTGCATGGACCCGGGCTATAACGAGATGAACCGACACATCATCGAGGAAAACGCCAAGCTGCTGCAGGTTCCCCTGACGTTCTTCTCAACGGATATCTTTGAGTCGGTCTTCCATGTCGAGGAATCGCCGTGTTATCTCTGCGCGAAAATGCGCCGCGGCTACCTTTACCGCAAGGCAAGGGAGCTCGGCTGCAATAAGATTGCCCTCGGCCATCATTTTGACGATGTCATCGAGACAAATCTCATGAGCATGCTCTATTCGGGCGCCATCCGCACGATGATGCCGCGCGTCAAGAGCACGAGCTGCCCCGGCATGGAGCTCATCCGTCCGCTCTACCGCATCCGCGAAGCAGACATCAAGAGCTGGCGCGACGACAACGGCCTCTACTTCATCCAGTGCGCCTGCAAATTCACCGAGACCTGCTCGACCTGCCATACGGACGGCACGACCGACTCGAAGCGCCTTGAAGTCAAAAAACTCATCGCGAAGCTCGCCGAGACGAATCCGCAGGTTCCCGGCAACATCTTCCACGCCATGGAAAATGTCAACCTCGACACCGTGCTGCAGTACAAACTGCACGGCGAAGAACACAGCTTTATGGAAGATTTTGACTGACTCGCCTGACTCCGGATTTCCTGAAAACGCTCCAAAAGTCAAAACGGCCGTGAAAAAGTCCAGTGCTGGACTTTTTCACGGCCGTTCTATTTCATAGGATAAGATGCACTGCTGTCAAATATTGGCGCGGCTGTTTTCCTGTGACAGCCACAGGAGAAGGTGTTTTTCCTGCCGATTGAGCAATTTTGTTGTCAGGATGATGAAATTTCCCTTGTACGGATAGGCGAATTTTTGACTTTCGCCGACAGATAATTTTTGCAGCTGACGCTCTAAAAATTTTCTTTGCGGGGAGTCCGTTCTGCTCAAGAGCTGTTCCAAAGCAGCCATGGACAGCTGCGTCGTAGCGAAGGTCAGCTGCTCATAAGCCTTGTTCCAATAGAGGAAACGGCACTGGCCTTTCTTTTCTTCCAGAATGGCAAACGGGTCTTTCAGAGGATAGAGCAGTTGGCCTGCAGCATGGTAAAATGCGGCATCTTCGCTGCATTCCGTCGTAATCTCTTTAGCGGCAAGATTTTTTCTGGCTTCAGCAAGCGGCAGGGGCTTGCCGAAATACCAGCCCTGTATTTTCTCGCAGCCAATCGCCCGCAGGAAATCGTAATGTTCCTGCGTCTCGCAGCCTTCGGCCAGTGTCTCGATGCCGATCTGTTTGGCCATGGCCACGGTGGAATACAGGATGCTCTTGGCTTTTTCAGACATGGACGAAAGGAACTTCATATCGAGCTTGATGACATCGAAGTCAAAGTCCTTGAGCGAATTCAAATTGGAATAGCCGCTGCCAAAATCGTCCATCCAGACCTGGAGGCCGGCGTCGTGGAACCGCTTGATTTCCTTATGCATCTTTTCTTCGTTGCCGGTCAGGATGCTCTCAGTGATTTCAATGTGCAGCATCGCATGCGGCACCTGGTAATTGGCTGCCGCTTCGGTGATGATTTCGCACATATCGGCCTGCATGATGTCAATTCGCGACAGATTGAAGGAGATTGGCACGACGGGACGGCCGGCATCGACATCTTCCCGATACTGCCGGCAGATTTCGCGGATGACATACGTATCGACAGCCGTGATCTGGTGGCTCTGCTCGAGAATCGGGATGAAGCGGAACGGCGGCAAAAAGCCAAGTTCTTTGCTGTGCCAGCGGACGAGGGCCTCATAGCCTGCAAGCTCGCCCGTCAGAGCGCGGATGACGGGCTGATAATAGACCTCGAATTCCTTTTCCTGCAGGGCTTTGTCGAGGTGCTCGCGGATAAAACGCTGGTCGAGAAGCTGCTGGCGAAGTTCGTCGTCATAATAGCGGATATGGCGGTCAACGTCATCATGGATGCTGTCGGCGGCCATCTTGGCTGCATCGGTGATTTCGGCAATGGACCTGTTGCTGTCTTTGCGAATGCCGTAAATGCCGGCTTTGACGTCGATGCGTGCAGCTCTGCCGAGCAGCGAAATCCTGCGGTTGGCCGCCTTGAGCTTTTCCTGCAGGCCATCGGCGCGGGTCAGCAGGCAGAAGTTGTCGTTGCTGAAGCGGGCCACCAAAGCATCATCGTAAACATCCTGCAGGACTTTGGCCGTTTCCTTCAGCAGCATATCACCCGCTGCATAGCCATTTTCCGCATTGAAGAATTTCATGCCGACAATATTGTAGAAGACGCAGATTGGCTGTCTGCCGCTTTTCTGCAGCTTCTCGATGACTTTATCGGCCAGTTTTTGGAAATGAAATTGATTCGGCAGCAGCGTCAGGCTGTCAAAAAATTCGAGGTCGTATTCCCTGCCGCGAAGCAGCGCTGCCGGCGTGCCGTTCCAGTCGATTTTGGCGGCGCGGATGACGAGTTTATTGTTCGCAGCCTGATTCGTGATGACAGTACTTCGATTTTCGAGCAGCTCAGGCAGGCTGATGGCTGGATGTTTGAAAAACTCCTGATAACTGAGACCGGAACGGAACGCACCGGAGATGCCCAAAAGCCTGCGGAAGGCCTTGTTGCACATGAAAACCTCGGAGCTGTCCTTCGCAACGACGGAAAGCGCTTCATCACTGTCATTGATGACATGATGCAGGGCAATCTCATCGCCGCGCTGCTTGTAATAAGCATTTGTGTAAAAGCCGGCCAGACCTGCGAGCAGCAGCATCAGCAGAAGTTCCATGAGCAGTTCGTTTCTGGTAATCCAGCCGCCTTTCCATTCTGCGGACAAGCGCCATCTGCCGTTTGCAAAGGCAAAGTCAGCAGAGACAGGCTGGAAAAGTGCCTGCGAAGAAGATTCCAGAATGACTTCCTGTTTACCCGTTACATTGCTCTCATGGCTGAGCTTATAGTCATAAAGGCGGCTTTCCGCATCCATATCGATGACGTTCAGAACTTCTGGATAACGGAGGATGATGTTGGCATATCCCCAGAATTTTTTCGTGCCCTGTTCATCATACAAATAGATTGGCTTCGAGATAACACAGGCACGGATGCCGATGGACATTTCATACGGACCGTATATGGTCGGCTGGCCAACCTCTTTTGTATAGTCCACATCTGCCTTATATTTGATATAAAGATCGCGATTGAGCAGGCTCTCAGCGCCCTGCAGCGGATAAAGATAGCGAATGACACCCTGCGGTGCCAGCTCGATGAAGGCGATGGCCGGGTCATTGTACTGTGCGAGCAGTTTCTCCGAGATCCGGTCGTACTTTTTGGGGTCAATCTCGCCGTTATCCGCCATGACCAGAGTCATCCAGTCATCGGTGATGCTGATGTAGCGGTCGAATACGCTCTTGAGCTGATAATTCGCCACCGAGGTGATGCGGTATGAGACATTCGCCTTGCGGATGCTGACCAGATAGAAATTGAATCCTCCGATAACCAGTGCCGCGATGAGAGCCGTCAGCAGAGAGTTTCGGACGATCACCTTCTTCGGCCCGATATGTATGTGTATCTTCATGATATAATTTCCCCTAAGGATGCTCTTGCATCAACCGTCCTCCCCGACATAGACGGTCTTTTTATACTTGTATTCTATTATAACGAAACGTTTTTGACTTTGCTATAAGAAATGAAGCAGTATAGCAAAAAAATAAATGCTCAGCCCCCGCTGGACAAGGCTCGCGGGCTTCCTTGAAGGTCTGTTTTTTTTGCGGTATAATATCCATAAACATTATGACACGATTTTATGAACATATACGCTTTCGTTTATATTTTTGAATCCATGGCAGGAATTGTGAGGTGCTTTCTTTGGCAGAATCGAGGATTTACGGCTACGCGCGCGTGTCGACGCTGAATCAGAATTTGGACCGTCAGGTCGATGTGCTGAAGCGTTATGTGCCGGATGAGCGCAATATCATTACAGAAAAGCGGACGGGCAAAAATTTTGACCGTCCGGCGTACCGCGCACTGCGCGACACGATGCTTCGCGCGGGCGATACGCTCTACGTCGAAGACCTTGACCGTCTCGGCCGCAACAAAAAGGCCATCAAGGACGAACTTGAGCATTACCGTCAGAGCGGCATCATCGTCCGCGTGCTCGACGTGCCGACGACGCTCGTCGACTTTTCGCAGTACGGCACCCTGCAGCGTTCCATCATGGACATGGTCAACAACATCCTGATTGAAGTCCTCGGCACGCTGGCCGAGCAGGAGCTGACCATCAAGAAAAAACGGCAGCGCGAGGGCATCGAGGCCGCCAAGGCCCGCGGCAAGCACCTCGGCCGGCCGGCCCTGCCGCTGCCGGACAATTGGCATGAAGTCTACGGCGAGTGGCGCCGCAAAGAAATCACCGCCAAACTCGCCATGGAACGCATGGGCCTCAAACGAACTCATTTTTATATGCTGGTCAAGAAGCAAAAAAATCTTGATGCGAAAAATGAAGCAGCAGCAGTACAGTAAAAGCAAATCGCAACGGACAAAAAGGGCGCACCTTCAAAAGATGCGCCCTTTTCGCCTGTTCGTTGTCAGGAATATATAAGAAGATACAGCATTTTTCCGCCAGCATATTAGCAGCATCCGCCATCATTGCTGTTGGATGTTTCAGCAGCCGAAGCGTCGAATGCTCCGAAATGTACAGAGCGGTCTCCGTGGATGGTAAAGGCAGAGCTGAAACGAGTTTCTTCGAGCATCGAAGCCAGATTGCCGCTGACCAGCATAGGCTTTCCAGTAACGAAATGGTTGTACATGTCGAAATCATAAGCATGCGGGTGATTCGGTATGGTGCCGTTATAGACAGCTACCTGACCATAATCCTCACAGGCATCTTCAAGGCTGGAAAGCTTAAAGGCCCGTACGGTACGCTCAGAGAAATGGGCAAAGCCGACTTTCTGCTCAATTTCTTCATTGCCAAGGGCAAAATCACGAATGTTCATATACACGAAATCCATGAACCCGGCTTTTCGCAGCAGGCGGCGAAAATCTTCATAATACATGGCACCGCTGATGCATTCTCCATGCAGGACAGGGTCAGCATAAAGCTTTGCAGGAATGCGCCGGTCCGTGAATACGTCCGAGAAATAAAGCTCTCCGCCTGGTTTAAGCACGCGCCAGATTTCCTTAAATACTTCTTCTTTGTAGGGAGAAAGGTTAATGACGCAGTTAGAGATCACGATATCCACAGAATTATCTTCTATGCCGAGGCTCTTCAAGTCCTCGATGTAACCCTTCTTGAATACCACATTCGACTTCTGGTAGCCAAATCGTTTGTACTGGTCTTCTTTGTGGCGAAGAGCTATATCCAGCTGCTCCTGCGTCATATCCACGCCAATGACATGGCCATTTTCGCCTACCAGTTTGGAAGCGACGTATACGTCACGGCCAGTGCCGCAGCCCAAATCCAGAACTGTCATCCCGTCCAGCAGGTCGGGAATCGGAGAACCACAGCCATAGTAGTGGGTGACGATTTCATCGTCTACTAAGGCCAATGCTTCCTTCACCTGCTTTGGCAGTGCGCTCCCGCAGCAGCAGGCCTTGGTTTTCAGGTCTTTCGTTCCATCCAGTACTTTCCCATAATATTTTTTGACGTTTTCAACGATTTCATTCATGTTCTTTTCCTCCAGATTCACAACAGTCACATGGATTGTCTGACGTTATACCAAGGCCAACAAAAAAATTGCCAAATAGGCGAAGGTTATTCTTATTCAGCGAATAATAATGCCATTTCCCATCCTTACGATCTTGAACCAACCCGCATGCACAAAGAATGCGCATGTGA
The DNA here is from genome assembly GCF_047974105.1 of Mitsuokella apri. Classification (NCBI taxonomy): domain Bacteria; kingdom Bacillati; phylum Bacillota; class Negativicutes; order Selenomonadales; family Selenomonadaceae; genus Mitsuokella; species Mitsuokella apri. The sequence continues at coordinate 80,737 of NZ_JBHYRS010000006.1, forward strand.
TGAGATAAGGTAGGCTGTGTAATCGCAAAACATTCCAGTAAATGGCAGGCACACTTCTCACCATTCACCAGCTGCTGGAGAATCTCCAGACGAATAGGACTTCCCAGTGCTTTGCATATATTTATAATCATCATTGTATCCATAAAAAATGCTCCTTATATAGATGATCGTCTATATAAGGAGCATAACACTCACATAGATGATTGTCAATATGTTGGCTTATACTAAAGAAAAAATTACATATTTAGCTTGATAAGCCACGCAGATGTGTCCTTTTTGTCTGCCCGTCGGCAGAAATATAGAGGAAGATGTATTATTTTTTATCGACGAGTTTGAAGCTGCCCTTATGGAAGATGCTCGCACGATTGCCGCGCTCGCCCTCTTTGTTCCAGGTCATGTAGGCATAGGCCTTATGCGTCTTGAAGTTCAGGATCTGCGAGACGACGATGCCCTTGCTCTCAACCCAGTTGATGCTGTAAATGTCCGTGCCGACTTTCTGGACTTCATAATGCTCTTTGTCGGACTTGGCAAGCGTCAGGCTGCTTGTCGGGGTCCACTGCAGGACGCCGACTTCCGGATAGTCGATGTTGAACTGGAAGCCGCTGTCGTAATGTACGGCCACGGTCTTGCCATCCACGCGCTTGAAGAAATCCTGTTTCTGCTTTTCGGCTTCGGCAGCGGCCGCGATCTTGCTTTGCTCGATGGCAGCCTGAGTAGCATTGACCTGCTTGGCCGACGGCTCCGCATTCGTGGCGCTGACATCGGCTGCCGCGCAGATGCTGCTGAAGGAAAGGGCTACGAGCATGGTTGCTAAAATTCGTTTTGTCTTATTCATGGTGATTCCTCCTGCTAAATCGTATCCGTAACAAACTCAAAATGCCGAAACCGACTTACTCGGCCACGACGGAAATGCGCTCTTGGACATGGCTGCCTTTTTCGATCTCATCGATCATGGCGATGGCGTAGTCGGCATAGGAGATGACGGATTCGCCCTTGCCGTTCGTATGGAACTCCTCGCCGCCGAGGATGTATTTGCCCGTGCGTGCGCCATCTGCCTGAAAGTCAGCAGCGGGGCTCACATACGTCCATTTGACATCCGTGCGCTTGCGCAGCTCGGCAAGGGCTGCGGCCATGCCGTTGGCGACGGGCTTATAGGCATCCGGGAAATCCGGCGCATCGACGAGCTGGACTTTGTGCTCTTTGTCGAGATAAAGGGAGCCGGCACCGCCGACGATGAGCAGGCGCGTATTAGTGCCTGTGAGGAGGTCGGCAAGATGCTGCGACGTCGTCGTATGCAGGCCCATCGATTCCGGTGCCCACGTGCCAAACGCATCGACCACAGCGTCAAAGCTCTGCAGGTCTTCCTTCGTCAGCTCAAGGATGCCTTTCTTGCGGTAATCCTTGGCTTCGGTATTATTTTCATCATGGCGGCCAAACGCCGTGACTTCGATGCCGTGGTTCACGGCCTCGGCGATGATCTTGCGGGCTACACGGCCATTAGCGGCAACAACTGCGATTTTCATGGGAATTCCTCCTCGTGTATGTCAAATTCGTTAATACTTACCTTACAGGTATATTATATAAAAATGACATACAGCCAACAAGAACGCAATTTGACTTTCCTTAGTATGAAATGCTTGCGTATTGGCGCTGTACAAGAGAAAAATATTTTAGTAAAATTTGTATGAATATGAAACATTCATCGCAGGGGAAGGTGCTTATCATGAAAATCGAACACGCAGCCATGTATGTAAAAGACCTCGAAGCCGCGAAGAAGTTCTTCGTCGACTACCTCGGGGGCAGAGCCAACGACGGCTACGAAGTCATCAGCGGCCCGCGCACCACAGGCGACGGCTACTACGAAAGTTGCGTCCTCGGCATTGAAGGGAATCAGATTGAATTGACGGTCTGATGGCCATGCCTAAAAATTTTATATCCTTCGCAGAATGGGAGGGCTATCATGAAAAGTTTAAAGAACTTTAAAAAGGAACAGATGAAGGATCCAGAATTTGCGAAAGCATATAGAGACATTGAACCAGAGATGAATTTTATCCGGGCACTGGTAGATGCTCGAACCGGACAAAATCTAACAGAGCTTCCCAATAAGGAGACGCTGCAGGCCATGCAGGACGTCCTGCATGGAAAAAATCTCAGTCGGACTTATGATTCAGCAGATGAGGTAATGAGGGACCTAAACGATTGAGCCCTATTACAGTAAGCAAACAATGCCCAACGCATGATCATGTGCGTTGGGCATTGTTTGTATCTTGCTTATCTGGTCCGTACACCCAGTACATACGCATGGCGCGGTTCGTTTTATTTTCAAGATAGGAAACGAATAGCAAAATGCATACATTAGAACTCCGTCAGATCAATCGGTGCAGAAACGCTGCCTGCCTTGTAATTCCGGATGGACTCATCCATCATGGCAAGAGATTTTTTGGAGATTTCCTTGGGAACTACCAGTTCACGAGGTTCTAAAACAATGCAGCCGTTTTCATATTCTTTCACCTGATAATACTCGTACTTAGCTTTGCGAAGCGTTAAACGATGCTTGGCGTCAAGATGAGCAGTGTAATCGACAACAACAGAAGCGTCCATAGTGATTCCTCCTTTTCGTGGGATATCCCACAGCCTTATAGTTTTATGATAAGGCAAATAAAGTATTTTGGCAAGCAGAAGTTTATAGGGACGGATTGTGATCAAACTTTTTCTTTTCTCATGAAAAATAGGGGCATGCACCGGCGATTTTGCTGAAAATCGCTTGTTTTACCAAGAAATGAGGACGTGATTGGCGGCCATTTCCACCTTTTGCGGGTGGATCTGGTCACAATCCGTCCTCATTTCGTTATATGTCGTTTTTGTTTCGACCTTGACTGACAACACGTCAAAATGTTATATTAATAGCAGACACAACGTCATGTCCGTGCCATAGAAAAGGGCACCCCTTCACTACCAATGTCGGGGCGCCCTTCTATGAGCACAGCTCGCATCTTGACTACCAATCTCGGTGCGACGCTCTCATCGGAAGAAAGGGTTCCGATAAGATGACTGCAACTTTCATGCCTCTATTTTAGCAAAAGCCGACTAAAATAACAAGTCGGCTGAGGTGTGAAATCCCAAAAAATGCTGCAAAAAGCTACGAAAAGACACGATTTGACGCGATTCGATACGCCAGGAAGGCTTTTGCAGCAGGGGAAGAGCTCGTGACCAGAGGATGCCAAAAAGCATCCCTCGTCCGGACCAGCTGTTTTTAGCAGGTCCGCGAAAAGTCAGATGTCACGGCCTGCAGATTCTTATCCGCCAAGTGGAGCCTGTCCGATGAGGACAGGCTTTTTTGATGCACGAAGTCAAAAAACACGAAGCGGAGGGAAATATATGAATTTCACCAAAGTACGCCGTTCGAAGGCCAGAAAGATGAACACGCGGGACCGTCAGCTTAGGGACTGGCAGCAAAAGTCGGACTATCTAAGCAATCATTATATCGGGGTCTCGCCCCTGACTTTTTACGTGTCGCTGGGCTTTGCCGATGTTTCCGACGAATTTTCGCTCTGCACGATGAACGCCAAGGCCCCTGCAGGGCAGCGCCTGAAAAAATACTGCGACATCATCGACATGCTGGCCGACTCGTACGGCCGCGATGATGCCTACGTCTATCCGGCGTTTTACCTCAATTCGTATCCGAAGGAAATTCTGCTGCATTCGCTCCGCTGTCTCTATCTCGACCTCGACTACGTCACGGCTGCCAGTCTGCGCCGGCTCTGCGAACATGATTTCTACGGCCATCGTCCAACTTTTCTCGTCAACTCCGGCAACGGCGTACACCTCGTCTACGTTTTGTCCGATTCCCTGACGACCTGCCGCGAGACGAAGGAGCAGCTCAGCACGATTCACAGAAAGCTCCTGCAGGCTTTCGCCAAACACAGATTCAAGGCCGACATGAACACGGGGCTTTCGCATGCCTACCGCGTCGTCAGCAGCAAAACGAAGCTCGGTCAGCGCTGTACAGCCTACCGCATCGGCGGTACGCATGATATTGCCGACTTGGCTGCGTCCGTTGGCATGGTCTGGAACGATACGAATCCTTCCTATTATAAAAGCGAGCAAACCTATGAAAAAAATGCGGTCCGCAAAAGTCAGCAAAATCAGGAATCGGCACGGTGCCGTCAAAATCCCCATGCCCTGTACGACTGCATGCTGCGCGGCATCGAGGAAAAGACCGTCGAGGGGCATCGCTACACGTCGCTTTTCGCGCTGACCTGTGCCGGCTACAAGTGCCACGTCTCCATGAAAAAAGTCCGTCAGGATGTCCTGTACTTAGCAAACCGCCTGCATCTGCCGCTTTACGAGGCCGAACACGCCCTTGAAGCCTGCGACGAAAAGAAAGCCCTCACGGTGCGGGCCGTGACGCTTGAATCATGGCTCGGCTGGAAATTCGCGCGCGCGAAAAAACGCAACGGCCGCACGCGTCAGGAGCACCTAGCATGGGTTGCCGAAGTCCGCACGGCCATCAGCCGCAGCCGCGTTTGGCAGTACCTGCAGTCCGACCCGCAGGCCTCGATTGCCGGCATCGCACGCAAACTTCGCATGGGCCGCAACACCGTCGCCAAATACGTGCACGAAAAATGGCAGCAGATTGCCGCAGAAGCCGCCGCCGCTGTCCGCGAAGCCGTCAATCTCAGGGAAGAGGAACTTGAAAAAGAGACGGCTTCAACGCTCCTGCAGTCGGCCCGCAAACTGCCTGCTTCATTCATTCCGTCTATACGTGCCCCTTGGGGCGAGCTCTGCTCCGCTTCTTCAGCAGGCGAAGCAAAAAGAGAAGCTCCACGAAGGAACTTGCTTAGTCCGGTTGTTTCCCTCACGTGATCTCCCTGACTCGCCCGCTCCCTCCTTTTACATGGTATAATAAGGCTATAATAATACGAAGCAGGGGGAAATGGCATGGCATCACAGGAACTGAATCAGGCACTGTGGAACGCGGCGGACGTGATGCGCGGCAGCATGAGTGCGGATGAATACAAGAACTATCTATTGGGGCTGGTCTTTTACAAGTATCTGTCGGACCGGCAGCTTTATGCTGTGGTCGACAATCTCGAGGATCGGAAGCCCGCGAGCCTTGACGAAGCGCAGGATATCTACGCAGCTGCTAAAAGCGGCGAGGACTGGGAGGATCTTGTCGGGGAGCTGACGGAGAGCTATGGCTTTGCGATTGCGCCGGAGTATACGTTCACGGCACTTTACCGCGAGATCAACGACCATGCCTTTACGACGGACCATCTGCGTCAGGCCATGCGCGACATCGAGCAGGGGGGCGAGGCCATCAACGGGCACAAGCCTTACGAGGATCTCTTTGAGGACTTTGACATCGACAGCAAGAGCCTTGGCACGACGCCGGCGAAGCGCAACGACATGCTCTCAAGCGTCATGAAGGAGCTTGCGCATCTCGACTTTACGAAATACGGCTCCGATGCTCTCGGCGATGCTTACGAGTATCTCATTGGCCAGTTTGCCGCAGGTTCGGGCAAGAAAGCCGGCGAATTTTACACGCCGCAGGCCGTTTCGACGCTGATCACGCGCATCGTCACCGAAGGCCGCCGCAGCAAGCCCGCCTTTTCCATCTACGATCCCTGCATGGGGTCGGGGTCGCTTTTGCTGCAGGCCCGCAATTTCATGGACGAGGACGTGCGCAAAAATATCCAGTTTTTCGGGCAGGAGCTTTCGCATACGACCTACAACCTCGCGCGCATGAACATGATCCTGCACAATGTGCCGTTCCAGTATCAACACTTCCGCAACGGCGACACACTCGGCCCCGACTGGCCGACTGAGGAACTCACGAATTATGACGCCGTCTGCATGAATCCGCCGTACAGCCAAAAATGGAGCGCCGACAAGGGCTTCCTGACGGACCCGCGCTTCCAGCACTATGAGCGACTCGCGCCGAAGTCGGCCGCCGACTTTGCCTTTCTGCTGCATGGCTTTTACCATCTGCGCACGGACGGCACGATGGGCATCGTCCTGCCTCACGGCGTCCTGTTCCGCGGGGCTGCCGAGGGCACGATCCGCCAGCACCTTTTGGAAGACGGCAGCATCTACGCCGTCATCGGCCTGCCGGCCGGCATTTTCTTCAACACGGGCATCCCGACCTGCGTCATCATCCTCAAAAAAGAACGCGAGGACCGCGACGTGCTCTTTATCGACGCGAGCAAGGAATTCCGCAAGGATAAAGCCCGCAACTTCATGGACCCCGAGCACATCGACAAAATCGTGCAGGCCTACGACAAACGTCAGGACATCGACAAATTCGCCCACCTCGCGAGCTTCGACGAAATCAAAGAAAACGACTACAACCTCAACATCCCGCGCTACGTCGACACCTTCGAGCCCGAGCCGCCGGTCGACCTTGACACCGTATTCAAGGAACTCGCGGACCTCGACAAAAAAGAAGCCGACCTCAATCAAAAGCTCAACGACACCTTTGCCGAGCTGGGCCTTAAATGGAGATTGTGAGGGCAGAGCGATGAAAGAAAAGAAAAACGTGCCGGAGCTGCGGTTTCCGGAGTTTACCAGTGCTTGGGAACAGTGTAAACTGGGGGATATTGTTAAATTAAACGGTCGAATTGGATTTCGAGGTTACACTGCGAAAGATATAATCACTAAGGAAGAAGGTGGAATATTAGCTTTTAGTCCAACCAATATTGTTAACAACAAAATTAATTTGAATGTCCGAAACACTTACATTACATGCGAAAAATATGAAGAATCTCCAGAAATAAAAATTTCAAATGGTGATATTTTGTTCGTTAAAACGGGATCGACTTTAGGAAAAAGTGCTTTAGTGACAGGGATTTCAGAACCTGCATCAATAAATCCTCAGGTTGTAGTTATGCGAACTTCACAAAAATTTAGAAGTTTTTTGGCTTATGAGCTAATTTCGGATAACGTACAAAGGCAGATTACTGCAGTCAAAATTGGTGGGGCAGTCCCAACACTCACGGAGTCTGAAATTAAATATTTTAATATTTGGATGCCTGTGTCTGAAGATGAATCTTATAAAATTGGTATGTTTTTTTCGCTCTTTGACAAGTTCATGACTCATTATCAACGTAAGGAAAATCTTCTAAAAGAACTCAAGAAAGGCATGCTGCAGAAGATTTTCTCGCAGGAACTCCGCTTCAAAGGCGACAATGGCCAAGACTTTCCAGACTGGGAAGAGAAGACTTTTGGTGATGTATTCGATTCTATGGAATACGGAATGAATGCATCGGCCGTTGATTATGATGGAAAACATAAATATATACGAATTACAGATATAGATGATGCTACGCATAAATATATTGATGATGCACCGGTATCACCAAGCGGCGAAATTCAGGAACATTATGCAGTTAAAGAAGGAGATATTCTTTTTGCGAGAACTGGAGCAAGCGTCGGAAAATCGTATATTTATGACAAGAATGATGGCGAACTTTACTTTGCAGGATTTTTGATTAGAGGATCAGTAAAAAAAGAATATAGTCCATATTTTATATTCTTGCAGACCGTATCAGAAAGCTATTTTCACTGGGTAAAGATTACATCAATGCGTACAGGACAACCGGGGATTAACAGTAAAGAATATAAGTCATTTAAATTTTCATGTCCTTCTTTACCCGAACAGAAAAAGATTGCCGACTATTTCACGCATTTAGATGCCTTAATCACCGCCGAGCAGGAGAAGCTTTCTTCCCTGCAGCAGATGAAAAAGGGCTTTTTGCAGAAGATGTTCGTTTGACCAAATATGAGGGGGCATAAAAATGAGATTAGCGGATATTTGCGATGCACAACGCACGTTGGAAGATGCCAGAAAGAGACCGGTTACGGCGAATCATTTGCTTTCGGAAATGGGGTATTTTGAACTGTATCCGGACAGCAGCCTTGACGAGATGAACAATACCGATGGCATGCCGGTCAATACGTTCAGCTTGATGTTCGAGGTTGAGGAAGAAAATGTTGTCGAAGGGCTGTTTGGCATTGCCGTGACTCTTCGTTATGCTGACGGCCAGAAGCGTGTATTTGACCTCAGAGAGATGGGCGAAGTGCCGGCTTTGGTCGAGAGTTATATGTTTACGCTGACGGACCCTGAGGATAAGGATATCGAGGACGATTTTGACTTTGGATTTGGTGGGGACGACTAATGGCAGAAAAAGAAGCGGCGATGGAAGAAGCCCTGATCCGGCAGCTCACGCAGGATGTCTCGCAGTGGGTGTATCGGCCCGACATTCATACGGAGGAGGAGCTTTGGGCGAATTTCCGCGCGAAGCTCGATGCGAATAATATGGCCGTGCTCGACGGCGCGAAGCTGACGGATGTCGAGTTTGGCCGCGTGCAGCAGTTCGTGCTTGATCAGGCGCAGACGCCGTACCGTGCGGCACTTTGGCTGGCTGGCGAAAATGGCGAGGCCGTGATTCCCCTCGAACGTGAGGATGCTTCTTTAGGCTCCGTACACCTGATGGCCGTGAGCTCGCGCGAAATCGCGGGGGCGAGGTCGAGCTATGAAGTCATCAACCAATTTATCGCGAACAAGTCGGACGCAGAGGACCGCAAGCGCCGTTTTGACGTGACGCTCTTAATTAACGGCATCCCGATGATCCAGATTGAGCTCAAGAATCAGGACCATCCTTATATGGATGCGTTTCGTCAGATCAAAAAATACAGCATCGAGGACAAGTACTGCGGACTTTTCGGCATGGTGCAGATGTACGTCGTGACGAATGGCTCTGACACGCGCTATATTGCGGCCGCGCAGGGCGAAAAGCTCAACGAGACGTTTTTGACGCCTTGGGTCAATGCGAAAAATGAGCCCGTCGAACACTACCTTGACTTTGCGCGCGAGGTCCTGCGCATCCCGATGGCTCATCAGATGGTCGGACAGTACGCCGTGCTCGACGCCGAACGCCGCAAAGTCATTTTGCTGCGGCCATATCAGGTCCATGCCATCGAGGCCGTCAAGGCGGCGTCGGCGCAGGGGCAGTCGGGCTTTGTCTGGCATACGACGGGCAGCGGCAAGACGCTGACTTCCTACACCGTCGCAAAAAATCTGCTGCTCATTCCTGGCATCGACAAGACGATTTTTCTCATCGACCGCCGCGACCTCGACCAGCAGACTTCGCTTTCCTTCAAGGCCTATGCCGAAAACGACATCATCGACGTCGACGACACGGCGAACGCCGGCGAGCTCGTCAAGAAGCTCTACAGCAACGATAGAATCGTCATCGTCACGACCATCCAGAAAATGGAGATTGTCCGAAAACGCTATACGAATGAGGCCAAGAAGGACAGTCCCAAAGCCAAAAAGCTCCGGAGCCTGCGTCTCGCGTTCGTCGTCGACGAATGTCACAGGACCGTCACGCCCGAGACACAGCGCGATCTCAAGAAGTTTTTTGCCAAGTCGCTCTGGTACGGCTTCACGGGCACGCCGATTTTTGAAGAGAACAAACGCGCCCGCAAGGGCGACCTCGCGCGCACGACCGAGGGACTTTTCGGGCCGTGCCTGCACAATTACACGATTAAAGAAGCCCTCGCGAATCATGCCGTGCTGGGCTTCCAGATCGAGTATAAAGATTCTCTTTCCCACGACCAGATTTTTGATATTGGCGCACAGCTCCATGTCGGCACGACGGATGAACTTGCTGGCAAGGATTTCATCGTGGCCGAGGAAAAGGTGCTCGGGGCGTATTACAAGGTCAAGAGCGAGGATATTTACGATACGGACGAGCACAGGCTTGGCGTGATCAACTATATTGTCAACAAGGCCGCCGGCAAATTCCGGCTGCAGGCCGCTTCGAAGGGCGATGCCTACGAGGCCATTTTGACCGTGCCGTCGATCCCGATTGCGCAGAGATATTATAGGCTCATCAAGGATTTTGTCAAAGAGGGGCATGTGTCCGACAAAATCAAGGCCAAGGCCGTCGACTTTCCGCGCGTGGCCATCACCTACACCGTGACGGAAAATGACGAGGGCTCCATCGAGAGTCAGCAGGCCATGAAGGAATCGCTGCGCGACTACAACGCGATGTTTGGAACGAATTTCCACATTGATGACCTCAGTGCCTACAATGCGAACCTCAATGACCGGCTCGCACGCAAGAAAGGGCAGTACAAGCTCCGGAAAGAGCAGCTCGACCTTGTCATCGTTGTGGACAGACTGCTGACGGGCTTTGATGCACCGCCGTGTGCGCTGCTCTTTGTTGATCGGCCGCCAATGGCACCGCAGAACCTCATTCAGGCCTTTTCGCGCACGAACCGCATCTACGACAAGAGCAAACGCTTTGGCATGATCGTCATTTTCCAGCGTGCTGCTGAGTACCGCAAGGCTGTCGACGATGCCCTGCTGCTTTATTCCAACGGCGGCACGAGCGACGTCAGCGCGCCGCCGTTTGCCGTGATTGAAAAGGCTTTCAAGGAGGCCCTCGCGAAGCTGCGCAAAATCGCAGCCGAGCCGCAGAAAGTCGATACCCTTGGCGACATTGAGCTCAAGAAAAAATTTGCCAAGGCCTTCCAGAAAGTCGACAAACTGCGCGGCGAGATTCAGGTTTACGACGAATTTGAGGAAAAGGACCTGTCCGACTACGGCATTTCGGAAAATGAACTCAACGACTATACGGGAAAATACCAGAATGTCCTTGAGGAATTGCGCCACAAGACGGAGACGGAGGACATCGACGTCGATGTCGAATACGAGCTTGAGACGGTTACGAGCGTGACCATCGACTACCGCTACATCGTTGCGCTGATTCAGAAATACGTGCCCGACGACGATGTGCTCGTGGCTGCGCCGGTCGAGGATCAGCGCATTGACGAACACATCGAGGCACTTAGTCGGACGAATCCGCAGCTCGCCGGCGTCATTGGGAATTTCTGGTCCGACATGAAGGCCCAGCCGGCCAAATACCGCGGGCAGGACGCCATGACCGTCATCGAGACGCAGATCGAGTCCATCATCAAAAAGCGCATTGAGGACTTCGCACGCGAATGGTCCACGAAAGTCAACGACATCATCGCCATCCTGCACACCTATCACGACGGCGACACCGTCACCATGAGCATGGACTACGACGACTACAAGAAAAATCACGAGGGCGTCAGCAAACTCAAATACAAACGCCGCGCCAAAGAGGCCGTCATCGACCTCATCAAAAAAATCCGGCCGCTGCGGGAGAAATAACAAAGAACACAATCAAGCGTGGCTGGAAAAACATGATTTTCCCAACCATGCCGATAATGCCTACACAGGCGGACAAACAGGTAATACGGATTAAGGGAGGTATTGATTCATATGGATGAATTTCGTACGATGAGAAGGTTCAAACAGCAGCTCAATCCAGAAGAGTGCATTGAGATTCTTAAAACTGAACCGCGTGGTATTTTGTCCATGCAGGGAGAGCAGGACTATCCTTATGCGATCCCGCTGGATCAGTTCTATGATGAGGATGACGGAAAGTTGTATTTTCACTGCGCTAAGCAGGGATTGAAGCTGGATCTCATTGCGAAGAATCCGAAAGTATGCTTCGCCATCATGGATAAAGGCTTTGTCAAAGAGGGAGATTGGGCTCTTAACATACGAAGTGTTCTGTGCTTTGGCAGAATTGAAATTCTGGAAGATCACGACAAGATACTTGAACAGTGTCGGAAACTGGCCAGAAAGTTTTACCCTACGGAGGAATCCATTGAGCATGAAATCGCTGCTGCTGGAAGCCGGGTAAACATGCTCGTGATGACCATAGACAGGATGACTGGCAAACTGGTTAATGAGTCATAGGAATCGCTGACGTGCAGGCAAATTCTGTCTATGTGCTATAAAACGGCAGGAAAACGCTTTTCCTTGCAGAATACGGTAAATATAAGCTATCAGTCTTTTCGGAAAATATTTATCTAACGGAAGCCATGGAGGAGAGTGTCATGAGCAAACATTTATCACCAGAAATCCGTGTGCCGATTGAGCCGGGGAACCCGGCGATCCTGCGCAGGGAGGATCTCTGCATCCGCTGCGGGCAGTGCCGCGACGCCTGCCGGGACCAGATCGGCGTGCTCGGTTATTATGATTTGGAGAAGACGGGGGATGTCCCCATCTGCATCCACTGCGGGCAGTGCGCGAACGTCTGCCCCGTGGATTCCATCATCGAGACGCCGGAGTGGGAGGCGGTGCGGCAGGCCGTGGCTGACCCTGATAAAATCGTCGTGGTCAATACCTCGCCATCCGTGCGCGTTTCTTTGGGCGAAGAATTCGGCCTGCCGGACGGCAGTTTCGTGCAGGGGAAGATGGTCGCGCTGCTGAAGGCCCTGGGCGTGGACTACGTGCTCGACACGAACTTTGCGGCCGATATGACGATCATGGAAGAGGCCAGCGAGCTCGTGGAGCGCGTCACCAAAAAGACGGGGCCGCTGCCACAGTTCACGTCCTGCTGCCCTGCGTGGGTGAAGTTCGCGGAGACGTATTATCCGGAGATGCTGCCGCACATTTCTTCGGCGAAGAGCCCGATCGGCATGCAGGGGCCGACGGTCAAGACGTACTTTGCGAAAAAAATGGGCCTTGACCCGCGCAAAATCGTCAATGTGGCGTTTACGCCGTGCACGGCCAAGAAGTTTGAGATTCGCCGGACGGAAATGGCGGCGGCCGGCAAGTATCTGGGCATTCCGGAGCTTCGGGACATGGACCACGTTATCACGACGAGGGAAGTCGCCGCTTGGGCAAAGTCGGCCGGTCTTGATTTGTCGGCCCTTGAGGACCAGCCCTACGACTCCCTGATGGGTGAGGCTTCCGGCGCCGGCGTCATTTTCGGCAATACAGGCGGCGTCATGGAAGCGGCCCTGCGCACGGCGTATTACCTCGTCACGGGCCACAATGCACCGAAAGATTTTTACGAGTTGGAGCCAGTGCGCGGCCTCGACGGCCTCAGGGAAGCCACGGTACAGATGGGGAACCTTTCGCTCAAAGTCGCTGTTTTGTTTGGAACGGAGCATGTCAGGGAGTTCCTGACAAACCATGCGGATAAGATGAAAGAATACACCTTCATCGAAGTCATGACCTGCCCCGGCGGCTGCATCGGCGGCGGCGGACAGCCAAAAGGCACGCAGCAGAAGGGCAAAGCCCTGCTCGCCAAACGCATTGAGGGCCTTTATAAGCGCGATGCGTCCCTGCCGAACCGCAACAGCCACGAGAATCAGGAACTTTTGACTTTGTACAGGGAGTTCTACGGCAAACCGCTGAGCCCGCTCGCCGAAGAAATCCTGCATACGAAATATACCGACCGCAGCGAAACACTTGGCGAACCCGTGGCCAAATACCAGAAGCCAAGGGAAAAAGCCGCAGCCAGCGACTACGAAGAAGTGACTAAGCCTGGGGCAAAAGTCCGGAAATGGAAATGCCGCGTCTGCGGCTACATCTTTGAAGGCGAAGAGCCGCCAGCAGAATGCCCGCTCTGCCACAAGGACAGCAGCTACTTCGACGAAATTAAGAAATGGAAGTGTCGTGTCTGCGGTTACGAATGCGAAGGCGTAGAACCGCCGGCCGAGTGCCCGCTCTGTCATATGGACAGCAGCTACTTCGACGAAGTTTGATTTTTAGAGAACGAAAGGCATGTGCATCGAGCGACGATGTACATGCCTTTTTGTCGTGTAATGGGAATGAGTTTTTATAGTACACTTTAAAAACTATACAAAAATAGAAGTTTTTAAAGTATACTATAAAAACTTCTTACGGGCAATGCTGATGCTTGACGGCAAAAAACGATCACCTCATGAATTGATGAGATGATAGTTTTTTTATTGGGCATGTTTTGTTTTTATCTGCGTGTACAGCCAGCTCCAAAGGGGCTGCAGGTAGAGGTAGACGGCAGCAGCGATGCCCCATGATGAGGCGCCGAGGGCTGCTAACGGTACGGCGGAAGCCACGCTCCAAGGCAGCAGGGCTGCGAGTACGATGGTCGTATCTTCAAGGGCCAAGGCCATTTCCTGTTCGTTATCGTAAAGGTCGCGGCAGAGCTCATGCACCATGATGGACGAAAGCGTCTGGTTGCAGGCAATGGCGACGGATGCAAGCGAGACGGCAATCGTGCAGCCAAACGTCGTGAGCAGGCGGGCAAGACGGTGGATGCCAGATTTGACGCCGTCGAGCAGGTCCGTTTTTTCGAAAATTCCTGCGTAAGAGCACGAAAGCGCGACGAGCACGGCAGGCTGTGCCATGGAGAGCAGGCCGCCGCCGTTGAGCATCGCCGCGAGCTCGGGGTCCGTGGTTTCGTAGCCCGTGAGCAGCATGGGCAGCAGCGTCATCATGTCCATGCCCTGTACGAAAAGGCAGAGCCCGATGGCCGCCGCAATGCTGACGAGCATTGTTTTCCAGACGGCAATGCGCAGCACGGACATGACGATGACGGCCAAAGCCGGCAGCAGAACAGGCCAAGTGAGGACGAAATCCTGCTGAAATCTCGCGAGAATGCCGATGAGCACCATGCGGATTGTACGGATCCCCTGCCACGACAAGGACAGAAGTTCCCTGACCGACAAACGGCGATATCGTCCATACGAGAAAAAGACCACATAGCCAAAGGCCAGAGCGTACAGGACCGAAACATGAAAAAACAGGCAGAGCACCAGCCCTGCCGCAAAAAGCCCTAAAGGAAGAAAAGAAGGATATTTCATCTGGATGCAGGCGGGACAGCCAACGTCCCGTCAACGTCACCTCGCTTTCCTATGCAGCGTAGTTTATAGTCTTCATTATAACAAAGCGGCATCCTGCGAAAAGCTAAAAAAGAGTACTCGCTGAACCGAATTATTGCTATTGCAGGCAATTTTGGCCTGTGCTAAAATATAGACATAGGAAAACCGGCGGGTGGAATCGCCGGTGTCCCTTCAATTTTGAGTTGAGGACACGACTTTTCTCTAGGTGACTGTACTTGACTCTTACTTAAGGATCGTTACGATCAGCGTTGCGAAAGCTATCAGCAGGGATAGTTCTTCGTAAAGGCTCATACGCACGCCCCCTTTCGCAGAGAAAGGGCAGCCAGCTCCGCCGGCATACAATAGTATACCATGGAGCTGGCTATTTTTCTATTTTGAACTGCTATCTTTGTAGTTTGTAGGAGGCACAACCATGAGAACGTGGGATGATTATAAAACGCATGTCAAATCAGTCAGCGAGGAAGAACGCCGTAATATGGAAGAAATTGAAGAAGTAGCCGATATCGTCTCTTCTATCATTCGCCGGCGTCAAGAGCTCGGCATCAGTCAGCGCATGCTGGCTGAACGCTGCGGACTGCCGCAGTCGTCGGTTGCCCGCATTGAGACCCTTAAGACGACGCCAAAGCTGGATACGCTCGTCAAGCTCATGCAGGCAATTAACTTGAAACTTCAGGTTGCTGCCGTCTAAAAAAGATGTGCCAGCTTAGCGACTCTTCGCATGATGTTTCGGAGGGTGATGACTAGTCGGACTCAAAAATAAGAGAAATTGAAGATTGAACAATAACAGGGGGAAGCGAAGCGAGGGGGCTCTCCCCTGTTGTTGTTATTATATGTAACATATGTATATATATGTCGGAGCGCTGGAAGCTAGTAATGGCGCGGGTTTCAGGACCTAACTTATGAAAAAATTGCGGTCATCCTATGAAAAATTTGCGGTAAAGTTATGAAAAAATTGCGGTCGAACCTATGAAAGATTTGCGGTTCTATCCTCGAAGCTATGAAAAATTTGCGGTTGTCCGGATGAGCTTTGAAATCTAAGATAATCCGACTATTATCTGACTATTGTCCGACTGTGAAATAAAAAAAAAGATGTGATAACCTATGAAAAAAATGCGTCAGCCCATAAAAAATATTCGGTGCCTCTTTGAACCTATGAAAAATTTGCGGTATCAGTGTCGCAGATAAAGATCTTCAGGATATTGCCATGAAACTATGAAAGCCTTGAAAAGTTTCATAGCTTCAGGTAGAATATCTTTAAGAGGTGAAAGCGATGGCTGATACAGTGATTAAGAAAGTTGACGAACGTGCCTTAGTTCGTCAATCAAATGAGCTAGTCGAAGCAAATTACAAGCTCACATTGGCAGAACAAAAGGTAATCCTGAATTTTATTGCCCAAATCGATACCACAAGAGAAAATTTTACGGTGAACCGTATCAATGCAAAGTCCCTGTCAGATGCGTGCGGCTTCAATGCCAAGTCCGGATATTGGCAATTGCAGGATGTCATAAAGAAGCTTTTGACGCGTTCTATTATCCTGCAGCATCGCGATGGCTCGGGGTGGTATGGCTCCCATTGGGTTCAGTCGTGTGAGTATGTCACGGGAAAAGATGGAGATAGCGACTGTGCCTATGTCGAGTTTAAACTCGATGAACGGCTTTGTCCTCATTTTCTGCAGCTTCGGGAACGATTCTTAAAGTCCGACTTAAAAAGCTTAATCGCATTTTCGCATGTCTATAGTACTCGCTTCTATATGATTTTCAAAAATCGGATCAAGATAGGACATGCACGATTTACATTTCAGGAGTTATGTAAGATACTGGAGCTGCCACAGTCTTATCAGAAGAAGACGACGGATCTGAAAAGTCGGGTCATCAAAGTCGCTGTTGAGGAAATCAATGAGAAAGCAGACATCACGGTAGAATATGCTTATTACAAGCAAGGGGGGCGGGCTCATGTCGGTGTTGACTTTACCTTCTATGAAAAGTCGAAGCAAAAGGCAGTGCCTATTTCAGAACGTCCTGCTCAGTCTGAGGAACTTGATGACGAAGCGCAGAAGATGCTGGCTCGTTTGATGAATCCTGACCGCTGGAATGTCACGGAGAAGATGGCGCGGCAGCTCATCAAGGATTATCCGCTTTCTTTGCTGGACGCGAATCTTCGCTATGCTTATAAGTACCGCAAGAACAAAACGTCCTTAGGCGGATGGCTGATTTCCTGCATCCGCAACGATGAGGCCGGAAGGGAGCAGGCGCGCGTCGCGGCGAAGAAGGCGGAGGAAAAGCGGCAGCATGAGAAAGCAGCGGAAGCAGCGGATCTCAAGCATGGCATTTTTGCGGAGCCGGATGAAGCCGCGAAACGCGTGGAAACGACATACGAGATCCTCGACAACGCCGTCAAAGAATCGAATGAGCTGGGCACATACACGATTCTGCAGGTGAAAAAATATTTGTCGGATGGCATGGATGAGAAAGCAGAAAAACTCCTGCAGATGCATCAGCTGACGCTCTCGGCGTTCCGAGAGAAGTACCTGCCGGAAGATAAAAGTAAATGAATTGGCCAAGGATAATGGTCTGGCGTTCTGAGTTGGATTGCTTGACGAAACTTATTTATATCCTTACAGCTCCGCATTTTTGCGGGGCTTTTTTGTGTTGGCAGGGAAAACGGTATCTTGAGTCGAAATTGTTTTATAAGACTTAAAAAAGAAATTAGTGTGTCTTCTTGCAGGAGGATAAACGTGCGGACGAAACAAGTAAATGGTCCTGCAGGAAGATGCGCAAAAGAGGTGCCGCCTCTGGAAAAAACGGCGAACAAGAATATGAGGGGAAGTGGGTTTATGTGGCTGGCAAAATTGCAGATGGAGGTTTTTCGATTTCCGACGGACGGCGTCAAGATGGTCGCGAAGGTCGTGAATCCTCACTATGCCGAAGTCATTAAACGGAAACTGTTGGAGCAGGGAATTGAGGCGGAAATCGGCAAGTCGCTTGATGTGACGAATGACCTTTCTCTGCGCGGTTTAAGCGAGGGGGCAAAAACATTTTTTCAACGGGAGCAGCTGGCGAGACATGCCGGCTGGAGCCGTTCTGTGCGCGATAATCTGGAAAAATGGATTGCGGCCGGCGGGCTGCAGGATGAGGATGAAGTCGTCAAACGCTATCAGCCGTTTTTTCCGAAGAGGGTCTGGCCGTATTTTGAGGAGCTCGTGCTGACGACGTATCGTTATATCTGCAGCCGGATGAATCCTGACGTCATTGCCAAGGAGTTCATGCAGGATTTTTATGATTTGACGGAGGGGAAGTGTCTGCGTATCTGCCGCTGCTACGATGAGGAGACGCATCTTCTCGTGGAACAGGCTGTGCGCGCAGAACTGCCGGAGCACGATTTTTGCTGGCTTGACTGCAAGGGCGTCAATTCATCGGACGCAGAGAAGGAACTCGTAAAACACATTTTGCCGGCCAAGGGGCAGGATGAAAAAGAAAACGAACTCTATGATTCTTTATCGCGTTGGCTCAACCGCTATCGGAATCATTATCAAAATCCTTCTGACCTTGAGAACGCCTTTGCTTATCATGTGGAAGAAATGAAGCTGTCATCAAATCTGGCCAAAGTCGCCGCGATGATCTGGAAGCGCTATGTCGTTTGCAGGGAAATGAAGAAGCAGGAGATTGCGGTCAATCATCTGCGCAGTTCCAATCTGCAAGGCATGCTGGAAGATTATTTTCATATGGATATTCATGGCGGTGTCGAGCTGAAAGAAGGAGCCCGTCAGGCGGCCGCGAAAAAATGGCTGCGCAAACAGAGGGAAGAAGCGGAACAGAAGAAAAAGGCGGCGGACAAAAAGGATAAGAGTGACTTTCATATCAAGGATGATATGGCGGAACTTAAGAAGCTGGTAAAAGCGGCCGTGCCGGCAAAAAAGGCAGACAGCACGGAAAAATCCGTTCAGGGAAATCATGCCGCACGTCCGGAAAGTCTCATTAAGGACAGCCGCGCTTATCTGCTGCAGATTTTAAAGGGCATGCCGCTTGGAAGTCAGCTCAGTCAGGAAAAGCAGGCAGCGGAGAATTTTACAGAGGCAAAACTTGCCGGCGTGCGCAGGGAGACGGCTGACTTTCTCGCGTATGCGAATGCGCAGAAAGTCGATATCATCAGCCGTCTGCAGTTCTTTACGGAGCAGCAGAGCAAAAAAATTCGTACGCATAAGCAGCTGACGAATGCCCTGCTTCATCAGGAGATGATTCCTTCGAGCTACAAGCTGCTGCTGCACGATATTTTTGCGCATATGCCTAAAAAATCCGAACCGAAGGCCAAGAACAGCCATTACCTCAAACGTCTCAATTATATCAATCAGGCAAACGGCGGCAAAAATAAGCAGGAGGTAAACGAAAGCGGCAAGGAAAAGTCGGATTTGTCAGCATCGCAGCCAGACAGTCAGGATGCTACTGCTGTCGATAAAAGTCAGCTGTTTGAGGAGGTACTGGCCGGGGAGCGTGCGTATTTTGCCGGTGACCATGCAGAAGGCAGGAAGAAAGAACTGCCTTTGACGGAGCCTGAGGCCATGCAGGCTTATACGGCGCTGATTCACTGCCCCCTGCAGACTCCTGCGGATGCGTATCTTTTTGCGGCTTCGGCAGCTCTGCTCTTTGCGTACAGCCGTCAGCAGCAGCAGGTTTCTCCTGCATATCTGTCGCAGCCGCTCGGCCGTCTGAAGCAGGCGAAAGTCATTGAGGCCAATCCCAATATCTGCACCTACGCGAAGGATTTCTTTTATCTCGTGGTTTACGGACTGCGGTTTCAGATTGGCGAGGCCCCACCGGAGGCTGCGGCTTCGCCGCTTGTGACTCTTTTGCGTCAGGATGATGAGGTCGATGCCTGTAAAGAGCCGTTTGTCGCTTGGCAACGGGCACTTCATTGTCAGCGTGAATGCGGACAGGCCGAAGTGACGGAAAAAATCGAAGCGGACCTGAAACGGCTGGCAGACGCTATGGAGCGGGGACAGGCCTCCATGACCGAAGAGGGCGTTGTCTATCACTGGGGGCCGGACCTTGAGGCCGAGGTCCGCGCGAACAGGCCGCTTGCTTATCTTTTAAAGGAAGAGGCCGCAGGGAAAGAGTGCGCGCGTTTCCGCAATCCCGAAGAAGCGGCAATCATCCGCGCTTTTCTGCAGCGTGCTTTTCCGGACCGGCCGTTTGTCATTTTGGACAGAGAGAATGTACCAGAGAAGACGCTGGCTGCTTTCAATGAGACATGGCCGGCTTACGGTGTCTACGATGTCAGCAAAAAAATGCATTTTCTGCTGGCCACGGCCCGCACGCAGGAAATGGCGGAGCAGATTGCGGCTCTCTTTCATCAATACAAGAACCGCATGTATAAAGCCGTGCCCGTGAGTCAGGAACGCGAGTCGGAAATCGCGGCGTATCATGGCGTTGTGCCCGAGGCGATTCTTCATCTGACGGGCTTTATCGACCCGCAAAAGACCCTTTATGAAGAAATCTATGACTTTCTCATGGAGGACGGTTCGGCTGTCTACATGAAGGCGCTGTTTGAAAAGTACTACGCACTGTTCCCTGTGAAATGCAGGAAGAATGTGCGCGGTGAAATCCGCTCCTTTATGTTCCATATCTTCAAGCGCGTCCGCTATGAGGCGGAGTATGCCGTCCAGGAAGATGCCAGCAGGATTCTGACAGAGCCGAAGTGGCAGGAATATGCGATGAAGGTTTTCCGCGGTGAGGAAGCAGCAGAGCTCGGCCCTGCAGAAGAGTCCGAAACGAAGGAACAGCCGACAGAGTCCGACAAGTCCGACGAAAGTCACGAAGTTTCTCAAGACGAGCAGGACAGTCTTGCGGCAAGGACCGGCTCTGCCGCAGAAAAAGCAGAAGAAAAGGGCGAGCAGGAAGAAAAACAGGGTCTGCAAAATGGAAAAGAGGCAGAAGAGGCCGCTTTTTCTGAGGCAAGTGACATAGGGAAAAGCAGGAAAGAAAGTTCAGAACCCAGGGAAAAATCAGCATCTGCAAAAACGGCCGAAAAGTCAGCGGGCAAACTGCGCGTGCCGAAAAAGCATAAGGAACATGTCGAGCTGTTCCGCGGCATTCAGTTTGACAAGCATATTTTCCGTCATGTGCCGGCCGCGTATCAGGAGCGGTTTCGGCGGACGTTTGCCAAGCGTCTTGAAAAGATGCAGTCCATTTTCAATGGCGAGCACAGGGCTGCGGGCAACGACTTCAAGATGGTCGCAGGCGCACATGGAAAACGCGTGTTTAAACGGCGCATCGGCGATCACCGCCTGAGCATGGTCTACAAGGACGGCATTTTGACGCTTTTGGCACTCAGCAGCCACGACCGGCAGATGGCCGATATTCGCAAAATCCGCGGCAAGAGCATTGGCTATGTCTACTACGATACGGCTGACTTTCTGCATCAGCTCGATGCGTGGCAGGAAAAGGGCGAACGCAAGCATATTTCGCTCGGCGATTACCTCGCGACGCCGACGCATTTTGTCTTTGATGAGGACCAGAAGGCCATCATCGAGAGCACGGAGAAAGCCGAGAATCTCTCGGTTATCGGCAATGCCGGTGCGGGAAAGTCGGTCGTCGGCCTCAAATGGCTGCGCGAGGAACTCAAAGAGCCGCATCACGATGCCCTCTATCTGACAATGTCGGAAAACCTCGCCTATACGCTTGCCTTCACCTTTGACAAAGAGCAGATGGAGCAGGGCAGTTCCCTGCCCTCAAAAGCCGAAATCCGCACGACATTTGACTTTTTACGCGCAGAAGTCAAGGAAGCCTATCCGCAGATTCCGGAACAGAAGCTTTTAAACGCCGCGCAGAGCTTTGCTGAATTCGTCAATTTCTGGCAGGCCGAGGTCGACTGGACGCAGTTCTGGAATCATAAGGACAAGGCCTTTGCGAGCCAGACGGAGGAAATGACGCGGCTTTCGGCCTGGCGCGAGATTCACGGCATTATCAAGGGAGCCGTGCCCGAGGATGTCGATTATCACCGACTTGATAAAATTCGGCCGAATCTTTCGGAGAACGAGTATCAGAAGCGGCTGCAGCAGGAAAAGAAGGCCAGCCGCAGTACGGTGCTCTGGGAGACGACGCTTTACCGCGTTTATGAGAAGTATCAGGCTTATCTGCACCGTCACGGGCTTTTTGATGACAATGATATGGCAAGGCTGCTGCTGCGGAAAAAGCGCAGACATGTCAAGAAATACGGTGCAGTCTTTGTCGACGAATGTCAGGACCTCACGCAGATGGAGCTTTTGGCGATTTTTCATCTGCTCGACGGCACGCGCCGCAAGCGCATGGCCTCGGACCGCTGCCAGATGGTGCAGCCGACGTACTTCGATGAGGGCTGGATGCGCACGGCGTCGAACGACTACGACCGCGCACAGGGCCGCAAAATTGAAGAGATGGGCCTGAGGCCGCGCTTCCTTCATTACAATTACCGTTCGAGCCGCAGCATCATCGAGTTTCAGAATTATCTCGTGCAGTATTTCCGCAGAGGGGGCCTTTTGACGCTGCGTCAGGATGAGCTGAAGGAAATTGCCGTGCCGCCAATGACGGCGAGCGGCATGAAGCCTGTCTGGGTCATGGCGAGTGACAAAAACCGCGAACACCTCATTCATGACCTTTGGCGCAAAGTGCCCGCGAGTGACTTGCAGACGATTTTTGCCTTTGCCGGCTCGCCGTCGAAACAGGACTTCCCGCTGACAGCCGAGGATGCCGTGACGGACATCATTCACTGCAAGGGCATGGAGTATCCTTCGGTGCTGCTCTACAACATCCTATCGGAGACGCGCGACAATCCGGCTCTCGCGTGGAAGTATTTTTACGTCGGCGCGACGCGCGGCAATGCCTGTCTGATCATCTACGAAGAGGCAGCAAAGCCGGGCACGAAGCTCTATGAATTCCTCGAAGATGCCGCGATTGAAGGCCTAATCGATTATACGGACGACCTTTTAGGCAAGGCCGACTACGGCGAGATGACGTGGCTCGGCTATCTTTATCAGAGCATCCATGAAAATACCGATGAAAATCGCATGGAGACGGCCGAAAATGCCCTGAACTTTGGCCAGTACGAGCTGGCCCTGAGCATTTACGCGGCCGAAGGCAAGGACGAGAATATGATTGCCTACTGCCGCGGACGCGTCAAAGAAAGTCACGGCGACTACAAGGCGGCCCTGCAGTCGTATGCGGGCCTCGCCCCCGACTGGTCGAACCGCGGCCGCACGCGCCAAAATGCTGCCGAGACCATGCTGACGCGGCCGGATGTAGAAGGCCCCGAGTTTTTGGCGGCCTTCTGCCTGACGGGCAGGGGCATGCAGGATTTTGTCCTTCAGGCGAAGAAAGCCTGGCAGTACAAATACGGCGAAGTGAGGAGCAGTCATTTCTATACAGCTTTGTATGAAGCGTTGCAAAATTATCCGTTCCTTACAAGAGCCTTTGCCAAATGGACGTGGCAGAAAGAAGCCGCCATCGAAAAGGCCGGCGAAGCCATCGCGGCAGCCGCTGACTTATGGCCGCTGACCTGACAATTAGACAAGAGCGCAAAAAAGCACAAATATATGCATCAATCCATGCAGGAATTCATGCAAGCACAGAAGATAGAAGAAAGTAGGAAAGCACTATGTCATTTGATACAAAAGAAGACCTCGCCCATGTCTGCGAGTCGGTCATCAACTACCAGAAGGGGCTCGAGGAAATCGAAAAATACATCGGCCGTCTCAATGAGTATGTCGCAAATCTTGATAAGGAGCTCAAGGAGACGGATGCTGCGGGAAAGTTTGCCGCGTACGGCCAGTCTCTGGCAGAATTACAGGAGAATGCGGAGAAAGTCAAAGAGCTCACAGAAAGCCTGCGCGACGGCGAGCGCGGAATTTTCTCGGAATCGCGTGTCATCAGCAAATTCAATTATAATGTACGCCATTTTGAAGATGCCATGAAGGCCTTCAACCAGCGCGTTGACAGCCTGAGCCAAAAGCTTTACAACAAGGACTTCAACAACGCGATTAAGGCCATGAATACCATCGCTGAGGACTCGAAGCAGTCGGCCACGTATGAATACCGCCATGTGACGAGCCACGACTACGATATCCTCATGCACGAATATGAGGAGTCACTCAAGAAATGTAAGCAAAAGGGCATCGTCACGCGCTACCTCGCGGCCATGACCGAAACACTTGTCGAAACGAAACTCAAGCGCGGGGAGTTTGAATCGCTGCAGCGGCTGACGGAAAAGATGCTGCACAGTGACACGAAATCCCTGCAGAAATTCCTTGAAACCGTACAGAATGAGAAGGACTGACCGATGTAAAAAGATGAAAAAGTCCAGCGCTGGACTTTTTCAGTTTGTGGTGTTTGGCAGCTGCCGCTATTGACCGTTTACAAGCAAAACAAATTGTAATAAACTGAAACTGTCAAATAAGCAAGGCAGATAGACGTAAGAAAGATGATCACGATGGTGTTTTGACAATAGGATGGTTGGTTGGCATGAACAGGAAGAACGAGGCATCGAGAGAAGAGGTCATGAATCTTTTCCCCGGCGGCGTGGTTTTGATCTCCAAGGATGCAGAAGAAAAGATATTAGCCGTAAATGACAAAGTCTGTACTATGTACCAGTGTGCATCAAAAGAGGAGTTCCTTGCCCTGACTGGCGGGACTTACCGCGGTATGATGAAAGCGGATGCATACGTGCCGCTGGCAGAAATGTACGCAAGGCGGGCCAAAGATGTTGAGGACGACCCGAAACTGTATCATTTTTTAGTGCGGTCCAAGGAAGGTCATTTCCGCCGGCTCGAAGTGCTGTTATCCCCAATCGAGGATCCGCAGTATGGCCCGGTGTGGTCGCTGCATATCATGCCAAACCGCATACGCGAAGAGGCCTTGGAAACGGACCATATCACAGGCCTGATCGGACGGTATGCTTTTTACAAGAGGGCTTTGGCCGTTGCAGCCGTGGATAAGGAAAAAGGGATACTCGGACGTCATGTACCGGTTTATATCAATCTGACGAATTTTAAACTGTATAATGCCAATCATGGTCTGGAGGCAGGCGACGAGCTCCTGCGCAAGCTGGCCAAATGCCTGCGGAAGCAATTTCCTGAGACGCTCATGGCGCATCTTTCGGCGGATAATTTTGCCATGCTGGCGGAACGGGCAGATCTTGAAGAGAAATTATTGGCACTGTCTGATGATTTTCGTGCCCAAAATGATGATCCTTCGGTTGCTCTTAAAGCAGGAATTACTTTGTATGAAAATCTGGCGCTGAAAAAACAGGTCAATCCGCGTCAGAGCTTTGATGCGGCCAAGATTGCGGCCGATTCCATCAAGCAGGATGCCAGCCGCGTCTATGCCATCTACACGGAGGATATGGGGCAGCATCTTGCTGAAGCCGCTTACATTCTGCGTAATTTTGAGCAGGCCTTGCAAAAAGGCTATATCAAGGTCTTTTACCAGCCCGTCGTGCGTACGCTGACGGGAAGGCTCTGCAGCGTGGAGGCTCTGGCCCGTTGGGTAGACCCTGAGAAAGGGCTTCTGAGTCCCGGACAGTTCATCCCTGTGCTCGAAAAATCCCGTCTGATACCAAAGCTTGACTTCTATGTCATCGAGCAGGTAGCGAAACTAATCCGTTTCCAGATTGAGAATCAGCGCCCGCTCCTGCCCATCTCGGTCAATCTGTCGCGCGTGGATTTTGACAGCCTTGACCCCGTGGCTGAAGTCGAGAAAATCGTCGAGCGCTACCAGCTGCCGCGCAGCCTTCTGCGCATCGAGATTACAGAAACGACATTGGCCATGAACGGGAAAAAGCTCCGGATGGAAATCCAGCGCTTCCGCAAGGCTGGCTATGAATGCTGGCTCGATGATTTTGGCAGCGGTTATTCCTCACTCAATGTGCTGCAGCATTTTCAGTTTGACGAAATCAAGCTCGATATGTCTTTTCAGAAGCACTTCAATGAGGAAAGCAGAAAAATCCTTCGTTCGCTCGTGCTCATGGCCAAAAATCTCGGCATCCATACGCTGGCTGAGGGTGTGGAGACGAAGGAGCAGGCAGACTTCCTCGCTTCGATTGGCTGCGAGAAGATTCAGGGGTATTACTATGCCAAACCGCTGCCTTATGAAGCCTGCCACCGTTTCTGCTATGAACAGAAATTGATTTCAGAAAAACCGACGGAAGCAATGGTCATGGAAAAGGCCGGTCTTATCAATGTGATGACCGATCTTCCGGTCGCTGTATTCTGGTACGATGGCAAAGATAAGGCACAAAGCCTTTGGGAAAACCGCGCCTTCAGAAAAGTTCTGTATTCTACGGTAAACTTAAAGATCCATGGGAACAGGCGGGTCATGGAGCTCACCAAAACACCGGTCCTGCGTCAGTTCAAAGAGCTTCTGGATACGTCCATCCAAACGGGGAAAGAAGAAGTCCTGACGTATGTGTATAACGGCCAGTACATGAAAATCAAGGTGCAGATGCTTGCCGGCGGTCCCGGCATGCATACGGGCAAGGCGGAGCTCTATAATATTACATTTGACAGCTCGTTCCGCAATACACACAGGCTCGATAAAATCTCTCATTATCTGCTGCAGGTCTATGACGGCTTTTATTTGTACCGCGGCAGCAAGGATGAAGTTGAGGTCATCAGCTCGCTTCATGCTGTCGGCTTGACGGGAAAAAGGATTTCCCGCCGGCAGTGGATGACGCTTGAGGAGTACATCCATCCGGATGACAGACAGCGGTTCCTCTCCTGGGTCGCGCCGCGGATTCTCTACAGGCAGGCACAAAAGTCGGGCCGCTCTCTTGCCGTCGGCATGTTCCGCGTCCGCCGCGATGATGGGAATTATTACTGGCAGGAATTTGATGCACTGGCTCTTGGCCAGACTGCCGAAGGGAATATCCTGTTTTGCATCAAGGATGCGCCTATGGAACGCATTAAGGATCGGGAAAACGTGCTGCCCCATTTTCTCAAGAGCTTTGGCATTGCAGCAGCACTTCCTGTCGCAGGCGGCAGTAGAATTGACCCGTCTACGGTCTTTCATACTATTAAGAATTCACGGGAGATCAAGTTCTTTTGGAAGGACACTGAAAGGAGATTTGTGGGGGCCAGCCGCGCCTTTCTCGATTATTACGATATTCACGATGAGGCGTCTATCCTGGGCAAGACGGATGAAGACATTGGCTGGCACGTGGATATTGAACCCTATAAAAACATCGAAGAAAAAGTCCTGCAGAATGGCATTTCTTCCTATGGGGCCTTGGGCAGATGCATCATCCGCGGCCGTCTGCATACCATTCGCGCGACAAAGGTACCACTTTATCGAGGCAATCGGATCATTGGCCTCATGGGCTATTTCGAGGACCTCGATCAGGAGGAACGTGCCTACGAAAATGACATGAAGCTCGGTTTGATTAATCGGGAAACAGGTCTTGCCGGTTTCCGCGGCATAATTTTGGCTGGCTTAGAGTATTATGGCAATTACGAACGGAAGCAGGAAGACTTTATCTGTATTTTGTTTCATGTTCCGAAACTCAATGAAACCGCGCAGATTTACGGTCATGAGACATATGAAGCCCTGCTGGCCAGGATCAGCCGCATGATGGAGCGGCTTTGCACGCTTGACGATGTCATCGGTTATCTTGGCAATGGGAAATACCTGCTGTTCATGAAGTATAAAAAAGAAGCAAGGCTTGATGACCGTCTGCTGCGCCTGGCGAATAAGATTCATGGTATCCGTGAAGTCCGTGGGCATTCCATCACGCTGTATTTGCAGTGGTCTGCGGCTTATGGCTCGGAAGCGGGCAATCTCAATGGACTCCTGCAGCTCCTTTATGAACGTCTGGACGAGGCAGAACAGCAGCGGTACGGTCAGTCCATTTACGTGGGCGACCGCATTGCCTTTGACCGTGAAGCCTTTGATACGAGCGACCAGAATGTCATGATGAGCCGTCTTGACAATAATGAATTGCTTTATGTCAACAAAGCAGGTCTGCGTGACCTTGGCCTGCCGGAAGACTTTGACTATCGCGGCATGACCTGCCATAAACTACTCTGCGGCCTTGATTATCCCTGCCCGGACTGCCCGCAGTCCATGCTGCGACGCGACCGCTTCTATACGCGCACATATCATAATCGGAAACTCGGGAGAGACTATCTCATCCAGCACATCCTCGTTCCGTGGCGCGGCAGGAACTGTCATCTTGAAATGGCGACGAATCTCCATCAGTATATGAAAAATGAAATTGAGAAGAACGAGATTCTCTTCAAGGAAATGGCCGTCAACGATGCCATTGAAATCGGCCTGCGCGAGGAAGATCCTTCGCTTGGCATCCAGAATATGCTGGCCCGTGTCGGCGAAATCCTCGAATGTGAAAAAGCCGATATTATTGAGGAAATGCCGGATGACACCGTCAGCAATACGTATGAATGGTGCCGTGAAGGCATTCCTTCAACGAAAGCGGAGCTGCAGCATATCCCGCGTGAGGATGTACAGTTCATTTATGACAATTTCAACACGGACCAAATCGCCATCATTGAAGACGTGGATAAGTTTCTTCATAAATACGGCAGGGCAAAACCGCATATGAAAGGACTCAAGAGTTTCATTTCCGGTCATTTGATTTTTGCCGGTCAGTCCATCGGCTATACGGAAATCGTCAATCCTTCCGAGAAAATCCTGAAGGAAGCAAGTCCGCTGCTGGCGACGCTGACACGCTTCCTGTCCATCCTGATCCGCAACCGCGACAACGTACATCGCCTGAGTCAGATGAGCTACGTTGACGTTATGACGGGCACACAGAACCGCAGAGGCTTCTTGAAATACGCGATGAACCTGCCTGCCGGCAGGCAGACGGCCTTTATTTTCGGCGACATGAACGGACTCAAGTACATCAACGACCACTATGGCCATAAGGCCGGGGATAAAGCCATCCGCATGGCGGCCAATCTCATGAAGGAAATGGTCGGCACGGGCAATGTTTTCCGCATGGGTGGGGATGAATTTCTCATGGTCATCAGCGATATGGACAAAGAACAGGCTGAAGAACTCATCCGTCATATGAAGAACCGGTTTAAGAATTGTCATCTCAGCATGGCTTTTGGCGCGGCTGTCCAGACTACGCCAGTCCAGAATGTCGATACCATCATCACGGAAGCCGATGGCGAGATGTATAAGGACAAGAAACATCCGCGCAAGTCGTAAGGGCAAGAAAATAGCATACCAGATAAAAAAAGAGAAGTCCGCGGCGGCTTCTCTTTTTTATTTTTTCTTTTTGACTTATTGACTTTTTGACCAATATGAGTATAATAAGAATTGTAGCGAGGATGAAGGGCCTGAGAAAAGAAAAAGCAAGGTCCAAAGTCCTCAGCACGATGAACAAATGGTTTTGATTCACCCCTGAGCAAACGCTCAGGCAGCATCGAGACGCTGAAAGGGGTTTTTGATTATGTTTGGTTTGGTTCCATTTGTTTCCAATAACGATCTTCAGAAAGAGGACAATGTATTTGACCGCCTCATGAATGCCTTTGATGAGCCGTTCATGCAGGATTTCCATACGCCGGATTTCAAAGTCGATGTCAAGGATAATAAGGACAGCTACGACCTCATGGCTGAGCTGCCGGGCCTGAAGAAGGAAAATATCTCCCTGACTTATGATAATAACTACCTGACGATTGCCACGAAGAATGAGCAGTCCGATGATGAAAAAGATGAAAAGGGCAATTATGTCCGCCGCGAGCGCAGCCAGAGCAGCATGAGCCGTTCGTTCTACATCGATGATATTGATGAGACGAAATGCACGGCCGACTACAAAGACGGTGTTCTGACCGTCCATATGCCGAAGCTGACCGAGACGCGCCCAGCTGGTCATACCATTGCAATCAATGGCTAATAGCCATTTGATTCCATAATAAACTTCCCTCAATTTTCTCTCTCTCCAATAGAAAGGCGGGAACCGCAATCCCCAAGCGGTTCCCGCCTTTTTTATCTCTTCTGGTTAATCGTGTTTCAGGAAGAAGCGCCGTCCCTCGATGCGCAGCAGGCCTTCATCCTGCATGAGGCCGAGTTCGCGCGACAGGGCGCTGCGGTTGACGCCGAGGAATTCGGCCATGGCCGTCGTCGTGAGCTTGACGAGGACGGAGCCGTCTTTTGCGTGCGGCAGACCGCCGAGGAAGATGCCGATGCGGTCGCGCAGCTTTTTCTGGCTCAGGATGCGGACCTTGTAATTCTGGTAGATATTCTGACGGGCGAGGCCGTGGATGAGGTTCATTGCGAGGTGGTACTGGATGCCCGTGAGTGCTGCTTTTTCCTGATGCATGGCCGAAAGGTCGACGAGTAGGACGATGCTGTCACGCAGGGCTTCGAGCTGAATCGGGCTGTGCGGCGGCTGCACGCAGCCAAGGGCCTCGCCGTAGAGTTTGCCTGCGTCAAAGCGGTTGATGCTGATTTTCGCGTCGTTTTCGTTGATGAAGGAGCCCTCGATGCTGCCGGAAAGGACGATGCCGGCATAGCGGAACGGCTCGTCGAGTTGCTGCAGAATTTCGTGCTTTTTTAGATGCACGGCTTTGGCGTGCAGAAAAGTCAGGGCTTCTTCGTACTGGCTGGCCGGAATCCCCATGAGCAGCGGGCAGGCCGCGAGAACTTTCTCGTATTTTTTGATAATCTTCGTTTCTTCCATGCAAAATTCACCCTTTTTCATTTTGTTTCCCTAAAGAAATCGTATCCTTTTCTTTAAGGGAATGTCAATTCTATTTTTGTCACCATGATGACAGAAATCACAGTCAAAATAAGCTATACTATACATGTGGCAGAAAACAGCCCCTTCTTCGGCTGCCGGCAGGGCAGGATGAAGAGACTGATGAAAATGGATGGAGGGGTTCTTTATGAAATCGTTCTTTAATTTGCTCCAAAGCAAAAAAAATAAAAAATTGGCTGTAGCACTGGCCGTGGCCCTGTCGGCCGCGACATTTGCGGGCTGCTCTTTAGGCTCGTCTTCAAGCTCAAGCAGCAGTTCCTCGGGCAGTTCGTCCGCCGCACAGCAGCAGGCAGCCAATTATGATAATCTCTCGGATGCCCGCAACACGCCGACTGTCCGCGCCGCAAAGGCCGTCGGTCCGGCTGTCGTCGGCATCACGAATAAGGCCGTGGCGCGCGACTGGTTCAACAATCCGGTACAGAGCGAGGGCGTCGGCTCGGGCGTCATCTTCAAGAATGACGGCGGCAAGAGCTACATCGTGACGAACAACCATGTCGTCAAGGGCGCCAGCGAGCTCATCGTCTCGCTCGCCGACGGCCGCAGCCTCAAGGGCACGCTCGTCGGCACGGATGAACTCACGGACCTCGCGGTCGTCAGCGTCGACGACGGCAATCTGACGACGGCTGACTTTGGCGATTCGGACCAGATTGTCGTCGGTGAGTCCGTCATTGCCATCGGCAACCCGATGGGCCTTGAGTTCCAGGGCACGGTAACGCACGGCGTCATCAGTGCCCAGAACCGCACGCTCGGCGATGGCGATGAACGCGTCAAGCTCCTGCAGACGGATGCCGCCATCAACCCGGGCAACTCCGGCGGCGCGCTCGTCAACATGGACGGCAAGGTCATCGGCATCAACAGCGCGAAAATCGTTGCGAACGGCGTCGAGGGCATCGGCTTCGCCATCCCGTCGAATACGGTCCAGAACATCGTCGATGCCATTATGGCCAAAGGCTATGTCGCCCGTCCGTACCTCGGCGTTTCGATCTTCGACCAGCAGACGGCAGCCCGCTACGGCTATCAGCTCAATATCAAACAGGGCATCTATATCTTCCAGGTCGTTGCAGGCAGCCCAGCTGACAAAGCCGGCCTGCAGAAGGGCGATGTCGTCCTCAAAGTCGACGGCGCTGAAGTCAACAGCGTCAACGACATGCGCGCCAAGATTGCCGAGCATAAAGTCGGCGACACCACGACCCTGACGATTGAACGCAACGGCCGCGAAAAGACCGTCGACGTCACGCTGAAAGAAGCACCGAAGGATAATCAGTAATCCGTAAAATATAGGCTTCGCAGTCCTCACTGGACAGGCCGAAGCATCCCGTTAAAAAGGCGGCTGTATGAGTTTTTTCTCATGCAGCCGCCTTTTTGTGTCGTGAATATGGCAAAAAGTCCAGTACTGGACTTTTTCGATTTCTATGGAGTGATTTTTCCAATTAAATTGGAAAGAATTAGTTACTCAATAATTTATTAGTAAATTGATATTCCGCAGTTTTTCTCTTATCATGATAGACGTTACATGGATTTGAGCAAAGGAAAGAAGGCTGCTTTATGACAGAGAGAGTTTACGAGACG
The DNA here is from genome assembly GCF_047974105.1 of Mitsuokella apri. Classification (NCBI taxonomy): domain Bacteria; kingdom Bacillati; phylum Bacillota; class Negativicutes; order Selenomonadales; family Selenomonadaceae; genus Mitsuokella; species Mitsuokella apri. The sequence continues at coordinate 112,768 of NZ_JBHYRS010000006.1, forward strand.
AAGGATTATTTGACCCTGACGAAGTTTTTCCATGACTGCGGCATGGAGGTCGAGCCGAGTGCCGAAGTGCCCGCGGATATCCAGATGGTCAGGATGTGGCGCGTGGATGATGAAGAGGGCAATCTTCTGGCTGCCGCAACCTTGGAGATTCGCGACGGCGTTTATACGCTCGGTGACCTCGGCGTGCGTGAGGACCATCGCCGTTCGGGCTACGGACGCCGCCTGCAGCAGATTGTCTTTGACGAGGCGCGCCGCCATGGCGTCAAAAAGCTCTGGTGCAGCGGCAAGGTGCCGAAGTACTACGAGAAAATCGGTTGGCATCTTGAGGATTGGGATAGTTCGCCAAATATCGCCCGCAACTGCACCGGCTGCAGCCGCCGCAATAAAACGTGCTTCCCGGCAATTCTGACGTATGATTTATAATCGGCCAAAAGGCCGCGGGACAGGGGCATCCTGTTTCGCGGCCTTTTTAATTATATTTTGAGCAACAAAAAATGCTGCCCAGAATGCATTGGACAGCATAATCATGAGGATGTATCTTAGACAGGATATTCAGGAGAGAGAAGGGGAATCAGAGTTCCTTCTTGTTGTCCGGACCCGGCGTCGTGACGATGACTTTTTCCGGAATGATCTCAACAGCACCTTTGGCCGTAACCGCGCCTTTGAACATCTCTTCGACGACTTTCTTGAAGTTGTCTACGACAGCACCGCTCTCGATGTATTTGGCATGGCCCTTGATCTGATAACCCGTGAGATGTGGACCGTCAAAAGCGGAGACGGCGATGCGGCCGTTGGCCTTGATGTTCTTCAGCGTCGTCTCGAGGAAAACGTCGCCGATGAGCAGATGGCCTTCATCCGTGATGTCTTTAAAGGCAACCGGTACAACATTTGGCTCGCCTTCGGGGCTGACCGTAGCGAGGTCCCAGAGAGAACTATTCAAAAGTTTTTTGACTTCATCATTTAACATGAAAACTTCCTCCTTCAAGAGTGACAGCAGATTTTCTTTACGCCACTTATCATAGCAGGGCTTCTCGTCATTTTGAAGATATCGCGAAATTTATAAGTCACTATTTAATTTCAGAGCATATGGAGAAAATATGGGTACCGACCTATAATGAAGGAAGAACGTAAAAAGCGCGAAACTTGAAATTCAAAATTCGAAGGAAGGACTTATCATGTATCAGAAGAAATTGGAAGAAGATATCCGCTGCCCCCTCGAATACGGCCTGCATGTATTTGGCGGCAAATGGAAGTCGCGCGTCATCTGCGTGCTCGCGGCCAAGAAGACGCTGCGCTACAGCGGCATCCGTAATGAGATGAAGAATATCACGGACGCCGTACTGGCGGCCACGCTCAAGGAACTCATTCGGGATGACCTTATCGTGCGCAAATCCTACGACGAAATCCCGCCGCGCGTGGAATACTCGCTGACGGAAAAGGGCGAGTCGGTCGTGCCAATCCTGCAGAGCATCTGCCGCTGGTCGGGCCTGTTCTATAAGGAAGACAGCGAAAACGTCATGACGCAGTGCGAACGCTGCGACTATCGCAATTGAAAAGGCTGAAAAAGTCCAGTGCTGGACGTTTTCAGTTTTCTTTGTTGTGGTCGTGGCGATACTGACTGACGCTTTTGCCGGTCCAAATGACAAAGGCGCGCAGGAAGGAATTGAGTTCGGCGTAGCCGAGCAGGAAGGAAATGTCGAGATTGCTCATATCGGTATGGCAAATGTAGTGAATCGCGAGAGTCTCACGGGTGCTGCTAAGCTGTTTCTGGAAGGTTGTCTTTTCCTCGCTGAGCTTGCGCTGCAGGGTCCGCTTGGAAATGCCGAGCTTTTCCGCGACCTCTTCGATGCCGTAAGCGCCGCCGGGCAGCATCGAGGCCAGGGCGCTGCGAACTCTTGCCGACATGGAATCATCCACCGTGAGTTCGGCCAGACGTTTGTTCATCTCGGGCTCAAAATAACTCCACATGGCCGGATTGAAGCTGACAAAAGGTTTGTGCAGTTCTGCCAAACGAAATGAAATGGCATTTTCCTCGCCCTGCTGGATGGGAATGCCCGCGAGGTCGGACAAAGCGTGGCTGGCAGGGAGATGTTTCACCTGCAGCTTGAGGGGATGCATATCGGTTTTTGAGGCACGGCGCAGCATGCCGATGAGGAAGGCAAAGTCCGACTGCACGAGGATGGAAGGGAGCTCGAGCTCCGGACTGCCTGCTTCCATGGTGACTGTGAGCTGTTCTTTATCCTTGGTGACGCGCCAGCTCATCGGCCCGATAAGTTTTTTATAAGCAGAGAGCCTTTCAATGCAGGCCTCGCCGTCTTTGCTGCACCAGGAGGCAAAAATCGGTGGGGAAAATGTTTCAATCTGCTCCTTGGACGCCAGCTGCAGCAGAGGTGCCTCCTTGCCAAGGGCGTCGCCAATGGCCTCTAGAAAGCGGTAATAGCCCGCTTCCGTCATCGTGATGGTCTTGTGGTTTAACGTATCTTCCGGCAGTCCCGCGCGGCGCAGGATTTCGGTGGCATCGAGCTGCAGGGCGCTGAGAATGGCCTTGTAGTTGCCATCTAATATAAAATGGTTCATATACGTTCCTCTATTTCAGGGCTGACAGAGCTGCCTCTTGGCAGATTGTCAGTCTTTATTATTCTGCTGGTCGTAGACCATGTCCATCATCATTTTCTTCGGCAGGATCGGCGCAATTTTCATCATCGGTTTCTGATAGCCCGGCAGGCCGCTCAGGACATTGAGCTCGCCAGCAAGCATGCCGTTATAACCGTCTCGGGCTACCGGCATCGGGGCAACGGTATTCTGGAACATTTTCGTGTCGGAAAGGCCGCCTCTCTTGGCAAAGCCCGTCGTCATGGCACCAGGCTGCAGGGCCGTCACCGTGACGCCCGTGTCCTTGAGCTCGCGCCAGATGGCATTCGAGACACTCGTGAGATAGGCTTTTGTTGCGTAATAGACAGCCTGCAGAGGGCCCGGCAGGATGCCCGCCGTCGAACTGACGTTGAGCACACGGCCTTCGCCGCGCTGTACCATGTCCGGCAGGAAGAGCTTCATCAGGCGCGTCGGCGTCTCGATGTTCACGGCAATCATCGCCATATCTTCTGCCATCGTACGCTCCCGCGTGAAATCGCCCTGACCGCCAAAACCGGCGTTGTTGATGAGATAATCAACCGTCCAGCCATGCTTATGGCAGGTATCGTAGATTTCCTGTGCTGCTTCCGGCTTCGAGAGGTCTGCGGCAATCGTTTCGACCGTGATGGGATACTGGCTGCGAAGCTCTTCTGCCTGTTTCGCCAGTTTTTCCAGACTGCGGCCGACAAGAATCAGGTCGCCGCCATGCTCTGCATGAATTTTTGCAAGGCAGGTGCCGAGTCCGCCGTAAGATCCCGTAAGTAAAGCTGTATTCGTCATTTCGCATTCTCCTTTATTTTAGGCTTTTCTTTCGTGCCTGTCATCTCTGTCGCTGTATTGTTGCTTTCGATGCTTTTATGATACCGGAAAAAGATGCCAGAGAATACATCATGATGTGCCACTTAGCACATCATTTTGTGCCAGTTTAAAAAGTACGGAAAAGAGACTGGTAAACAGGATTTTGCTCCTGCATGGCGAAAGGATAAAGACAAGGAGGGATTCGTCATGGAATTTACGGATGTCATAAAAAATCGTTATTCATGCAAAAAATTTAGCGATAAAAAGGTACCGCAGGAGGCACTTGCGGCGGTGCTCGAGGCTGGACGCCTCGCACCGACAGCGAAGAATCTGCAGGAGCAGCATATTTATGTGGCGCAGAAGCCGGAGACGCTGGCCGTCATCGATGCGGCGACGCCGTGCCGCTATGGGGCAGGCACCGTGCTGATTGTGGCGTACGACCGCAATAACGTATTCACTTATCCAGGAGATAAGCATGATTCCGGCGTTGAGGATGCAAGCATCGTCGCAACGCATTTGATGCTCGCGGCAGCCAATGCAGGGCTCGATGGCTGCTGGGTCAACTTCTTCGACCCCGAGAAACTCGCCAAGGCCCTCGGCCTGCCGGAAAACGAGAGCATCCTGATGCTTCTTGACCTCGGCTACAAAGCTGAAGGCGTCAAGCCATTGCCAAACCATGCGAAGAGAAAACCTTTGAGCGAGACCGTCACATATTTGTGATGACCAATTGCATTTTCTAAATAAGCGATAAGCACCAAAAAGAGGCTGCCGCACGTAACTGTGCAGCAGCCTCTTTTGTCGTTCGGGCATGGCAGCGAATTATTTTTCCATTCATTACCTGACATTCCTGAAAAAGTCCAGCACTGGACTTTTTCAGATTTTCTCGAGAAATTTCTGGATGTAGGGCAGAGCCGCGCCGATGGCGATGTTGTGCTTGGGCATGCGGCTGAGCTGTAAAAAGTCATGGGCTTCGGGAAATGGCGTCTTCGAGGCGATTTCTTTGTAGAGATAGTCGATGTCGGCCTGCTGCAGATAAGGGGCAAGATATCCGCCGAGGATGAAGGTCTTGTCGTAAATCAGGTGCAGCAGATTGATAGCATGGGCCAGATTTTTCAGATAGGTGATCCAGATTTCCTGTGCCTTGAGGTCTGCGGCGTGGACTTTGTCGAAAAAGTCATCGAGATGCTCAAGGTCGCAGTGCAGCGCGCGCAGGGAACACTTTGTCTCAAGGCAGCCGCGCTGGCCGCAGTAACAGAGCTCTCCCTGCGGGTCAATCTGCATGTGTTCAATGGTCGCACTGTGTCCATGCATGCCCGTGATGATTTTGCGGTCGAGAATCAGGGCTGCGGCCAAGTGGCGGCTCAGGGAAAGATAGAAGGCGTCTTTGAGGTCCGGCGCGGCCCAGAGTTCGGCGATGGCCGCGCTGTTGGCATCGTGGAAGAAGCGGCAGGGGAACGGCAGGTATTTTGTCACGGCAGAGACTTCAAGCCCCGTGCAGTTCAGGATTTTGCCGTAGATGACTTTTTTGCCGTCGGGAGAAATCAGGCCCTGCATGGCAAAGCCAACACCGAGTACCTGCGCATCCGTCAAATGGCAGGCTTCCTGGAACTCCAGAATGTGCTGGCAGACTTTTTGGAAATAGGCATCCGTGTTTTCAAAGTCCAGTGCAAAGACATCGCGGTGGATTTTCCGGCCATAGAGGTCTACGGCAATGGCCTTGACCTGCCGGCTCAAAAGCTCTACGCCAATGCTGGCACGGTAAGTCTCATTGACTGCATAGGCATTGGCCTTGCGCCCGACAAGCTCCGTATCCATCTGGCCGGCTTCTTTGACGAGCCCTTCTTCTTTTAAGGCAGTTAAGTTCGTCGTCACGGTAGGCCGGCTCAGATGCAGGTCGTAGGCAATGTCCTGCTGCGAAACATTTTCCTTCTGATAAATATATTGGTAGATGCGCTGACGGTTTGTCTGACGGATCTCGGATGGTGTAATGCTCTTTTTCATAGGAAGACCCTCTTAATTTTGTAAAATGATTTTGTAAATCTATAGGTATCATTATAACAAAGCGGGAAGGAAAAAGCCAGTCAGCGATGACTTTTTTCTGTATTCGATGGGATTCGACGTATTTATTTATTTTATTTTATAAAATGGCTTGACAAAACTACAAAGTAGGATTATCATATAAACAGATTTGAAAAATGATTTTACAAAATGTAAATACAGAAAGGAAGATGTATCATGGGTATCATCGAAAAAATGAAATTGACGGGCAAGAAAGGTTTTGTCACGGGCGCAGCCCGCGGTATTGGCAAGTGCACGGCCACGGCTTTTGCAGAGGCTGGCGCTGATGTCGCCATCGTTGACCTCGACATCGAGACGGCGAAAAAGACGGCTGCTGAGATTGCAGAGAAGACGGGGCAGAAAGTCATCGCCATTCAGACGGACTGCACGAACAAGGAACAGGTCGACGCCATGGTCGACGAAGTCGTCGAAAAGCTCGGCGGCCTGAACTTCTGCCATAACAACGCCGGCATCTGCATCAATGCACCGGCTGAGGAAATGACGTATGAGCAGTGGCTCAAGGTCATTAATATCAACCTCAACGGCATTTTCCTGACGGACATTGCAGCCGGCAAATACATGCTGACGCATGGCGGCGGCTCCATCATCAACACGGCTTCGATGTCGGCACACATCGTCAACGTGCCGCAGCCGCAGTGCGCTTACAACGCTTCGAAGGCCGGTGTCATTCAGCTGACGAAATCCCTCGCGATTGAATGGGCCAAGAAGGGCGTCCGCGTCAACTGCATCAGCCCGGGCTACATGGCTACAGAACTCACGATGAACTCCCCGACGCTGATTCCGCTCATCGAGAAATGGAATGCGATGGCACCGATGGGACGCATGGGCAAACCGGAAGAGCTCGAATCCATTTGTGTTTATCTCGCAGGCGATACGAGCACGTTTACGACGGGCACGGACGTCATCGTGGATGGCGCATTCACCTGCTTCTAAAAAAACAGCAGGGCAGCAGCTTGAGATTTTCAGCTGCTGCCCCGCAGAAAGGAAAAGGAACAATCTTATGACTGCGAAAGAGGCTATTGTAAAGGGACAGACGGCACTCGGCATCGAATTTGGCTCGACGAGGATCAAGGCGGTTCTCATTGATTATGCCGGCAAGGTGCTCGCTGTCGGCATCCATGATTGGGAAAATTCATTTGAAAATGGCATTTGGACCTTCCATCTGCAGGAAATTTATGACGGCCTTCGCAGCTGCTATCATTCTTTGAAAAAAGCCGTTCAAGACGAATATGGGATTACGCTTACGAAAACAGGCTCTATTGGCGTCAGTGCCATGATGCACGGCTACATGGCCTTTGACCGACAGGGAAAACTGCTGGCACCATTTCAAACCTGGCGCAATACCAATACGCAAAAAGCAGCGGATACTTTAACGGATTTATTTCATTTCAACATTCCGCTGCGCTGGACCGCAGCGCATCTTTATCAGAGGATTCTCGATCAGGAAGAGCATGTTTCTCATATTGACTATGTTTCAACGCTTGCCGGCTTCATTCACTGGCAGCTGACGGGCGAAAAAGTCATCGGCATCGGCGATGCTTCGGGCATGTTCCCTGTCGACCCTGTTGCGAATGATTATGTTGAAAGCATGGTGCAGAAATTTGATGACCTGCTCAAGCCGTATCATTTTTCCTGGCAGCTCCGTGATATTTTCCCGAAAGTCCTGGTCGCCGGCGACAAAGCCGGAGTGCTGACGAAGAGGGGAGCAAAGCTTCTCGATGAAGAAGGGGACTTGCTTTCTGGTATCCCGTTCTGCCCGCCGGAAGGCGACGCAGGCACGGGCATGACGGCGACGAATGCTGTAGCACCGCGCACGGGCAATGTTTCGGCCGGTACGAGCACATTTGCCATGATTGTCCTCGAGCAGCCCCTTAAAAAGCTGCATCGTGAAATCGACATGGTGGCCACGCCGACAGGGGCTCCCTGCGCGATGTCGCATGCCAATAACGGCACGACAGACCTCAATGCCTGGGTCCAGCTCTTTGGTGAATTCGCTTCTTTGATGGGGCATGAGGTGAGCACTGGAGAATTGTTCACGAAACTTTATACGAATTCCCTGCAGGGTGAGGCCGATGCCGGCGGACTTCTGCCGTACGGCTATTATTCCGGGGAAAATATCACGATGATCAACGAGGGACGGCCCATTTTCCTGCGCACGGCGAAAAGTCATTTCAATCTGGCGAATTTCATGCGCGCGCATCTCTATACGTCGCTCGGCGCCGTCAAGATTGGTCTCGATATCCTGCGCGATGAGGGCGTACAGGTCGACCGCATCATGGGACACGGCGGGTTTTTCAAGACAAAGGGTGTCGGACAGCTTTATTTGTCGGCAGCCTGTGAAGCTCCGGTCACGGTCATGAACACGGCCAGTGAAGGCGGTGCCTGGGGCATTGCCCTGCTTGCGGCTTATCTTGTCGACAGGCAGGAAGGGGAAACACTCGGCGATTATCTCGATAAACGCATCTTTACGAAGTTGGACGGCGATACCATCAAGGCCTCGCCGGAGGAAATCGCTGGATTCCAGACCTTTATGCGTCATTACCGCAGCGGTTTGGACGTCGAAAAAGCTGCCATCGCCGCGCTGGATTGGTAACGGATGATACTGGCATAAATTATAGGGGGGATTTTTCATGATGAGTAAATGGCGGATACGCCTTGGCTATGGCATGGGCGACTTAGGCTGCAATCTCGTATTCAGCACGATGGCGTCTTATCTGATGGTCTTTTATACCGATGTATTTGGCATTGCGGCAGCGGCCGCCGGCACGATGATGCTCGTGACGAAATTCATCGATGCCATGACGGATACGATGATGGGCATCATTGTCGACCATACGCATACGCGCTGGGGGCAGGGCCGTCCGTACTTCCTGATCGGCGCGGTGCCGTTCGCGTTCTTCACGTTTCTGACGTTCTACATTCCGGATTTTGATGCGACGGGTAAATTGATCTGGGCTTATGTGACGTACTGCCTGCTCTGCACGGCGTATACGGTCGTTAATATTCCTTTGAATACGATTGTCCCGCGCCTGACTTCGGATGTACATGAACGCGATATCCTCGTTTCGACCCGCATGATTTGCGCCATGATCGGCACGGCCATCGTCATGTCCATCACGGCTCCCTTGGTTGACTTTTTTGGTGCCGGCGATGAGGCACAGGGCTACCTTGTGACCATGACCCTTTACGGCATTGTCGCGATGTTCATTTTCTTCTTCACGTTCTCCAGCACGAAGGAAGTCGTGCCGCCAACGGTCAGCACGGAGCATATGAGCCTGCGTGACAGCTTCAAGGGACTTACGGGACAGGCCTGGATCTTATTCTTCCTGAACCTCTTCTATTTTTCCCTCTACGTCGTCCGCAATACGACCGTCATTTACTATTTCAAGTACAACCTCGACCGCTCCGACCTGCTGGCTCTTGTCGGTATCCTCGGCATCCTTTCGGGCCTGCCAATGCTTTTGGCCCTGCCGACTCTGGAAAAACACTTTAAGAAACGCAGCCTGATGTTCCTGAGTGTCGGCCTTTACGTTGTCGGTGACCTTCTGATTTACTTTGGACAGAGCTCGATTGTCTGCCTGCTCACGGGCCTCGTCATCACGGGTCTTGGCATTTACGGCATTTTCGGCATCACCTTTGCGATTCAGCCGGATGTCATCGACTATTCGGAGTACAAGAAGAGCAAGAGCGTTGCCGGTCTGATTGCAGCCTTTCAGGGCTTCTTCGTCAAAGGCGGCATGGGCCTGACAAGCTTTATCGTCGGCCTGTTCCTCAACATGGGTGGCTATGTCCCGAATGCAGCGCAGAGCGCCTCGGCTCTCTCGGCCATTGAGACCTGCTTCATCTGGATTCCGATTGTACTTTGTGCCATCATCGCCGGTTTGATTTACTTCTACAAACTCGACTACATCCGCAAGGACATGACGGCAGAACTCGACCTGCGCCGCCAGATCATGGCACACAAAGCAGAACATCCGGACCTCGTACAGGCTATCCCGCTGTACGACCCGAAGGCTGTGAAATAAATCCCTTCTATTATATAGTTCAACAAAAAAAGCTCTGAAACGGCTGTGGTCTTACAGGCCATGCTCGTTTCAGAGCTTTCTTTTTATGTAGGCTGATGCATTCTTAAACAAAAAGTCCAGTACTGGACTTTTTGCTCACCGGTTGATGCCGAGAGCGGAGATATCCATGTCGGGATCGATGAGAATATCGTAGTCGGGGTAAGCCTCTTTGACTTCTTTTTCAAGCAGCTCAATCATCTCGGGGATGTTCGTGCCGAACTTCACGACGATATCGAAGCGCATTTCTTTTTTCTTACGGTCTACGTAGAAGCCGTGGACCTGCAGGAGGTGGTCGCGGTGCTTCATCATGATTTTGTAGACATCTTTGCGGATCTCGATGGCTTTGGGGTCGTTCGTGTTGTAGGAGTACACGGTAACGCCCATCAGGCGCACGCCGGTTGCGAGGAAAATCCTGTCATGAAGGCGGCGCGTCAGGCGGTCGGCCTGTTCCACGGTCATGGTGTCAGGCAGGTCGATATGGACGGAGGCGTAATTGCGGTCCGGACCGTAATTGTTGAGCATGAGGTCGTAGGCACCGTGGACTTCCGGCTCCTCGATGATAATGGCGCGTATTTTGCGCACGAGCTCGGGGTCCGGCCGTTCGCCGAGCAGGTCGTTCAGGGTCTTTCTCATCATGTCAATGCCGGCTTTGAGGATAAAGATGGAAATAATCGCGCCGACATACGCTTCGAGGGAAATCCCCGTGCCAATGTAGATAAACGCCGTTACGAGTACGGAAAGGGACAGCAGCGCGTCAAACATGGCATCGGCACCCGACGCTTCCAGGGCATCGGATTCCGCTAAAAATCCCTGGCGCTTCGCGTAGCGTCCCAATTGAATTTTGACAACGATGGCGACGGTGAGAATCAGCAGGGAAATCGGCGTGTAAGTGGCCATTTCCGGCTCGATGATTTTTTTGACCGATTCCCAGAGGGAAGTCAGGCCGGCATAAAAGACGATGGCCGCGATGATCATCGCACTGAAATATTCGTAGCGGCCGTGGCCGAAAGGATGTTTCCAGTCCGGCTTGCGGCCCGCGAGTTTCGCTCCGGCCACCGTGATGACCGACGAAAGGGCATCCGACAGATTGTTGACAGCATCGAGCAGGATGGCGATGGAATTTGTCGTCAGGCCGACCGCTCCCTTAAAAGCCGCTAGTAAAATGTTGACGGCAATGCCGATGGCGCTCGTGCGCACGATGATGCGCCCGCGCGCGAGCTGCTCCTGACGTATCTTATGGATATCCTTTATGTTTTGTTCATTTTGTTCCTCTGACAAGAACATCATCTTCTTCCTTGGCAGCCCGCAGGGGGGCTGCCTGTTTTTTCATATCCTGACCATTATAGCGCAAATCGTCAAAGGATTACAGTGATTTTAGAGAAGAAGGTGCTGTTTGACAGAAAATCAGTTCTCTGGTTTCGGCTTTTTGCGCTTGCCCGTTACCGACTCGACTTCGAGGCAGTAGACGGCCGTGCGCGGAATGGCGGCCGGATTAAAATAGGCGTTCTCGCCCGGATGGTAATGGTCCATCAGGCAGGCGAGTGAAGCCGCTTTTTCCTCCTCGGGGACCATATGCAGGCGGCCTTTGCCGACGACGCTTTCATATGCATAGGTGCAGTAGCCCTTATCGGCGAAATACTGCAGCTTGTGTTTCGTGTCCATCTCAAATGAGGCGCGGCTGTCGCGGGCCATGAGCTCGAGCTTGCGGCCCTCAAGGGCACTGTGGAAGTGGAGAAAAATCTTTCCGTCGCGTTCCTCAACGCCGTAATTTATGGGCAGAATGTAAGGGTAGCCGTCCTCGTCGTTGAGCGCAAGCCGGCAGACCTGCGCTTTTTTCATGACTTCGATGATTTCGGCTCTATTCGTGATTTCGCGGTCGTGTCTTCTCATGGGATTATTCATCCTTTCGTTGCAGCTGTACAGATATTAAACTCGTGATTTAATTCTCCCTTTTACGTGAAATATCCTGCAGGTCTATTGCCAAAATATAATATATGAAATTTACAATTGACAAGACAATTGCCGTGGGTTGGGCAGGAAATCATCATTTAGACAAGAAAATAATAAGAGAATAAATTTTTTATATTTGAGAAGGAGAGATGCATATGTTGGACCGTATTTTAGGAGCCTTGTACGGCATGGCTCTGGGGGATTCGATGGGCATGCCGTCGGAGCTTCTGAGCCGCCGCAAAATCAAGGAAGTCTTTGGCGAGATCAAGACGTTTGAGGACAGTCCGTCGGCCAATCCGGCGGCCATAGGCCTGAAGAAGGGCGAGTTCACGGATGACACAGCACAGGCTTTGATCATCGTGGATTCCCTGATGGAGAACAACTATGTACCGGACAAGCGCATCATTGCGAAGAATCTGATTAAGTGGGCCGTTGACACGGATGCCTTTGCCAAGAACATCTTAGGGCAGAGTTCCAAGGCCGCCTTACATGCCATTCAGGCAGGGGAGGATCCTGAGCCCTATACGGTCAAAGCCGTGACAAACGGCGCTGCCATGCGCATTGCGCCGATTGGCTGCCTGTTTCCGAGCAATGACCTGCCGGGCCTTGCCAAGTATGTGGCCCGCATCAGCGAAGCCACGCACAAGACGGATGTGACCATTGGCGGTGCCGGCATGGTGGCCGCAGCCGTCAGCGCAGCCCTGGAAGATAAGTCGTGGGAAGACATCATGAGCACGGCAGAGAACTGCTATATGTTTGCTTCGAGTTACGGCGCTGAGACGTATCAGGCTTCGCCAAAAGCAAGACTCAAGCTCGCATTGGAGCTGGCAGAGAAGTACCGCGATACGCCGAAACGCTTCTCCCTGTCCATTTACGAAATCATCGGCACGACGACGCTGATGAGCGAGGCTGTGCCGGCTGCTCTTGCGATGGCGTATTATTACCGCGCCCCGGAGGCCTGCAGTCTGGCCTGTGCGAATCTTGGCGGCGATACGGATACCATCGGGGCTATGGCCGTCGCTGTCTGCGGGGCCAAGGCCGGTGCAAACGGCATCCGCAAAGAATTGAAAGATGTACTCGAACGCAGCAACCATGTCGACTTTTCGCATTATGCCGAAAGCCTGCTCGAACATCGCGGCAAAGTCAGCTGCTGAGATTGATTTGCATCATTGTATATTGAGGAGGAAAACTTATGAGCACGGAAAAAGAAACAACATTTTTACCGCCTTCTGAACGGACGGATAAGCCGCGAAGCCTGTTCTTCCTGTACTGCGCGGCCAACATCGGCATTCTCGGTCTCGTTTACGGCGCCATCATCATCGGCTACAAGCTGAGTTTCATTCAGGCCATTCTCGTCACGGTCATCGGTTCCTTTTCCTTTGGCCTTGTCGGTCTCATGAGTCTGGCCGGACATGATACGGGCACGGTGACGTTTGTCCTGTCAAGGGCCTCGTTTGGCTTTAAAGGCAATCTCATTCCAGCTGTGGCAGCTCTCATCAGCCATGCGGGCTGGCTGTCCATCAACGTCTGTACGGGCGCTTTGACCGTTCTTGCACTTTTTGTCACCTGCGGCCTTGCGACATCGCCTTTGACCATGGGCATTGCGCTGGCGATTTTCGTGGCATTGATTCTCGTTTCGGTGCTGTTCAGCCATAAGATGCTGATTCGCATGCAGACCATCTGCACATACCTCTTTGGTTTTTTGACACTCGTCATTTTGTTTATCATCATCCCGAAGACGGACTGGCAGGTCCTCTTTGCCATGCCGAGCGGCGACTGGCTCGGCAATTTTCTGCCGGCACTGGCGTTCGTCGCAGCGGGCACGGGCATTGGCTGGACGAGTTATGCGGCCGATTACAGCTGCCATCAGGACCCGAAAAACACGCGCAGCCAGGTCGGCTGGGCCGTCACGCTTGGCGGCGCGATTCCACTCATCCTGATGCTCAGCGTCGGCATTCTGCTTTCGACGCAGGTGCCGGACCTTGCCCAATCGTCTAATCCGATTGAAGTCATCAAGGGTGCTCTGCCGACGAACCTTGCCATTATCTACTACATCACGGCCATCGGCGGCCTGACGCCGCAGTGCTTCTTAGGCCTGAAATCTTCCAAGCTCGTTCTCAAAGCGGCCCATCTCATTTGGGATGACAAGTGGATTCTCGTATTCCAGACTATCATCGTCACGGTCATTCCGGCTTACATCCTGTTCGTTGCACAGGATTTTCAGGGCACGCTCGAAGGCTTCCTCGGCATCATCGGCAAGCTCCTCGCTGCCTGGTCGTCCGTCTTCCTCGTTGACTATCTGATGCTGCGCTGGAAAAACGGCTATGACAAGACGCTGCTGACGGACCCCATGAAGAACCGCATCAATTATCACGGCGTCATCAGCTGGATTGTCGGCTTCGTCGTCGGCATGCTGTTTTCCAAGACGTTCATCTTTGCAGGTCCGTTTGCCACGGGTATTTTTGCCGGCAACAGCCTGAACGTCCTTTTGACACTGGTCGTCAGCGGCCTCCTGTATTTCATCCTGACCGTCTGTGACAAGAACAGGTCCACGCTTTAAGGGGAGATGGGCTTTATGGTGAAAAATATCCTGATCCTCGGCTCCGCTGTCATCGATGTCATCATCGACATTGAGCGCCTGCCCAAGGCCGGCGAAGATATCACGGGCCTGCAGAAGGGCATGGTAGTTGGCGGCTGCGCCTTTAATGTCTCCAAAATCCTCGATGAACTGCAGGTCTCCCATGACTTATGCGTGCCAGTCGGCAGGGGCCTGTACGCCGATAAAATCCGCAGCACTCTGCAGGCCGGTCATCACGATGTCATGATTGAGGACGCGCGCTGTGACAATGGCTACTGCCTTTCCTTAGTTGAGGCCAACGGGGAGCGCACATTCATCACGATTGACGGCATCGAGACGAAATGGCTTGACAGCTGGCTGGCAAACATCGATGCTGCGGCTTATGACTATATCTATGCCTCGGGCTACGGCTTTCAGGACAGCAACAACAGCGGCGATGTCATCCTGAAATTCCTGCGGCGCAAGCGCCCTGACTGCCGTCTCGTCCTCGACCCTGGGCCGCGCCTCTTAGGCAAGCGCTTTCAAAAAGAACTTCTCGGCATGGGCACCATTCTCGAACTCAACGAGGGGGAGGCAAAGGCCATGACGGACAGGACTGACGTCCGCGAGGCCGCCAAAGAACTGCAGGCCGCGACGAAACAGCCTGTCATCGTGACACTGGGCAAACAGGGAACGCTCTGTGTCAATGAAAACGAGGCTTTTCTCGTGCCGACCAAGCCCGTCAAGGCCATCGACACCATCGGTGCCGGCGACTCGCATACCGCAGGTTTCCTCGCGGCTCTGTCAAATGGCAAATCGCTGCGTGAAGCCTGCGAAGAAGCCAACCGCGTGGCCGCGCTGGTCGTACAGCATGTCGGCTGCTCCTTAAAATAAAAGAATAAAAATGCCCCTGAAAAAGTCCAGTACTGGACTTTTTCAGGGGTTTCTTTTTATTTTGAGCCGTAAAGGAACTATATAGTATTGCTTAGTTCACAATGCGGATAAAGATTTTTGCGGCATTATCCCACGAACCGTAATTCGGCACGACGGTGAAGACGGCTTCGCCAGGAGCATTGGCCGTGATGATTTTTTCGGTGCTGGAGCCCTTGCCGCCGGTTTTGCCGGCCGTGGTGACGCTGACGCAGTTCTTTGGCGTCACGATGCCCATCTTGTCGCGGTTGTTATCCGTCATGAGGCGCAGCACGCCGGCTTCGCCGGAATTGTCACCGGGATAGAGGTGAAGCTTCTGGCCCACGTGCATCTCGATGGAATTCTGCGAGAGGTGCAGCTGAGTCGTCTTGCCGCCGGTGTACGTCACATCGATGGTATCGCTGCTGGCTTTCGCAGTCTGTTTAGCTTTATTGGCATTTTCCTCAGGAATACGGACGCTGATGTACGCGATTTTATTCGTATCCTCGCTGACGGCAAAGCGCAGGATGCCGTTTTTGCCATCGAGGGACTGGAAGGAGTATTCATAGAGCATCTGCCCGTTGTATTCCATTTTATTGTAGGAACTGCCATATGCTTTTACCATGTCATCGTACGAATCGCCCTGATGCAGGCCGCGCTTTGTGGCGACTTTATCGTTGTCGGACACGAGGGAAGTCAGTTTGTTGTTCGTCGAACCGACTTTGAGGCCCTCATAAAAATAATACATGTGATTGTCTTCCTGCTTGGAAGACTCCTCCTGACCAAGGCGTTCGTGCATTTCGTCAAGCGTGAGGTCGAGGTCAAGACCGCCTAACGAGAGGTCCGAGGTCATTTCCGGCGTTTTGGCCGCTGTGTCAGCAGCTGCTGTCTGTTTACTCGGGGCTGACGCCGGTGCCTGCTGGCCAAAATAATTCTTACCGGCCCAGAAGCCGACAGCGCCAATGACGACAAGGCCGGCAATGGCCATGGCAATATATTTTTTCCGTGTCTTCTTTTTATCGGGTTCCAGCTTCTGACCGCATTTCATGCAGAATTTTGCATTGTCGTCCAGCTGGGTACCGCAGTTTGGACAGAACTTCGACATAAAATCCACCTCGTCGTAAAATCAGATAATTTTTTCTAATATACTAGACTTCAACATGAAGTAGAGTTTTCCTGCCTCGGCAAGGCCAGTTACTTCTTGATTTTTCGCTTGAGCTGTGCAAAGTCGCGGTAAAAGCCATTGATGGTGGCGTTTATCGTATCGTCGTGGTCGTCTGACTCGAAGTCGACAAAATCGTGGCGTCCGGCAAAGACGCGCTGAAGTCTCGCGCGGTAGGCGAGAACGTAGCTGTAATTTTTGCCGCCGCGCTTGATGGCCGTATCGCAGTCGGCCATGGCCTTGCGCGTGGAACCCCGGAAGCCCTTGGCAATCGAGCGCACGTAATAAGCCGGCCAATGGTGGCCGTCGAGCCTTAAGGCTTGATCGGCCATGGCTTCCGCGCCGTAGTGGTCGTAAAGCGACTCTTTGTAGAGCGCCCATAACGTATAATAGAAGGGATCTTTCGGGTCGGTATCGATGGCCTTCTGGAGGTCCTGTTCAAAAGAAGCCTGATTCGCCGTGCCCATGAGGTCCAACAGGGCAATACGGCCGTAAATGTCAGCCGGCACGATGCCATTGCGCTGGTCAACGAAATCTTCGAGATTGCTGCGCACGACCGAAATGCTGCTCGGATTTTTCTGCAGTCGTTTGAGTTCGGTCTCGGCTAACAGATTCGCATAGGGGTCATTGCCCGTGTCACGCATCTTCTTGTTGACGGCCTCGCGGTTCTTTTCCTTTTCCTCGGCGAGCTGACTCTGCAGGTTCTGAATCTGGTTGTTGGCATCGATGCGCTTTTGGAAGTCATTGTCGTCGACCGAGGCCTTGATGGCCGCATGGATGACAAGGGTATTGTTGACAAAATCCTGCGTGTATGTGCAGTCCTTGATCTGCATCGTCTGAATGCTGATGACTTCGACCTGATCGTCCGTGAGTTTGAGATTCTTCGTCTTTGAATACGAACGGACATAGACACCGGCTTTTTCCGCAGCATTGCGCATGGCATCTTTGCGCGCGTTTTCCTTGGCCGAGGCAATCGTATCATTTTCGCCCATTTGGTAAACGCCCGTAGCCTCGATGGTCTGTGTCTTCGCCATGGCGGCAGGTGCGGCAAAGAGCAGGCCGCAGCACAGCAGCGATAAAATCTTGGCTTTTTTTGACAAAACAGCACACTTCTTTCTGACATGCTAAATAGTTTGCTTCTATTATATAACATACAACGCCATTAGAACGCGGGTCAATGTACCGGAACTAAAAGAAAGTTTACTTACGATAATTTATTTTTATCGGAAGTAAACTTTACATACATCTCAAATCTCTCTCTAGAAACGCAGCTGAAAAAGTCCAGTACTGGACTTTTTCAGCTGCGTTTCTTTTTTATGCGAAAAATATTTTTGTCTGACGTTTTGGCAGGAATCCATACAGTTTGCCGCGAATCATAAAGCATCGTGATGTAAACTGCCTTACTCAAGGGGGATTTTACTTATATGCTTTATACAATTGAAAACGACAAGCTGTGCGTGCAGGTACGCGACCACGGCGCAGAGCTGCGTTCCATCAAGGAACGCGCGGATGAGACGGAATATCTTTGGAACGGCGATCCAACTTGGTGGAAATACAGCTCGCCGGTGCTTTTCCCGATCATCGGCAAAGTCAGGGATGGAAAATACCGCGTGGACGGCAAGGAATACGAGCTGCCGAGCCATGGCCTTGGCCGTATCTCCGACTTCAAGCTCGTCGAGAAAAAGGCGGACCGCATTGCCTTTTCGCTGCTTTGGAGCGAGGAATCACTCAAAAAATATCCGTGGAAATTTGAGCTGCTTGTCGCCTATGAGCTGCATGATAAGGCCATCAAAGTCATCTGGACCATCCGCAATCACGATGACCACGAAATGATTTACTCCATCGGTGCCCACGGCGCTTACCGCTGCCCGATTGTCCATGGCGAGAGCTTCTCCGACTGCTATCTGGAATTCAATAAAGCGGAAGACGCCCCCAATATGCCGCTCAATGAAAATGGCCAGTTCCTGCGCACCAAAGGCGACAAACCTTTAAAGGGTACGAAACTGCCCCTGAACTTTGACGAGTTCAAAAATGACGTGCTCGCTTATCACAATCTCCATTCCGACAAAGTCACGATTCGCTCGACGAAGAGTACAAAATCCCTTTCCATTATCGCCAAGGATTTCCCGTTCTGGGGCTTCTGGACGCCTGTAAAAGGCGGCGCCCCGTTCCTCTGCATCGAGCCGTGGCACGGCCATGCCGACTACGAAGATTTCGATGGCGATTTCTCCGAGCGTGAGGGCAGCGAACGCCTCGCAGCCGGTGAGGAACAGACCTTCACCTATACGATTGCCATTGGCTGATGCTGCGCATTTGCCAAATTGCTGCTAAATACAAAAAGCACTGCTGAAAAAGTCCAGTACTGGACTTTTTCAGCAGTGCTTTTTTGATGTAAGAGAGATACTTCAGCTGATTTGCCGATATAGCTGATATATTAGTAGATTTTATTTTCCCCAGACGGTTTCCGCGATATCTTTGACGAGCGCGAGTTTGGCCCACTGTTCCTCTTCGGTGAGTTTGTTGCCGATTTCACAGGAAGCAAAGCCGCACTGCGGACTCAGATAGAGTTTTTCCAGCGGCATGTATTTGGCAGCTTCATGGATGCGCGCGATGACGGCGTTTTTATCTTCAAGTTCCGGACGCTTCGTCGTGATCAGGCCGAGCACGACTTTTTTGCCCGGCGTGACTTCCTTGAGGCATTCGAAGCCGCCGGAACGCTCGTCATCGAATTCAAGATAGTAGGCGTTGACATTTTCCTTGGCGAAAACGTACGGAGCGACGCGGTCATACGGGCCGCTGGCTGCATACGTCGAATGATAATTGCCACGGCAGATATGCGTGTTGACGATGAGGTCTGCCGGCAGATCCTGCAGTGCGAGGTTGTTGACGCGCAGATAGCGGTTGGCTTCGCTCTCGACCGTCACGCCCGGTTCGATATGCGTCTGCCAGTAGCCGTCATCAACAATCATGCCCCACGTGCAGTCATCAAGCTGAATGTTGCGGCAGCCGGCAGCGTAAAGCTCGAGGAAAACGGTATGATACGCGTTCGCAAGGTCCTTGATGAGCGCTTCCTCATCTGGATAGAATCTGCGCGTCGTCTCGCCGTTGTCGCCGCGGAAGAGTTCGGCGAGTGTCTGCGCCGGAGCTGGCAGAGTCTGCTTTGCAACGGTATTTTCATCCTCGAACTGCTTGACGAACTTGAAATGCTCGACAAACGGATGCTTGTGACCGCCAATTTTGCCCGTCACAGCGCAGGAGCCATGTGTCGTTTCTTCGCCGTGGAAGTGATAGCCATGGTCGAGCTCGATGTGTTCGATGCCCTCAAGTCCCCACATGAAATCGAGGTGCCAATAGCTGCGGCGGAACTCGCCGTCCGTGATGACGTGATAGCCGGCCTTTTTCTGTTTGGCAACAAGCTCGCGGATGCAGGTATCCTCAACAGCCTTGAGCTCGTCTGCTGAGATTTTCTTTTCAGCGAACTGCTGACGTGCTTTCTTGATCTTGGCCGGACGCAGGAAACTGCCGACGTAATCGAAACGGAATGGCGTAGAAAGATGCTTGCTCATGATAATTTCCTCCTCAAAGTCTATATCCATTGCTTCACGTTTGGTGGTCCGATCGGTTGATGCTTCTACTTTACCGCAAAACGGCTGCGATGAAAAATACAAAAAAATCGTCTTTGGCGATAGATTTCTCCTATGGCTAAAGACGATGCAGCCAAACAAAAAAGTCCAGCACTGGACTTTTTGCTGGACTTATCTAGTCAATATGTTCTTTTTTGCGAGGTACTGCAGGAATTCCGCTGCAGGCATCGGCTTGGCAAAGTAATAGCCCTGCAGCGTATCGCAGCCGAGCCTGCTGAGCTCTTCTACCATCTCTTTTGTCTCGACCCCTTCGGCCGTCACATGTAGGCCGTAGGATTTGAACGCGCCGATGATGGACGGCAGCAGGCGGTTTTTCTTCTGGAAGTATTCGCGGACGAGCGTCATGTCGAGCTTGACATCCTTGAACGGCGAACGCGATACGCGGATGAGATTCGAATAGCCTGTGCCAAAATCATCGAGAGAAAATACGGCACCTTTGGCGATGAGCCGGTCCATATTGCCCTGCAGTTCATCTGGGTAAACAAGTGCCGTTTCCGTTACTTCAAACTTGAAAATATCGAAAGTCAGATGATGACGGACGGTTATGGCATTCAGACGCTCCGACATGAGATTGTCGCGGCACTGGATGGCCGACAAGTTGACATTCAGCCGCCTGAGACCAAGCTTTTTGATATCATGATGCTTGGCAAAGATGCAGACTTTTTCATATACCTGTTCACCGAGCTGCGTAATCGTGCCACTCTGTTCAGCCGTGCGGATAAATACGCTCGGCGGCACGAATCCCAGTACCGGGTCGTTCATGCGCGCGAGTACTTCTGCCCCGATCATGCGCTGTTCCCCGACGCCCCAAAGCGGCTGGAAGTAAATTTCGATACTGTCATCGCGGATGGCGCGGTCGATGGCCTGACGGACCTCCCTCTCATACTCCATCCGCCGGAAGCATTCCGTCCCCATATGTACGACTTCATTCGTCTGTTCCGCTCGCCTGAGAGAAGATGCCGTATAATCCAGCATATGCGGCAGGATGCCGGGCTCCGGCCGACCGCGATATACCGCATAATGCACATTCAGATAGATATTGACATGACTGGCATGCCACGGCAGTTTCATGCGTTCGTTGATTTCGTGGCAGACCTGACGAAAATCGAGGGGCTCTCCCGTAAGAACTAAGAACCGGCCCTCATCCATATAAGCAACATAACAGTCTGGAAATTTCTGCCGCAGAAAATCTGCAATCAGGCGCAGGCCCTTCGTGGTCTGATGGCCGCCATATAGAGTCCTGTTTTCTTCAAAATCATTGACCGCAATGGCCAGCAGCGAAAACGGACCTCCCTGATAAAGCTCCCGCAGACAGACATTGGCTGCATCCGCGTTGAAAAGATTCATCCGGCGGCTGAAGAACAAATCAGGATTCTGGAACGCAAAGAAAATGAGCAGCATCTCAAGCGTGTAAAAGGCGTTCATGACGAGATACGGACTGGAGTGCATGCGCACGATATAGCCAAGGCCAATCAAGAGGCAGGAGCCAATAAGCGATACCAATTCCAGCCTTGTCCACACAGTATGGCGAAGCGAAGCGACGATAAAGCCGGCCGTCAAAATCAGATACAGATAGCCGTTGCCGTAAATCAGCGGGTACAGAGGACCGCTTTTGTAGGCGCCGCTGCCTGCATCGAGCGAGAAAATCCAGCCTGTCCAGTAAGAAGCAAGCACAATGAGTGTGGTCAAAGCCACGGGCAGGAGTGCAAGGAGGTGCGGCAGTCGCAAGCCAGTACATCGCTCACGCACAAGGGCTTCGACAAAGGCAAAATTCAGGAAGGACCGCCATATAAAGCCAAGGAAAAAGACCGCATTGACAAGATACAGCATACCAAGGGAGAATTCCGCATGACGCATATCCATTTCGGAGGATATGACATCAAAGAGCATAGTGATGACATCCGCTGCCAAGAGACAGCGAAAAGAGAAGTTACGCCGCGTCGCCAGATAGGTCCGGCTGAACGCAAAAATACAGAGCATGGCGAGTACGATTCCCGCCGCCAACGTAAATTCGTAATGATAGGTCATTTTTCCCTCTATTCAGATGTAACAGCAACTCGGAAGAAAAAAGATCATTCATTGGTTCCCCGTCGGGCAAACGCCCGAAATTGAATCCATTATATCATAGAGGGATGCCTCTTTCGAGTGCTGTTTCTCACAGATTTCCCTTTTTTAGTAATCTTCGTCCCATGCGTTGATGAAGACTGGCTCTTTCTCGAGCATGGCCAGCTGCTCCGGGGTAAAGTGCTGTCTGTCGATGACGGCTTCATAGACGAATTCTTTGAAGTATTTTTCGGAGCAGACGAAATAGCCCTTCTCCCCGACTTCCTCGCCCCACGAATTCTCGATTTTCCAGCGGTCCGGCCTTCCGTCAGCGTCAAAGTGGACACCGGTCAGGAGCATCGCGTGGTTGGCCGAACTGCTGTTGTATTCGAGACGTTTGCCCTTGGGCATGGCCGTCGAAAAGCCGCCAAGCAGTGCCTCATATTTGACGCTGTCAGGGTCCCAGACACCTTCCTTGCGCGCGCCGAACGCACCGGCATCACAGGCAAACCAGATGGCCTGACCGGCCTTTAATTGCTTGACACAGAGCTCTTCGAGGGCTTCCTGCGCAAGATTCAGGGCCTTCATATCGCGGCCCGTCATATTCTCAACGGCATGAAACTGAATCGGCGTATCAAGCGGCTTATCCGCCGTCGGCTCGTTGATGACAGCCGTATAGTCACGCAGGGAAATGCCGACGTATTTTTCATAGAATGCTTTTGGCGTCAGGCCGCGTTCCTCATGATAGTTCCCATCTTTATCGCGGTAGGCAAAGTCAAATTCCTGTACCGGTTGGCCAAAGGCGATGCACTGAGCCTTGTAGACTTCGGCCATCATCTCGTGCTTGCGCGCATACGGGTCCTTCCCTGCCTTGACGAGTTCCCGCAGCTCCATGGCATCTTTGCGCAGAAGCTGATTGATTGCTGCAACAAAACGTGCTGTGTGCTCCGACTGATACGTCTCGGGCTGAACCTGTTTCGGCACGACGCCGTATTTTTCGATGATGTCCACGGCTTCCGACCAGTAGCCGCCATCCGTCATGCCGCGCAGGACATACTGCATAAGCTGTCCTTTGATTGGCTCTTCTGCGTGTTCAATGACCATTTCGAGGAAGTTATTGGCCTTTTCAAGCTTGTCATAGAACGACAGATAGTTCTGCGACAGCTCAAAATGCTCAAGATTACACTGCTCCGCAACCTTTTCGCGCAGGATATTGAGAGCCGCAAACAGCCAGCAGCGGCCCGACTTCTGCTGTGCCGTGATGCCGCGCGTCTTTACCTCAACCGAAAAAGCGCCCTTGAGCTTTGCCGCGGCCTCCGGCACATAGGCAAGATCCGCCATATCGGCTTTGGAGAGAGCCGCATGCAGAGTCTGCGCTGCTTCGTCGGCCGCATAATCCTGCTGAAACTGCTGTAATACATTTTCTGTGATATCCTTCATAAAAATCGCCTCGTAAGCTTGTGTGAGTTAAAAAACATTTTCCTGCACATCGCGGGATACTGCAGGGACTTCTCTAGGAGTTTTCCTTCAGTCTACACCGGGCCAGTGTTCGACAAATTGGATCTTGATGTCCGGAAAACTGTTGACATATTGAATCGTGAAATCTTCGCCGTAATCGACGAACTGCCACTCGCCGATGTCATCGGGGAAATGCTCGACGACCTTGACGCGCAGATCCGGAAAACTGTTGACGACCTGCACCTTGATATCCGCATTGTATTCGACGACTTTGACTTTGCCGGCAAGACGGATGCCGTTGTAATAACCATCCTGACTGATTGGGGAAGATGCAGACGCCGGTATGGCCATGACGAAAATCAGCAGCATTGTGAGCATGCCAATGAGATTGATTTTCTTCCACATAAAACACTTCTCCCCTTTCTAAAAAAGTATAATCTTTATGACTTTTGGATGAGATTTTATCGTTTGTCGATTTCTTACAGAATAGTTCGCTATTTCCTATAAATTTTCCTCTTTCCAGCGAAAAAACACTGGTTTTCATTCATAAAAGTATAATCTTAAATGAACATATTCATAAAATGATTTTGTAATATTTATGAATAAAATATCGTAAAAAAATCAGGCATTCAATAAGGTGTACCTTTTTGAATGCCTTCGCTTGATTTTCTTTGAAGTTTTGCTGATGCACTTTAGTCAAGTATGTTTTAGTAAAATATGTTTGACTAAAACAATCAGCAAAAATTTACGATTCCTTCCTATTATATAGAAAGCATTCCGGCAAATGCGCGTTGATGAGTCCGGCAGCCTGCAGATATGACTGGATCGTCGTGGAGCCGACAAATTTCATACCGCGCTTTTTGAGATCCTTCGAAAGGGCATCCGAAATCGATGAAGTCGTGCTGACATGGTCGTAGATGACTTTGCCATCGGTCCACTGCCAAAGATATTTTGAGAAGCTGCCGTACTCCTCGGCAATCTTTCGGAACACGCGGGCATTGCCAATCGCGGCTTCAATCTTGCGGCGATGGCGGATAATGGCAGGATTTGCTGCCAGCTGGTCGACATCTTCCTCGGTAAAATCACAGACCTTGTCCAAGTCGAATCCTGCAAAGGCCTGACGAAAGCCCTCTCGTTTATTTAAGACGCATTCCCACGAAAGCCCTGCCTGAAAGCATTCCAATAAAAGCAGCTCAAAGAGCTTCTTGTCATCGTGAACAGGCACGCCCCATTCCTCATCGTGATAGCGCACATAGCGCTCATTTTTCGGGTTGGCCCAGAAGCAGCGCTCTTTTCCATCCTGCCATACGGTCATATCGCACTCCGCCTTTCTTTTTCTATCATTATATCATTGTACCATTCGGCGGCTTTCGCTGCATACGAAATTTTCGCAGACCGCACAGTTCAGCCGCTTAGCTGCTGGACATTTTGTCTGAAAACTGCTATAATAACATTTGTGATAGATGCATGGCATTCACCATGCGCTTCCAAAACTTTATATAGAGAATGCGGACATGCTTCCGCCTGTTTAATTAGATGAATCGATGAGCAGGCTCGAAGTATGTCTTTTTGTTTGCTCAAAATGCCAAATCATCATCTATATAAGGAGGCTTTCCGCATGGGAAATGACTACACAACCTGTTATAAGATCAAAGGGAATTCCGAGGGGATGCGCCGGCTCGTACGCATCGTCCACCGCATCCTGCGCTGGCGCGGCTCTTACGAGCAGTACTGGCGCCATCCGTGGGACCCGGAGAGAATTTATGGCCCCAGCTGCCGCGAGTCGCAGATTCAGCTCATCTGCCTCGCGATGCTGCATGACATCGACGAGCAGGACCTGCAGGAGTTGCCGGACGGACAGAGCCTGCTGACATTTTGGACGGAAACGCACAACGGCCCCATCGTCTGGCCGTGGTACGAGCTCACCGAGCGTTACGTGCCGGACGCGGAAATCTGGTATTACACCGAAGACATCTGGGGCAGCGATGTTTACACCAACGACATCTGCAAAAGATACTTCCCCCATGATTATGTTCTCTGTCTCCAAGGAGACAAACAATCGCATACGCCTGAGCTCGACCGCCTGCGCAGTGAAATTGCAAAGCCGCAGTTTTACCGCGAATGGCCGGCCGAGCGTCAGGATTACATCTCCTACTGGACGACAAGGGAACTTGCAGAGCTGCTGCGAAGGGTCCTCAGGCTTTCGCCAAAAGCCTATGTCGATGTGCCCAAAATCATGGAGCACAAGGCAAAGGAATGGCAAAAGCAGGGACTTTCCCTTCTCTGGGAACCCATCAGGCGCCTACGGCAGCAGGAAAGTCCCTGTGATGACTGCCTGCAGCGTTCCTCGCTTTGGGAAGAAAACTTCCGGCTTGAAGAGCAGCGCAGCGCTCTTGAACGGCTGCTTGAGGAGCTGCAGCAGGCTGGCCGGCAGGATTAAAGTATTCCGAAGGCACAAAGCCTCATCCCTCATCCTTATCCTTTGAGGCTTTGCACCTTTGCTAAAAATCTATACAGGTTGTCTATTTTAAGGAGGAATCTTCATGAACCGCATCTATCACATCACCTTCAAAATGGAAGGGCCAAAGGCTGAAGTCCTGCGCTTGACGCGCCTCTTGCACCGCATCACGGCTTGGCGCGGCGAGCTTTTTGACTGGCTTCGCCGTCATCCTGACGTGTCAGGAAAAAGCCGTGGGCCGCTCTCAGAAATCGCCACAACACTTCAGTCCAACGTCACAAACCGCAGTGTCGAGGCCCTGTCGGATGGCTGGCAGGTCCTGACGCTGGAAGTCCTTCAGGAATATCCGGAGGCCTTCGCCAATACGTACTTTTGGGAGCTGCTCCAGCAGCGCTTCCTGCCGGATGGCACGTGTTACTACCGCGTCACCGATATCGAACACCGCCGCATCTGCACAAACGATGTGTACGGCAAATACTTCCCCGAAACCTACATGCTCTGTGTCCTGCATGATGCAGGCTGGAAAAACGACGAACTCGACTCCATACGCAGGGAACTCCTGCAGGACAAGTACCGCTGCTGCGGCCGAAAAGGCCAGACAATGTATCTTTCCTACTGGGATGTCAATTCCCTGCGCTGGGTCCTGTGCGAAATTCTCGGCCTGCGGCGCCGTGTCCCGATTGATGAACGCCGCGTCCTCTGGCAAAAAGCCTGGGAATGGGCCACGGACTTCGGTTTCACGCTCATCTGGGGCATCGTCGAACGGCGGGCCCCAGAGAAACTGCTTCCCTGCCGCCACTGCCGCAAAATCCGCGACCTGCAGGCCGAGAACGAGCAGCTGCGTGGCGAAATTGCCGTGCTGCGCCAGCGCGTCCGGAATGAAATCCACAAACTCCAGCGCAAGGCCGAAGAAAGCCTAAATCCGTCCCCGAAGCTCATCTGCGAGCTCGAGAAAGGTCAGCAGGCACTTCGCAGACTGGATGACTTTTCGGCCTGACAAGACGCAGGGGCATGCCGCTAACTTGGCAGCATGTCCCTGTTATTTTTTTACCTACCAATAAAACGTTCCCCGCGATATAATGAATTTATAGCGCATTTATTTGCGTGACGACAGTTTATTGATTGATTTTTTTACGATTAACAGTCAGCATAGAGAGGAATCCATCATGATATATGATTTAACACGCTTTTTAAAAGCACAGGAAAATGATTACGATACTGCTCTTGCGGAAATTAGAGCCGGCCATAAGCGTTCGCATTGGATTTGGTACATTTTCCCACAAGTCAAAGGACTTGGTATGAGTGCAATGTCCGATTTCTACGGGCTTGATGGTATTGGCGAAGCGAAAGCTTATCTTGATAATGATATTTTGAGGAAACGACTGCTGGAAATCAGCAAAGCGCTTTTGTCTTTGCAGGCAAATGACGCGACAGAAGTCATGGGATACCCAGACGACATGAAACTTCATTCATCGATGACAATCTTCCACCTTGCCGCGCCCGATGAGCCTGTGTTCCGAGCTGTGCTTGATAAATTCTTTGCAGGAAAGTTAGACAAAAATACCTTGGCACTTTGTCAGGAAAACACGGAGGGAAATTTATGATTCGAGAAATCATGCGGGATACATTTTTCCTGCAACAAAAATCCATACCAGCCACGCCGCTCGACAAGCCGATTGCCATGGACCTTCTTGACACGCTCAAGTCCCATGCCGATGAATGCGTCGGCATGGCCGCGAATATGATTGGCGTGGTAAAATGTATCATCGCGGTCAATCTGGGACCGGTAAACATGGTCATGTTCAATCCCAAAATCACGAAACAAAAAGGTCCTTATAAAACGGCAGAAGGCTGTCTTTCGCTCACCGGCCAGCGCAACACACAGCGCTACAAAAAAATCGAAGTCGAATTCCAAGATATGGATTTCCAAAAACAAAAATTGACTTTCAATGGCTTTCCAGCGCAGATTATCCAGCACGAAATCGACCATCTTCAGGGCATCCTGATTTGATCGTTTTGGATGCGGCAAAAAAGGCAGAAGACTCACGGACCGTGAGTACTTCTGCCTTTTTGTGGGAAGGGTGGTTTGCTTTTATCTATCTATGTCATCAGCCGTTATTCGGATTCCAGCTGCTCATACCCATGGGCTCAATCGGATGGGCCTGGCTCAAGGGCGCGCCGCAGTTTGGGCAGCCCTTGCCCTCGCCGCAGGTATCACAGTAGAGCGTGCCGCAGTTGCTGCATTCATAGAGGAGCTCGTCCTGCTGAGCCGTCTCCTCTGCGCCGCAGTAGGCACACGAGTTCTGTTCGTTCTGCTGATTTTTTACTTCTGCCATGATATGGTCACGTCCTTTCAAGTTCTCTTACTTTTATTCCTGCTCTGCATATTCCGGGAAGGCGATGGAGTTTTCTTTGAAGATGTGGATGAAGATATCATCGAACAGGCTCTCCATGACCTGATACGTGCGCTGGAAGGTCGGGCAGGCGTCAGCCGGCGGCGTAAAGTTGTCCGTGAGCTGATAGATTTCCTTGATAATATCGCCGGCCCCCGTGTGCTCATCTTCGAGAGATTTGACATAATCGAGCGTCACCTTGTCCGGATGCGGATTCTGGCGCATCAGCGGGAAGACCAGGCGCTCTTCTTTGGCGAAGTGCTCTTCCAGCTCGGCCTTGAGCCCTGCATAGAGGTGATGCAGCTTCGTGAGCATCTCGCCGTGGTGCGGGTAATGGACGATGAGGATTTTATTGAGCAGCTCTTCCGTCTCGGCCATGAGCTGACGGTCCGTGACATGGTGCGTCGCTTCGAGGTCGTCGAGCATGTCGTTGACGGAAAGTTCCTTGAAGGAGTCAATATCTTCGTGAACATCGGCATGCGCCGTCGGACGGGCTGCGACTTCATTGAGCTCTTTGAGGAACTTGTCGACGTCCATGCCCTTTTCCTTGATGGCAATCGCGATAGCGTCGTGGCCGCCGCAGCAGTAGTCGAGGTGCAGATTATTAAGGAAACCAATCGTGTTCGGATGATCCTTTACCACCTGTGCCAGAGTCATATCTTTCGTAATCATATCGTATCGCTCCTTTTTCTATGCGCTTTGTTTCGTGTTTGTATTTTGCGTTTGTTTTTGTTTACAGTCATAGTATACGAAAAATACGATACGATTTCCGTGATTATAGCAACAGGTTCGTGATTCATGAAAAAGTCCAGTACTGGACTTTTTCGCGGAGCACAGCAAAATCATGCTGGGCAGGCAAAATTGGATTTCCAAAAATGAAAAGAATATATCTGCTGATTATGATATCCTGTAAGCAAAGGAGAAATGCTGCATGATTTACACTTCAACATACGCTTCACCGCTTGGCGAAATCACGATTGCCTGTGATGATACGGCGATTATCGGACTTTGGTTTGCCGGGCAAAAGTATTTTGCCGACATCCTGCCGCATACAAAAGATTCGATTGAGCAAAAGGACACTGCGCTGCTGCAGGAGGCCAGACGATGGCTCGATATTTATTGTTCCGGCCATGAGCCTGATTTTATGCCGCCGCTGCGCTGTGACTCCACCCCATTTCGTCAGGAAGTCTGCAATATCATGCGGACCATTCCGTACGGCAGTACGATGACATATGGAGAAATCGCGGCGCGGATTGCCAAAGAAAAAGGCCTTGCCAAAATGTCCGCGCAGGCTGTCGGCGGTGCCGTCGGGCATAATCCGATTACTCTGATGATTCCCTGTCACCGCGTCGTCGGGACAAATGGCAGTCTCACGGGCTATGCCGGCGGCCTTGCCCGCAAGCAGGCACTTCTCAAAATGGAAGGCGTAGATCTCAATTCATTCTTTGTGCCGAAAAAGGGCACGGCGTTATAATAGGTAGAAAAGATGAATGACGTGTATTTTCAATATGGAGAAATTGAATGATTAGTGAAAAAATAGAATAAAATAGATATTAATGCTATAATGTTCATAGCAGGATAAGCTGACAGATAGAAGGTGAATATTATGGCAGTATACAAACCAAAGGAAATGGCGGAAAAATTAGGTGTAACCGTCCGAACCCTTCAGGAGTGGGACCGCAGGCAAAAACTTCCTGCTTATCGAACCCCGACAGGCAGACGTTATTACACCGAAGAGCAGTATCTCGATTATATTGGTGAATCCGTTGTGAGTCATCGTAAAACGGTGGCTTACGCCCGTGTTTCTACACGCAGCCAAAAAGATGATTTGAAGAATCAAATCCATTTTATCCAAGCCTACGCCAATGGCAAAGGTGTTATCCTGGATGAGATTATTGAGGATTTTGGCAGCGGGCTGAACTACAAGCGCAAGAAATGGCTTGACCTATTAGAAGCCGTAGACCGCAACGAAGTTGGTACGATTTACGTGACGTATAAGGACCGTTTTATTCGATTTGGCTACGAATATTTTGAGCATTTTTGCCAAAATCACCAGACGCAGCTCATTGCTCTGAATGACAAAGAGAGTTCACCGACACAGGAGCTCGTGGATGATCTTGTTTCCATCATTCATGTTTTCTCTTGTCGATTGTATGGCCTTAGAAAGTATTCGACAAAGATCAAAGAAGATGAATCTTTGAAGGGTGAGAAAGATGAAAGCCATTAAGACGCAGATTGTCGAGCTCAGGCTCACAAGCGAAATGCGTGCGTATTTTGACAGTCTCTGCGACTATCGCCGGTACATCTGGAATCAGGCACTTGCCATTTGGCAGATGATGTATGACATTCGCAGCATCATGCTTCCCTCTGAGCTAAAGCAGAAGCTTCGGCAAAGCCATCAGGATAAAAGCATTGCCTTGACATCCGAAGAAAAGGAATTGCTTCGTGCCTATCCAGCACCATGCTGGCAGTCGGTCAAGAAAGAGCTGCTGGAAGATAAGGCCGATTGGGAAACGTACCGTTCGGCCCGTATTGTCGCCCTGACCTGTATGGATCTTGGCAAAGCATGGCAGAATTTCTTCGACAAGGCTCAGTCCGACTGGGGAAAACCGGCATTCAAGTCGAAAAAGGCGCCCCGTCAGGGATTCAAGAGTGACCGCATCAAGATTGTCGATGGCAAAATCCGTTTTGACAAGCCAAGGATGCTTCATCATTATTTGAAAGAAAATCATCTCGGCTGGTGGCAGGATGTCGTCGCTTCTGAAAAACTCAGGATGACGGAAGTGCAGACCTGTTCTTTCTTTAAGGAAAAAGGCAAATATTATGCCGCCTTGACTTATCAGGAAGAGATAGAGCCGCTGCCTAAAACGGGAAAAGTCAACGCCGTCGATGTCAATGTCGCGCATTTTGACAGTCTGGAAGGCAGGGAAATCATCCTACCCGACCGACTAAAACGCCAATATGAGAAGATTGCCCATTATAGCCGTGTACTGGCGAAAAAAAGAGTCGTGAATGGCATGGTGAAAGGGACGCAAAGCAAGCGCTACGAGAAAGCGAGAACCAAGCTTCAGCGTGCGTATACTAAAGTCCGCAACATCCAGCACGATATCTTGTCAAAATACACGACGCATCTCGTCAAAGCCTATGACGAAATTGCCATTGAGAACTTGAATGTCAAGGGCATGAAAATGGGCATTGCCTCAAAAGGCGTCCATCGGTCTCTGTTCGGCGAATTCAAACGGCAGATGCAGTACAAAGCAACATGGTATGACAGAAAACTGGTTCTTGCAGACCAGTCATATCCCTCTACGCAGCGCTGTGCGGCCTGCGGTCATGTAAAGACTGGCGAGGAAAGGATTACGCTGCATGGCAATCAGAAACACGG
>NZ_JBHYRS010000007.1:0-126032 GCF_047974105.1 Mitsuokella apri
GGCGCCATCGTCAAGCGGTTAAGACACCGCCCTTTCACGGCGGGTTCATGGGTTCGAATCCCATTGGCGTCACCATTATTATGACTCACTAGCTCAACTGGCAGAGCAACTGACTCTTAATCAGTAGGTTCACGGTTCGATTCCGTGGTGGGTCACCATTTTATGGGCGATTAGCTCAGCTGGGAGAGCGCTTGCCTTACAAGCAAGATGTCAGCAGTTCGATCCTGTTATCGCCCACCATTTTTTAAATCATATGGCCCGGTAGTTTAGTTGGTTAGAATGCCGCCCTGTCACGGCGGAGGTCATGGGTTCAAGTCCCATTCGGGTCGCCATTTGTTTATTGCACAGAAATGTGTTATAATATATTAACTTGTTAAATGCCTCGGTAGCTCAGTCGGTAGAGCAGGGGACTGAAAATCCCCGTGTCAGTGGTTCGATTCCGCTCTGAGGCACCATTTTTCAAGCTGGTGTAGCTCAATTGGTAGAGCAGCTGACTTGTAATCAGCAGGTTGGGGGTTCAATTCCTCTCGCCAGCTCCACTTTGCATTATGCGGGTGTAGCTCAATGGTAGAGCTCCAGCCTTCCAAGCTGATCACGTGGGTTCGATTCCCATCACCCGCTCCACTAATTTTTATGATACTGCCGGGGTGGCGGAACTGGCAGACGCAACGGACTTAAAATCCGTCGGTTGGAAACAACCGTACCGGTTCGATTCCGGTCCTCGGCACCACCATTTGTATCTATCTCTCAATTTTATATCACGCGGTCGTGGCGGAATGGCAGACGCGCTAGCTTCAGGCGCTAGTGATGGCAACATCATGGAGGTTCAAGTCCTCTCGACCGCACCATCAACAAATTCATATTTATCATGCGGTCGTGGCGGAATTGGCAGACGCGCTACTTTGAGGGGGTAGTGTTCACAAGACGTATGGGTTCAAGTCCCATCGACCGCACCATTTGCTTTAAACAGTACTTGGTGCTGTTTTCATAAAACTTCATATCATGCGGTTATGGCGGAATTGGCAGACGCGCTAGCTTCAGGCGCTAGTGGTGGCAACACCTTGGAGGTTCAAGTCCTCTTGACCGCACCATTTACGCGGTCGTGGCGGAATTGGCAGACGCGCTACTTTGAGGGGGTAGTGTTCACAAGACGTATGGGTTCAAGTCCCATCGACCGCACCATTTGTAAATAGTAAGCTCAGATTTATATCTGAGCTTTTTCTGTATTCAAAAGAAATGAGGCGATTTTATGCAGTGCCGGCCGCGAAGCCTTTTTGTCCAGGTATTATTCTTTTTGGTACTGACTGCCGTTTGTATGCCTGCACTATCTTTCTGGCAGCCGCAGTTCGTGCAGGCAGAAGAACAAATGGCAGGTCGGGAAGAAGAATTGGAGCTCACCACATCCATTGTGTCGCTGGCTTCTTATTCCGATGAATTGAGCCTGCTGGCAAGAGAATGGCTGCAGCAGACGGGCTGGCATTTTTCGAGTCAGGAGATATCGACGTCACTGGCACAGGGCCGCTGTCATTTGCTGACAAAGGATTTGGGAGATGGCCATCGTGCCTTGCTGCTGGCTTTTCCGGGGACTGAGAATGTGCGGGATGCCAAAGTGGATTTGCGCATGAAGGCGGTGCCGTTTGGCGGTGCGTCCGTGCCGGAATTTATAAAGGCCGCACAGGAAAATCGGAAAAGTACGGCGCTGCCTCTTGTCCATAAGGGCTTCGATGATTATACTATGGCAGCTGTTTTTCAGGCTCCGGCTGATACGGCTTTATTTGGCAGAAAAGGAACCCTGGGAGAACAGTTGGCAGCGGAGCTTAAGGATAATCCAGACGAAATTTTGCTCCTGACGGGTCACAGTCTTGGCGGCGCGGCAGCGACGCTGACAGCAGCACGGCTCAGCGATATGGGGGTCAGGCCGCAGCAGCTCCGCGTCATTACGTTTGGGGCACCGGCTGTCGGGGATGAACGCTTTGCACGCCGTTATGAAACGAAGATGGATTTGACGCGTGTAGTCATGGACGGAGACCCCATAGCTGCGGCCCTGCAGTCTCTCGGCACGCGTTATGTGCAGTTTGGCAGGAAGGAACGCTGGCAGCAGAATCGCAGTTCAGCGCGTTTTGAGCATGAGATGGTCGTTTATCTCGACGATGCCCTGCGCAGTTATTTTCATGTCGTACAAAGTCAGGGAGACCTGCAAAGCCGTATGATTGAAAGTCATCCCAAGCAGGCAAATGGCGGTATTTTTGTGACCATGCCGATGATACAGGCAGATCCTTTGCTGACAGAGGATACTGATGATATCAGGACAGTCTTGCGCGGCAGCTGGCAGAAACGTTATACGCCCTGTGTGCTGGATGATGAAGAAGATGAAGAAATGGGGCAGGCATTGCCGGCTTTGTGTCAGGCTGCCAAGAGGTCGGGCTGCAAGTATGTTATTCAGCAGGTTCTGACGACTAAACGCATCCGTGAGGAAACATATAATTTTCGCATCGTGCTTGAAACGACGATCTATGACACGAAGGGCAATCTGCTCGCAGCTGAGTCGAAAAGTACAACAGCCAGCCGCATGACGCCGCTCGAAGCCGTGCTTTATCTGGAGTTTCTGAGCATGCAGGATCTTGATCTTGTATTTGGTGTACAGAATACATGAAATTTTCTAAAAATAATCTTGACTTTTTTCCCGTTATCCGGTATCATAAAGATAAGCCAAGGAAAGGTAAAAGGTTCACCCTTTCCAGACAGCCGATTTACTTACTCAGGATGGAGGAGAGTCCAATGGGCTAGTTAACGAGTCCAAGTGGAACAAGTCGTATCACATGAATTACATGATTGGAAGGTTTCTATCTCACAGATAACCATCAGCGGTGACGAGAAAGCTGCTGATGGTTATTTTATGTCTGCTGCTTTATCATAAAGGAAAATGGGCGAGTCATGTCGAATCTGTTGACATTCAGAATGGGGCATTTTGTATGTGTATGGATTTGATGGTTGAGACTCGTTTTGTTTTTGTGTAAAATTAAGAAAGAGAATTCTATTTTAGGGGGATTATTATGGAAAAGGCGAAAGTTTATTTTACGGATTTTCGTGTGCCGGTAGGACGCAATATCATGCAGAAGCTCAAGACACTCTGCATTGCAGCGGGCATTAAGAATATCGATATGGATGGCAAATTCGTGGCCATCAAGATGCATTTTGGTGAGCTCGGCAATATGGCTTATCTGCGTCCGCAGTATGCAAAAGTCGTGGCAGATCTTGTCAAGGAACAGGGCGGCATGCCGTTTTTGACGGACTGCAATACGCTTTATCCGGGCAGCCGCAAACATGCTTTGGAGCATATGGACTGCGCCAATTTCAACGGCTTCAATACGACGACTACGGGCTGCCAGATTATCATCGGTGACGGTCTGCGCGGCACGGATGACGTCGAAGTGCCGGTCAAGAATGGCGAGTATATCAAGAAGGCTAAAATTGGCCGTGCCATCATGGATGCCGATGTTTTCATCAGCCTGGCTCATTTCAAAGGCCATGAAGCTACGGGCTTTGGCGGTGCCATCAAGAATATCGGCATGGGCTGCGGCAGCCGTGCCGGCAAGATGGAGCAGCATTCGTCGGGCAAATGCGTAGTAAATGAGGAGCTTTGCCGCGGCTGCCGCAAGTGCGCGAAAGAATGCGGCTCCGATGCCATTACGTATGAGAATAATAAAGCCCATATCCATGAGGACCTCTGCAAGGGCTGCGGCCGCTGCATCGGTGCCTGCTCGTACGATGCCATCCGCAATGAGCAGTGGGATGCCGGCGACCTTCTCGACCGCAAGATGGCCGAATATGCTCAGGCTGTCGTGCAGGACCGTCCGTGCTTCCATATCAATATCGTCCGCGATATTTCGCCGAACTGCGACTGCCATGGCGAGAATGATGCGCCGATTCTGCCGGATCAGGGCATGTTCGCCTCGTTTGACCCTGTGGCTCTTGACCAGGCCTGCGCAGATGCGTGCCTTAAAGCGACGCCGCTGCCGAACAGCCAGCTCGCGGACAATCTCGCCAAACCGGATTGGCATCACCATCATGACCACTTCCTCGACAACAATCCGAATATCCATTGGAAAGAGACGCTCGAACATGCTGAAAAGATCGGCATGGGCACGAGAGCGTATGAACTGGTGAAACTTAAATGAGGAAAAAGCGCAGGCAGATTGACATGCCGCCATCCTATGTCATTGAGCATCTGGATGAAGCAATTGAAAAAAAATGGTGCCGCGTTTATTATCAGCCCATCGTACGGACCATCACCGGCAGGCTCTGCGCCATGGAGGCGCTGGCCCGCTGGGATGACCCTACTTGGGGTTTTTTAACGCCGCCCTTTTTTATTGGGATACTCGAACAGCACAATTTAATTCACAAATTGGATGCATTCCTCGTGGAGGAGGTATGCAGAAATCAGGCGCGTGTGAGGAAAGCGGGGCAGCCGGCTGTAGCTGTTTCGCTGAATCTTTCCCGTCTTGATTTCATCCAGGACGATTTCGATATCTTTACGATTGTAGAAAATGCCGTACGCAAATACAATGTGCCGCGTGATCTTCTTCATCTGGAAATTGTCGAGAATGTCCTGACAAACCGCAATAAGAGGATTGGCGAAACCCTGAACCGTTTCCGCGAGGCCGGCTACGAAATCTGGATGGATGATTTCGGCAGCGGCTATTCGAGCTTGAAATTCCTCAAGGACCAGCGCTTTGACCTTCTGAAGATGGACATGGCTTTTTTAAAGAGCGATACGAAAAGGGCCCGCGATATCATCATCTCGATTATCTCCATGGACAAGCGCATCGGCAACCGGACTTTGGCAGAAGGCGTGGAGACGCAGGAGCAGTTTGACTTCCTGCGCGAGGTCGGCTGTGAAAAAATTCAGGGATATTACCTCGGCAAGCCGCGTCCATACGATGAAACCATTGAGAACTGCAGGAAAAAAGGCATTGAAATTGAGCTGAGCTGCTGGAAGGCCTATTACGATGCCATCATGGACGTCGACTTTTTGACAGGGCGGCCATTGCTGCTCGTCGAATACCGGGACCATGGCTATCATATCCTCTTTGCGAATCATAAATGTGATGAGGTGCTCTGGCCGGAGCTCGAAGATGGGCGCAGTGTCTGGGAAAAACGGCTGAATGTCTTAAAACAGCCGGCCATCCGTTATCTTCAGCGCGGTTTGCGGCGCGTCATGCTGTCGGGAGAGGCTGAGGAATTAGCGTATCCTCTCAATGGCAATTTTGTCATGATGAACTGTCATCGCGTCATTTCCTACAATGGACACTGTCTGATTTCGATTGACTGCCATCTGCATAAGATTGACCATGAAGGACCTGTCTTTAAACCAGCCTATTTTTTGCGCAATCTCTTCTATTTGTACGACAGTCTGGCGGCTGTCAATTTGACGAAACGGGAAGTTGTCGTTTTGACGCAGCCGCGTCTCAAATCTGGCCTGCATAAATACTCTTTGGATGAGGCCCTGCAGAATTATCAGGAACAGATGATTTATTCGGCAGACCGCAGGCGCTTTGCAGAATTTCTGGATCTCAATACGCTAAAAGAGCGCGTTGACGGCTCTCCGCTCAGCAGTATTGCGGAGGCATTCCGTTCAAAGGGACCGGATGGCACCCTGGTTTGGAAAACGCATCGCATTTCGCGCATCACGAGTACGAAACAGGATATCTTTTTCTATGTGATCCGCGTTTCCGATGCACAGGATGTTGCCCGCTATGAAAAGGATCTGACCGGATCGCAGTACACCCTGACAGAGCAGTCAGGGGAGGCAGAGGCAAAAGAAGAGACGTCCGTTATGTCAATCAGGAGGCTTTGGGATAATTTCATCATGAGCTTTCCGCTGCCGGTTTTCTGGAAGGACAGGGAACGCCGCTTCCTCGGTGTCAACCAGAAATTCTTAGATTTCTATGACTTTGATTCTGTGGAAAAAGTGGCAGCTCATACGGATGAGGATATGAACTGGCATGTACAGCCCAATTCTTTTAAGAACGACGAGCTTGATGTCATTGAAAAAGGCGTCGCCCTGCATGACGTTCCGGGGAAATGCATTGCCCGCGGCCGTCAGTATGATATCCTGGCTTCCAAATGGCCGCTCTATGATGAAGAAGGCAGTATCAGAGGACTTATGGGATATTTTCTGCCGACTGACGTATTTATACGCAATGAGGAGAAGTCCCAGAAGCTCTTGTTTACGGATGGTGTAACGGGACTGGCCAATATCAAGGGCATCCTTTCTCTGCTGGCACAGTATATGGATGAATATCGTTTTAAGAAAAGGGCCTTTGCCGCGATTTTCCTTCGGGTTCGTGCAATTGCGCGTTTAGAGCGCCGGTACGGAGAAACAGCCGTCGCGGAACTTCTTGCCTGCATTGCGGAAGAGATGAAGCGTGTTCTGGAGCAGACGGGCACGGCTGGCCGCTTTGCCGAGGATCAGTTCCTTATTTTTTATCAATACCACGCGGAAGAAGATGTGGAGAAATTGAACACTGCACTTCGTCAGGCCATTGAGGGCATCCACCACTTTGGACAGCGCAGCTGCACGCTGTTTGTGGAAACGCGTACGGTTTATCCAGAGGATTCCGCATCTTTTCATCGGGACATCCTCGATGCGGTGCTCGGCGGTAAACATCGTCATTGAATACAATATTGACATCAGGAAGAGCTTTTGCTTTTTAGCAGAGGCTCTTCCTTTTTTTTGACAACGTTTCGAAAAATGATTATACTATTAGTTAGCAACCTAACTAAATTACTGTTAATGAAGTGGAGGAAACAATATGAAACGGGAACTCATCCCGAGCTGGGAAGAACTCGAGCATCATAAAAAGATTGTGCCGGAAATCAAGCCGGCAGCCGTCATTGCCATGCTGGAAGTCAAACAGGCAGGTGAGGACGTACAGCGTGCCATCCTTGATGTGCTGCAGCAGGAATATCACTTGTCCGAGGGCAAATTCTGCTGTCTGATTGTCCTGCATCAGAATCCGCAGGGCATTGCCCCTTCTGAGATTGCCCAAAAAGTCGGTGTCACCAAGGCGACCATCAGCAATATGCTCATGCGCATGGAACGTGACGGTGATATCTGCGTGAAGCAGGCAGCGGAGGATGCGCGCAAAAAGCTCATCTGCCTGACGGACAAGGGGCGGACTTTTATGGATAAAATTCTGCCGGAGCATTATCTGCGCGTTACGAAGCTCATGGAAAAGCTCACCGAAGAGGAACAAAAAGAACTCATCCGTCTGCTCAAGAAAATGTCAGGCTGAGAAAATCCTGATTAGGAGGGAACCAGAATGAATACAAGACAGAAAGCCCTGCGTACAGGAGCTGTTTTCATCGCTCTGCTCGTCATTGCCGGGGTGCTTTTACTGTACAAGGGAAATGATGCCGTGGCACTTGGCATGGAGAAAAAAGAGGGGATTTTGACGGCGGAACAGGTCAAGATGTCGTTCGACAGCGTGAGCGGCCGCCTTGTCAATGAAGCCGTCAAGGAAGGCGATACAGTCAAGGCCGGTGATGTCGTCATGGAGCTCGATTCGACGGATACGGACCTTTCCATTGCCAAGACAAAAGCCCAGATTGCGCAGCTCGACGCACAGATTCGTTCGACGGGCGGCTCGCAGTCGGTCAATTTCATGAAAGCCGATAATGATGAACAGCAGAGCTTCCGCCAGATTGACCAGCAGCGGGCAGCTGTGGCCTCGGCGCAGGCGACACTCAAGAACAGCCGCATTGACTATAACCGCAAGTCGGAACTCCTCGCGGCCGGTGCCATCGCCAAATCCCAGCTCGATGATGCTGAGATGGCTTTAAATGTCGCCGAAGCCAATGTCGCGCAGCAGCAGGAACTTTTAAGCAAGCTATTGTCGGGTGCACAGGACACGGGCGATACGGATTCTTTGAATCTGCCGACTATCGCGCAGCAGCGTCAGTCGGCCAGCAATATGAGCAATGATATCGACGCGCTGCAGCAGCAGAAACAAGCCCTTGAAGTGCAGCTCAAACAGCTTGAGGTGCAGAAGGAACGCCTGACGCTGCGTGCACCGGAAGACGGACGCATCATCAAGGTGCTCGCGAAAGAAGGCGAGATGGTCGCGGCCGGCACGCCTGTCCTGCTGCTTGAGAGCGACCGCAGCTATTATGACATCTATATCAGCGAGAAGCAGGCGCAGGGCCTCTCGGAGGGCGATACCATCACAGGACGTACCGTTGCCGGCGATAAGGCAGTGCCGGGAACGATCAAGCTTTTGACCAAAGCCCCGGGATTTGCTGACCTTAAGCAGTCGCGTGAAAAAGGTCAGGCCGACCTCACGGCTTTTCAGGTCCGCATCTATGTAGACCCGCAGGATGGCGTCGTGCCGGGCATGACGATTGGGGTGAACGAACGTGAATTCACTAAGAGATGAACTTCATTTCCTGTTTTCCGGACAGGGGATGCCTTATGAAAAAGTCTGCCTGACGGTAGCGGCTGTTGTCAGCATCGTCCTCGGGCTCATGCTCAGCAGCAATTTTTCCCACGATGCCAAAGTGGCGGTCATCGACCTCGATAATTCGGCGTACAGCCATGAACTCACAAGCCGCATCGATGCTTCTGAATACATGAAGGTCACGGCTGTTTTGAATACGCCCATGAATCCGACAGAACTTTTTTACCGCGATCAGGCCATCGCCGTCATTTATTTTCCGCGCGGGCTCGAAAAAGACCGTTATACGGGCACGGAGAATCATGTAGGCGTTTTTTACGACAACACGAATACGGCTCAGACGGCCGATGTCAAAGCGGCGCTCAATGAAATCATCGGTCTCGATAATGCGGCCGAAGCAGGCGACCCCGGCAGTACGAATGATACCTTGAGCGGCACCATAAGCCTCGCAGACCGCAATCTTTTCAATCCGAATGGTTCCAATTACAATGTCGAAGTGCAGGGCTTCCTGTTCTTCTTCGGCTCAATGTTTTTCACATTTGCGACCATCGGCATGGTGCCGCGGCTCCGTCTCACACATCAGCTCGATAAAATCCTTCTGGAGGGAACGCCGTGGGATATCATCGTGCGGCTCGTACCGTATGGTGCCTGTCTTGCTGTTTCCTTTGTTTTCGGCATGGCTATCCTGAGAATAACAGGTGATATGACGTTTTCCGGCAGCCTGCTGACATTTCTTTTTTTGCAGATTTTTTATGTACTGACTGTCGGCATGCTCAGCGTGCTGTTTGGCTGGACGGCAGCAAACCCCGGCATTGCGTCCTCGCGTATGATTCTCTTTATTCCGGGCGGCTTTATCTTCGGCGGTCCGACGGGGCCGATGTCGTTTTATCCGGACTGGGTCCTGTATCTTGCGCATCTTTTCCCTTTGACTTGGGAATTCCATTTTGTGCGTGATATTATCGCGCGCGGTGCGGGCTTCATGGATATCTCGAAGGAGTTCGGCGCTTTCCTGCTCTACATGGCTGTCGTGGCGATTTTGTTCTGTGCAAAATTCTTTGCTGCAAGGCGTTCACTCCTGAAGCATCAGGCACAGGAAACGAAACATCAGGAAAAAATCAAGGAAATCGTCGCGGCCGAGCGGGCGGCACAGGAATCGTAAGGCAGGAAAAGGATAGAAAAGAGAGGGGAAGGATTTATCATGACGGCAAGGGAAAAGCTTATCGAGGAAATACAGTCAAGGCCGAAACAGGCCATTGCGTGTGAACGCATCCTCGTGCCGACGGATGGCTCGGGTCAGGCCTTCAAGGCCGTCAATGAGGCCATTCATATGGCGGCGGTCACGGGCGCGCATCTAACCATTTTGATGGTCGTCGACCTCAACAAGCAGGTATCGGCCTTTGAGCAGGTCAGCCTCAGCGGCTATGTGCCGGCCGAGCTCAAGGTTTCGGCGTATCAGTTCCTGGCTGACCTCATGCACATCGTACCGCCGGAAATCAAGGCGAGAACGCGCGTTGAGGTCGGCAATCCCGGCGAAAAAATCTGCGAAGTGGCGGAAGAGGAGCAGAGCGACCTCATCATCATGGGGTCGCGCGGCTTCGGCACGTTCCGCAGCATGCTCGTTGGCTCCGTCTCGCATTATGTCCTGCAGCAGTCGCCGTGTCCTGTGCTCATCGTCAAGGGCATGCCCGACGATTGGGATGAAGAGGACAGCTACCTTGCGCAGCACGATGAGTGAGCTGTACTTTATAAAAAAAGAGAAATATATCATTAAAATGCCATTTCTTGTAAAATGTATCTACAGGAAATGGCATTTTGGTTGTATAATAGAGAAGTATTCGCTAAAAATTTTGGGAGAGAAACGTTATGCATGCAGAATATCTGATGGGCAATGAGGCCATCGGCATGGGGGCTGTGGCAGCCGGCGTCCGCGTGGTCGCGGGCTATCCGGGCACACCTTCGACCGAGGTTCTCGAGACAATTGCCAAACACAATCCAGATGGACAGATTCATGTGGAATGGTCGACGAATGAGAAAGCCGGCATGGAAGTCGCAGCCGGAGCGGCGTATTCCGGCGCGAGAGCGTTGGTCACGATGAAACAGGTCGGACTCAATGTGGCGTCGGATCCTCTGATGAGCCTTGAGTACCTCGGTGTTAAGGGCGGCATGGTCGTGCTGGTTGCCGATGACCCGGGCCCGATTTCTTCGCAGACCGAGCAGGATACGCGTCATTTTGCTTCATTTGCGAAAGTACCGTGCTTTGACCCGTCGAGTGTGCAGGAAGCCTATGACATGATTCAGGAGGCCTTCGACTTTTCGGAGCGATATCACACACCGGTGTTTTTGCGTCCGACTACGCGCATTGACCATGGCTACGCCTCGATTGAAGTCAAAGATGAGGATGAATATAAAAAGACGGAGCCTGAGGGCTTCGTGCGGGACCCTGCGCGCTGGGTCATCTTCCCGCGCCTCTCGTACCGGGCACATCAGGAAATTGAACGGCGCAATGCAGAGCTCGGGATGGTCCTCTCTAATTACAAACGCAATCATATCGAGCCGGCCGCGGAAAAAAACTGCCGCCGCGGCATTGCCGCGCAGGGTGTCAGCTACGCGTATGCGGTGGAAGCGCTGAATGAGCGCGAAGAAGCGGCACCGCGCGTCCTGAAGGTCGCAACGCCATTCCCGTTTCCTGAAAAACTCGCTGTTGAATTCCTGCAGGGGCTTGATGAAGTTCTCTGTCTTGAGGAGCTTGACCCCGTCATTGAGCGCGAACTCATCTTCCTCTGCGGCAAATATCAGCTGCCTGTAAAGATTCGCGGCAAACTCACGGGCGATGTCAAGACGGCCGGCGAGAATACACGCGATACGATTTATGATGATATCGCGAGGTTTATGAGCTGGCCGCAGGCAGAAAACGCAGAGCTGCCGGAGCCCCCGGTTTCTGTCGTGCGTCCGCCTGTCCTCTGTGCCGGCTGTCCGCACCGCGCTTCTTTTTATGCGGTCAAACGCGCGATGAAAGGGCAGAAGAGCGTTTTCTGCGGCGATATCGGCTGTTATACGCTCGGCAATGCCATGCCTCTTGACATGGTCGATACCTGTCTCTGCATGGGTGCGGGCATCAACATCGCGCAGGGCATCGGGGCGGTGACACCGGACATGAAGTGCTTTGCCTTTGTCGGCGATTCGACCTTCTTTGCCTCGTCGATTACGGGCATCATCAACGGCGTCTACAATCAGGCCGATTTGACGGTCTGCATTCTCGACAATTCAACTACGGCCATGACGGGCCACCAGCCGCATCCGGGCACGGGCCATACGATGATGGGCCAGATTGTCGACAAAGTTTCGATAGAAGATACGCTGCACGGCATCGGCGTCAAGACAGTCCGCACCGTGGACCCGCTTGACCTCAAAGCGGCGATTGCGGCAGTAAAAGAAGTCGCTGCTGAAAAAGGCGTCAAGGCCATTATCTTCAAATCGCCGTGCATCGCCCTCGTCAAGCCTTTGGGCAAAGCCGAGGTTCTGCAGGATGCCTGCCGCAAATGCAGGAAGTGCATCCGCGAAATCGGCTGTCCGGGCATTGTCGTCGAAGATAGCAAAATCATGATTGATGATTCACAGTGCACGGGCTGCGGCATCTGCGCCGATATCTGTCCGTTCGATGCCATCGAGGTCACGCCGTTTGCACATACACATAAAGGAGGGCAAAAGTGATGCAGAAAAATATCATCCTGACGGGCGTGGGCGGTCAGGGCACAGTCCTCGCGTCCAAGCTCATCGCGGCGGCATCTATGAAAAAGGGCCTGCCTGTCATGAGTGCCGAGACCATCGGCATGGCGCAGAAGGGCGGCTCCGTTTTCAGCCATCTGCGCATCGGTGAGGGGATAAAGAGTCCGATGATTCGCCGCGGCACGGCTGACCTTCTGCTGGCCTTTGAGCCGGCCGAGGCCGTACGCATGCTGCCCTACCTTAAAAAAGGCGGCATGGTCGTCGTCAATTCGCATCCCATCATGCCGGTGACGGCAGCCCTTAAGGGCACGGCTTATACGGGCAAAGAGATGGTCGCGTATCTTCAGGAACATGCCGAGCACGTGTTAGTCATCGACGGTCAGGCTGCGGCAGCCGTCATCGGCAATCCGAAGACGCTCAACGTCATCATGCTCGGCGCGGCCCTCGAGAGCGGGGCGCTGGACTTTCTGACGGAAGAGGATGTCCTGCAGGCCATCCGCGAAAAGGTCAAGCCGGCCTATGTAAAGCTCAATGAAAAAGCACTGCGCTATGCCTTTGAGCTGGCCAAAGCATAAATCTTTAATAAGGCAGGTATTATATTATGGAAATATCAAATGAACAGCTCGCTTATGTCAACGAACGCATCAAACAGCTTTTAAAGGCCGACAGCTTCTACGGCAAGCGCCTGCGCGAATACGGCATCGACCATGTGGATTCGGCAGAGGATTTTAAGAAACTGCCGTTCTC
The DNA here is from genome assembly GCF_047974105.1 of Mitsuokella apri. NCBI lineage: Bacteria > Bacillati > Bacillota > Negativicutes > Selenomonadales > Selenomonadaceae > Mitsuokella > Mitsuokella apri. Next base: position 12,930 of record NZ_JBHYRS010000007.1, read on the forward strand.
CGAGAAAAAAGACTTAAGAGACGCCTACCCCCTTGGCCTTATGAGCGTGCCGGAAGAAAAAATCGTGCGCATGCATTCGTCTTCGGGCACGACCGGCAAACCCGTCATCATCCCTTATACGCAGAAAGACGTTGACGACTGGGCCACGCAGTTTGCCCGCTGCTATGCGATGGCGGGCGTCACGAACCGCGACCGCGTACAGATTACGCCGGGCTACGGCCTCTGGACGGCCGGTATCGGCTTTCAGGCAGGCTGCGAGAAGCTCGGGGCCATGGCTGTGCCGATGGGACCGGGCAATACGGAAAAACAACTGCAGATGATGATGGACATGAAGAGTACGGTCCTCTGCGCGACGAGCTCGTATGCCCTGCTGCTTGCCGAAGAAATCGAGAAACGCGGCATTCGCGATAAGATTCATCTGCGCAAAGGCGTCATCGGCTCGGAGCGCTGGAGCGAGAAAATGCGCAAATCCATCTGCGACAAGCTCGGCATCGATGCCTATGACATCTACGGCCTAACCGAGGTCTACGGCCCGGGCATCGGCATCAGCTGCGATGCGCACGATGGCATCCATTATTGGGATGACTTCATTTATCTCGAAATCATTGACCCGCATACGGGCGAAAACCTGCCGGACGGCGAATGGGGCGAAATCGTCATCACGACGCTGAAGAAAGAAGGCGCGCCGCTCATCCGTTTCCGCACGCACGACCTTTCGCGCATCATTCCGGGCGACTGCCCCTGCGGCAGCAAGTTTCCGCGCATCGACACAATTCAGGGCCGCACGGATGATATGGTCAAGATTAAGGGCGTCAATCTCTTCCCTGCGCAGATTGAAGAAATTCTCAAGACTTTCCCCGAGGTTTCGAGTGAATATCAGATTCATATTTCGCATCTCGATGGCAAGGATACGATGCGCCTTTATGTTGAGACGAACGGCAGCGTCGACTTCCTCGAGCTGGCCAAGCGCATTGCTGAGCGCGTCAAGAGCCGCATCGGCTTTACGCCGCTCGTCAAAGTCGTCGAAATCGGCGTTCTGCCGCGCTCCGAAAAGAAGACGAAGCGCGTGATTGATACGCGTTATGAATGAGCTTACGACCATCTGGCCCGACTTTGCCCCTGACTTTTTTTGCAAGGCCAATCTCTGTCAGCACAGCTGCTGCCGCGGCTGGGAAATCGATATCGACGCCGCTGCGGCTGAGTGGTATCAGCTCCTGGACGGCAAAATCGGGGCAGAACTCCGGAAAAATATCGTGCAGGCGGAGGATGGGACGTATTCATTCCGTCTGACAAAAGACGAACGCTGTCCATTTTTGCGAAGAGACGGTCTCTGCCGCCTGATTCTGGAACTTGGCGAAGATGCCCTCTGCGAAATCTGCACGATGCATCCGCGCTTTTTTGTCCTTTGCGGTGATGTGGAGCTCGCGGGCTTTGGCCTTGCCTGCGAAAAGACGGTGGAGCTGCTGCTGGCGGAAAAAGAGCCGCTGACATTTTACCGTGAAGGAAATGAACAGGAAAAAATCACCTTTGCGGAACTTGTTTCGCAGCTCGGACTTCGGGAGAGAAATGAGGAAGATGAGTCTGTGCCATCTTTTTCCTTTCAGCCAAAGTTTGATGCGGAAAAAATCCGTCAGCTGCTCCTGCTCATGCAGAAGACAGAACCCATCGACGAAGTTTGGACGGAGCACATCCATTTTCTGCTTCAGGAAAAAGAGCGGGCAGAAAAATGCTGGCGGAAATATGCCGAGCTTTATGATGCTGCCGCTTTTGAACGCATTTTTCAGTATATTGCTTACCGTCAGCTTGGTCAGGCAGAAGATTATGGGATAAATGCCATTTGCCGATATGCCCGTAAGAATACCATGTATATCTTTCTCGAGGCAGCTGTGACAGGAAATCTCCCTGAAGCGGTGCGCCGCTGGTCGGAGCAGATCGAATACAGTGAGGAAAATACTGCGTTCTTGTTACGGACAGCGGGGAAGAGCGAAAACTAAAAAAAGACACGCCTGCATGACTTTTCATGCGGGCGTGTCTTTTTTATGCAGAGGGCACAGGGTAATCTTTCAGCAGCTCTTCGCGGATAAATTTCATGACGAGACGCAAATCCTTGGAAAGCTGCCGGTTTTTCTTCGTAATGAGACAGCTCGTCAGGGAAAGCGGCTCGTCGAAAGGGATGGTCACGACATTTTCAAGGGAGACGACGGCCTGTTCAAAAAGGATACTCGGTGCCGTATGGGCACGCAGCAGGCTGTAGAGTGTGGAAAGATGCGGGGAATAATAGAGGGCATTGAGCTCTAAATGCCGGTCGGCCATGGTGCGCGTCAAAAGGCGTGTGACAAAAAATTCTTCGGAGAGCAGGACTAAAGGACCTTTTGTGGCTTCGGCCAGACTGATGCTCTGGAGTCCTGCCAAAGGATGCCCCTTCCAGACAACGAATTTAATTGGACGCGAATTGACGCGGCGGTAATGGAGGTCCGGCAGGGTTTCGCCGTCGTAATTGACGATGGCGAGATCGACTTTTTCTTCGCGTACAAGTCGGGCCGACTCAAGGCCGGATGGTTCGACAATGTCGAGCTGGATCTCCGGATATCGCGGACAGAAGTCATTTAAAAGTCGCGGGATGATAAAAGAAGCCTGCTGCTGGGGAATGGCCATTTTCAGTTTGCCATGGCGGCGCGCCATTTCCCGCACATCATCTTCAAAGACATCGACTTCGCGCAAAAGTGCCGTGACTTTTTGGGCGAGCTTCTGTCCGTCCTGACTGATCATGATGTTGCGGCCGCTGCGAACAAAGAGATTCAGCCCCGTTTCTTCCTCAATGGTCTGGATGGCCTGACTCAGCGTCGACTGCGCGATGTGGAGCTCGGATGCTGCGTGGGTGATATTCTGCAGGCGGCAGACCGTCAAAAAATAGCGCATCTGCAAGAGTGTCATGTGAGAAATCTCCTTTCTTTTCTGTTCAATCCCCTGTAACATAATTTATATACCGTTATCGTAACGTAGTCCCATGGAAAAATCAATCGGTAAAACCGATTATAATATCAAATTTAACCGTTTTTCAAGCAGCTTTGAATATGGCATAATAAAGATGTCGAAAGAAAGAGGTTCTCAAGTAAGGCCTTCCATAATAATAGAGAGAATCTGCAAAAGAGATTGGAGTGAACCATCATGAAAACGAAAAATATTGTCTATGGTGTTATTGCAGCGGCTCTGCTCATCATGCCAGCCTGTGCAAACTTGGCTGCTGCTGGTACAGAAGCAAATGCCTATGGTGTAAAAGAAGCTCCAGCTATTTATACAGAAGCTTCCAGTTATGCTGGCAACACGATGTCCGCTGACCTCATGCTCGAGCAGCCGGCCGCAGACCGTTAATTTCATTTTTTGCATACCCTCCGCAGGCGGTTCCCCACAAACAGCCTGCAAAGCAGGATACCCACACAAGCAGAAGAGCTGTCTTGTACATTCCGTGTACGAGGCAGCTCTTTTTCTTGCCTGAAACCGGATACATCCGTAAAATAGAAGTGCATAGAAAGAAAAGTCAGGGGGATTGTGAGATGGCAGGAAAGAAACTCGTCATGCATGTCGATATGGATGCATTCTTTGCTTCGATTGAACAGCACGACCATGCGGAGTACCGCGGCAAACCGCTGATTGTCGGCGGTCTTTCGGGGCGCGGCGTCGTTTCGACCTGTTCGTATGAAGCGAGAAAATATGGCGTGCATTCCGCCATGCCGATTGTCAGAGCAAAGAGACTCTGTCCGCAGGGAATTTATATAGAAGGAAATTACAGGCATTACCGTGAGGTTTCGGCGGAGATTTTCGCGATTTTTGCGCGCTATGCGCCGGTCGTTGAGCCTTTGTCCATCGATGAAGCCTTCCTTGACCTCACGGGCATGGAACTTCTGATGAAGTCGCCGCGTGCCTATGCAGAAAAGCTCAAGCGGGAAATCAAAAAAAAGACGGGGCTTGTCGCCTCAGTCGGCCTCGCCCCGAATAAATTCCTCGCCAAACTCGCTTCCGACCTCGACAAGCCGGATGGGCTTGTCATCATCACGGAAGAAAACAAACAAAAAGTACTCGACCCGCTGCCCGTCAGCCGCATCTGGGGCGTGGGCAAAAAGACAGCAGCTGTTTTACAGGGCATGTACATCCGCACGATTGGGCAGCTGCGCCGAGTGCCGCGGGAAAATTTAGCGGCAAAACTCGGCGCGCATATGGCCGACCATCTGCTGCAGCTGGCACAGGGCATCGATAACCGCGAAGTTGCTCCGCGCGAGCCTGCCAAATCCATTGGCAAGGAAGTGACTTTTCCGAGGGATATCCATGGCGATGCGGATGTAGAAAAAGTTTTGCTGGCCCTGGCGGAAAAAGTCGGCTACCGCCTGCGAAAGCAGGCACTTAAAGGACGTACCATACAGCTGAAGCTCAGGCTCGGCAATTTCCAGACGTATACGAGGAGCCGGACACTTTATGAGGCGACCTGTTACGATGAGGAAATTTATCAGACGGCGCGGGAACTTTATCGGGGGATGCACGTGCAGCAGGGCATTCGTCTGCTCGGGATTTCGGTTTCGGGGTTTGATGACTCCGGCAGCATGTCGCTCTTTCACGATGAAGCGCGCAAAGAGAATCTTTATGCTGCCATCGATAAAATCAAGCAGCGCTTTGGTGAACAGGGCATCACGAAGGCGCATCTTCTCAAACATGATGAAGTGTGAAAAAAGTTATAGGAAAGCAAGTCTGAATTTGTTACAATAGATAAAGATATCATACGACTCCGAGCGAAATCCGCTACGGCCGTCTTCATGGGGATGGCTATGCGGACGAGCCAGGGTTTCGGTGGAAACGCCGGGGCCTTCCGTGATTGAAAAGGGGCGAATGTAAGGGGCGAAGACCATCCTTTTGCAATTGCGGAGGGGTGGTCTTTTTATATAGTTAGGAGAATGGCGCAATGAAAGAAATGAAAACGGTCGATGCGGTGGGACAGGTACTCTGTCAGGATATCACGCAGATTATCCGCGGCGTGACGAAGGATGCGCGTTTTCGCAAGGGCCATGTGATTGCGGAAGAAGATATTCCTGTGCTGCTGTCGCTCGGCAAGGATCACATCTACATCTGGGATGAAGATGATACAGAGATGCATGAGAACGAAGCGGCCGATGTCCTGCGTCAGCTCTGCCAGAATGAGCATATGAGAGCGACAGAGCCAAAGGAAGGCAAGATTGAGCTTGTCGCAGAATGTGACGGTGTCTTTCAGATTGATGAGGACCGTTTTGATGCGGTCAATGACCTCGATGACATCACGATTGCGACGCTTGCGCAGAATATGCCCGTAAAGAAAGGCACGAAGCTTGCAGGCATGCGCGTGACGCCATTGTTTATCGCACGGGAAAAAATGGAAGAGGTGCGCCGCGTGGCAGGCGATAAGCCGCTTCTCCGTCTGCTGCCGTATCGCAAAGACCTCAAAGTCGGCGTGGTCACGACGGGGACGGAAGTTTTTCTCGGCCGCATTAAGGACACGTTCACACCGGTCATTGAAGCCAAGCTCAATAAATTTGGCCTGACTATAAGTGAACACAGACTTTCTGACGATGTGACAGAGCATACAAAAGCGGCCATCACGGAACTCCTTGACCTCGGCATGGACATCATCCTCTGCACGGGCGGCATGAGCGTCGACCCTGACGACCGCACGCCTGCAGCCATCCGCGATGCCGGCGTCAAGATCGTGACGTACGGGGCACCGGTGCTGCCGGGCGCGATGTATCTCTTGGGGTATGCGGAACGCGAAGGCCGCACGGTCACGGTCATGGGCCTGCCGGGCTGTGTCATGTACGATAACGCGACGGTTTTTGACATGATTCTGCCGCGCGCCATTGCCGGTGACAAGGTAACGCGCCGCGAAATCCGCCATTTCGGCATTGGCGGCCTCTGCATGCGCTGCAAGGTCTGCCATTATCCGATTTGCCCGTTCCAGAAATAAGCGAGGTATTTATGCAGGACATTTCATTAGAGCAGGCCATCGAAGTGCTGCTCGAGCATACGAAAAAAATCGAACGGACGGAAGAAGTGCCCATTTTGGAGGCCTTGGGGCGCGTGCTGGCCGAAGATGCCGTTGCCTCGTTTGACAATCCGCCGTTTGACCGTTCGCCGCTGGATGGCTATACATTTGCGTCCGGCCGGACAAAAGGTGCAACAAAGGAGAATCCTGCTTCGTTTGCTATTATTGGCGAAGAATGTGCAGGCGACTTCTTTGCAGAAGCGGTTCCTGCGGGCTCGGCCCTGCGCCTGATGACGGGCGCGGCCATTCCTCGTGGCTGTGACTGCGTCGTGCGTCAGGAGGATGTGACGATAGAAAATGGCCGACTGCTCGTGCCGTATGAACTCCATCATCACGAGAATTACTGCTTTGCCGGCGAAGACGTCAAAAAGGGGACGCTGCTTGTAAAAAAAGGCACGGAGCTTACGGCTGCGCACCTCGGCGTACTCGCGAGCCTCGGCTTCGGCAAAGTCAAAGTCCTGGCGCGCCCGCGCATTGCAATCGCGAGCACGGGCGATGAGCTCGTACTGCCGGGCGAGCCTTTGCAGCCCGGAAAAATCTACAACAGCAATCTTTACGTCTTAGCGGGACGTTTGCAGGAAATGGGCTTTCGGCCGGAAGTTCTCGGTATTCTGCCTGATGACGTCAATGAGGCTGCCGCATTTATCGACAGCTGGCGCGGCAAGGTCGACCTGTTCCTGACGACGGGCGGTGTTTCGGTCGGCAAGAAGGACATTATGCACGGTGTCGTCAAGAAAATCGGCACACGCCTGTTCTGGCGCGTCTGCATCAAGCCGGGAGCACCTGTCATCGCGTATACGGCGGGCGATATGCTCGGCATCGCGCTTTCGGGCAATCCGTTTGCTTCCTATGCGACGTTTGAGCTTTTGGTAAGACAGGTACTCTCGAAATTCTCGGGACGTACAGATGTCTGCTATACGCCTGTGGAAGGCTATTTGGCCGACAAATTCCCGAAGCCGAGTTATGGCCGCCGCTTTATCCGCGCGCACTATGCAGATGGCGTTTTCAAGATTCCATCGCAGCACGATTCGGGTTCGCTGTTTTCGGCTGCCGGCTGCAATGCGCTCATCGATATTCCTGCTGGCACAGGGCCGTTGCCGGCTGGTTCGCGTGTCAAAGGTGTTCTTTTGTGAGGAAACGCTCATGTACGATCAGTATAAACGGAAAATAGAATACGTGCGCATCTCGCTGACGGACCGCTGCAATCTTCGCTGCCGCTACTGCATGCCCGAAGAGGGCATCGAAAAAATGCGCCATGAGGACATCCTGACGTTTGACGAAATCATCCGCATCGTGCGGGGCCTTGCCGCGCTTGGCGTGCGCAAGGTGCGGCTGACGGGCGGCGAGCCTCTCGTGCGCCGCAATATCGTCGAACTTGTGCGCGAAATTCATAAAATTGAGGGCATTCGGCAGATTGCCCTGACAACGAACGGCGTTTTGCTGGCCGATCTGGCAGATGAACTCGTCAAGGCGGGGCTTACGGGAGTCAATATCAGCATCGACACCCTGAAGGCTGCCACCTTTGCGGATATCACGCGGCGCCCTGTTTTTGCGCGTGTGGAAGCGGGCATTGAGGCTGTGCACGAGGCGGGGCTTCGAGATGTCAAGTTCAACTGTGTGCCGATACAGGGCGTCAATGAGGCGGAACTGCCAGCTCTCGTCGAGCACTTCACGCATCTTCGTCCTTGGAAATTCCGCTTCATTGAGCTCATGCCGATTGGCTGTGCGTATGAAGCCGGACTCAAGGGCATTCCTATGGCAGAAGTTCGTCAAACCCTGGAAAATGCGTTTGGCAGGCTTCGTCCTGTGCCGGCAGCTTCCGGTGTATGCGGACCTGCTGCGTATTATCAGGCTGCCGGTTTTCGCGGACAGGTTGGCTTCATCGACGCGATGGAGCATAAATTCTGCTCATCGTGCAATCGCGTGCGCCTGACAGCGGAAGGATTTTTGAAACTCTGCCTCAACGCAAAGACCGGCCTTGATTTAAGGTCACTGCTGCGTTCCGGTATCAGTGATGAAAATCTGCGGCTGGCCCTGCAGCAGGCGATTTATCATAAGCCGGAAGAGCATTTTTTTAAGACCGCTGCGTATCAGGAAAAGGACAGCCGCGCCATGTATCAGGTCGGCGGCTGATTTCATAAATAGTGAGTATCGAGTATAGTATAATGGAGGATTTCTCATGGGAACAATCAAGGCACTCTGCATCAGCGAAAAAAAAGGCACACTCAAGACGCCGATTCACAAGGCCCTCTTTCATACGGAATGGGGCATGGTCGGGGATGCTCATGCGGGCCGCTGGCATCGTCAGGTCAGTCTCTTGGGCTTGGCGGAGATTGAAGAATTCCGCAAACGCGGCGTCGATGTCAAATTCGGCGCCTTTGGCGAGAATATTGTTGCGGATGGTTTTCGTTTCAAGGAGCTGCCAATCGGTACGCGCCTGCGCGCCGGCGATGTTTATCTGGAAATCACGCAGATTGGCAAGCAGTGTCATAAGAGCTGTGCCATAAGGAGTCAGGTCGGCGACTGCATCATGCCGCGCGAGGGTGTTTTTGCGCGCGTGCTGCATGGCGGCTGGCTTGAAGAAGGCGACGAGCTCGAGCTCTTTACGGGCAAACTGCCTCTCGATGCGGCCATCATCACGGCCAGCGACAAGGGCAGCAAGGGACTGCGCGAAGACACGAGCGGAGCAAAAGTACAGGAAATGCTCGAAGCGGCCGGCTACACCGTGGCAGAGAAAATTATTCTGCCGGACGAGCAGCAGGACATCGAGCACAAAATGCGTTCGTTTGGCGACCTCGGCATCGGTCTCGTCGTGACGACGGGCGGCACGGGCTTTTCCGTGCGCGATGTGACGCCGGAGGCGACACTGGCTGTCTGTGAGCGTTTAGCTCCCGGCATTCCCGAGGCCATGCGTGCACTCTCTATGCAGGTCACGCACCGTGCGATGCTGAGTCGCGCGCAGGCCGGCATTTACAAGCGTACGCTCATCGTCAATCTGCCGGGCAGCCGCAAGGCCGTCGAGGAATGTCTGGGCTTTATCCTGCCGGAACTGCAGCACGGCCTTGATATCCTGCGCGGCGATGCGAGCGAATGTGCGCGCAAATAAGAGGGTGACAGCGTGAATTTTTCGGATATTGCCCTGCTCATCATCGCGGGCGGCAAAAGTTCGCGTATGGGCAGGGACAAGCGCTTTTTGTCATTTGCCGGCACGGGACTGTTGGAGCGCCTATGCGTAAAAGCCGCCAAGCTGCCTTTTGCGGAACGTTTCCTCTGCGTGGAACAGGAAACGCCGGAACTCATGGCTTTGGCAAAAAAATTTCAGCTGACTGTTGTGACGGACTCGCGTCAGGGCAGGGGGCCGATGGAGGGCATCAGCCGCGGCCTTGCTGCTATGAGGGAAAAATATGCACTGGCCGTTTCCTGTGATATGCCGTTTCTGTCTCTTGAAAAATTGTCCGTCCTTTTGACAAGAGCGGCAGACGATGACGCCTTTCAGGCTGTTCTGCCTAAGACAAAACGCTGGCAGCCACTGGCGGCGCTGTATCACCGCGATATGGCGAAAGCCTTTGCGGAAGCTCTGCAGCAGGGCGATAACAAGCTTGGTCTGGTCATTGCGGACATGCCGCATGCCTGCGTCGATTTTTCTTCTGAAATTGACTTTTTCAATGTCAATACCATGGCCGACTGGCGTCTGGCCTGCGGCCGCATGGCCAATGAGGGCCGCAGGGTGCCGCTCGTAACGATTTCCGCGCCGGTGTCAAACACGGGCAAGACGACATTCATCGAACGGCTCATCCCGAGGCTCCGGCAGAGAGGCACCCGTGTCGGCGTGGTCAAGGGTGACTGTCATGGCTACGATGTCGATGAAAAAGGCAAGGACAGCTGGCGTTTCAAGGAAGCCGGGGCCAGCGGCGTCGCAGTGGTTTCTCCCAATGGTTATTTCATCGAGCAGAAAACGGAAAAGCGGGCAAATCTCGTGGAAATTGCCGGCAGACTGCAGGACGTGGACCTCGTGCTCATCGAGAGCCGCCGCCACGGCACGGCGCCCATCATCACCTTATATCGTGATAAAGGGGAATTGCTGCTCAGTGACGATACGGCAGTGCTTTTCAGCAAGCGGAAACAATTCATCGAGGGTGTATACGAATGCTCAATCGATGATATGGAAACAGCAGCACGGATCATTCTTTTTCTGATGGGGAGCTAAACGACGGAAAATTTTTTTGAAAAAGAATAAGGTGAAGATATACGGAAAAGGCATTAGTTTTTTGCTTACAGCAAGGCTAATGCCTTTTTTATTTATAAAGATAAGAGCACAGCAAAACGTTATGATATTTATCAATAATTCATGATAAACATCACAATTTCGGGCATATAAATATAACAATAAGCTTTTGGCGATACCTTTAGGCAGTGAAAAGCCCCATTTTGGCTGAGATAGGAAGAACATAACGGAAAAAGCTGTCATGAAAATGTGAAAAAAAGTTGTTTACGAATGCAGGAAAACGTGAGATAATAAATTTGCAATATGAAATAAGATTAAACAATAATCTTAGTTAATAGTACATAGGGGGAGACTATGATGAAAGCGAGAGAGGAAGAACTCATTGATTATCCGGTCATCCGTTACGTGAGTCAGCAGGATTCTTTCATTGACGACCATAAATACACGTCGATGGAATGTTATCTGGATATCAATCTGAACGGCAAACGCTTCACGACGTCATTCTGCTCACCGGGGGACCATATCGATCTCGTTATTGGAATCTTGGCGCAAATGGGACAGATTCGCAATTACGACGATATTGTCAGCCTTGATATCGACGAGGAACAGCTGCAGGCAGATGTCATGACGACAAAAGATGCTCAGGCATGGGCAGCCAATAACGCCAGTGACCCGCGCTATTTCCGCGCCCGCCAGATTCTCGGCTGTGAGCCGGAGAAAATTTTTGAACGTCCGCGCGATGTGCGTTTCAAGGCCAGCGATATTTTGGCCTGTGCCGATAAGCTTTTGGCGGAGCTCGCCGCGACGCATGAAAAGACAAACGGCGTGCACAGCGGCATCATCTGGGATCAGCAGCAAAGAAAGATTTTGGTGTTCCGCGAGGACATCGGCCGTCATAACGTCTTTGACAAACTGTACGGCTGGACGCTGCGCCATCATATCGACATCACGGATAAAATCATCATCTTTAGCGGCCGCTGCTCTTCAGAGATGATGATGAAACTTGGCCGCATGGGCATCTCTACGGTCGCAGCGAAGTCCGTGCCGACGACGCTTTCGCTGGCTTTGGCCAAAAAGCTTGGTATCACCTTAGTGGCACGCATGGCACCGGGCAGTTTCTGTGTTTATACGAATCCGGAACGCATCGTTTGCTAAGCAAAAAATTTTACCATGATATATAAATTTTTATTATAATATAGCGTAAATTATATTTACATAAATTATATCTTATATAAAGGAGAGAGATAAGATGGATTTGAGCAGACGCGATTTTCTCAAGGCTGCTGGCATTGGCGGCATCAGTCTGGCATTTTCCAGTCTCGGTTTTGACCTGCAGGAGGCCAAAGCGGCGGCACACACGTTTAAGCTCAAGGGAGCGCGCGAATTCACCTCAATCTGCCATTTCTGCGCCTGCGGCTGCGGCGTTGTCGGTTATGTCAAGGATGGCAAACTCATCCAGCTCGAAGGTGCTGTAGACAGCCCGATAAACCGCGGTGCCCTCTGCAGCAAAGGCCTCGGCTATGCCACGATTCCAAATTCCAAAGAGCGTGCGACAAAACCTTTGTACCGCGCGCCGGGCAGCGACCATTGGGAGGAAATCAGCTGGGATGAGGCCATTGACCGCGCAGCCAAGGCCATGAAGAATGCCCGCGAAAAGGGTTGGAAGCAGACCGAAGAAATTGACGGCCAGACGTATGAGGTACGCCGCACAGACGGTCTCTCCTTTATTGGCGGCTCGCAGATTAACAACGAAGAATGCTATCAGAACATCAAGATGGCCCGTGCTCTCGGCGTTGTCTACATTGACAATCAGACGCGCGTCTGCCATGCCAATACGCCGCCGGCCATGGGCGCCGCTTTTGGCCGTGGTGCCATGACGAATCCATGGGGCGACCTCAAGAATACGAAGCTCGTCTGGATTGAGGGCTCGAACCTTGCGGAATGTCACCCGATGGGGCTTAAGAATGTCATGAAGGCACGTGAGCAGAACGGCACGAAAATCGTCCATGTCGATGTGCGTTACACGCGTACCTCGAAGATTGCCGATGACTTTTTCCAGCTGCGTCCGGGCACGGATATCGCGTTCATGGGCTACATCATTTCGCAGATGCTCGAGACGGGCAAGTTCGACAAGGATTATGTCCTGCGCAATACGAACGGTGCCTGCCTGCTGCGCGATGATTTCAAATTTGACGATGGCCTGTTCTCCGGCTTCGATGAAGCGAAGAAATCGTATACGAATACGGAGACTTGGGGCTATGCCCTCGGTGCCGACGGCAAACCGCAGAAGGCAAATGACCTTTTTGCCCCGAATACGGTGCTTTCGCGCCTCAAGGAATTCTACAGCCGCTATACGGTCGAGATGGTCTCGAATGTCACGGGTATGCCGGCTGAAGACATTGAGCGGGCAGCCGGCATCTGGGTCAATCATGAGGGTCCTGCCATCATCATGTACGCTCTCGGTATGACGCAGCACACCATCGGCGTGCAGAATATCCGCTGCTTTACGATCATGCAGCTCCTCAAGGGCAACATCGGCATCCCGGGCGGCGGCATCATCGCCATGCGCGGACAGCCAAACGTGCAGGCTTCGACGGACTTTGGCATTGAGTTCAACATGCAGCCGGGCTATCTCGTCGCGCCGACGCATAAGACGAACACCCTTGCGAAGTGGACGGATGCATACGGTACGTTCCGCCGCAAGTGGTATGTCAATATGACGAAAGCGTGGTTTGGCGAGCATGCGACGGCTGAAAATGACTATGGCTTCAATTACGGTGCCATCCGCAATGCCAATCACCCGGACTCCATTTACGCGATTTTCGAGGATGCCTACCGCGGCACGATGCATGCCCTGTATCTCTGCGGCCAGAACCCGCATGTCACGAATGCCAACGCCGGCATGGTTCATGACGGACTCTGCAAGATGGATTCTCTCATTGCACAGGATATCTTTGTCAATGAGACGGCCGAGTTCTGGAACCGTCCGGGCGACAATCCTGCGGATATCCAGACGGAGGTTATTTTCCTGCCGGCCTGCTCATATCTTGAGCGCGAAGGTTCCATTACGAACTCGATGCGCCTCATTCAGTGGCGCATGAAGGGTCCGGATGTACTTGGCGATTCGAAGCCGGATTACGAAATCAACGATATGCTTTGGAAGCGCATCCGTGAGCTCTACAAGGATTCTACGGATCCCAAGGATGACCCGATTAAATTCATGACTTGGAATTACAGCAAGGATCATTACCTTGAGGACGTCATGAAAGAAATTAGCGGCTATGACGTTGCGACGGGTACGGTGGTCAACGGCATCGGCGAGCTCAAGGACAACGGTGAGACGGCTTCCGGCATGTGGATTTACGCAGGTTATTACGGCCGCGAGGGCAATATGACGGCGCGCCGCGGTCAGGAAGACCCGGGCAATGTCGGCATTTTCCCGAAATTCGGCTGGGCCTGGCCGGATAACATCCATATTCTCTACAACCGCGCTTCGTGTCTGGCCGACGGTTCACCGGCTGACAAAGAGCATCCGCTCGTCTGGTGGGATGCCGCTGCCGGCAAATGGACGGGTTATGACGTGCCGGATGTCGGCAACCGCCAGCAGGGGCCGGATACACCGGCAGGCCAGAAGCCGTTCCGCATGAATGGCGAAGGCATTGCGCGCATCTACGCCGCGCCGTACAAGGATAAAAATCCGGACGGCACGACGCGCGATGCATCCTCGACGCCTGTCGATGGTCCGATTCCGGAGCATTACGAGCCGTTTGAGAGTCCGACGCACAATGCCATGCATACAAATGACAAGGCTCAGCACAATCCGTGCATCAAATACCCGCGCCTGCCGGAAAAACAGCCGATCGGCACGAAGGACAAATTCCCGTACGTGCTCTGCAGCTCGGGCATTGCCGAGCATTGGTGCTCCGGTACGGTTACGCGCAATATCCCGTGGCTTAACGAACTCGTCAAGGAGAATTTCGTGGAAATCAGCGAACAGCTGGCTAAGAAAATCGGCGTCAAGGCCGGCGATAAAGTCAAAGTCAGCTCGGCACGCAGCGAAATTACAGTCAAGGCCATGGTCACGAAGCGCGCACAGCCGCTTATGGTCAACGGCGAGGAGACGCACATGGTCTGGATGCCGTATTCCTTCGGTTTCAAGGGACTTTCGACGGGACCGAGCACGAACTACCTGACGAATGATGCCCTTGACCCGAATTCAGAGGAGCAGGAATTCAAGGCCTGCCTCGTCAATGTACAGAAAGCATGAGGGAGCGTTTTATGAAATCTGCTAACGAAACGAAGTGGGATGCGTATCTTGAGCAGCATGCGTATCTCAAGGAGACGGCCGGCTGGCGGAAATCTTTTGAAAAGGTTCTGCTCGAGACGGTTTCTCCCATCTCCCTGCCGCCGCAGGATACCTGGCAGTCTCTCGTAAAGGATGGTCTGCCGCTTTTGCAGCATGAAGAGCTGCAGCAGGAAATTACGGCGGCTGCTGCAGCTAAGCTGCAGGATGTACTGCAGAGCCTTTTAAAAGGTTCCGATATTGTTTTGCCAGAAGCAATGGAAAATTCCCTGAACGCGCTTGCCGCGTGGGCTGGGCAGACAGAACTTCCTTTGCGGCAGCAGCTTTTCCTTCTATTATTAAAGCAGGAAGACAAAGCCTTTGGCGAGTTTGTCAAAGTGCAGCAGCTTGAGGAAACCAGCCTGCGTCTCTTGGGCTGGGCTCTTCTCGACGCTCTCGTGCCGGCAGAAGCAAAAGACGCTGCTGTCTGGGAAACGATTGGCTGGAAGAGAAATTACTGTCCGGTCTGCGGCCGTCAGCCGGTTCTTGCCGTTCTGCGCAAAGAGCAGGAAGGCCGCGCGCGCTTCCTCGTCTGCGACGGCTGCCATACGGTCTGGCCGTATGCACGCGTAGGCTGCGTTTACTGCGGCAATGAAGACTTAAAAAAGATGCACGTACTGGAGCCGGAAGGCGAAGAAGCGATGCGTCTCGATGTCTGTGACAAATGCCATGCTTACCTGAAGACGTATCAGGGCAAGGATGAAAATGGGGAAGAAGAGATTTATCGTCACGACTGGGCAACGCTCCACCTCGATATTCTGGGGTCGGAGAGAGGCCTTGTGAAGAAGGGCAGCGTTTTGCTGGCCTCTGCAGAAGGGGAGGAAGAGTAAAATGGCACAAGAAATGGCAATGCTGCACGATATCGCACGCTGCAGCGCCTGCAGGGCCTGCATGGTCGCCTGCAAGCAGTGGCATGACCTGCCGGCGGATATGTCAACGCCGTTTGAGGGACAGTATCAGTCTCATAAGGATCTGACACCGATGACATGGACGCTCATTCGCATGACGGAACGCGTCGATGAGAAGAAAAAGTTCCATTGGGATTTCGTCAAGACGCAGTGCATGCACTGCGGAGATCCTGCCTGTGCGAAAGGCTGTCCGGAAGAGGCTATCGACAAACTGCCGACGGGCGCCGTGGTCATCAATCAGGATAAATGTGTCGGCTGCGGCTACTGCGTGGCCAACTGCCCGTTTGGCATTCCGAAAATCAACAAGGAGACGCATAAGTCAACGAAATGCGATCTCTGTTTTGATCGCATCGAGGAAGGCATGACGCCTTCGTGCGCGAAGACCTGCACGGCCGATGCCCTGCAGTTTGCACCGTATGAAGAGATTGAGGAAATTGCCCGCCAGCGCGTGCAGGAACTCAAGAATGAAGGCTATCCCGATGCCAACGTCTTCAATCCGCAGGGCGTCGGCGGCGTGCATATGATTTATGTACTGCCGGAAAAACCGGAGACATATGGCTTCAAGCCGCAGGCTGTGACGCCGGTTTCCATTGATATCTGGAAAGACGTCGTGCGTCCGCTGGGCAAGATCGCTGGTGCGGGTGCCTTGGTCGGTGTACTCGGCCTTGCTGCAGTCAAGGGCCTGACGGGCAAGAACAAGGATGATAACGGAAAGGGGGAGAAATGATGTCAAAAAACACGACTTACATCAAACGCCATAAGAAAGGGTTTATCTACTTTCACTGGGTCAATGCGATTACATTTTTCCTCTTATTCCTGACGGCGATGCCGCTTTATACGAATAAGTTCCTGTTCCTTTATGAGACGTTTGGTGCTGAGACGCTGCAGACCTGTCATCACATCCTCGGCGTCATTTTCCTGCTGAATCCGATTGTGGCCTTACTCTTCACGGCCCGCAGCGGCATTCTGACACTCCTTCGCGAGGTCCTGCGCTTTGACAAGGATGATATTAAATTCCTCGTCAAATTCCCTGCAGAACTCATCGGCAGAGAGCCGAAGGATATGCCGAAACAGGGATTTTATAACGGCGGCGAGCGTTTGAACATTCTGCTGCAGGCCCTGCTCTGGCTCGGCTTTGTGGTCTCCGGCCTGACGCTCTGGCTCGGTGCCGGCCATATCTCTCCCTCTATCCGCACTTGGATGATTCCGCTGCACAGCATTTGTGCAGGCCTCGGCTTTGCCGCTGCCATCGGCCATATTTATCTGGCTATCGGCGTCAATCCCGATTCCTTCCACGGCATGCGCGACGGCACGGTCAAGGAGAGCTATGCGAAGCATCATCATGCGAAATGGACGGACCAGCTGGAAACAGAAGGCCGCCTTGAGCGTGAGATTAAATGAGTTGGAAAATCAGCTGTAATATTGACCTAACATAAAATAAAAATCCTGTCATGGTTTTCATGGCAGGATTTTTTTACTCTTCGGCGAAAAAGAATATATAGTTGTTCATAGCATAGATTGCATCGTATAGGAAACCTGAAAAAACGAACCAGGATATATTCATTTTGTTTTGCAACAAGGAAGAAGGGATCATCATGATCTGCAGGAAATGTGGCCGTATGCTGGAGTCGGGGACGCGGATCTGTCCCTTCTGCGGCGAGCCGGCAACGCTGGCAGCCAGTCCTTTAAAACAGGGCATGCCGGAACTCATATTATTGAAGAATTTGGCACCCGTGCCGGCGACACGGCAGGAGACCATCGCAGAACTGCGCCGTTTAGAACCGTATTTTTTGGAGCTTGAGGATAAATATGCGACACTTTCGGACCTCTGGCTCAAGGCCGTCTGCTGGCAGCCGCCGTCGAAACAGCGCTGGGGCATTGGCGGTTTCCTTTTGGCGCTGCTGCTCTATCTTTTAATCGGCGTTCATCTGCCGGCTGCATCTGTCTTTATTTTTGTCGTATTGTGGGGGTTGATTTCGTATTTTGGTTATGCGAATTCCTTAAAAAAATTCGAATCGTATAAATTCCAGAATGAATGTGCCATCCGCAGAATCGAGAATGAGATACGAGCCCATTATAATGAAGCAAAAAATTGTTTTCTGCCGCTTGATTACACGTCACCGGCGGCCCTGCATGAACTGATAGCAGGGCTTGATTCCGGTATGATTGCCTCGTTCGAGGATTATCGGATTAATAACTGACGGGAATTAAAAAAGAGCATAAAAATACCGCATCGTGTTGATGCGGTATTTTTATATGGCAGACCTGTCAGCCCGTTACCCAGGAGACGAAGTAAATGCAGAGTGGAATGGTCACGCAGGCAATGCCGATGATGTCGATATAAACACCCGTGCGGATCATCTTGGTGATGGGGATGTATCCGGATGCGTAGACAATGGCGTTGGGCGGTGTCGAAACCGGCAGCATGAAGCCGAGCGAAGCCGAAAGGGCAATCGCAACCGAGACCGGGATGGGGCTCATGCCGGCGGAAACGGCTGCGGTGATGGCCAGGGGGCCAATCATGTTTGTCGCAGCCGTATGGCTCGTGAGCTCGGAGAGCAGCAGGGCCATGACGGAGAAGATGGCAACCATGGCAATCGGGGATGGCTCGCCGCCCATCATCGCGATGATGGCATCGCCGACCCATTTGGAAAGGCCGGTCTTATACATCATGCCGCCCATGGCAAGGCCGCCGCCGAAGAGAATCAGCGTACCCCATTCGATGCCGTCTTTTGCATCTTTCCAGCTCAGCGTAAACTCGCGTTTCTTGAAATTGACGGGGATTAAGAAAAGCAGCAGGGCGCCAATCATAGCGGCGACTGCTTCTGGGAAGAGTTTATTATACATCTTGAGGACGGGCGAGCCGCTGCCGAGGACGATGGAGAGGATGCCCGGCAGAACCCAGAGTACGACGGCCACGACAAAGCAGAAAACCGTATTTTTCTGCGCGCGCGTCCAGCTGCCGAG
This sequence comes from Mitsuokella apri, assembly GCF_047974105.1. Classification (NCBI taxonomy): domain Bacteria; kingdom Bacillati; phylum Bacillota; class Negativicutes; order Selenomonadales; family Selenomonadaceae; genus Mitsuokella; species Mitsuokella apri. The sequence goes on from NZ_JBHYRS010000007.1 coordinate 31,433, forward strand.
TTCTTTGAGCTTATTCTGGATGAAATTCTCAGCACCGTCGATTTTTTCAACATCGGCGGGGAACATGCGAATCAGGACAACGTAGGCAATGATGAAATAAGCGATCATAGCAATGATACCCCAGGTCATCCATTCAAAGAAGGAGACCTGAATATCCGTCATCTGGTCGAGAAAGCCGAGCATGATGAGGTTAGGCGGGGTGCCAATTGGCGTCAGGACGCCGCCGATAGAGCAGGCATAAGCGGTCATGAGCATGAGGCCGGTTGCATATTTATAATCGTAAAGGTCAATCTTGCGGCCGTTGACGGCAAACATCTCTTTGATGGAAGCGAGCAGGCCCAGGCAAATCGGGAACATCATGGCCGCGGTCGCCGTGTTGCTGACCCAGCCGGAGCAGAGGGCTGCGGCAAGGCCGGTAGCGAGGAAAATACGGCGTGGGTTGGAGCCAACCCAGGATCTTGAGAGCAGCCAGTAGGCAAAGCGTTTATCGATGCCATGTGTCATCATGGCTTTGGCGAGGATGAAGCCGCCCATGAAGAGAAAAATCATGGGGTTGGCAAAGGCGGAAAAAGCCATGCTGACCGGCACGACGCCCGTGATGACGGCCAGAGTCGGGCCAATCAGAGATGTTACAGGAATGGGAACAGGCTCAGTAATCCACCATAATGCAACGAGTACCATAATGGATAAGAGTTTATGGGCTTCAAGTGTCAACCCGTCAATCGGGGTAAAGAATACGAGCAGGGCAAGGATGGGCGCGCCAAAAAGTCCGATGGTGCGGCGGCGGCGGTCAAAGAGCTGCTCCGCGCGTTTCACGGCCAGCGCCTCTTGGTTGATCTGGTTCATGGATATTCCTCCTTCGACGTAGTAGTGGAATTGACTGCGCAAGTCAGAACTGTGTTATACGTCTTATGATACAGAAATATCAGAACTTTATCAATAGAAAAATGGCATTCAAACGATTCTTTTTAGGAATGATTGAATGCCATGCAATTAAATTCCATTATTTATAATGGAACACGATATGTTATTCATCTTCTTTTAAGTAGCGGCGGTCGAGAAGATCTTTGACGGTGCGCTGCTTGTTATTTTCGATATAGCGGTGAATGAAGATGTTCGGAATGGCCACGCCGATGGCAATGCCGATGATAATGGTAACGGCAGCCACGCCGTCGCGCATCATGGTGAGCAGGGCCGCAGGCGTGATATCCTGAATGTTTAATAGGGCAAAGAGGACGCGGTAGAGCAGGACACCTGGAATCATCGGGATGGCCGAGGGGATGGTCAGGATGATATTTGGTGCGTGGAACCAGTGAATGGCCTTGAGCGCAATGAGACCGACCGCAGCAGCCCCGAGGAAGGAGCCAGCCGTCTGGGAGAAGCCGAACTGCAGGACCATGACATTGCGCAGCAGCACGGTGATGATGCCGCCGACTGCGACGACGGGCAGCAGGCGCCGCGGGATATTAAAGATGATGGAGAAGCCCATGGCCGATATCGCGGCTGCTATGGCCTGCGAGAAGTAAATATTGTCCGGCTGCAGACTGACCGTTGTGAAGTCTGAGACATTGCCGAGACGAATCGCTATGACAATGCCAAACGTCATGGCCCCGACAATCAGCAGTGTGTGAGTCGCTCTGGTCATGCCAGAAACGATGAAATTATTCAGGAGATCATCGACGGCATTGATGAGCGGGATACCGGGGACGAGGAACAGTGTACAGGAAATGAGCGGATACCAGTTCATGCTTCCTGTCAGGAACTGCGTTGCCCAGGCATACATCGTGGTCGCAAAGGACGTGATAGCGATGACAGCATAGGTGTTGAAGGCATAATGATTGCAGAGTCTTCTGGTATAGAACCCGAGAAAAGCACAGATGGCCGTAAGCAAAAAATCCAGCCATGTGCCGCCAAAAAGCTTGCAGAAGCCGCCGCAGGCAGCGCCGGCGCCGAGTGCTGTAAGCCAGACAGGATAATTGCGCGGCCTGTTCTTGATGCGCAGCAGATGGCGTTCGAACTCGTGCAGAGAATAATTTTTTTGCAGCGCACGCCAGGTCAGTTTGCTGACAGCCGTAAGCGTGGTCATATTGATGCCATGTGTTTTGCATTTGCGGAATTCCGTATAAGAATGAGTCTCATCGTTGACATTGAGCATCAAGGTCGTGTACATGACATGCTGATGAATGCGGTCTTTCGGGATGCCCATGTAGGCTGCTGCACGCATCATATCGCGTACCGTACGGTCACTGTCGGCGCCATTTTCCATCAGAAGCTGTCCGGTGTGCAGGAGAAGATGCATCTTAGGACCGATTTCGGCGAAAGGTTCCTTGAGTTCTTCAAGTGACTTCTCGTCCTTTGTCTCCATGATTTTGCCCCCTTTTTGCTGTTTTTCATGAAGAAAGACTATGGTATATTGAAATTATACAATGCTTGGAGATGGCTTTCAAGCGAGTTGATAATTGACTAAACAAAGTATTTTCAGTGCTTGTATTTTTTGCTATAATCAGGTCAGAAGTGAGGCGGGAGGTGTCCTATTTGTATCCTTGGCAAAGAAATTGGCGAAGAAAAATGTTGGCTGTGTGTCTAAGCGGCACCATTGGGCTCGGTGCGGCTTTTTTGCCGGCAGGCAGGGCGGAAGCCGTTGATGCCTGGGCTGTTGCCGCGCAGTCTTTGGGTGTTTATGCCGCTTATAAATCGAGTCTGTCGAGTATCCTTGCTCTGGGCAATGATGTCAGTGCACAGGTGCAGAGTGCCCGTCAGGATTTAAAGGAAAATGGCGAAGATGGGAATCATCACGACTGGGACGTCGTCAATCGCGTTATGAGGCAGCTGGTCAATAAAGGTCAGTATGTCCTCAGGACAAATTCCCTGCCCTTCATATGGGGCGTGAATAACAGCAGCGATTTCAATGCCTCGTGTTTCCCGACGGATTATGTCAGCATCAACCGCGCTCTGGTACGCGGCCTTGAGTGCGATGAGGATGAACTCGCAGCCGTCCTCGGTCATGAGATGACGCATGGTATTGAACAGCACAGTGCAAAAAACTATGCCAAGGCTGTCGCGCAGTATTACGGCATGAGTTTTCTCAATATGGATGCAGGGCTCATGGATTGGAATAAACTCAATGCCCTGGCCAATTATTCCATTGCGAAAAATGTCACGCTGCCGACGGAGTATGATGCCGATGCAGGCGGATTTTATATTATGACGAGTGCTGGCTTCAATCCGGGCGGCCCTGCTGCTGCCATGTACCGCATGGCTTATTATCTGACGTATGAGACGCGCAACGTGCTTGAGTATCAGGACCCTGACGATAAGAAAAAGAATCAGGAGAATTTTTCCGACCATCCGGAAACAGAACTGCGTGAAAAGAGACTCGCGCAGATGATGACGGATTATGGCTGCGGCCATGTGACCGTCAAAGACCGCAAAACCGTCTGCATCGATGGTCAGGATTTGCTGACCGTGGATTTGACACGGGATGATTACGATAATACGGTGGAAAATGCCTATTATGTCGCAGGCGGACTCGCGAAGGCTTTCCACGATTGCGATTCGTTAGCGGCATGGAATTTTCGCGATGATGGCGAGGGCGGCCTGAACTTTTTGACATCCGACCGTGTCTATAAGCCCCTGCAGGATTTTGTGTCCGTCCAGCACCTTGGCAGCCGCCTGCAGGAACTGGTGCAGAATGCATATGCAGGAGAAGCAGCAACAGGTGCCCGCACGAAAATGAAAGAGGCCGAGGCAGCGCGTCAGCAGGAACTGTCAGCAGCTAAGGCTGAAGTGGCTGCTGCCGATGAAAAAACAGTCAAAAAGATGCGCGAGAACGGCGATGCCTACAGTGATTATGGCATGGGAAAGCAGGCTCTGTGGGAACTGGGGCGCGTTTTCGCGGCCAAGCATATGGATAATGAGGCGGAGAGCTACGTGATCCGTGGCCGGGCCAAAGCCGTGGATGGTGATTATACAGGCGGCCTGGCTGATGCAGATCAGGGCCTTGCCCTGGATGATAAGAATGCCTATAATTTCCTCAACCGCGCTGATATTTACCGCATGCTCGGCAATCGCGAGGCAGCTCTTGCGGACTGTCAGAGTGCCATGAAGGTCGATGCGGAAAACCCATACAGCTATCTTATGAGTGCGGAAATCGAAGATGAGATGAACCGCAAGGATGAGGCGCTGGAGAGTTATCAGAAATTCTACAAACTGCGCCCCGCTGCCTTTCGCCGCATTCCTTCGGAATATCTGCAAAAGATTTCAGAGAAGGATTATAAGACGTGGCAAAAAGAACAGGCGGAGAAGGAAAAGGCAAGACTGGAGGCCTGGAAAAAGAAGCAGAAGGAAAAAACGGCACAGACCGCGAAAACGGAAAAAACAGAAGCCTCTGCCAAAACAGAAAAGGATCAGCAGAACAGAAAAAAATAAACAGTTCGAAAAAAGCCTTTCTCTGTCAGATTGGGAACTCTGACAGAGAAAGGCTTTTTTTACTGTTTGAGCAAAATTAACGGCCGCAGGGATAACCGGCTCCGCAGCCGCCGCGGTAATGACCGCGCTGAGGCCCGCTGCAATAGGCGTTATCGTCACGGCAGTAAGCGCGATTGCCACTGCAGTATGCACCATTATTGCAGGCCGCGTTATTTTCGTAGCAGCTTCTTACCGGGCACGTGTTGTTATCGTCCGCTGAAGAAGCAGCCAGTACCGGCACAGCAATTGAGATGAGCAGTGCTGCCAAAACAGCAGCTATGACTTTCTTCATAAAAATCCCTCCTTGGCATTTGCCGCTTTGAAAGAAGAATACTCTAAATACTACCTTTATTATACCAGAGGGATGCAGATTTTTCTGTACCTATTTTCAGAAGTGGTTATTTATTTTTAGAAGAAAGTATGTACGATGCCAATGGCAAGTCCCATGATGACGAACGAGCAGAGAATGGCGCCAATCAGAGGGCGGATGCCTTGTTTGAGGATGACGCCGAAATTGACGTTGAGGCCGAGTGCAGCCATGGCCATGCCGAGCAGCAGATAGGCGAGCTGGACAAAGGAAGGAACATACTGCTCAATGCCCGGCACATAAGAGCCAACGGCACTGGCGATAATGAAGCCGCCCATGAACCAAGGGATTGGTACAGACATTTTGCCTTCGCTCTCGCCATTTTGTTTGCGGAAGCGGCGTGCTTCGAGGATGCCGACAATGATTGCGACAGGCGCGAGCAGCAGGACGCGCGAGAGCTTCGCGATAATGGCACTGTCTGTGCCGACAGGACCGGCTGCGCCGCCAGCCGCTACGGCATGGGCAATCTCATGCAGGCTGAGGCCGGCCATAACGCCAAACTGACTGTCCGTGAAGCCTAAGAAAGGCTGCAGGCCGACTTCAATCAGGGTAAAGACGGTACCGAGAATGGCGACGATTGCCACAGCCAGCACGGATTGATTGGCCTTGGCCCTGACCGCACTGGAAACGCCCATGACGGCGGCCGCACCGCAGATGCTGCAGCCGCAGGCCGTGAGCAGGGCAAGGGTGTGTTCTACCTTGAAGAAGCGGGCAACGGCAAAATTCAGGGGAATCATGATGGCAACGACCACGACGGCAGCTTCGAGACTCTTGAGTCCGGCACTCATGAGGATGACGAGGTTGAGCTTGAAGCCTAAGAGGATGATGCCGGCACGTAAAAATTTATTGGCGATGAACGGCGTACTGACCTGTGCGGCCAGCGTTACCGGCCGCAAAAGCTGCAGGCACATGCCGAGCAGTAAAGCGAGCACGAGGTGTCCGACGAGGGAAAAGCCCGGCAGTTTGGCGAGGTATTGTCCGGCAAACGAGCAGATCAGCGTGACAAGAAAGCCAATGCTTGCGCGATGCCAGATGAGATTGATATTACGAATGCTCATAAAAGAAAATCTCCTTATTCTGATATTTTGACCTGCGCAAAAGTCAAGTTGATTATAAATGGCAGGGATAAAAATGTAAAATTATGTATTATAATATATCGATAAGATAATATTATTAACAGGAGGGCATGATATGTTGGATTTTCGGGTGGAGACCTTTCTCTGCGTCTGCCAGACGATGAATTTTACACAGGCTGCCAGGCTGCTGAATATTACGCAGCCGGCTGTTTCGCAGCATATTCATTTTCTGGAGGATGCTTATGGTGTAACGCTGTTTCGTTATGAGAATAAAAAACTTTATCTGACGCCATCTGGCGAAATCCTGCGCAAGCGCTTTTTAGCGATGAAGAACGATGAGGCGGAGCTTATGGCCGAGCTGCACAGTCAGATACAGGGAATTGAAGAGCTTTCTCTTGGCGTGACCATGACAGTTGGGGAATATGCTGTTATTGAGCCGTTGGCCAAAATCCTGAAAAAACATCCGGAGCTCAATATCAAACTGGTCTTTGGCAATACGCAGCAGCTGCTGCAGATGCTCGCGGAAGGGCGTATACAGCTGGCGCTCGTCGAGGGATATTATCCTCAGGAAGAATATGAACATTGCCATTACAGCACGGAGGCGTATATCGGCGTCTGCGCATCTGAGCATATTTTTGCCGCAGGTAAGCCCCGTTATTTCCATGACCTTTTGCAGGAGCGCCTGCTTATTCGCGAACCTGGCTCGGGCACGCGCAATATCCTTGAACGCAATCTCGCTCTGTACGGCATGAAGGTCCGTGATTTTATCCATTTCACGGAAGTCGGCAATATGCATACCATCATTGGCCTGCTGGAACGCGATGCCGGGATCTCGTTCCTTTATAAAATCGCTGTGACAAAGGAGCTGCAGCAGGGCATCCTGCAGGAAATTCCCCTGGCAGATTTCTCGATGAAACATGATTTTGATTTTATCTGGGAGAAGGGCAGCATCTACACGGAGAAATATGCTGCCTTTTGTCAGGAACTTCGCGAAGCAGCCGGATTTTGAAAAGAAGCTTCTGAAAAAAGAAGGGATGTTTGCATGGGAGGGCGAATATTAAAGTAGATTATTGAGGTCAGTTAATACTTCTATAGAAGCCTTTTTCTGTTTTTAGTCAGGGGGGATTGTGATGATCAGTTTGACTGACAAAAAGGAAATCTGGCGCAATATGCCTGAAGATACGCCGGAGCAGCAGCTTTGGGCAGATAATTATTACGACGCCGAGCTCATGCCGATGGCACAGGCACATTTCAGGAATCATTATGCTGCTGAAAAAAAGGATTATTACGGCATCTTCCTGCTCATGGGCTCTGCATGGGAACTTTCGACCTTTACCGTGTCCCTTTTTGAACCGCAGAACGTGCATATATTCTGCCGTAAGGAACAGGCCCTGCAGGTCAAGCTCCTGCAGAAAAATCTCGGACTTGACGAGGGCAGCCTCTGCTGCACGTATATTCAGGGAGAGGATGTTTCCTCGCTTTACCGCGTCATGAAGAAGCAGCATGACATCTGGGACTCCGTGGGCCGCAGCGCCATCGATATCACGGGAGGTTCCGCAACGATTGCATCGGCAGCAGCAATGGCCGCCACGTATCTCGATATTGATGTCTACCGCATTGAAAGCCAGTATCTGGCAAAATACCATCATCATGACCCTGGCTCTGAAAAGCTTTGTTCGATTCCGTCTGTACAATCCGTCATTGGTGAGGAATGAGCAGATTTTTTTGATTCTTAACTGGCTTTTCAGAAGAGTTTATGCTATAATGAATATAAATTAATTAATAAGTATTATTTGTTAGGAGGAGCAAAAATGGCAGAAGAAAAGAAAAATCCGTATGCAGGTACGCAGACTGAGAAGAATCTTTTAGCGGCGTTTGCAGGCGAGAGCGAGGCAACGAATAAGTATACCTATTTTGCTTCGCGGGCAAAGAAAGACGGTTTTGAGCAGATTTCCGCCTTGTTCCTGAAGACCGCCAGCAATGAGCGCGAGCATGCGAAGATGTGGTTTAAAGAACTCTTCGGTATTGGCGATACGGCAGAAAATCTCGGCAACGCAGCTGACGGCGAGAACTACGAGTGGACGGATATGTACAAAGGCTTTGCTGAGACGGCTGAAAAAGAGGGCTTCAAGGCATTGGCTGCGAAATTCCGTATGGTCGCCGAAATCGAAAAGCATCATGAGGAACGCTATCGCGCTCTCTTGAAAAATGTCGAGACGGCACAGGTCTTTGAGAAGAGCGAAGTCAAGGTTTGGGAGTGCCGCAACTGCGGCCATATCATCGTCGGTACGAAAGCACCGGAGATTTGCCCGGTCTGCGCACATCCGCAGAGCTACTTCGAGGTTCATGCCGAAAATTATTGAGATGGAGAAATGTCATCCAGACGTTTCGTGTCTCGTGACTGAAGCCAAAATTTAAGATTGACAGAATAAAAGCCTTTGGAAATGCGTTTGCTTCCCAAAGGCTTTTTGTTTTTTGCGTATTTATTTATCGTCAGCAGGGCTTAAGGTGCGCAAAAGGGCCTGACAGCCCTTGAGAACATCGTTATAGGTAGCATCGAAATTGCCGGTATACCACGGGTCCGCGACTTCGCGGTGTTCGCCGGCAAAATCGAGCAGCAGGCAGGTTTTATGCAGTGGGTCCCCGTGGGTCAGGCGCCTCAGGTCGCGCATGTTTTCCTGATCCATGCCAATAATCTTGTCATAGGCTTGATAATCTTCTGCTGTAATCTGACGGGCATGGCGCGGCGTAAAGGGGATGTTCATCTCTCGCAGTTTTTCTTTGGTGCCCCAGTGTGTATCCGAGCCGATTTCATCGCGCCGGCAGGCTGCCGAGTCAATTTGGAACTGATCGGCAAGGCCTGCCTTGCGTACGAGGTCTTTCATGACAAATTCGGCCATTGTTGAACGGCAGATATTGCCGTGGCAGACAAATAGAAGTTTATATTTTTTCATGGAAGAAATCCTTTCGTTATTTTGTCTTATCCATTATAACACGATTTATTCAGTTAAAAAAAGAAGATTGTGACAGGATTACAAATAGAACAGCGATGATGTTCATTTACAGTAGACAATAAAATTATTATAAGTTATTGAAAGATAAACGAAAAATATATAAAATATATGTAAGGAATCAACAGAAAAATCTTATAAATTGAATGGAGGTTTTCTTATGTTACTTGCAGGAGGTCTCATCGTCGTCCTGACGTTCGTGCTGATTGTCAAGAAATACGAGGCAAGGCTTGTCCTTTTTTTGGCTGGTCTTTGCATGTGTTTGATTGGCGGCCTGCCCGGTGATGTCATGAAGGCATTTACCAAGGCAATGGTCAATAATTCTTTGGTGCCGACAATCTGTACCGTCATGGGTTTTTCGTACGTCATGCGTTTGACGACCTGCGACCAGCATCTCGTACAGTCAATTTCAGGTCTTTTGAAAAAGGGACGTGCCATTTTAGTGCCGATTTCGTTCTTTCTGACCTGGTGGATCAGTCTGGCCATTCCCTCGGCGTCAGGCTGCTCTGCTGCAGTCGGCAGTATTCTGATTCCAACGCTCATCGCGGCCGGTGTCCATCCGGCCATGGCGGCAGCGACGGTGCTGGCGGGCACCTGGGGCAGTGCGATAAGCCCGGGCAATGCCCACAATCCCTTCGTGGCGGATTTGGCCGGTACGGACATGATGACGGTCATCATCAATGAGACGCCGGCTTCTGTCATTGCTTCGATTGCCTGTGTTATTGTCATGACGGCTTATGCAGTCATTCGCAAAGAAGGAGCGACAGACGAACGCCGTCAGGCGTATCTGGCTGCTCTTGGCGAAGATGCTGCCAAGACAGAAGAATTTCATGTGAAACCATTATTGGCCGTTGTGCCGCTCGTGCCGCTCATTCTTTTGATTCTTGGCTCGAAGCAGGTCGGCGTACTGCCGCCTGTCAGCGTACCGCTGTCGATGCTCATTGGCGTGGCTCTTGGCTTCCTCGTCACGCTGCAGGATGCACAGGCCATCTGCCGCAAATTCTTTGAGGGCATGGGCAATGCCTATGCCGATGTCATCGGTCTTATCGTCTGCGCGAGTGTCTTCACGACAGGCATGACGGCTATCGGCCTTACGGGTGCGCTGACGGACCTCATGGAAGGTTCGCAGGCAGCCGCGGCCGCTGCGGGCACGTTTGGTCCTTTCTTCATCGCCGTCATTTCCGGTTCAGGCGATGCGGCGGCGTTTGCCTTCAACGGTGCCATCACGCCGTTTGCGGAGCAGTTCGGACTTTCTATCATGGACCTTGGTTCTCTGGCGCAGATTGCCGGTGCCATGGGCCGTTCAATGTCGCCGATTGCCGGCGCTGCTATCATCTGTGCCGGCCTTGCCAAAGTCAACCCGATTGAAGTATCCAAGCGCAATGCACTGCCATGCATCGCCTCTGCCATTGTCTTGATGCTTTTGTTATAATGTAGGAAGGAAGTCATAACATGATTAATGAGGCACGTGTGCTTAAGGAATTTCTGGAGCTTATCCATATTCGCTGTTCGACGCATGACGAACGGGAAATTGGCGACCTTTTGACAAAACGCTTGCAGGAACTCGGCGGTAAGGTCAAAGAGGATCATGCCGGCGAGAAGCTCGGCGGCAACTGCGGCAATCTCGTGGCCGATTTTCCGGCAACTGCAGGGAGAGAATATGTGCCGACCGTCATGCTTACAGCTCATATGGACTGCGTAGAGCCCTGTGCGGATATTCATCCCGTTATTGAAAATGGCATTATCCGCTCCGATGGCACGACGATTCTTGGTTCGGATGATAAGGCAGGCGTTACGGCTATTCTGGAAACGCTGCGCCAGCTGCAGGAACAGAAGCTGCCGCATGGCCCTCTGCAGGTTGTCTTTACGATTTCGGAAGAAAACGGCGTGCATGGCTCACAGAACCTCGACAGCAGCCTGCTGCATGCGGATATGGGCTTTACGCTCGATACGCACGGTCATCCGGGTGTCATGAGCTATAAGGCGCCGGGCAAGAATCAGATTCATATTCATATTGCCGGCAAGGCTGCTCATGCCGGCGTTGAGCCGGAAAATGGCATCAATGCGATACAGGCAGCCGGTGTGCTGCTCGCCGATGCTCCGCAGGGACGCATCGATGCCGAGACGACCTGCAACATTGGCCGCATTGCAGGCGGCAGTGCGACAAATGTCGTGGCAGACAGCTGCGATATTTATTACGAGTCGCGCAGCCGTGATAAAAAGAAGCTCGACGAAATCACGCGCCGCATTGTCGACCATTTCAAACTGGGTGAAGAATTAACCCGCTGTAAGATTACGGCAGAAGTCAGCCCCGACTATGGCCCATATGAGATTCCGAAAGATTCGCCAGCCATTGTCATTGCTGCGTGTGCGGCTGAGAAGCTCCATTTCCCCATCGAGCTTGAAGAATCGGGTGGCGGCTCGGATGCGAATCATTTTAATACCTATGGTGTGCCGACGGTCGTGCTCGGCGTGGGCATGACGAACTGCCATACGAAAGAAGAATATATTGAAGAAAAAGACCTCTATGATGCGGCCAGATGGGCTCTGGCCATTGTCTGCGAAGCTGCTAAAGAGACAAAATAAGCGGAGTAAGAGAAGCGGCTTCGGCGGCAGAGGGGCAGGAGAAAAATATGACCTGGATTTTATTTGACTGGGCCGGTACACTGGCTTTTGCCGTTTCGGGGGCCATGGTCGGACTGTCGCGCCGCATGGATATCTTCGGTGTCACGGTTCTTGCCCTGTTGACGGCCGTGGGCGGCGGCATGGTCCGCGATGTCTTAGCCGGCGTGACGCCGCCCGTGGCTCTGCGTCAGCCTACGGACCTGCTGCTGTCGGTCGTGACGGCCGTCATCGTTTCCTATGGTTATGAAACGTTTCAGCTTGACCGCAGGCGCCGCAAAACGATGACGCGGCTCTACGATATTTCCGATACCATCGGGCTCGCATCTTTTACGGTAACCGGAACCTTGACGGGGCTGACGCTGGGCACGGGGAATCCCTATGTTTTCCCGATGATGCTCGGTGTCATCACGGCCGTGGGCGGCGGCATGCTGCGTGACCTCATGGCACAGCGTGTGCCCGTCGTCCTGCGCATGGATGTCTATGCCGTGGCCTCGCTCGTCGGTGCCTGGTTCATGTGCTGGAGCTGGCCGATCTGGGGAGCAGACGTGTCTTCGTGGCTTTGCTTTGTCATTGTGCTGGTCCTGCGCGGCTGCGCCCTAAAGTTTGGCTGGCAGCTCTATCATCCGCGCCCCGGCGGCCGCATTTTTCGCCGGAAGCCCTGAGGCTGCCTGCATTTGCAATGGTTATAACATGGCCATCTGCCTTGTTTTTTTGAGGCAGATGGCGTTCTTTTTAAATTTTTTTCAAAAAGGTGTTGACAAACGCGGCATAAATGAGTAAAATAGTTTTTGTCAGTCAGCGAGACATAAGTTCTTCTGAATGTCTTCTGAAGGATGACAACAAGATGAGATGCGGAAATAGCTCAGTGGTAGAGCACCACCTTGCCAAGGTGGGGGTCGCGAGTTCGAGCCTCGTTTTCCGCTCCATTTGCGGAAATAGCTCAGTGGTAGAGCACCACCTTGCCAAGGTGGGGGTCGCGAGTTCGAGCCTCGTTTTCCGCTCCATCTGCTTGATTCCGCCTTGCGGATCATATAAATCAATGGGCCTATAGCTCAGTTGGTTAGAGCAACCGGCTCATAACCGGTCGGTCCTTGGTTCGAGTCCAAGTGGGCCCACCAAAATAAAATTTCATAACCAACACATGACTCAGTAGCTCAGCTGGATTAGAGTATTTGACTACGAATCAAAGGGTCGGGGGTTCGAGTCCCTCCTGGGTCACCATTGTGGGTAGGTGCCCGAGTGGTTAAAGGGAACAGACTGTAAATCTGTCATCTTCGGATTACGATGGTTCGAATCCATCCCTGCCCACCACCTTGAATGCATAGCGTCGCGCAAGCGGCGCTTTTTTCGTGCGTGCAATCTTGCCGCCCTTAGGGGAAGATGCTACTATAATGATAATATGAAGAAGTTATTAGCGAAAAGGAAGAGGCATATCATGAAATTTCCAGAAGGATTCCTTTGGGGCGGCGCAGTGGCAGCCAATCAGTGTGAAGGTGCGTATAACGAGGATGGCAAGGGCCTTGATATTCAGGATGTCATGCCGAAAGGCGTGCTGACGGGACCGACGAAAGAGCCGACGCCGGATAATCTGAAGCTTGCGGGCATCGACTTTTATCATCGCTACAAAGAGGATCTTAAGCTTTTTGCCGAGATGGGCTTTAAGGTATTTCGCACCTCGATTGCTTGGAGCCGCATTTTCCCCAATGGCGATGACGCAGAGCCGAATGAGAAGGGACTGCAGTTCTACGATGACCTTTTTGACGAATGCCATAAATACGGTATTGAGCCGCTCGTGACGATTTCGCATTACGAGACGCCGCTGCATCTTGCAGAACAGTACAACGGCTGGGTCAATCATGACCTCATCGGCTTTTACGAGCGTTATGTGCGCACGATTTTCAACCGCTATAAGGGAAAAGTCAAATACTGGCTGACTTTTAACGAAATCAATTCGGTGCTGCGCCAGCCGCTGCTGTCCGGCGGCATCCTGACGCCGCGCGAGGAGCTCAGTCTGTCAGACCTCTATCAGGCCTGCCATCATGAGTTCGTGGCTTCGGCCCTTGCGACGAAGCTGGCCCATGAGATCATGCCGGACGCCAAAGTCGGCTGCATGATCCTCGCCCTGCCCATCTACCCGCTGACTCCTGCTCCGGATGATGTCCTTGCCGTCATGGAAGCCAATCACTTCAATGATTTCTTCGGGGATATGCACGTGCGCGGCCGCTATCCGGGCTACATGAAGCGTTATTTCCGGGAACAGGGCATCACGGTAAACGTGACGGCAGAGGAAGAAGAACTGCTCGCAGAAAATACGGTGGATTTTGTTTCGTTCAGTTATTATTCGAGCCTCTGCGAGGGCAGAAAGGGCAAGGAGAGCGAAAGTGCCAATCTCATGGGCGGCAAGGACAATCCGTATCTCAAGAAAAGTGAATGGGGCTGGACCATTGACCCGCAGGGCCTGCGCTATGTGCTGAACCGCTACTATGACCGCTGGCAGAAGCCGCTGTTCATCGTTGAAAACGGCCTTGGTGCCAAAGATGTACTGGTCGATGATGGCAAAGGCGGCAAGACGGTCGAAGACGATTACCGCATCGAGTTTTTGCACGACCATCTCGTACAGCTCGGCGAGGCCATAAAGGATGGTGTGCCAGTCCTGGGCTATACGACCTGGGGCTGCATTGACCTCGTCTCGGCCTCGACTGCCCAGATGAGCAAACGCTACGGCTTTATCTACGTCGACCGCAACGATGACGGCACAGGGACGCTTGCCCGTTACCCGAAAAAATCCTTCTATTGGTATCAGAAGGTCATCGCTTCGAATGGCGCTGCGCTGGATGAATGACAGAAATAAAATATAGGGGATAAAAAAATCCGCTCCATGACGGGGCGGATTTTTATGTTAGGGCCGTTATTTCTTATTTTTCAATCGGGCAGGAATGGACTGTCCCGTCTCTGCGCTCTGCCGCGTGCTTTCCTTCGAAAAGGGCCTGACTCACGCGGCGCATGAGTTCTTCTTCCTCAGCTGCGGCGCTGAAAATGAGCTGCTTGTCTTTGGGCTGTACCTCGCCCTCAAGTGCGGTGATGGCCAGCTGCAGGCGGTGGTCCTTGTCCTTGCGGAAGGAGTAGGTGTGGCGCGTGGCCAGCCATTCCGTGATCATCTCGATGTTCTGGAAGGAAGCGTTTTTATTGTAGTCCTTGTAGACATCGGCGGCGATGGCAGCGGCGCGCTTTTTGTCCTCACTGGCGCCAATCAGGGAAAATTCTTTCTGCTGGCCTTCGGTGACGAGTTTGGTGACGATGTAGAGCATAGAATCAATCGTTCCTTTCTATATAATAGGCTGTACATGGATGATACGAAAAAAGCACTTGCCGAGGCAAGTGCTTGTACTTTCAAATGGTGACCCAGGAGGGACTCGAACCCCCGACCCTTTGATTCGTAGTCAAATACTCTAATCCAGCTGAGCTACTGAGTCATGTTCTTGTTGGTGCTTATCGCTGTCAACACATATTATAGTATCACCTTATGGCGGTCCTGTCAACACTTTTGATGAAATAAATTTTTTAGGCATGATTTTTTGAAATATGAGACTCATAAAATAAAAAGATGAACTATGTTCATTTTTCTCTTTATAAAAAGTGTATTTTCCGATATAATGGAATAGTCAACAGAAGTCAGTTATAGCAAATAGACTGGAGCGATACAAATGGAAGAGAAGATGGGGCGCAGAGAGAGAAAAAAATTGCAGTCCCGCAAGGCCATCCTCGATGCCGCTGTCCGCGAGTTTTCCCGCCAGGGCTTCAAGGAAACCTCCATTGCCGACATCATGAATGCGGCGGACCTCGGTATTGGCACATTTTATAATTACTTCGAGTCGAAGGAAGAAATCCTCATGTGCCTGCTCGGGCGTTTTGTGCAGGAGGTCAATGCGGAGCTGCAAAACATGCGTGAGGCAAAACGGCCTTCCTATGAGCTTTTAGAGGCAGGCAGCGCCATTACGGCAAGATTCCTCGATGAAAATCGTTTCCTTCTGCCGCTCTTTCTTTCGGCGGCCGAGCATTCGGCAAAACCGCAGGAGAAGGCACGCAGAGGCATGGCCACACCGGGATTCAAGTCCATTTTTGAGGAAATCCTGCATCAGGGGCAGCAGGCAGGGGAGATTCGCGACGATGTGCCGGCGGACCTCATCGCCGAGATGTTTCATTCCATCTATCAGGCAGCAGCTTTCAGCAAGCTGCCCATCAGCTTTCAGCAGAATGTAGCGCTCAAAACGCGGCTGCTGCTGGCAGGAATCCGCAAACAGTAAAAGGCACGGGGCAGACAGCTTCGTTCCCCTTTTACTTTTCAACGTTTTAACGTCTTAGGAGAAAATTTATGATCAGTGTTACAAAACTTTTATTTGCGCGGGAATATTTTGGCGACCGCCTGCGTTATACGAAAAATGCCCACACGATGCGCAACGGTGCAGCAGAGGGCGTAGGGCCTGTCGTGGTCTGGAACTCGACGAAGACCTGCAACCTCAAATGCATGCATTGTTATATGAAGTCCGATGCGAAAAAATACAAAGACGAGCTGACGACGGAAGAAGCAAAGAAGTTCATCGATGACCTCGCGGACTTCCATGTACCGGTGCTGCTGTTTTCCGGCGGCGAACCGCTGATTCGCCCGGATTTCTTCGAGCTGGCAGCTTATGCACAGGCAAAGGGCGTTCGTCCGACGCTTTCGACAAACGGCACGCTGATTACGCGCGAAGTCGCTCAGCGCATCAAGGATATCGGCGTAGGCTACGTCGGCATTTCGCTCGACGGCCTTAAAGATATCAATGATAAGTTTCGCGGTGTGGAAGGCGCCTACGAAAAAGCCATGCAGGGCATCGAGAACTGCGTGGCCGTAGGACAGCGCGTCGGCCTGCGTTTCACCATCAACCATCACAATATTCAGGAGCTCGACCGCATTTTCGATTTCATTGAAGAAGAGAATATCAACCGTGTCTGTTTCTACCATCTCGTCTATTCGGGCCGCGGCGAGCAGATGATGGATCAGGATGTCACGCCGGAGGAATCGCGCCGCGCGATGGACACAATTATCCGCCGCACGAAGGATTTCGAGGAACGCGGCCTGCAGAAGGAAATCCTCACGGTCGACAACCACTGCGACGGTCCGTACATGTATCTCAAGGCTCTGGAAGCCGGAGATGTGGAGACGGCTGCGCAGATCAAAAAGTACATTTCGATGAACGGCGGCAACCGCTCGGGCATTGCGTTTGGTGAAGTGGACCCTTTAGGCTATGTTCATCCGGACCAGTTCACGCAGCATCATACGTTTGGCAACGTACGTGAGCGCAAATTCGGCGATATCTGGCAGGACACGTCGAATCCCATCATGGCAGGTCTCAAGGACCGCAAGCATCTGCTGAAAGGACGCTGCGCAAAATGCAAGTGGCTCAATAACTGCAACGGCAATTTCCGCACGCGTGCCGAGGCGCGCACGGGCGATTTCTGGGAATCGGACCCGAGCTGCTATCTGACGGATGAGGAAATCGGACTGACGGAGGAACAGAAATGAAAATCATCTCGTGGAATACGACGAACGCCTGCAATATGTACTGCGCCCATTGCTACCGCGATGCCGGCTGCAGGGCCGAAGAGGAATTAAACACCGAAGAAGGCAAGAAACTCCTGCGTGAAATTGCCAAAGCCGGTTTCAAAATCATGATTTTCTCGGGCGGCGAGCCCTTGATGCGTCCGGACATCCTCGAACTTGTCAAATACGCTGCGGATTTGCATATGATTCCGGTATTCGGCACGAACGGCACGCTGATTACGCTCGACATGGCGAAAAAGCTCAAGGAAGCCGGTGCCCGCGCCATGGGCATTTCGCTCGATTCGCTCGACCCGGCCAAGCACGATAAGTTCCGCAGTTTCCCGGGAGGCTGGGAAGGCGCCGTACAGGGCATGAAAAACTGCCGTGCTGTCGGTCTGCTGTTCCAGATTCATACGACTGTCATGGACTGGAATCAGGGCGAACTTGAGGCCATGACGGATTTTGCCGTTGAGATTGGCGCGAAGGCCCATCATTTCTTCTTCCTCGTGCCGACGGGCCGTGCGAAGACGATTGAAGAAGAATCGCTGCGTGCGGAACAGTATGAAGATGTGCTCACGCGCATCATGAAAAAGCAGCAGGAAGTCGATATCGAGCTCAAGCCGACGTGTGCGCCGCAGTTTTTGCGCATCGCGGATCAGCTCGGCTATAAGACGCGCTTCCACAGAGGGTGCCTCGCTGGTCTTTCTTACTGCATCATCAGCCCGCGCGGCAAGGTCCAGCCCTGTGCCTACCTCAATATGGAACTCGGCGATGTGCGCGAGACGCCGTTTGATGAAATCTGGGCCAAGAATGAGGTCCTGCAGAAACTCCGCACGCTCGATTACAGCGGCGGCTGCGGCTCCTGTCAGTACAAGGGTGCCTGCGGCGGCTGCCGTGCGCGCGCTGCGTACTATCATAATGGCGACTACATGAGCGAAGAGCCCTGGTGCCTCTACCATGGCCGCCGCGGCGAATAATCTCTCTATATTATAGAAGCAAACAGGCAAAGAAAAACGCGAACCCATTGGGAACGCGTTTTTCTTTGCCTGTTTTATTTGCCGAGCTGCTTTTTGGCCACGGCCTTGACCCACTGCCAATGCCAGACGAGATGGAAGAGCAGGCCAATCATCATGATGTAGCCGCTGTAGGTATGGACGTTGGTGATAATCCCCTTGACGGCACGTCCATTGCCGAAGCCGGCGAAAAGATGGAAGTCGAGCACGATGCCCGTGACGATGCAGACGAGGCCGCTGAGGAATAGCAGCAGGTCAAGATAAAAATTCTTTTTCATGAGAATCCCTTCTTTCAGTCGGAGGTATTTCAATTACATTTAGTTTAGCGAGTTTAACTGAAATTTTGGTGTAGAATATATGAAAATAAAATAAAATTTTCTTATATTATTTTTCTGAGTAAGGTTCTATTTGTTTGTGCTGCAAAGCTGCCGTCATTTTTAGCAGGCAGTATCAAAAAAGATAGGAATTGATTTTCGCGCCTGCCCTGCGTTAAAATAGAGATATTCTCAATTGACTGGTCATTTTGGCGACCGGTTGAAGATGTTCCGTATTTTTGTGTATGAATCCGTGGTGAAGCATATGACCGTTACAAACAGAAATAAGATTCTTCTCATCATGATGATGTCGTCTTTCGTGACGCCGTTTACAAGCAGCGCTTTGACGCTTTCACTTCCAGACATCGGCAGGGCTTATGGCGCTGCTGCCAACGAGCTCGGCTGGGTTCTGGAAATTTTTCTGCTCGTCTCCATCGTTTTTTTGCTGCCCATGGGCAAGCTGGCCGACCGGTTGGGCAAACGGCGGATTTTCTTCTGGGGGACACTTCTCTTTACAATTTCCTCATGTCTATGTATTTTTACCCCCAACATGACGTTCTTACTCGCAGCGCGGGGGCTGCAGGGCGTGGCGGCCGCGATGCTCTACGCGACGAATATGTCCATTGTCGCTTTGGTCTTTCCGCCGGAAAAGCGGGGACAGGCCCTTGGCTGGATGGTCTCGATGGTCTATGTCGGACTGGCTTGCGGGCCGGTCCTCGGCGGCCTCCTCAATTATTACGCGGGCTGGCAGAGCATTTTCATCTTTATCACGCTGGCCTGTCTTGCCTGCGTGCTCGCGACGCAGCGTTATCTGCATGAGGAATGGCTGGCACAGAAGGTCACGGGAGTAGATGGCAAAGGTGCTGTCCTTTATGGTTTTGCCATGGTGCTGGCGATGTTTGGCCTGTCGGAGCTCGCGAATCTTTCGTGGGCCTTTGCAGTGCTTTTGGGCGGCCTTTTCGTATTTGCTTTTTTCGTACGTCATGAACTTCAGGAAAAGGACCCCATCCTGCCGCTTTATATCCTTGCCGGCAATCGTGAATTCTCGTTGTCGAATCTTGCTGCCATGATCAATTACAGCGCGACGTTTGGCATCAGTTTCCTGCTGTCCATTTATCTGCAGTCGGTTCTCGGGCTTTCGTCACGCGAGGCTGGTTTCATGATGCTGATTCAGCCCATCGTCATGGCGATGCTTTCACCAATGGCGGGGAAACTTTCCGACAAATATCCTCCGGGAAAGATTGCCTCTCTGGGCATGGGCGTTACAGCCCTTGGTATTTTGGGGCTTGTCCTCGCGGTGCATCTTGAATCCCTCTGGCTCGTCGTGCCTGTCGTCATGATCATCGGCGTGGGCTTTGCCCTGTTCGCCGCGCCGAACAACAATGCCATCATGGGCTCGGTGCCGAAGAAGTATTACAGTCTGGCGACATCGATGCTCGGTACGGTGCGCCTTGTCGGTCAGGTCACTTCGGTGGCCATTGTGACGATGATTATGTCATTGGACTGGGATTTTTTGACCTCAAATGATGAGCTCCTGCGCAATATCGAGATTTCCTTTATCGTCTTTACGATTCTCTGCGCTATTGGCATCGTGCCTTCGGCTGCCCGCAGGGAGCAGAAGAAAGCGAAATAAAAATGAAAAAACGTCTCTTTGAACGGATGTCAGAGAGACGTTTTTTGATGAACAGATAGCTGAAGGGTTATTTTTTCAGGTAGGCGTCGCGTCCTTCTACGATGGTGCGCTGAATGTGGAACGCATCGTCAAAAATCGTGATATCTGCTTTTTTGCCGACACTGAGGGAGCCGAGGTCATCATAAAGGTGAAGTTCCATGGCGGGTGTCTTCGTGACCGTGGTGATGACTTCTTCAATGGGAGCATTTGTATTTTCGTGGAAGATGCGCAGGCCGTCATTCATGCAGAGCACGCTGCCGGCGATGGTGCCGTCTGCAAGTGTGGCGAGCGTGCCTTTGACGAAAACCTTCTGCCCGCCGAGTTCCGACGGGCCGTCGCCGAGGCCGCAGGCGCGCAGGGAGTCGGTGATGAGAATCAGATGATTTTTCTTGAGCTTATAGACAAGGCGCTGGACAGCAGGATGAATGTGAACGTTGTCGACGATGAGCTCGCAGTTTGCATCGGTATCGAGCGCGGCGCCAACGACACCCGGACGGCGCTGATGGAGACCGGTCATCGCGTTAAAGAGATGCGTGATGTGCTTGGCACCGTATGTTTCAATGGCCTTACGGGCCGTGTCATAGTCGGCTGCCGTATGGCCGAGTGAGACGACGATCTGATGCTTGTGGCACTGCGCAATGAAATGTCCGTTATCGTGAAGTTCTTCAGGGGCAATCGTGATGATTTTGACGATGTCCTGATACGGGGCAATTTTCGTGAAATCTGCGGGCACAATGTTTTTCTCGGCCTGTGCTCCCTTTTTGGCGGGGCTGATAAAAGGCCCTTCCATATGACAGCCGAGCACGCGCGCGCCGTCCTGCCGTTTCATGGCCTCGCGCACATGGGAGAAAGCGCGGTCGAGTGTCTTAAAATCATAGGTCATGGTCGTCGGCAGAAAAGATGTCACACCTGTCTCAGCCTGAAACAGCTGCATTTTATGAATGGCCTCCGGGTCATCATCCATCGTATCGGCGCCGACGCAGCCGTGGATGTGGACGTTGAGGAAGCCCGGAGAGACATAGCAGCCTGCTGCATCGATAGTTTTATCGACCGCATAGCTGCCGGAAGTGAATTCCTCTTTTTCTAGGATATGGCGGATTTTCTGGTCATAGAGAAGGACAAGCCCTTCCCGTACCTTAAAGTCTCCCGTTTCATCAGGAAGAATGCATTTGCCGTTGATGATTGCTTTCATTATTGTATGTAACCTCGCATTTTATTTATTTGTTGGTGTATGTCTAAGCCCTATTATAAGACATGCTGAAAGAATCAACAAATCTGCGGTATGGCGGATTTTACGTTGTTTTGTCAGGGGTATCGTGCAGCCTTAGGTAATCGTCGAGATAAAAAGCCAGTATATAATGGAAGCAGACGATGGCATCCGCAAAATCGCTGCCGGTGAGCTCGCGAATTTTGTTCATGCGGTAATTGACGGTATTGCGGTGCGTGAAGGTCAGGGCAGCCGTCTGCTGCAGGCTGTTGCCGTGGAAGAGATAAGCGCGCAGAGTGTCTAAGAGATGTGTGTGATGCGCTTTGTCATATTCCTGCAGGGGAAAAAGCTGTTCATTGCGCATCGTTTGAAGCAGTTTCCGGTCGGAGACGGTAAAGAAAAGGCGGTAAATGCCGAGTTCGTCAAAACAGAGGTGACTTTTCTGCTGGAAACCGGCTGCTGCGGCCGCTGCACAGGCCTCGGCGTAGGAGACAGGGAGCTCCTGCCAATCTGCGTGCACCCTGCTCTCGCCGCTGGCGGCGGGAAGTGCGCCCTTGGGCAGCTCTGTTTTAAGTTCCTGCAAAAGGCCTGACTGGATTTCCTGAGGTTTGGCAAGAATCAGAATGAGCTGTTTTTTATAGAAGAAAAGGCTGTAACGGCGGGAAAGATGATTGAGACGGCGTTTCCAGGCAAGGCGGATGGACTGCTGCTGTTCATCGGTGAGATGTGCTGCCCTGAGAGGGAAAACGAAAAGGGAAAAGGGCATTTCCTCGAGACCGCGTTCCCGAAGTTCCTGCAGGTATTTTTCAGATTTTTCCGGACGGCTGCAGGGAAGCAGCAGACTGCGCAGCAGCCGCTCCAGGTCCATTTCCTTTTGACGGGCGCGCAGCAGGCGCTCGCAGTAATCCTGCATGATGTCGGCCAGATGGACTTGCCATGGCAGGGAAAATAAGGGGAAATGCTGCTCCTGACAGAAGGCAATGATATCCGGCGTGATATCTTTTTCCTGAATGTATTTGCCGATGTAGATAATGAGGCCGCAGGCGCGATGGCGGATGAGTTCTTTGATGAAATCCTGCAGCCAGTTTGCGTGATTGGACGAGAGTCCCGTCGTGATGACGAGTTCATTGCCGCGGAAAAAACTCGCATTGCCGATGTCTTCGCAGAGCTGTACCCAGGTAAATTCTTTTGTGAGGCCGTTTTCACCGGTCAGCAGGCGCAGACCGTAGTGGGCTCCTGTTGTTTCGTAAATGGCCTGAATGGGAATGGACATGCGGAATCCTCCTTTCTCTTCTGTTGGTATTATATAAAATTTGTGCTGTAAGTACAATTCTTTAGGAGAAAATCATGTTTGCGGCCCCTTGCCGCGCGGTCGGCCCTGCGTTAAACTAAATGCATAAAACAAAAGAGACAAAAGCGATACGGCAATGGCGCTGGTACAGGCAGCCTGCCGTATCGCTTTTCTTTTGCCAAAAATGCAATTGGAGGGATTCATCATGTTAAGCGATGCTTTGCCTGAAATCATTACTGATACACTGCCGGGGCCTAAGTCGGCGGCTTTGATTGCCCGCCGTGAACAGGCCGTTCCTGATGCCATTTCCTGCGGCTACCCAGTCGCAATGAAGCGGGCGGCCGGTGCCATCATCGAAGACCTCGATGGCAACCGCTTCCTCGATTGGATTGGCGGTGTCGGTGTCTTAAACATCGGTCACTGCCATCCGGAAGTCGTGGCAGCCGTCAAAGAACAGGCTGACAAATATTTCCACGGCATGTTTAACGTGGTCACGCATGAAGGGTATGTCAAGCTCGCTGAGAAACTCAACAGCATGGCACCGGTGCGCGGCGCGAAAAAACGCACGTATTTTGCCAACAGCGGCGCGGAGGCCGATGAAAATGCGGTCAAGGTGGCCAAGGCTTTCACGAAACGACCGAATATCATCGTCTTTTCCGGTGCCTTTCACGGCCGCACGCTGCTGACGATGTCCATGACGGCGAAAAAAGCTTACGCGAAAGGCATGGGGCCGTTCCCCGACGGGGTCTATCGCGCGGAGTTTCCTTATCTTTACCGACGTCCGGCCGGCATGCCGAAAGAAGCGGCTCTGCCGTATTACATCGGGAAATTGAAGGAAGTCTTTGAGAATGCTTCACCGGCCGAATACGTTGCCGCCATCGTGGTGGAACCGCTGCAGGGCGAAGGCGGCTTTATTCCGGCCCCGATTGAATGGGTCAAGGCCGTGCGGAAAATCTGTGATGAGCACGGCATTCTGCTGATTGCCGATGAAGTGCAGTCGGGGTTCTGCCGTACGGGACGCATGTTTGCCTCGGATTATTGGCAGGATGCCGGCGTACAGCCTGACATCATCGCCACGGCCAAGTCCATTGCCGCCGGCGTGCCGCTGAGCGCCATCATCGCGCGGGAAGAAATCATGCAGTCGGTGCCAAAAGGCGTCATCGGCGGCACGTTTGGGGGCAACGCGCTGGCCTGTGCTGCAGCCCTCAAGACCATCGAGATCATGGAGCGCGATCATTTGGCAGAGCGTTCCGTATCCATGGGCCGGAAGGTCATGGCCCGCTATGAGGAATGGAAGCAGAAATACGGTGTGATCGGCGATGTACGAGGCCTTGGCGGCATGGTCGGCATCGAATTTGTCAAAGATCTTTCGACGAAAGAGCCTGCCCCCGAACTCACGAAGGCCATCATCGAGGAAAATGCCCGTCATGGCCTGCTCGTCGAAGGTGCCGGTATTTACGGCAATGTCATCCGCTTCCTGGCACCGCTGGTCATGACGAATGTGCAGCTTGAGGCGGGCCTGCGTATTTTTGAACAGTCCATCCGCAAAAGCATTGGTTATAAAGAACAGGTCCATGCAAATGTCGGTGCCTGAAGTCAGCCTTTCAGCTATTTGTTTTTAGATATGGATGCATTTCATTAATTTTGGAGAGGAGCAGAAAAAATGAGAGTGGAACATGATTTCCTCGGTGAGATGGAAGTGCCGGATGAAGTGCTGTATGGCGTACAGACGATGCGTGCCATGGAGAATTTCAAGATTACACATCAGCATCTGGACCCTGAATTCATCGCTTCGCTGGCGAAGGTCAAGAAAGCTGCTGCTATTGCCAATATGGAGACGAGCCGTCTGACGCCGCGCATCGGGCAGGCCATTATCACAGCGGCTAATGAAGTCATCAATGGCCGCTGGGATGACCAGTTTCCAGTGGACCCGATTCAGGGCGGTGCAGGTACTTCCATCAATATGAATATGAATGAAGTACTCGCCAACCGTGCCCTTGATCTTCTCGGAAAGCCGCGCGGCTCTTATGACATTGTTTCGCCGAACAATCATGTCAACATGGCCCAGTCCACGAATGATTCCTTTCCAACTGGCATCAAGGTATGCCTCTGCAGCAAGAGTCAGCGCCTGACTGCAGCGCTTGATAAACTGGCAGACGGCCTTGACGCCAAAGCCAATGAATTCCATGATGTCATCAAGATGGGCCGTACGCATCTGCAGGATGCCGTGCCTATCACGTTAGGGCAGGAGATGGCGGCATATGCTTCAGCTGTGCGCCGTGCCAGCCGCCGCCTGCAGACTGCCATTGCGGGCATCCATACCATCAATATGGGCGCAACGGCTGTGGGGACGGGCCTTAACGCCGAGCCGAAGTACATCCGCCTTGTCGCCGAGCACCTTTCCGCGATTACGAAGGAAGACTTCCATACGGCCGACAATCTCGTGGATGCCACGAATAATACGGATGGTTTCGCCGACGTTTCCGCAGCCATGAAAGTCACGGCCCTCGTCCTCATCAAGATGGCCAATGATATCCGCCTGATGGCCTCAGGTCCTCGCTGCGGACTCAACGAGCTCAAACTGCCGGCGCGCCAGCCGGGCAGCTCCATCATGCCGGGCAAGGTCAATCCGGTCATTGCGGAAGTCCTTGACCAGGTCTGCTATCAGGTCATCGGCAACGACCTTGCGCTGAGCATGGCCGTGGAAAACGGACAGTTCGAGCTCAATGTCATGGAGCCGGTCATGGCCTTCAATCTGTTCAATTCGATGAATTACATGACGGAAGCCGTCAATACGTTCCGCGAAAAACTGCTTGAGGGGCTTGAGGCCAACCGCAAACAGTGCACGGAATGGGTCCGTCACAGTGTGGGCGTTGTCACGGCCCTGCTGCCGCATATCGGCTATGAAAATTCGGCACGCCTCGCGCGCAAGGCCTATCAGACCGGCCGCCCCATCGAAGAAATCGTGGAGGAAGAGGGCCTGCTGCCTGTCAGCCGCCTGCACAGCATCCTTTCCCCGGAACACATGACGACGCCGGGCATTGCCAGCTGATTTTAAATATCCTGAAACCGTCCATTTTTATTCCCTTTTCTTACGCTCAGACTGCTGCATCTCCTCGATGCAGCAGTTTTTTCTGCATTGAAACCAGCCGGCCATTCCTGTTATAATGAGAATGTCTTTTGATGCTGTAAGGACCGCTTTGGGCGGGTTAGAAGTTTAGATTGTGAGGGAATGTATGATAAAGATTATTTTCTCGGATATGGACGGGACGCTGCTCGATGACCGGGGCAATGTGCCGGCAGGCTTTGACGAAATCGTGACAGAGCTCAAGAAGCGCGGCGTGATGTTCGCGCCGGCTTCCGGCCGTCAATACTATTCTTTGGAAGACAGCTTCCAGAACTACAAGGACGACTTCCTCTTTCTCGCGGAAAATGGCACGATGGTCATGTATCGCGATGAATTGATTTTTTCCTGCCCGATGGACAAGCAGCTGGCCCAGCAGGTTTTAAAAACAGCAGAAAGCCTGCCGAATATTTACGGCGTTTTCTGCGGCATGAAGAACGGCTATGTGCTCACGAGACAGTATACGGAGGAATTTCTTAAGGAGCTTCATAAATACTATACGCATTCTGAGCCGATTCCGTCGTTTATTGATGTGCCGGATACGCCAATCAAGACGTCATTTTTTGACCCTTCCGGTCACGCAGCGGAGACGATTTATCCCGTTATGAAGCAGTTTGAGCCGCAGCTGCAGGTCGTTTTGTCAAGCGACTATTGGGTGGACCTCATGCATCCGCATATCAATAAGGGCATTGCCGTGCAGGAAGTGCAGCGGCGCTTTGGCATCCGTCCCGATGAATGCGCAGCGTTTGGCGATTTCATGAACGATGCGGAAATGCTCGCTTCGGTAAAATACAGCTTTGCGATGAAAAACGCCTATCCGGAAATCAAGAAGATTGCCAACTTTGAGACGGATACCAATGAAAATAAGGGCGTGCTGCTTGGCATCAAACGTATGATGAAAGAAGGACTGATGTAAATGCGTACGGATTATCACATGCATTTTGAAAAGGGCTCTTACGATGAGAATTGGGTCGAAGGGTTCTTTACGGCAGCGAAGAAGCGCGGCCTCAAAGAAATCGGCATCTCGGAGCATTCGCATACGTTCCCTGAGTTCAAATCCCTTTACTATGAGGACCTCGTGCTCGATGATTCGTTCATCGGCAGGTTTCAGCAGCAATGGCTCAAGAGCAATAAGTTCAAGTATACGATTGACGAATACTTTGCCTTCATGCACAAGCTGCAGCAGAAGCACAATGTCAAGATTGGCATGGAAGTCTGCAATTTTCAGGATCAGGGGAAAGTGCGGGATATCCTCAAGGACTACGACTTTGACTATCTGATTGGCTCCGTCCATTTTCTGCATGGCTGGGCCTACGATTCATCGGAAATCAAGGCAGAATGGGACAAGCATCCCCTTGAGGATATTTATGAATGGTATACGGAGGAAGTCGAGAAGCTTGCTGACTCGGGCCTTTACGATGTACTTGGCCATCCGTTCAACATCCGTCTGTTCCGCTATCTGCCGGATTTTGATGTCACGCCGTATCTCACGCGCGTTGTTAAAGCGCTCAAGAAGGCCAATATGGTCGTCGATGTCAATACAGGGACGTATTACCGCTATCCCATTCATGAAATCTCGCCGTATCCGGACTTCATGAAGCTCGCGGCGCAGTATGACCTGCCCATCATCACGACATCGGATGCGCACAAGCCGGAGGACTGCGGCAACTACAACCAGATGGCTGTGGACTATGCGAAACGCTTTGGTTATACGGGAACAGTCCGCTTTGATAAACGCAAACGCACCTTTACTTCATTCGATTTGAAATAAATTTCGTATATTGTATCATGTTTTTTATTGATTGCCTCTTGACGATTGGAACCGGTCACGGTATAATAATCATCGAACCGGGATACAACTCAGCTTGAAAGAAAGTCATCTGATTAACAAGATGGTGGCACAGACTTTTAGCAGCGTGGATGTTCTCCTTGAGAACCAGCACATGAAGGAAAGTTTGTCTTGTGATCTGGACGATTGACAGAAGTGAGTCGTGGGTGTTTGTTACCATTACTGATTTTGCGATCATGCAGTTCAAGGAGAGATTATCATGAAAGTACAGATTTATTCGCAGTGGATGGAAGAAGTATACGTGCCGGTAAGAGTCAGACAGTTTGGCAAAGCTGCCAAACTCATGGGCAAGAGCTTTGCAGAATACGCAGCCGGCTCGGATGTCAAGGCAAAGGAAGCCGATGAGCATGAGCTCGTAGAGAAATGGCTCAATAAGCGCACGGCTGTTGCTGCAGAGGGTGTTGCCTAAACAGCTGCTTAAATTTTGTTCAATAAAAAAAGACTCGTCACAAGAGACGGGTCTTTTTTCTATCTAATGCAGGTATTGGCAGATAGGCTGTATATTGCTATATATTAATGAAGCTTTTTCTTAGCAGCTTCAGAAGGGGCGAGTGGAATGTCAAGAGGGACTTCCTGTACGGCAGCTGCTTCTTTACGCATCATGGCCGGTGTTTTTGTCTGCCAGATTTTTTGGACCTTTTTGCGGAAGCCTTCGTCGGAGAACGGCTTCTTTTTTTGTGTCTCAACGTGTTTTTGGATGATGGCCCGGCATTTATCATTCAGTTCAATGTCACGCTGAGCCAGCAGAATCTGCAGGGTCGTATCGACTAAATAGAGATGAAGCGTCTTATCCTGCAGGCTCTTTTCGTTGGGCAGGAATTTCGGTTTCAGGGTATGCAGGGAAAGCGGCGCATCGCCCCAGCCTTCTTTGAAGATGCCGTCAATCTGGTAAAGCAGAAAGAGAAGTCCATCCTGCTCGTAGAAGGCAAATTCCATTTTGCCCGTGCGGAAGGCTTCGCGTGCAATGACATCTGTGTGTGAAAGCTGCAGGATGAACATGGCGCCGTTGGCGTCGACCTGGAACATAGCACCATCGGCCTGCGTGGCAATCGGCAGTGGAAATTTCTGGCCGACTTCAAAATTTGTGTAATCGCTCATGGTAAAACCTCGTTTTCTTTACTGGAATAATTCTATTTTATCATGGGAAGGTATTTTCTGCTATGATATACTGAAAGCATGAGAATGGAGGGAATGTGTGATGAGTCTTAATGATACGCCGAGGGCCATGCGCCTGCATATCGGCCTGTTTGGCCGCCGCAACAGCGGCAAATCATCTCTTGTCAACGCTTTGACAGGGCAAAATGTCGCCACGGTCTCGCCGGTGCCGGGAACGACTACGGATCCTGTCTATAAAGCCATGGAAATACACGGCATTGGGCCGGTTGTCTTTATCGACACGGCTGGTTTTGATGATGTGGGCAGTCTTGGCGGGCTGCGCGTCTCCCGCACGAAGGACGCAGCGAAGGAGACCGATATTGCACTGGTGCTGTTTCATCAGGATGAAATTTGCGAAAAGCGCGCTGCGGAAGACGATTTTGCCGAGGAATTTTGCTGGCTGCAGTCTCTGCAGAAACGCCAGATTCCAGTCATTCCGGTTGTCAGCCGTACGGATGAAATGGAAGATGGCGGCCGCGCGCTGGCAAAATGTATTTTTGAGGGGACAAAGATTTCGCCGGTCTGCATCAGCTCGAAGACGGGAGCTGGCATCGAGAAACTGCGCGCCGAAATCGCAAGACAGCTGCCGGAAGATTATCAGGCCCGCTCCATCACGGGCAAAGTCTGCCAGAGCGGCAGCCATGTGCTTTTGGTCATGCCGCAGGATATTCAGGCCCCTAAGGGGCGTCTGATTTTGCCGCAGGTGCAGACCCTGCGCGAACTTTTAGACCGCAAATGCCTGGTTTCGTGCTGTACGACGGACTGTCTGCCGGGTATGCTGGCATCATTTGTCAGGCCGCCGGAGCTTGTCATTACGGATTCACAGGCTTTTCGTGAGGTCCATGCACTGCTGCCAAAGGGCAGTCAGCTGACTTCTTTTTCGGTTTTGTTTGCTGCTTATAAGGGCGATGCTGCCTTTTTTGCGGCTTCGGCGCGCCAGCTGCTGAAACTTTCGGCAGATGCACATATTCTGATTGCAGAGGCCTGCACGCACAAGCCTCTGCAGGAAGATATCGGCCGTGTCAAACTGCCGCGCCTGCTTCGCAGAAATTTAGGCAAAAGCATTGAAATTACCGTGTGTTCCGGACATGATTTTCCGGAGGACCTGTCTTCTTTTGATATGGTCATTCACTGCGGGGCCTGCATGTTCAACCGCGCTTATGTCATGAGCCGTGCAGCTGCCTGCCGCAGGCAGAATGTACCCATGACGAATTACGGCATGGCCATTGCGGCACTGCTGGGCATTCTCGACGATGTCAGGATTCCGGGCGTCCAATGATGCGAAATGACTTACAATTTTACAGACGCGGGCTGTCCTTTATACCGAAGCAGATGTCTTTTGTCCGGCTTGGCTGACTTTTTTTACAGCGTCTGTGGTATAATAAAAAAGATTATACCTTTTGCACGTTTTATTTGCCGCAATTATCATGTAGAACATGTCTGAGACATGTTTGTGGCATGTGGAAGGAAGTGTTTTCATGCCAATTAAAATACCGAACAATCTGCCGGCTGCCCATATTCTCGAGGGGGAGAATATCTTCGTCATGGATGCAGACCGCGCCTATAGCCAGGATATACGACCTCTTAAGATTCTCATTCTGAACCTCATGCCGATTAAATACATCACGGAAACGCAGCTTTTGCGTCTGCTCGGCAACACGCCGCTGCAGGTTGAAGTGGATTTTATTTATACGGAGTCGTATACGCCGAGCCATACGCCGCAGGAGTATTTGACGGAATTTTATGGTACATTCGCCGAAGTTCGCCACAAAAAATACGATGGCATGATCATCACGGGCGCTCCGGTCGAGATGATGCCGTTTGAGGAAGTCGCTTATTGGGACGAAATCTCCGAGATTATGGAATGGAGTAAAACACATGTCTATTCGACGTTCCATATCTGCTGGGGCGCTCAGGCTGGTCTTTACTATCACTACGGCGTTCCCAAGTATCAGGTGCCGCAGAAAATCTTTGGCGTTTATAAGCACCATCTCTGTGTCGAGCATGAGAAGCTCTTCCGCGGCTTTGATGATGAATTCTATGTGCCGCATTCGCGCCATACGGAAAATCACCGCGAGGATATCGAGAAAGTTCCGGAACTCACGATTCTGGCCGAGGCAGAGGGCGATGCCGGCGTTTATGCCATTGCCAATCTCAAGAAGCGCCAGTTCTTCATCACGGGCCACGCAGAATACGATCCTCTGACACTCAAACAGGAATACGACCGCGATGAAAAGGCTGGCATGCATCCGAAAATCCCGCAGAATTATTATCCGGATGATGATCCTACGAAAAAACCGATTGTGCGCTGGCGCAGTGTAGCGCATCTCCTTTTTGCCAACTGGCTCAACTATTACGTCTATCAGGAGACGCCGTATGTTCTTGATGAGCTTTACAAAGAGAATGATGATTAAAGCGTCCTGAGACTTCACTTAACTTTCAGCCGCCTGTTCTATAATAATCTCATTCCAGAATATAGGGGGAAAATTCTTCATGAGAGCTATGAGAATCATCAAAAATGCATGTTTCGGCGTTATGACAGCAGCTGTCCTTTTTTCGGCGGTACCGGTTTGTCAGGCGAGTGCACGGATTGAAGTGCCGGAAACGGTCTTTCAGTGGGTGCAGTCGACTTCGCGCCAAAATTATTACTTCAATAAAGAGCAGATGTGCTACGGCGTTAAGCCAAATGGTGATATTGATATCGGTACCCTGATTGTGCCGACGCTGCGCACGTTTGACGATGTGCAGAAGCAGGATGTCATCGACAAGCGCCGCTGGAAGATGGAATCGGTCAAGGGCTACGATGATCTCGTCGGCTCGGCCGATTATCTCGCCATTGATTTGCGCAGCCGCACGGTCAAAGTCACGAAACATGATGACCTCGACAGTACCTGGTCGGCACTGAGTTCCAATACAGATGGTCCGACGATCGATATGAACAAGATGTCCGGCAAAGATGTGGAATCCAAGTTCTGCAATGCCATTTTGCAGTATGCGGCCAAACATCAGGATGAACTCTTAGCGCGTACAAAGGGCAAACTCAGTGCAGCGGACGCCAAAATCCTCAAGACGAAGAAAGATCCGCTCTTCCAGCCGGCTGTGAATCCTTTGCAGAACGACACGGTGACGAAGACTGCAGCGAAAAAATGATGACTGGCCAAACTCTTGAACAAAAACTCATAGCAAAGGCGGAGACGGCGCATCAACTGACAAAAATGGAAATTGTACATTTGCTGCAGGCTGTCGGAGCAGAAGATGATTTGGCGAAGGCAGCAGACAGGGTCAGGCAGATTTTTGTGGGAGATGGCGTGCATCTGCGCGGGCTTATTGAGTTCTCGAATATTTGCCGGCAGGACTGCATGTACTGCGGACTGCGCCGTGACAATCATAAGATTGAGCGCTACAGGCTGACGGCTGATGAAATCGTCCGTCTTGCCCAAAAGGCAAAGGGGTATGGCTATCAAACTGTCGTACTGCAGTCCGGTGAGGACCTGTATTTTACGGCAGAGCGACTGGCGGAGATTATTCGGCGCATCAAGAGCATGGACCTTGCTGTCACGTTATCCGTGGGGGAACGCAGTTTTGACGAATACAAACTCTGGCGTGAAGCTGGGGCTGACCGCTATCTGCTGCGTATTGAAACGACGGATAAGTCTCTTTATGAATCTCTGGACCCAGGCATGAGCTATGATAACCGCGTGCGCTGTCTCATGGATCTGCGCGCTCTCGGCTATGAAGTCGGAACAGGGACGCTTGTAGGTCTGCCGGGGCAGAGTGTAACTTCCATTGCAGAGGATATTCTCTTTTATCAGCAGCTCGATGCCGATATGGTCGGCATTGGCCCGCTGATTCCCAATCCGGACACGCCTTTGGGGAAGGCGGCTAAGGGCGATTTTCATCTGACGCGGCGCATGGTGTCGCTTTTGCGCCTGCTTCTTCCGGAAGCGAATATCCCTGCGACGACGGCAATGGAAACGATGGTGCCGCGGGGACGGGAACTCATTCTGGCTTCGGGGGCCAATGTCGTCATGCCGAATGTCACGGAAGGGGATTCGCGCCGGAAATACGCACTTTATCCCGGCAAAATCTGTGTGGCCGATACGCCGGCACAGTGCCGCAGCTGTATGGGCGGACGCATCAAGGCGATGGGGCGCTTTGTTGCATCAGACAAGGGCTTTCGTCATCACCGGCAGGTGCAGGAGCGTTCCTGATATCAGGCCGATAGAATATAGAAGGGAAGGGACTTTATGAAAAAATATGCTGTCATCGATATAGGCGGTACTTCCATCAAATATGGCTGTGCTACGGAAGAAGGGTCCTTCCTGGAAAAATCTTCACAGCCGACACGGGCACGCGTTGACGGCGGTGCCGCCATCCCGCAAAAAGTCATCGCAATTGTCGGGGACCTGGCAAAACGTCACGAACTTGCCGGCGTGGCCATTGATACGGCCGGTATTGTGCGGCCGGGCACAGATGGTGAGATTGTCTTTGCTGGCGAGGCGACTTTTCCCGGGTACAGCGGTACAAAGCTTGGCAAAATTGTCCGCGAGGCAGTCGGTCTGCCTGTTCTCGTCGAAAACGATGTCAATGCAGCGGCTCTCGGCGAGGTCTGGCTGGGGGCGGCAAAGAACGCAGAATCCGCTTTTATGATGACCGTTGGCACGAATCTTGGCGGCTGTTTTGTGCAGCAAGGCAGAATCTGGCATGGTGCAAGCTTCAGTGCCGGCGAGCTCGGATATCTGCGCCTGCACGGAGAGAAGCGCATTTTAGAAGATGTCGCTTCAACCCGCGCTCTGATTCGCGACGCCGCTTTTGCCAACAATATGAGCCCCTCGGAAATTACGGGTGAGATGGTCTTTGAGTGGGCGCAGGAGGGCGATGAAGATGCGCTGACGGCAATTTCCACCTTGGCGGATAATCTCGGCGAAGGCATTGCGGCCGTCTGCTGCCTCTTAAATCCTGAAGTCATCGTACTCGGGGGCGGCATCATGGCTCAGAAGAAAATCATGGGGCCCATGCTGCAAAGAAGACTGGAAACGCTCGTTATGCCGGCCATGCGGGAACATACGCGTTTGGAATTTGCCGTACTTGGCAATGATGCGGGCATGCTCGGCGCATTGTATGCACTGCTTCATGCATGAAAAAACAGGTCATCCTTTTGGGATGGCCTGTTTTTTATTGCCCTGAAGGCATCAGTGGAATAAAATCATGATGATGCCGCCGACTGCCGGCATGCCGACAATGGCAACTTTCAGGAGGGGCAGGGGGGCGAGATGCGTGCCTTTGGCGCCGAACCAGGCGCCGACCATGAGCCCTGCAAGTGTCTGGATGAAGATCGGAAAATCGAGACGGCCGTTGAAGAGATAGCTGAGGCCGCCGGCTGCCGAGATCGGCAGGATGACCATCATGCAGGTACCGATGGTCTGCAAAAGCGGTACGCCAAAGACGACCATGAGGGCGAGCTGAATATAGGCAGCGGCACCGATGCCGAAGGCACCGGAGATAAAGCCCATGAAAACGCCGATGGCAATGCCGTGTGTCCATAGTTTGCGGCCGGTCAGGAGTTCATGGCGGACGTGAAGGTGGCGGTCAAGCCACTTGGCTTGATAGAGCTTGATGTAAAGCGTGACGGCGCTCGAAAAGAGCACAAAGCCCGTGATGGAGCTCAATAAATTAGAAGGCATCATATTGGAGAAATTCGCGCCGAAGATGGCACCGACAATGCCGCCAAGGCCGAGTACGGCACCCGTCTTGATGATGACTTCGTGCTGGCGGAAATGACTGATGGTGCCGGAGAGCATGGTAAAGACCATGGAAGCCAAAGCCACGGCAAGGGCGGTGTGAATCGGTACATGAAAGCCGACGGTCAAAAGGGTGATGGTAACGCCGGCACCGCCTGCACCGACGAAGCCAATCAGGGCGCCGAGGGCAAGCATAGAGGCAAAGAGCATGGGAATCGTCCTTTCTAACTTTTATAAGTCGTATAAGAAGAAAGAGAAAAATAAAAAGCCAGGAGCTTGCGCGTCCTGGCTGTAATTTCAAATGGTGACACCTATGGGATTCGAACCCATGAACCCGGCGTGAGAGGCCGGTGTCTTAACCGCTTGACGAAGGTGCCGATGGTGACGCCTATGGGATTCGAACCCATGAACCCGGCGTGAGAGGCCGGTGTCTTAACCGCTTGACGAAGGCGCCGTGGTGACACCTATGGGATTCGAACCCATGAACCCGGCGTGAGAGGCCGGTGTCTTAACCGCTTGACGAAGGTGCCACGTAACTGACTTAAATAATTATATTACAACTCCTGCAGTTTGGCAAGACTTTTTTTGAGGCGCTCCATAGAAATTTTTTTGCCAAGCAGCGAGAGAATCTCCGTAGCACCGCCCGGCGTGACTTTCTGACCGGCAGCAGCAATGCGCAGAACCCACATGGCAAGGCCTTTTTTGATGCCCTGTTCTTCAATATACGCATTGAGTTTTTCGTAAAGAGCATCGTTGTTCCAATTTTCTTCTGGAACGGCCTCGAGCAGGGCCATCATGCCCGGCAGGAGTTCAGCGGCTTTTTCCGGCGTGACTTTGTTGCGCTTGTTGACATAGAGCTCCGCGTCAAAAGCCGGTTGCTCGATGAGGAAGGCGATTTCCTGCGGCAGGTCGCCAAGGCGCTGGATGCGGGTTTTGAGGAGTGATGAGAGACGGCCCCAGTTCTTTTCGAGGTAATCCGGCAGCTCGCCTGCGAACGGGCGCGCCATCTTGGCAAAGTCTTCGTCGCTCATGGCCTTGAGGTATTCGCCGTTGATCCAGCCGAGCTTGTCGTAGTCGAAGACGGCCGGCGATTTGGAAAGGCCCTCGAGGCTGAAGTGTTCAATGAGTTCATCCATCGAGAAGATTTCCTGATTCGTCGTTTTCGGATTCCAGCCGAGCAGGGCAACGTAGTTGACAATGGCATCGGGCAGATAACCTGCCTTGACAAGGTCGTCGAAGCTCGTGGCACCATGGCGCTTCGAGAGTTTCGACGTGGAACCGTCGGCGTTCTTGCCCATGACCGGAGCGAGGTGGATAAACGTCGGAACTTCCCAGCCAAAGGATTCATAGAGCAGGATGTATTTCGGCGTAGACGTGATGAATTCGGCACCGCGCATGATGTGCGTGATATGCATGAGGTGGTCATCGATGACGTTGGCAAAGTTATAAGTCGGCATGCCGTCGCGCTTCAAAAGGACCTGGTCCTCGAGTTCTTCGTTCTTGATGGTGATGTTGCCGTGCAGCACATCGAAGAAGGTCGTTTCGCCCGTCAGCGGCATCTTCTGACGGATGACGTACGGATCGCCGTTTTTGAGGTGTTCTTCAATGACTTCCGGGGAAAGATTGCGGCAGGTGCGGTCATAGCCGCCGAATTTGCCGGCCGAATGGTCTTCTTCCGGATCGCAGAAGCAGTAGTAGGCATGGCCCGTCTTGACGAGTTCTTCTGCGTATTTCTTGTAGAGGTCAAGGCGTTCGCTCTGGACGTATGGGGCATAAGGGCCGCCAAGCGCCGGGCTTTCGTCCGGGATGATATGGGCCATCTCAAGCGTGCGGTTGATGAAGTCGACGGCATCGGCGACGTAGCGCGTGCGGTCGGTATCCTCAATGCGCAGGATGAACTGGCCTTTCTGGGATTTTGCATAAAGATAGCCGTAAAGGGCGGTGCGCAGGTTGCCGATATGCATGTAACCTGTCGGGCTCGGCGCGAAACGCGTGCGAACAATCTGCTGTGTCAATGGAATTCCTCCTCTTATATATAGAAGCATTGTCTTCGAAATATCTTTTAAAAGTATACTACAGAAACTGTTTGGAGACAAGAAAAGACAAGGGGCTCAGGCCGCCTTGCCTTTTTGTGTATCTGCTGTTTTTATTTCTTGAGGAAATTATAGAGAGCGCGGTACATGAGCATCGAGCTCACGGCGCCGGGGTCCTCATGGCCGATGCTGCGTTCTCCGACGAGACTGGCGCGTCCGCGGCGGGCAGCGACCGTCTTCGTGAAATCAACGCCTTCCTTTGCGGCGTGTGAAGCTTCCTGCAGGACTTCAAACAGCGTTTTGCCTTCGGCATTCTCAGGCAGGAAGCAGTCGTGAATCGGAATCAGGGCATCGAGCATGGTCTTATCGCCTTTTTGGGCATGGCCGCGTTTTTCAATGCCTTCAATAGCGGCACCGAGCAGCTTTTCAAAAGAAGCGATATTGAGCTTGGTCTCGTCATCGCAGACTTCGGAAGCTTTGACAAAACCCGTGCCGTAGAGAGGACCGGCGGCTCCGCCTACATTGTGAATGAACGCTTTGCCGATGGTGTAGAGGACAGGTCCTGGTTTTGTCGTATCGTCCATTTCTTCTACCGCATCGACGGCAGCGCGGAAGCCGCGGGCCATATTGATGCCGTGGTCGCCATCCGCAATCTGCCGGTCAAGGTCTGTCAAATAATCTTTCTGGGCAATGATCGCGGCAGCCACTGCGTCGAGTGCGTCTTTGATTCTTGTCATATGAAAAACTCCTTTTTATAACATAACGATGTCATCAATCGCAATTATCCCGATAATACAAATTATATTATAGCATGAGCTCTAAAAATCACAAGTGTGAATTGACAGAAATATAGGAGAAGAATAACTCTTCCAATCTATAATTTTATGGAAAAAGATTTGCCTATTTTTGAAGGAAAAAGTATAATAGCATAAAGAGATATAGGACGTATGAATATTTGCTATAGACGACGGCTTGGTCCGGAAAGAGAGAGTATTATGGAAATCAAGGATATGCGGGCATTTTATGCCATTGTGGAAGAAGGCAATATCAGTCACGCGGCGCAGAGGCTCGACATCGCCCAGCCGGCACTTTCCAGGCAGATGAAGAGACTGGAGACATCGCTCGGCGTGCAGCTCTTTGAGCGCGGCAGCCGCCGCATCCGTCTGACGGATGCAGGACGCGTGCTGTATTCCCGCGTGGAACACATTCTCGGCATGGTCGATGGTACCGTGCGCGAAATTACCGAAATCGGCTCTGGCGTGGCTGGTTCCATTCAGCTCGGCACCATCACGACCTCCGGGGCTCTTTTGCTGCCGGAACTCATCTCGGAATTTCATCGCCGTTATCCGCAGGTGACGTATCAGATCTGGGAAGCAGAGGGGGCGCGCATTCTCGAGCTTCTCGACAACCGCGTCATTGAGATCGGCATCACGCGCACACAGGTCGACTCCAAAGTCTATGAGTCCATCGTCCTGCCGAATGAACCGCTCGTCGTTGTCATGAATAAGGAAAAAATCCTCGGCGGTTCGCGGCAGGAAATCCGCATGGAAGAACTGCGCGATGTGCCCATCATTATACCCCTGCGCTGGCAGAGCATGTTTGTGGCCAACTGCCGCAAACTCGGTTTTGAGCCTCATATTGTCTGTGTTTCGGACAGTATTGTACAGGACCTTCTGCTTGCTAAGATGGACATGGGGGCAGCTATTCTGCCGGTTTCTTCAAGGACACTGCTGACGGACGGCAACCTTTATTATAAGAAACTTGTGGAGCCGGAGATGAGCACACATACGGTCATTGCCTGGCTCAAGAACCGTACGCTGTCTTCTTCGAGCAAGCATCTCATCAAATTGTTCCGTGAGATGTTCCTCGGGGAGCAGGACCGTTAATATAAGATCGTTGTTTGAAAGCAATTAAATTCGAATTAAATCAGAAGAAAGGCCTTCCTTTTTTCCTGCAACTGCGATATAGTAGAGATATATTAAAAAATATATCTCTTTTTTTCTTATCTTTTGTTCGTGCATACATGCATAATGGAGGGACAGACATGGATAAACCAGTTCGTATCTTTATTGTAGAGGATGAACGCCGCATTGCGCGTTTCCTGCAGATTGAGCTTGAACATGAAGGCTTTGAGACGGAGACGGAAGAGAACGGCACGCGCGCGTATGAGCGCATCATGCAGGGAAATTTTGACTTGGTGCTTCTCGATGTCATGCTGCCGGGTATGGATGGCCTGACCATCTGCAAGCGCGTGCGTGAGGTTTCCTCGCTGCCCATCATCATGCTGACGGCCAAAGATGATGTGGAAGATAAAGTTGCGGGCCTTGATATCGGTGCCGATGATTATATGACGAAACCGTTTGCCATCGAGGAACTCATGGCGCGCATCCGCAATGCCCTGCGCAAGCATATACCGGATCAGGATGGTGTGCCCCTCGAAGAACGCCTGCAGGTCAAGAATCTCGTCATGTATCCGAAGCGTTATGAAGTTGAGGTCGATGGCGAGCCGGTCCATCTGACAAAAAAAGAATATTCTCTGCTCGAGTACATGATGCGCAATAAGCGCACGGTGCTGACGCGCGACCAGATTCTTGAAAAGGTCTGGGGCTATGATTACAGCGGCGACACGAATGTCGTCGATGTCTATATCCGCTATCTGCGCGCCAAACTTGACGACCATTTCCATGAAAAATACATCTATACGGTGCGGGGCGTAGGCTATGCTGTCAAAGAGTAAGGCCGCTTTGCGCAGACTGTATCTTGAAAGTCCTCTGTGGCGCATGAAGATTTCTACAAAAATCACCTGCCTTTACGCAGCTATCCTGCTTTTGGTACTGGTGCTCACGAGTGTCATCATGGGGCTCGGCACCTATTACACCTTTTATCATGAGGCGGAAACCGAAATCAAGATCGCCATGGAGCGCATGCAGGAGGGAATCGAAGAATCCAGCAGTCTGCAGGCTTACTTGAATGAGAAGGATCTTGTTCCGCCGGGAATTGTGCTGCGTGTGACGGACATTACGGGACGCATTGTCTACGAAACGGACTCGCATTATCCATCGCTTGATGTTCTGGATGCGAATCGTGTCAAGAATCCGCCTTTTTGGGCCAATAAAGATATGGATGTTGTGAAGCTGGACCGATTTGTCTTTTACCATGCCAAAATGGATGTAGTGGATCACGGTCAGTTTTACCAGCTTCATTTTTTTAGGACCATTACGGCAGAGAATGTATTTTTG
This sequence comes from Mitsuokella apri, assembly GCF_047974105.1. Lineage (NCBI taxonomy): Bacteria > Bacillati > Bacillota > Negativicutes > Selenomonadales > Selenomonadaceae > Mitsuokella > Mitsuokella apri. The sequence goes on from NZ_JBHYRS010000007.1 coordinate 71,198, forward strand.
GAAGATCTGCAGATTCTGCTCTTCATCATTACGATTGCAGGTTTCATCATCGCGCTGGCAGCGGGCTATTTTCTCAGCAGGCGTATCCTGCAGCCAATCCGCGATTTGACACAGACCGCGCGCAAGATTGAGGTCGAACGCATGGACAGACGCATCGAAGTGCTGCCGGCCAAGAATGAACTGGCAGAACTTGCGTTGACTTTCAACCACATGCTTGACCGGCTGGAACGCGGCTTTAAGCAGCAGCAGCGCTTCGTTTCCGATGCTTCCCATGAACTGCGGACGCCGGTGACAGTCATTTTGGGGTATTCGGATCTCTTGTCACGCTGGGGCCGTAAGGACACGAAAGTCCTCGATGAAGGCATCACGGCAATTCGCTCGGAGGCCGAAGACATGCAGGACCTCATTGAGAAGCTGCTGTTCCTTGCACGCGCAGACCAAAAGCGCCAAATCCTGCATAAGGATTATGTGAATCTGGCGGAGATTGTCGACGATGCCGTGCGCAAGATGAAACTGGTCACCAAAAACCATACTGTAACACTGACTGCCAATGAAGCGGGCACGATTTATGCAGACCCCGTGACGATGCGTCAGATGATGCGCATTTTCCTTGAAAATGCTGTCAAGTATACGCCGGAAGGCGGTCATATCACAATATCTTCCAGACGTATGCCAGGGGAAAAGGCGATGAAACTGGTCTTTGCCGATGACGGCATCGGCATTGCGGAAGATGACCAGAAAAAGATTTTTGAGCGGTTCTACCGCGCAGACAGTTCCCGCACCAAGGCAGCGGGCAGCGTCGGCGGCACGGGCCTGGGGCTTTCTATTGCCAGCTGGATTGCAGAGCAGCACGATATCAAAATCGAGGTGGAAAGCCAGCTCGGCGAGGGGACGAAATTTATTCTGACCATTCCGCTGGCCGCTGAGCAGAAAAAAGAGAACAATTGATACATCAATACGGCAAAAAGTCCGCCGCGATATTTTCGCGGCGGGCTTTTTTGTTATGACTATATTTTGTGATTTTGCAGGTTAATCAGTGGAACAAACGGCCGAACAGATTCTTTTTCTCGCTGGAAGCGATATGGCGGATGCTGAGTTCATCTGCACCGTTAAAGAAAGTGTCCGGGTCTGCAATTTCAGCCAGCCATTCTTCGGAGTAAATCGGCTTATCAATGAGCATGGAGCTGATTTTTTTGCGGATGACCTCAAGTTCTGCTGCATCGGTTGTGTGCATGGCCTGGGCCAAAAGCTGTCCGACCATGACCATTTCCTTTTCTTTCAGTGAGCGCGTCGTCGGATTGAGACTCGAAAGGCGCAGGACAGGATGGGCAGGGGCATTATCCTTTGAGGACAGGCGTGCTGACTTGACATGGAAACCCGCACGGTGCATATGCTGTTCAATCTGCTGCGGGTCCGTGCCATCTGGCAGGGAAGCGACGACGAGATGGCAGTCTGTATCTCCGCCCCAGACGGTGACACCGGCATCCTGTAAGACGATGCTGAGGGTCTTGGCGTTGTCAATGACCTGTTTTCCGTACAGCCGGAAATTTTCGCTGCCGGCCTCGAGCAGGGCGACAGCAAGTGCGGCCAGGCGGTTTTTATGCAGGGCAGCGTGGCCTGTGTTGACAACAGCGCGGTCAAGCGTTTCGGCAAATTCTTTTTTGCAGAGGATGATGGCGCCCTCAGGCCCCTGCAGAGAGTCGTTCGTCGGGAACGTCACGATGTCGGCATCGGCAACCGGAGAGGGGAGCAGCCCTGCGGCGACAAGTCCGACATTCTGCCCAATATCGACCCAGAGCAGGGCGCCTGCATCATGTGCTGTTTTTGCCAGGCGTTTCGTATCGATGTTGAAGGGGAAACTCGTTGGCGAGAAAATCACGATTTTTGGATGATGGCGTTCAATCTGTTCCCTGAGCTCCTCCCAGTCGATATCGCGGTGCTCCCAGTCGGCACCGAAAGAGGAAAATTTGTAAGAGAGACCGCGGCAAAGCTCCTGCTTGCGTCCATTGAAGGAAAGAACGGGGTCGCCGGGTTTCAGTAAGGCCAGAAAGACAACACGGGAAGCCGAGCGGATGCTGCTGAGACGGACGATGGCGTGCTCTGCACCAAAACGCCTTTTTGCGCGTTCAGCTGCGATGTGCTCGAAACGGCCCGTGCGGCTGATGCCGTGATAGTCCGTGCTGACGTTGGCAAGGATGCTGCCCTCAAGATAAGCAGCGAGTGGGGACTCGGCATTGATGGTCGGGATGAGCGACAGGGTAAAACGCTGTTCTTCGATTTCATCCTGGAACTCCGCAAAAACTTCTTCATCGAGTTTTTTCAGTGTGCCCAATAATTCTTCTCTATCCATATGATTACCTCGTATTCTAAAAGATTCGTAAAAATATCACAAAATCATCGTCTGTATCTATTGGCAGCTGTCCTTAGAACGGCCATACGAGCGGGATGATGACCGCACATACAATCAAAGAAATGAAGACGAGCGGCAGACCGACTTTGACATAATCCATGAAATGGAATTTGCCCGGGCTCAGGACGAGCGTATTCGGCGGCGTAGCAACTGGCGTCGTGAATGCGCAGGAAGCGGCGATGCCGATGGCCATGAGTACTGGGAACGGCGAAACGCCGATGGACTGGGCAATCGAGATGCCAATTGGCGCCAGCAGGGCCGCTGCTGCCGTGTTCGACATGAACTGCGTGAGACCGCAGGAAAGCAGGAACAGTGCTACGACGATGATCATCGGGGATGCATTGGAGCCGATGATGTTGACAACGAAGGCTGCAATCATGGCGCCGGCACCAGTCTTATCCATGGCCTCTGCCAGCGGCAGCATGCCTGCAAACAGGAAAATTGTCGTCCAGTCAATGCCGCCGTAGGCCTGTTTTTCACTGAGGCAGCCCGTAATGACGCAGGCCAGTGCACCGATGATGGCAGATACCTGCATCGGGACGTTGATGGTCTTGGAGAGGGCCATGGCGACGACCACGAGAATCAGGATGGCTGCGCAGATGGCCATTTTGCGCGTATCTTTTGGCAGGTCCGAAGTGAGATCGCTCAGGGCACTGTCGATATGGCCATGCGGGCAGAGGCGGCGTCCGATTGTCAGCATGTAAATGAGGCCGGCCAGGGACAGCGGAATGCCGATCCAGGCGAATTCGAAGAATCCGAAAGGCTGCAGGCCGCTGGCGGAAAGCGTTGCACTCATGAGGATGTTTGGCGGCGTGCCGATCATCGTGATGGTACCGCCGACGTTGGCAGCTACAGCAAGGGCCATGAGCTGCGGCGAAACGGCAAGGCGTGCAACCGCGCAGATCTGGATGACGACGGGCATAAGGCAGGCGACCGTAGCCGTATTCGAGGAGACGGATGACAGGGCGATCGTGACAATCATGATGGCGGCCATCAATCGTTTTTCGCCTGTGCCGGCAGCATGGACGACAGTGATGCCGATGCGTTGGGCAAGGCCTGTCTGGAACATGGCCGCACCGATGACGAACATGCCCGCGAACAGGACGACCGTGGAATTCGAAAGACCGGAAAATACCTGCTTTGGCGTCAGGACGCCGAGCAGACCGAGCGCGATAGACGCTCCCATGGCGGTAACGGCCAAGGGAATGAGCTCGGTTACGAAGAAGAAAGCGGCAACCCCGAGGACAATCAGGGTCAGTACTGCTGGATCCATACATCAGGCCCCCTTAAAAAAATAAAACAAATAAACAATCTTATTTGCTTTATTTATTCGGCGCTTTTTGTATTTTTTCCTTGTTGGTTTAAAAATTTTATGGGAAGAAGCGTGAAGCGTATTTTATTTTTTTGTTTCCGTGGCAGCAGGGAACTGTTTTTTTCGATAAAGATAGACGATGCCGCGGGCGATGTAAGGGAAGACCAGCATGATGAAAAGCAGCCGCGTGAGCTGATATGCAACCATCGTTGAGCTGTCAGCACCGACAACGAGCGCGGTGATGCCCATTTCAGTCAATCCGCCGGGCGCGGTTGAGAGAAAAGCCGTGGCGAGGTCGATGCCCGTTAGATTTGAAATCGTATAGCCAAGGACCATGCTGATGCAGAGCACGAGCAGCACGCCGCCTAAGAGGAGCTTGCCCATGCCGTGATATTGATGCAGGCGTGTGAGGTCGACGCTGGAACCGATATAAGCACCAACGAGAATCTGTGCGGCATTGATGTAATGAACCGGAACAGCTGGCGCGGAAGAATCCGTGAGGACGACAAAAGCTGCCGTGCTGAGGATAGGACCGAGCATTGGCGCGGTCGGCAGATGAATTTTTTTGGCGATGATGGCGCCGAGAATAGCGACAGCGGCAAACATCAGGATTTCTGTCAGGGAACCTGCCTGATGCACAGCCTGCGCTGTTCCTGTATGAGAAGCAGGCGGCAGCACATGGATGGTCAGGAAAGGGATGACGAAAACAACGGAGAGCATGCGCAGCGTCTGCATGATGGTGACAGCGGTGAGGTCGGCATCGCGTATTTCATCGGCGAGGATAACCATCTGGGAAAGGCCGCCCGGCACGCAGCCTAAAAGGCAGCTCGTGAAATTGATCTTTGTATGGCGGAACATCAGCCAGGCCGTGAACACGCCGGCTGATACCGTGATGAGGGTGGCCGAAATCATCAATGGGAACTGCGAGAGGATGGCACGGCCCGTCTCGATGGTAAAAGGACGCCCCATGGCATAGCCGAGCAGGATGAGCGCTGTATTGCGGATGCGCAGGGACCAGCAGAAAGGCCGTTTGCGGATGAGGGACCCCAGGGCGACGAAGACAATCGGACCCAGTGTCCAGGGCAGCGGTGCATCGAGAAAGCTCATGACGATGCCGCCGATGATGGAAAGAATCAGGGTTTTTAAGTATTCCATAAAATCTCCAATATCCAATATTAATGATACAAAAAGAAAGTAAAGCTCTGTGCGACTCACTCAGTATAACATAGATACGCAAATAAGAAACAGGGAAAATCTTTCATTCTATACTTTTCTAGAATAGAAGCAGGAAGTTTGTACTTTATGGAAGAATAGATAAAAAGATTTAAAATGCGAATATGTGAAACACATCGATGCGGAGTGAGAGAAAGAGAAGGGAGTTTATGAGCATGAGGGTACTGGTTACGGGTGTTACGGGGCAGCTTGGCCACGATTGTGTCCTGGAACTGAAGGACAGAGATATAGAAGTACAGGGGGTATCAAGCAGGGACTTTCCCCTGACGGATGCGGAGGCAATGCGCCGTTATATGGAAGCATATAAGCCCAGCGTGGTCATTCATTGTGCAGCTTATACGGCTGTAGACCGTGCAGAGGATGACGAGGCGCGCTGCATGGCTGTAAATGCTCAGGGAACAGCGGCCCTGGCACGCCTTTGCCGTGACTTTCATGCGAAAATGGTTTACATCAGCACGGACTATGTCTTTCCCGGAGATGGAACAGAGCCTTATGAGATTGATGATCCAAAGGGGCCGAAAAACGTCTATGGCAAATCGAAACTGGAGGGGGAAGAAGCCGTACAGCAGATACTCAGGCGTTTCTTCATCGTGCGGATCTCATGGGTATTTGGCATCAACGGGGGAAATTTTGTTCGCACGATGCTGAGACTTGGCAGAACGCATAAGGAACTCACGGTCGTCGATGACCAGGTCGGCTCGCCGACTTACACGCGTGACCTTGCGGTGCTGCTGGCAGATATGATTCAGACAGAGCGCTACGGCATTTATCAGGCGACGAATGAAGGCTTCTGTTCGTGGGCGGAATTTGCAGCCGAGATTTTCCGTCAGGCAGGCATGGATGTCAAGGTGGTGCCGGTGCCTTCTTCTGCTTATCCGACGCGCGCTGTGCGTCCGCATAATTCAAGACTCAGCAAGGCTAGTCTGACGAAAGCAGGATTTTCTCTTTTGCCGCGCTGGCAGGATGCCATAGGGCGGTACTTCATCGAATTGGAGAGCCTGAAGGAGCAGGAAGCGCGGGAAGAAGAAATGGCACAAGTCTGATTTACAAGAACTGTATTCCAAGCGTGCACATATTTATGATATGTGCACGCTTTTTCCATGGGCTGGATACAGAGTACGCGTATAATACACAAAAAACGTAAAAAGTCTTGCATCCTTACACTGTTTAGTATATACTAACATATGTATTTTTGAGAGAAACGCTTGGCGTTCAAGGAGGATTCATATGTTACATAAGATTGGCAAGAAGTATCAGGAGACCGCTCTCATCAAGCTCATTGCGGTCGGTCTGGTGCTCGGTATCATCATTGCCCTGGCTGCACCGCAGGCCGTACCGGCTGTGGCAGTTCTCGGCGATCTCTTTGTCCGTGCCCTCAAGGGCGTGGCTCCGATTCTCGTCTTTGTACTCGTCATGAATGCACTGGCACAGAAGAATTCGGATGCCAGTGCCTCGATGAAACCGATTGTGCGGCTCTACATCGTGGCTACGTTCTGTGCATCGCTCGTCGCCGTGGCATATTCTTTTGCATTTCCGACGGTCCTGCACCTGCAGGTCGCTCCTGACGCGCAGCTGGCACCGCCGTCCGGCATCATCGAAGTTCTGCACAACCTCATTCTGTCAGTTGTCGATAACCCGATTCATGCCCTGGCAAATGCAAATTACATCGGCATCCTCGCATGGGCCTGCCTGGCGGGCATTGCGCTGCACGCTGCCAACGATACGACAAAGACCATGCTGAACGATTTTGCCAAGACTGTTACGAAAATCGTGCAGTGGATTATCCGCTTTGCTCCGTTCGGTATCATGGGCCTCGTTGCCAATGCCATCGGCACGAGCGGTCTCGGTGCACTGCTTGGCTACATCCAGGTCCTCGGTGTGCTGCTTGCCGCGTTCTTCTCGGTCGCTTTGATTATGAATCCGCTTATCGTGTACCTTCATATTCATCGCAATCCGTATCCGCTCGTCTGGACGACGCTCAAGGAAAGCGGCCTCTATGCATTCTTTACGCGCAGTTCGGCAGCAAATATCCCGGTTAATCTTTCCCTCTGCAAGCGCCTCGGCCTTGATGAGGATACGTACTCGATTTCCATTCCGCTTGGTGCGACCATCAACATGAGCGGTGCAGCCATTACGATTGCCGTGCTTTCGCTCGCCGCAGCGCATACGCTCGGCATCAGCATTGACCTGCCGACGGCCCTGCTCCTCTGCATTGTTTCGACCATCGGCGCCTGCGGCGCGTCGGGTGTTGCCGGCGGTTCGCTGTTGTTGATTCCGGTTGCCTGCGCATCCTTCGGCATCGGCAATGATATCGCCATGCAGGTCGTCGGTGTCGGCTTCATCATCGGTGTCATTCAGGATGCCTGTGAGACGGCCCTCAACAGCTCGACGGATGTCCTGTTTACGGCAACGGCGGAATTTGCCCAGCGTGCCAAGGAAGGCAAACTGCGCGATGAAGACCTTGTCCCACATAACAACTGATTGAAACAAACCAAGATAAGAGCATAAAAAATGCTGCCCGGTTTCGGACAGCATTTTTATTTTGCAGATGACAGGAAGCATCCGTTACTTGCGGATGATCAGGGCCATGAAGACGAGGTCTTCGGTTTTTGAGATATTGCGGATGCCATGTTTTTCTCCGTCCGGGCAGAACGTGGTCGTGCCGGCGCCGATTACGGACTCGGTGCCGTTGTCGTTGTAGAGGGCCTCGCCCGAGAGAATGTGATACGTCTCGGTGTTGCCTTCGTGCTTGTGCACATCAATGCCGCAGAGGGGCGGGACGATGACTTTTGCGTACATGTCGCATTTGCCGTCGAGCTCTGCCGGCGTCAGGAGCTTGACGAGCGTGATCGTGCCGATGCCTTTATTTGCCTGCATGGGTGCTGGTTCAATGAATGCCATGATAAACTCTCCTTTTTAACGAGTGAATGCCTTGCCGCAGGGCGGCAAGTCTGATACAATGGATATACAATTTATAGTTTCTAGATAAATGCGGGGATTCCTCTATGCAGATGGAATTTGCGCTTTATTTTTTTGGATGATATTTGGAGGATATGAAATGGTTTATCTCTTGAAGTTCGGAGCGAGCTGGATTCTGCCGCCCGGTATCTTCATCCTGCTGTTTTTTGCTTTAGCCGTCTGGCTCTGGAAAAAACGCGGCGAAAAAAAGGCTGCAGCCATACTATTTGGACTGACTTTCGTCTTTTATCTGCTCTGCACGGGCTTTGTGGCTGAAAAGACGATGGGCAGTCTCGAATCTGTCTATGCCCCGCCGGAGAATTCCTCCGGCGATGTCATCATCATGCTGGGCGGCGGTGCGTATAATGATACGCCCGATGTTGACGGCACGGGGACGCTCTGTTCGAGTCCTGCCAGCCGCCTGCTGACGGCCGTGCGACTGCAGCGCAAGCTCGATGTGCCCATCTTGCTTTCCGGCGGGCAGGTTTATGAAGATACAGGCGCGGAAGCAAAGATTGCCAAGCGCGTGCTCATGAGCCTTGGCGTGCCGGAAGATAAAATTCTGACGGAGACCAAGAGCATCAATACGAGCCAGAATGCCAAATATTCAGCGGAAATTTTGAGGGAAAACGGACTTTCCCGGCCAATCCTTGTGACGAGTGCCTTCCATATGAAGCGTTCGGTGCTGAATTTTGCGAAGCAGGGCATAGATGTGGAGCCGTTTCCTACGGATTATATGGTGGCGCATCATCCTGTTTTTCACTATACGAAGCTGCGGCCGCAGACGGAGGCCCTGCTTGACAACGTGACGGTCCTGCAGGAAACGCTGCGCACGTTTGTGACGAGGTATCTGGAATGACGAAGAATCTTACCGAAGGCTCGCCGGCCAAATTGATTTTTTTCTTTACGATGCCGCTGATTGCCGGCAATATTTTTCAGCAGCTCTATGCCTTTGTCGATACGCTGATTGTCGGCCGCTTTTTAGGGGTCAACGCGTTGGCTGCTGTTGGCTGTACAGGCTCTTTGATGTTTTTGATGCTCGGCTTTGTCATCGGCTTTTCGACGGGGCTCTCTATTTATACGGGGCAGCGCTTTGGCGCGCGTGATGAAGAGGGGGTACGTCAGAGTGCGGCTGCCTGTGCCGTGCTTTCCCTGTTTGCTTCTATTATATTGACGGCAGTCGGTGTCCTTTTATGCCGCCAGCTGCTCATCTGGATGCAGACGCCTGTTGAAATTCTCGATGGTGCTTATTCCTTTATCAGCATTGTTTACGCCGGCATCGGCCTGTTCGTCTTCTATCAGACGCAGACGAATCTCATCCGCGCGCTTGGCGACAGCAAGACCCCGACGATTCTTCTGGCCTGCGGCCTGACGCTCAATATCATCTTTGAGCCAATTGCCATCCTTTGCTTTGGCTGGGGGATTCCGGGCGCAGCCCTCGCCACCTTGGCTTCGCAGGTCTGCGGCAATCTCTTGTGCCTGCTCTTCATCATGAAGAAAGTGCCGGCCCTGCACACGCATAAAAGCGACTGGCGGCCCAATCTCAAATTTTATTGGGAGCATCTGCGCATTGCCCTGCCCATGGGCTTTCAGTCGAGCATCATCGCCATCGGCGCGGTCATCCTGCAGGTCGCTCTGAATGACCTTGGACCTCTGGCCGTGGCGGCTTATGCGGCTGCGCAGAAAATTGAATCCATTGCCATGATGCCGATGATGTCGTTTGGCATCGCTATGTCGGCGTACACGGCTCAGAACTACGGTGCACGGAAATTTGAGCGCATCGGCGAAGGCGTGCGCAAATGCTGCTATATGTCCGTGACCTTTGCCGTGCTGGCCGGCGCGGGGCTGATTTTCTTTGGCCCATCCATCATGCATCTCTTTGTCGGGGATGGTGCCCCAGAGGTCATTGACTTTGGTCATGAGTATCTGATTGTCAATGGCTCGTGCTATTGGATTCTTTCGTTCCTATTCATTTTCCGCTATACGCTGCAGGGGCTCGGACAAAGCATCGTGCCGACGATTGCCGGCATCATGGAACTGCTCATGCGTACGGCGGCTGCCCTTTTCCTCTGCAGCTGGCTCGGCTATCTCGGGGCCTGCCTTGCAAATCCCATGGCCTGGATTGGCTCCTGTGTGCCGCTGACCATCGCGTTCTATTGGACGCACAGAAGCTTCCAGAAAAAATATCATCTCAATTGAACGGACTGATGGCAGGATAAAGGCGTTTTCTGTCGAAAAAGAACTATAACAATAGTGGACAGCTGTTGCTGACCGACAAAAGTCAAAATACGATTGCTGACAATGGATTCAGGAAGGGATGGATATCTATGTATCAAGACGAGTACAAACGCTGGGCCGCTGCAGACCTCATTGATTTTGACCTCAATAAGGAACTCAATGATATTGCAGGTGATGATGAGGCCATCAAGGACCGCTTTGCTGTAGCTCTGGAGTTTGGCACGGCTGGCCTGCGCGGTGTGCTGGGCGCCGGCACGAACCGCATGAATATCTGGGTCGTTCGTCAGGCGACGCAGGGCGTAGCCGACTGGGTTAAAACGCAGGGCGGCACGCAGACCGTGGCCATAAGCTATGACAGCCGTCTCAAGGGCTGGAATTTTGCTCGTGAAGCCGCCGGCGTTCTGGCGGCCAATGGCATTCATGTACGCCTTTATGAGGAACTCATGCCGGTGCCGGCCCTGAGCTTTGCGACGCGCTACTATAAATGCAATGCCGGCATCATGATCACGGCTTCGCATAATCCGGCTCAGTACAACGGCTACAAGGCCTATGGTCCCGATGGCTGCCAGATGACGGATGACGCTGCTGCCGTGGTTTACGATTCCATCCAGAAGACCGATGTCCTGACGGGGGCTAAGCATATCAGCTTTGCCGAAGGCGTCGAAAAAGGCCTGATTCAGTTTGTCGGCGAGGACTGCAAAGATGCCTTCTACCAGGCCATCGAAGCACGTCAGGTCCGTCCGGGCCTCGCCAAGACGGCAGGCCTTAAGCTCGTTTATTCGCCTCTGAACGGCACGGGCCTTGTGCCGGTTACGCGTGTCCTCAAGGATATCGGCATCACGGATATCACGATTGTGCCGGAGCAGGAATATCCGAACGGCTACTTCACGACCTGCAGTTATCCGAATCCGGAAATCTTCGATGCTCTCGCCAAAGGCCTTGAGCTTGCCAAGAAAGAACAGGCTGACCTCATGCTCGCGACGGACCCGGATGCAGACCGCGTGGGCATTGCAATGAAATGTGCCGATGGCACGTACGAGCTCGTCTCGGGCAACGAGATGGGCGTACTGCTGCTCGACTACATCTGCCAGGGCCGCATTGAGAAGGGCACGATGCCGAAGAATCCGGTCGCTGTCATGTCCATCGTTTCGACGCCGCTGGCCGATAAGGTCGCAGAGCATTACGGCGTAGAACTTCGCCACGTATTGACGGGCTTCAAGTGGATTGGCGATCAGATTGCCCAGCTCGAAGCAGCAGGCGAGACGGACCGCTTCATCTTTGGTTTTGAGGAAAGCTACGGCTACCTCGCCGGCCCGTATGTCCGCGATAAGGATGCTGTCGTTTCGTCCATGCTGATCTGCGAGATGGCCGCTTATTACCGCTCCATCGGGTCTTCCATCAAGCAGCGCCTTGAAGAAATTTATCAGCAGTATGGCCGTTATTACAATAAGGTCGATGCCTTCTCGTTCCCGGGCCTTTCGGGTATGGACAAGATGAAAGGCATCATGGTGAACCTGCGCAAAAATCCGCCGACGGAATTTGCCGGCAAGAAGGTCGTGGCGACGATTGACTATGCGGAGCCTGAGAAGACGGGGCTGCCGAAGGCCAATGTCCTCATCTATAAACTCGATGACGGTTCTACGGTCGTCGTTCGTCCATCCGGTACGGAACCGAAGATCAAGACGTACTTCACGACGCTGGGCAAGGATCTTGCGGAAGCAAAAGCAGAGAAAGATAAACTGGCAGAAGCCGTCAAGCCGCTTTTGGCCTGAGCTGCTGCCTGATAAAAGTCAGAGGTGTATTGGATGAATTTATCGGCAAAGGGCTTTGGTGCTTTTGACATCCGCGGCCTTTATCCGGAAGTAATCAATGAAGAACTGGCCTATCGCATCGGCCGTGCTTTTCCGGCTCTGTTTGACGCTAGGAAAATCGCGGTCGGCCGCGATATCCGCCTGTCGAGCCCGGCTCTTCAGGAAGCGCTTGTAAAGGGGCTGACGGAAGCCGGCTGTGACGTCATGGATTTAGAGCTCTGCGGCACAGAGATGATTTATTTTGCTGTGCTGCATCATGAACTGGATGGCGGCATCATGGTTACAGGCAGCCACAACACGAAGAAATACAACGGTTTTCAGCTGGTACGCCGCGGGGCACAGCCGATTTCGGAAGATACGGGGCTCAAAGAGCTCGCCGCGGCCGTCATGGCAGGAAATTTTGCCACAGCTGACGAAAAAGCCGGACACGTCGAAAAGATGGATGTCATGGACGATTATATCGACTATCTTCTTTCTTATGTTGACCTTTCCGCTCTAAAGCCCTTTAAGGTCGTGGCGAATACGGGCAACGGTTCTGCCGGTCCTGTCATCAATGCCATAGAAAAGAAGCTGCCGTTTGACATCGTCAAGATTCATAATATCCCCGATGGCGATTTCCCGAACGGTGTACCGAACCCGCTGCTGCCTGAAAACCGCGAAGCGACCGCAAAAATTGTGCGGGAAGAAGAGGCTGACCTCGGCGTGGCCTGGGACGGTGACTTTGACCGCTGTTTTCTGTTTGATAAAGACGGGAACTGCATCGATGGGTATTATCTCGTGGGACTGCTCGCAGAGGCTTTTCTCAAAAAGCAGTCGGGAGAGAAAATCGTCTACGATCCGCGTCTCATCTGGAATACGGAAGAAGTCTGCCGCAAATTTGGCGGTGTGCCGGTCATTTCACGCAGCGGCCATGCCTTTATTAAGGATAAGATGCGTGACTGCGGTGCCGTTTATGGCGGTGAAATGAGCTCACATCATTATTTCCGCGACTTTTCATACTGCGACAGCGGCATGATTCCCTGGCTTCTCGTCATGGAACTCCTGTCGAAGACCGAGGGCAGCAGCCTGTCGGATTTTGTCAAAGCGTGTCGGGAGCGTTATCCGATATCAGGGGAAATCAACAGCAGGGTGGAAGATGCGGATGACGTCATGGCCAAGGTTGAAGCGGCCTATGCAGGTAAAGGCGAGGTCACGAAGATCGACGGACTGTCCATTGCCTTTGACAAGTGGCGCTTTAATCTCCGGAAATCCAATACGGAACCCGTCCTGCGCCTCAATGTAGAAACGCGCGGTGATAAGAAGCTTTGTCAGGAAAAGACGGATGAGCTTTTGCAGCTCATTCGCACATAAGGGAATATTCACAGGAAAAGGGATACATGATATAATAAGTACGTATGGAACCATAGACCTGCTGCATGTATCCTTTTCCCGTGACATCATGCAATGAAAATGGGAAAAAGAAAAGCAGTCAGAATAAGCAGAGGAGTGTTAAAACATGAGTTTGAAACTGAAATCCGGTTTTACGTTCGACTATGACAATCTTTATGGTGAAGGTAAAGTCACGGAAGCAGACCTCAAGTCTTACGAGGAAGACCTCAAAAAAGCGCATGAGGCCATGAAAGTCATGCGTGAAACGGGCTTCATCCGTGCGCATCTTTCCAAAGACGGCGAACCGGAGAAAGTTCTCTTTTCTCAGACGCCGTATGTAGAAGAAGGCCATATCAACAGCCCGAGCTCTTTGAAGCGTCTGCAGGAGCTTCAAGACCATGTCAAAGGCAATGTTGATGTTGTCGTTTCGATGGGCATCGGCGGTTCTTACCTTGGCAACAAGGTTCTCTTTGATGTACAGTGCGGTGCTTATTGGAATGAACTGCCAAAAGAGGAGCGCCATGGCTTCCCGAAAGTTTATTTCAGCGGCAACAATATCGATCCGCGCAGCACGGGCGACCTCATCCATCATCTCGAGAATGAGTCGAAGATTCTTCAGTATCATGAGAAACGCAATCTGAAGGTCCTGCTGCTCGTCATCTCGAAATCCGGCGGCACGCTCGATACGATGTCGGGCTTCATGGTCGTTTATGATGCTCTGCAGAAGTTCCCAGGCATTGACGTGGAAGTCGTCGCTGTCACGGACCCGAACATGGAGAAACAGACGCTCCTCAAGAAGCTGGCCATCGAGAAGGGCTGGCCGCAGTATGCTGTTCCGGACGGCGTCGGCGGCCGTTTCACGGTATTCACGGAAGTCGGCCTGACGCTGGCTGCCTGCATTGGCTTCGATATCCAGTCTTTCCTCAATGGTGCAAAAGACATGGATAAGGCCTGCCAGAACGATGATATCTGGCAGAATCCGGCTATGCTAAACGCAGCTCTGAAATTCGCCGCTTCGGAGAAACACGGCCGTGATATCGAAGTCATGATGCCGTATGGCGATTACCTCAAATCCGTTTCGGAGTGGTACATCCAGCTGCTCGCGGAATCCCTCGGCAAACAGTTCAACAAGGAAGGCAAGGAAGTTTGCTACGGCCGTACGCCGGTTGTTGCTGTCGGCACGACGGATATGCATTCCCAGACGCAGCAGCATCAGGAAGGCAAGCTCAATAAGGTTGTCCAGTTCGTCAAAGTCGAGAACTGGAAAAATGATCTCGTCATCCCGAATGTATTCCCGGAGGCTAAAAAGCTTGCCGATATCTCGGGCGTTACGATGAGCGAGGCCCTTGAGGTTGCTCGCCAGTCGAATGCGGATGCTCTGTCTTCGAACAAGCGTTACAATGCCTGCTTCACGCTGCCGGAACTCAACGCTTACCATCTTGGCGAACTCCTCTATATGCTCGCTATGAGCGTTGCTTATGAAGGCGAACTCGCAGATGTCGATGCCTTCAACCAGCCGGGCGTTGAATCCTACAAGCGCATCATGGGCCCGAAACTTCAGGCTCTCAAAGCTGCTAAAGCAGCAAAATAAAAATATCCCGAGGCTCATCTGTGCCAATCCACAGGGAAAGTCAACGGCACAGAAAGGCTCTGTCATTTGGCAGAGCCTTTCTTCATAATTGCTTTAGTCAGAATAATGAAACATTATAAGGAGGGAGGCTGTATTGGAACAATGGACAATAAAGAGAAAAAAACAGGCTGGCTGTTTTTTGGCCGGCTGTCTGCTTCTGTCAGTGTACTTTTGGCAGTCTGATGAGGATACGGGGCTGACTGTGTCGGAGTCGGCTGTTTCGGGGCAGTCTGCTGCAGGATTGGAACAAGTCTCAAAAGAAAAATCAGGCAGTCTGGATGCTGGCCGGAAAGCACAGCAAAAGGAAAATGCACGCTACCAAAAGATACGGGGCATGGAAAGCCAGACTTCTTTAGCAGAGCTGCACAATCCATTCTCGCCTGCTCATGAAAAGCGCGGGGAAGCAGCTGCAGCGGCAAGTCGGGATTTGAAGGAGCCGGCGGGGATGCAGAAAAAAATATCGGCAGGTCCTATTGGAGCAGGAAGTCCCTATCGTAATGAGAGTCAGACTGGTCAGAAGGCTGCCGAGATGCAGCCGGAGTCTGCAGCACAGGAAAAAACGGCTGCATTGAGGCTGAGCGGGATTGTGCAGGGCGGTATGCCACTGGTCATTTTGACAGATGGACGCCAGAGTGCGTCTTTGACAGTAGGAGAGCATTTTGCAGGCTGGGAAGTGCTGGAAATCGGCTCACAAAGTGTCCATCTGCAGGGACCGGCAGGAGAGAAATGGCTGGATCTGACTTCGCTGGAATGAAGGACAGGCGTATCAGGCATATGGATCAGACCTAATGGATGGAAAATGAAAATAAAGCAGAAAAGCAGGAAAGAAGGCAGAGAAAAATTTTTTAAATGAGGAGGCTGTGAGATGACGACAGTCAAATGGAAGAAAATGATATTCGCGGGATTTTTAACGGGAATATTCCTGATGCCGGTTTTTCCGGTCCGGGCTGAGGCTGCGCCCATTGCGATGCGGGTGGTAGAGGGCGATGTTCGCTCTGTTCTGCTGACATTGGCCAGAGCTGGCCATGAAAATATCGTTCTGGATGACAGCGTGACAGGAACCGTAACGCTTAATGTCACAGAAGAGCCGCAGAAGCTCCTGCAGATGGTAACAGCTGCCAAGGGGCTGGTCGTGGTCAAAGAGGGGTCGACCTATCTGGTGACAACGGCTGCACAGGCAGAAAGTCTTCGCAGGGTCCATGTGTATCCGGTCCGCTATGCTGACCCTGCGGATCTGGCACGGGCTGCAGAATTGTCCCTGCAGCATCATGGGACAGCGTCTGAGAGCCGTGACTCTGCAGACAAAAAGGGAAAAGAGTCTCCTGCAGGAAAAGGTCAGGCCGAAGGACAGCGCGTCCTGGTGGACAGTGCGACCAATTCGCTCTTGTTCTATGGTACGGCAGCTGAGGCAGCAAATGTCGAACAGGTCGTAAAAAAGCTTGACTGCCAGCCGCAGCAGGTATCGCTTGAGGCCAAGGTTGTGGCGCTTTCGAAAGATGCTTCGAAAAAACTCGGCGTGGAATGGAATTGGTCTTCCCTGCCACAGTATCCGGATTATGAAACGACGTACCGTCATAAGGGCAGCAGCAATGAAGTGCAGGAAAAGGAAATCAAGCGCCATACGCAGGACGGGACCATTCCGGGCATCATCCAGTTCGGGCGCGGCCCTGAGGGCATTCCGTTTGAGTTTTATTACGGGGCAACGATACAGGCCCTTGTGACGCAGGGCAAGGCCAAGATGCTCGCGCGCCCGAACATTACGACGGTGCAGGGCCGCGAGGCCGTCATCAACATCGGCGGCGAAGTGCCGGTGCCGACGCAGTCCGTGACAGACAGCACGACTACAACGACTTATACATACCGTCAGGCCGGCATCATCCTGCGCTGCACGCCGCGCATTCACGATGATGGGCGCATCACGGCTTCTGTTCATACGGAAGTCAGCTCGCCTCTTTATGTCGAAGATATCAAAGCCTATCGTTTTCAGAATCGCAGTGCCGATACGACAGTCAGTCTGCGCGATGGTGAGACCATGGTCATCGGCGGTTTAATTGGCAGCGATGAATCGAGGACGCTTTCGAAAATCCCATTTCTGGGAGATCTGCCAATCCTCGGTTCGTTCTTCCGCAGCGTGCGCAGGAGTCATTCAGAGTCTGAAATCATGATTTTCCTCACGGCACATGTCATTCCGGAGCACGAAAAAGTCTAAAATCCGTCAGAGGAAGGACAGACAGGGAAGTCAGGAGCAAAAGTCAAAACGACTTTTGCTCCTGACTTCTTTTCTTTTGCGGATGCATAAGTTATAATAAGAAAGTAGTTGAAATAAATGAACGAGATTCGTAATTGATGATGATTCAGATTGAAGTGAGGGATGAGCGTGCAGTATCCAATCAATATGGAAATTGCCGGACGCGTCTGCGTGATCATAGGCGGCGGACGTGTGGCGGAGCGCAAGGCACAGGTCCTGCTGCAGGCGGGGGCTCATCTGACCATCATGGCACCATCGCTTACGAATGCGCTTTATCAGGAAGCTTCGACGGGATGCTTTTTCTGGCTGGCGAGACCGTATGAAGATGGTTTTTTGCGGCGGGTCAGGCCCTTTTTGGTATTCTGTACGGCAGATAATCACGAGGTTAACCGCTTGGCTGCTGCTGAGGCGAGAGAAGCGGATGCTCTCGTCAATGTCGCCGATGAGCCGGAGCTTTCGGATTTTTTCGTGCCGGCGAGCATTCGGCGCGGGAAATTCCTGCTGACCATCGGCACCGGCGGCTTGAGTCCTGCTTTTTCGCGCTGCCTGCGCGGTCAGCTCGAACAGGCTTTCCCGCCGGCGTTCGGCATCTGGGTGGAGCGTCTATCTGAGATACGGAATGAAATGAAGGAAAAGCTGCCGACGAGCGATGCGCGTCAGACGTTCTGGCGCTTGGCGCTTTCAAGAGAAGTGATTAATTTAGTCAGGGCCGGCCAGCTGGACCGGGCGGAGGTATTGATTCGACATGCAGTTATTGGTTTTAGGTCTCAATCATAAAACGGCACCCGTGGAGGTGCGTGAGAACTTTTCCATCCCGAAGCCGTCCATACGCGATGGCCTTGAGAATCTCAATGAATATGAAGGCCTTTCGGAAGCCGTGGTCCTTTCGACCTGCAACCGCAGCGAGATGTACGCGGTTGTTGACGATGCCAAGGAAGACCTCGCCACGCTCAAGCAGTTCTTATTCGATTTGACCGGCAATGATGATGATATTGACGAATATCTTTATTCATTCGTTGATGAAGAATGCATCCGGCATCTTTTCAACGTGGCCGCGAGCCTCGATTCGCTTGTACTCGGCGAAGGTCAGATTCTTTCGCAGGTCAAGGAGGCTTATGCGATTGCGCGCGAGGCGGGTTCGACGAGCACCGTGCTCAATACGCTTTTTCATCGCGCCATTGCCACGGGCAAGCGCGTGCGCACGGAAACGCGCATTGCCTTCAGTTCGGTTTCGGTCAGCTATGCGGCCGTGGAGCTCGCAAAGGAAAAGCTCGGCACACTGGAACAGTCAAACGCTTTGATTTTCGGCGCGGGCAAGATGGCGGAACTCACGGCTCAGCACCTCGTTTCGCATGGTGTGCGCGAGATTTACGTGGCGAACCGCCATATCGAGAAAGCCGAGCAGCTCGCGGCAGAATTCGGCGGCGAGGCCGTGCCTTTTGAAGGAGCCCTGAAGCGGGCCGTGGATGTCGATGTCATCGTGACTTCGACCGGTGCGCCGCATTACGTCGTCAAGCCTTGGGAAACGCGTCAGCTCATGACGAAGCGCAAGGGCAGGCAGCTCTTTTTCATCGATATTGCCGTGCCGCGCGATGTTGACCCGGATGTCAGCCAAATCAAGGGCGTGACGCTCTACAACATCGATGCCCTCGAAGAAGTGGTCGATGAGCATAAAGAAGAACGTCAGCAGGAAGCGAAACTCGCCCATAAGATTGTCGAAGAGGAAGTCAAGTCCATCGAGGATAAATTCCAGTATCTTTCGTTTCGCCCGCTCATGGCCCTGCTTTCCGAGCGCTGTGAACGCATCCGTCAGCGTGAGATTCGGCGTGCCTCTTCGAAATTGCCGGACCTTACGAAGGCAGAACGGCGCCAGATTGAGCATATGACGCGCATGATCGTGCGCAAGATTCTGCGCATGCCGATGATGAAGCTCAATGCCTCGGCCGGCACGCCGCAGGAAGCATTTTATATTGAAGCAATGCGGGCTTTATTCAAGCTCGACACGATAGGGGAGGCGGCAACGAGTGAAGAACGGCACAATCGTTATCGGAACGCGCAGCAGTAAATTGGCCTTATGGCAGGCCGACTACGTCGCAGGATGCCTGCAGAAAAAATATCCGGAGCTCAAAGTGGAAAAGAAGCTCATGACCACAAAGGGTGATAAAATCCTCGATGCGCCGCTGGCGAAAATTGGCGGCAAGGGGCTTTTCACGAAGGAACTCGAACAGGATATGCTCGAGGGCGGCATCGACCTTGCTGTGCACAGCCTGAAGGACATGCCGACTGAGGTGCCCAAAGGCCTTGTGATTTCGGCCATCACCAAGCGTTTTGACGCAGGCGACGCCGTCGTAAGCCCGAAGTATAAGACGTTTGCAAATCTGCCAAAAGGCGCAAAAGTCGGCACCTCGAGCCTGCGGCGCAAGGCACAGCTGCTGCACGCCAGGCCGGACCTTCACATCTGCGATTTGCGCGGCAATGTCAATACACGCCTTAAGAAACTCGAAGAGGAGCATTTCGATGCCATCATTCTCGCCGTGGCAGGCCTTAAAAGACTGGGCTTTGCGGACCGCATCACGGAGGTGCTGCCCAAATCCATGGTTCTGCCGGCTGTCGGGCAGGGGGCACTTGCCATCGAGACGCGTCAGGATGATGACGAAATCCGCGGCCTTATCGATTTTCTCAATGATGAGGAAACCGGGGCCTGTGCAAAGGCTGAGCGTGCTTTTCTTGCGCGCGTCGAAGGCGGCTGTCAGGTGCCGGTCGGCGTTTACGCGGTGCCGACAGAAGAGACAGAAGGAAAGAGTGACCTGCGTGTCGAAGCTGTCATTGCATCGCTTGACGGTCAGCGTCTTTACCGCGATGCCATAGAGGGCAGTGCGGCAGAGGCCGAAAAAATGGGGACGGAGCTTGCCGATCAGCTGCTTAATATGGGCGGCCTGGCGATTCTGCATGAAATCGGCCTGCTGCTGGACCGCTGAGAGCTGTTCTTGAGGATTTTATAGGAAATGTAAGAAGAACGGCAGGACGGGAACTCCCGTCTGGCCGTGTGTATCATAAAGGAGAGTAACATGGCAGGTATGGTATATCTGGTCGGAGCGGGTCCCGGAGACTATCGCTTAATCAGCCTTAAGGCAGTCGACTGCCTGAAGAAAGCCGATGTCGTCGTCTATGACCGGCTCGCAGATGACCGCATTTTAGGCTGGGCGCCAAAAGATGCAGAATTCATCTATGTGGGCAAGGCTTCGAGCCATCATACGATGAAGCAGCCCGATATCAATCAGCTGCTCGTCGATAAGGCCAAGGAAGGCAAGACCGTCGTGCGCCTCAAGGGCGGCGACCCCTTCGTCTTTGGCCGCGGCGGCGAGGAAGGACTGCTGCTCGAGGAAAATCATCTGCCGTTTGAGGTAGTGCCGGGCATCACCTCGGCCATCTCGGTGCCGGCTTATGCGGGTATCCCCGTTACGCACCGCGGCATC
This sequence comes from Mitsuokella apri, assembly GCF_047974105.1. Classification (NCBI taxonomy): domain Bacteria; kingdom Bacillati; phylum Bacillota; class Negativicutes; order Selenomonadales; family Selenomonadaceae; genus Mitsuokella; species Mitsuokella apri. Next base: position 91,882 of record NZ_JBHYRS010000007.1, read on the forward strand.
GCGACATCGTTTGCCGTCATCACGGGGCACGAAGACCCGACGAAGGGCAGGAGCAACATCCGCTGGGATAAACTTGCGACCGGTGTTGACACCTTGGTATTCCTTATGGGCGTGGCCAATCTGCCGCACATCACAGAAGAGCTCATCAAAAACGGCCGTCCGGCCGCTACGCCGGCAGCCGTCATCCGCTGGGGCACAAAGCCGGAGCAGCGCGTCCTGATGACGACCGTGGGCAAGGCGGCAGAGGATGTGGCCAAAGCCAATCTCAGACCGCCGGCCATCTTCATCGTTGGGGATGTCGTCAAACTGCGCGAAAAACTTCAGTGGTTCGATAAACTCGCGCAGAAGCCGCTGTTTGGCAGGACCGTGCTCGTCACGCGCGCCCGCAGTCAGGCTTCGAAACTCACGGCAAAACTCGAAGAGCTCGGTGCCCGCGTCATCGAAAAACCGGCCATTGCCATTGCCGCACCGGATGATGCGTATGCGGCTGTCGATGGGGCTATTGCGGAGCTCGACAAATATCAGTGGCTGATTTTTACGAGCACGAATGGCGTGGAACATTTCTTCGACCGTCTTTACACTGCCGGCAAAGATGTGCGTGCCCTCGGCTACGCCAAAGTGGCCGCAATTGGCCAGACGACAGCGAATAAGCTCAGGGAATACGGCATCATCGCCGACGTTGTCCCGCAGGAATTCCGCGCCGAAGGCATCATCGAAGCCCTGAAGGGCAAACTGCCGCCGCATGCCAAAATTCTGCTGCCGCGCGCCGCTGCCGCCCGCGAAATCCTGCCCGAAAAACTGCGCGAACAGGGCGCAGAAGTCGACGTCGTGCCGGTCTATCAGACCGTGACGGCAGCAGCCACCCCGGAAGAAATCGCAGAGCTCACCAAGGAACTTGAGGATGGCAGCATCGACTACGTGACCTTCACGAGCTCTTCGACCGTCCACAACCTCATCAAACTGCTCGGCAGCACAGAGCCTCTTGCGAACGTTAAAAAAGCCTGCATCGGCCCCGTGACAGCGGAGACAGCAAGAAAAGCCGGCCTTGAGCTGGATATCGTGGCCAAGACTTATACCATTGAGGGACTGGTTCAGGAAATCGAGCAGCATATCTAACTGGCAGGGAGGAAGGAGCGGTGAGCCATAAGCGAAGCTTCAGCCTGCTGCGCGAAGCGTTGGCTCATTGCTCCTTCCGGACGTTTCTGCACATGAGGGCAGCGTGGCATGACTGCCCAACGCTCCGCGTGGCCTGCTGCTAAACCAATTTTTTGCTCTATAATGAATCCCATCAAAAGAGCTAAACGCACTTCGTTTGAACGACGCTCTTTTGACGGGGGTCCGGTCGGCAAAAAATTGGTTCTTAACGCAGAAGGCCAAAGCTCCGCTTATGGTCAGCCATGCCACGCAGGCTGCTGTTGTATCTTTTGTGTAAGGTTTTGAGACGATTCTATAATTTGATGCAGTGATTCATTACTGAATTTTTTTAGGAGATGTTTTTCATGTATAATCAGAAGCTTCGTCCGCGCCGTATGCGCATTTCGCCGGCCATGCGTGCCATGGTTCGGGAGACGACTCTTTCGGCTAAGGATTTTGTTTATCCGATTTTCGTCGTGCCGGGTGAAAATGTCAAGGAAGAGATCCCGAGCATGCCGAACTGCTATCATCTGTCGGTTGATAATGCCGTAGAGCTGGCCAAAGAGATTTATGAACTCGGCATTCCGGCCGTTGAAGTCTTCGGCCTGCCGGAATACAAGGATGCAGACGGCTCTTCTGCCTGGGACCCGACGAGCCCTGTACAGCGCGCCATCAAGGCCATCAAAGCGGCTGTGCCGAATCTCATGATTGTCGGCGATGTCTGCCTCTGCCAGTACACGACGCACGGCCACTGCGGCCATCTCGAAGGCCACTATGTCGACAACGACAAGACGCTGAAGCTCCTGCAGAAAGTCGCGGTCTCGCAGGCCGAGGCTGGTGCGGACATCATCGCTCCTTCGGACATGATGGACGGCCGCGTGGCTGCCATCCGCGAAGCCCTCGATGAACACGGCTTCATCAATGTCTCCATCATGAGCTATGCCGTCAAATACGCTTCGGGCTATTACGGCCCGTTCCGCGATGCGGCAGACAGTGCACCGGCCTTCGGCGACCGCCGCCAGTATCAGATGGACCCTGCCAATGCCCGTGAGGCACTCAAAGAAGTCGACCTCGATATCATGGAAGGTGCCGATATCATCATGGTCAAGCCGGCTCTTGCCTATCTCGATGTCGTGCGTCAGGTCCGCGACCACATCCATCATCCTGTTGCCGTTTACAACGTCAGCGGCGAGTACGCGATGGTCAAGGCTGCTGCCCAGAACGGCTGGATTGATGAAAAACGCATTGTCCTCGAGACTTTGACGGGCATGAAGCGTGCCGGTGCCGATATCATCATCACGTACCATGCCATTGATGCCGCTAAGTGGCTCAAGGAAGAAGAATAAGGGAGGATATTCCTGTGCTGAATCTTGAAAAATCTCTCGCGGCTTTCAATGAAGCCAAGAATCTCATGCCGGGCGGTGTCAACAGCCCTGTGCGTTCGTATGCCAATGTGGACTGCAACCCACCTTTTATCGCACGCGCGAAAGGCGACCGCATCTTCGATATCGATGGCAATGAATACATCGATTACGTCGGTTCGTGGGGCCCGATGGTCGTCGGCCACGCGCATCCGAATGTCGTCAAGGCCCTGCAGGAAGCCGTCACGCGCGGCACGAGCTACGGCGCGCCGACGCTTCTTGAGTCCGAGCTTGCCAAGCTCGTCATGAAGGTGTATCCGTCGATTGAAGTCATCCGCATGGTCAACTCGGGCACCGAGGCGACGATGAGTGCGCTGCGCCTGGCGCGCGGCTATACGGGACGCGATAAAATTGTCAAATTCATCGGCTGCTACCATGGCCACAGCGACAGTCTGCTCGTCAATGCCGGCTCGGGCATGGCGACGTTTGGTGTGCCGAGTTCGCCGGGCGTCACGAAGGGCACGGCGGCTGACACGATTTCGGTACCGTACAACGATGTCGAGGCCATCACGAAGGTCATGGATGAAATGGGCGACGAAATTGCGGCCGTCATCATCGAGCCGGTGGCCGGCAATATGGGCTGTGTGCCGCCGAAGCAGGGCTATTTGCGCACGATTCGCCGTTTGACGGAAGAGCACGGCACCATTCTGATTTTTGATGAAGTCATGTGCGGCTTCCGCGCTTCTTTGGGCGGCGCACAGGCTGCCTACGGCATCACGCCGGACCTCACGTGCCTCGGCAAGATCATCGGCGGCGGCCTGCCGGTTGCCGCTTATGGCGGACGCCGCGACATCATGATGAAGGTCTCGCCGGCCGGTCCTGTCTATCAGGCAGGCACGCTTTCGGGCAATCCTCTGGCCATGACGGCCGGCATCGAGACCTTGAAGCTCATCACGGCAGAACCGGAGCCGGGCGAGGCTGACTACAGCCGCATGCTGACGCTCAAGACGAAGAAACTGCTGCTTGGCTGGCTCGAAAAGGCTAAGGAAGCCGGTGTCGCGATTCAGGCGCATCAGGCCGGTTCGATGTTCGGCATTTTCTTCAACGAGCACGAGGTCTACAATTACGACGATTCGTGTGCTTCGGATCAGGAGGCCTTCAAGGTCTGGTTCAAGAGCATGCTCGAGCAGGGCATTTACCTTGCCCCGTCGCAGTTTGAAACGCTCTTCATGTCGGGAGCGCACAGCGATGAAGACATTGAACGCACCATTGAAGCTGCGGGCAAGGCCTTTAAAGATGTGGCGGAGAGCCGCAAATAATAATATGAGATACAAGAAACGCTGGTTGTAGTGACTGGCGTTTTTTTAGCAAATCCGGAAAGGGCTGGCCAACACTGCGCGGTGTGCTGCGGCTAAACCGATTTTTTGCCTTATAATATATCCTTACGAAAAAGCTAAACGCGCGCTGCTTGAACGACGCTTTTTCGCAAGGGTTCTGGTCGGCAAAAAATTGGTTCTTCACGCCGCAGCACAGACGCTTCATTTATGGCCAGCCCTTTCCTCCTTCTCGTTGAAGGTATGGCCGTGGCGCGAATGAGGAATAAAACGGCGCAGCGTTGACTAGTCATCTCCGATTTTTCGTCACAATGTTCACTAAGGTCAGTTCCTTTTTATGCAATAGGCCAGATTTTATCTTCAAAGATGAGGAATTTTTTCTTCTAAACAAAAATTGACCATATCATAAAGTGGTGGATTGAGACTTTTCGTATGGTCAGAAAAGCGTATACTAAAGGCTGTAATCATTTTTCAGCTCTTGCTGATGAGGAGGTCTTTTTAGATGAAGGAATCGGTAGAAAATCGTTATGAGCTCAACAAGCAGCTGGCGCAGATGCTCAAGGGCGGGGTCATCATGGATGTGACGACGCCGGAGCAGGCAAAGATTGCGGAGGAGGCTGGGGCCTGTGCCGTCATGGCACTCGAGCGCATTCCTGCGGATATCCGGGCGGCGGGCGGTGTTTCGCGCATGAGCGACCCGAAGATGATTAAGGGCATCCAGAATGCCGTTTCCATTCCGGTCATGGCCAAATGCCGCATTGGCCATTTTGTCGAGGCGCAGATTCTTGAGGCCATCGAAATTGACTATATCGATGAGAGCGAGGTCCTGTCGCCGGCCGATGATGTCTACCATATTGACAAACATAAATTCCGCGTGCCGTTTGTCTGCGGTGCCCGCGACCTCGGCGAAGCCCTGCGCCGCATCGCGGAAGGTGCCTCGATGATTCGCACGAAGGGGGAACCGGGCACGGGCGATGTCGTGCAGGCCGTGCGCCATATGCGGAAAATCAACGCTGAAATCGCATCTCTCACGGCCAAGCGCGGGGATGAACTCTTTGAAGCGGCGAAGACTTTAGCCGTGCCGTACGCACTCGTCAAGTATGTCCATGACAACGGCAGGCTGCCCGTCGTCAATTTTGCCGCGGGCGGCGTGGCGACGCCGGCTGACGCTGCGCTCATGATGCAGCTCGGCGCCGAAGGTGTCTTTGTCGGCTCGGGCATCTTTAAGTCGGGCAATCCTGCAAAGCGCGCGCGTGCCATCGTGCAGGCCGTGACGAATTACGATAAGCCCGATATTCTTGCAAAGCTTTCCGAAGACCTCGGCGAGGCCATGGTCGGCATCAACGAGGAAGAAATCGAACTTCTTATGGCAGAACGGGGGAAATGATATGGCTACAATAGGAGTACTTGCCGTGCAGGGTGCCTTTATCGAGCATGAAAAGATGCTGGAGTCACTCGGCGCGCGCTGCGTGGAACTTCGCAATGCGGCGGATTTAAAGGAAAAGCCAGACGGTCTCGTGCTGCCGGGCGGCGAAAGCACGGTACAGCGCAAAATCCTTATGGAAACGGGCATGTACGAACCGATAAAAGCATGGCTCGACGAGGGCCTGCCCGTGCTTGCGACCTGCGCAGGACTGATTCTTCTCGCTGAGCATTTGAGCAACGACACGCGGACCTGCTTCAAGACCCTGCCTGTCACGGTCCGCCGCAATGCCTATGGCCGCCAGCTCGGCAGCTTCATCACCGAAGCCGACGTCCGCCACATCGGTGTGATGCGCCAAAATTTCATCCGCGCACCCTACATTGAAAAAGTCGGCCCCGAAGTCGAAGTCCTCTCGAAGACGAATGGCCATGTGACGGCCGTGCATTACAGGAATCAGCTGGCCCTGTCCTTCCATCCGGAAGTCGGGCACGATGCGCGGCTGCATCAGGCTTTTCTCGATATGACCGCATAAAAAATCAGGAGATATCTTAACGTATCTCCTGATTTTTGTTTCTTTATTTGACGATGTGTTTGCCGCCGATGTATCTTGGCTGCCAGTAGCTGTTTGAGAGGCTGTCGATGCGGACGCCTTTGCTTGAGGAGGCATGGATGAACTCGTTGTTGCCGAGGTAGATGCCGCAGTGCGAGGGGCCGGGCTCATAGGTCTCGAAGAAGACGAGGTCGCCGGGTTCAAGCTGGCTCTTACTCGTCGTGCGCAGGCCGAGACGGTACTGGTCGTCGGCGAGACGCGGGATGCTGATGCCGTTCTTGCCAAAGACGTACTGCAGGTAGCCCGAGCAGTCAAAGGCCTTGGGCGTGGCGCCGCCAAAGCTGTAGGGCACGCCAATGTAGGATTTTGCCGTTGAGATGATACTGCTGACCTTGCTGCGTTCGAGGATGGGCTTGTTGTTCGGGACGGTCGGACCGTAGTTTGGCGCCGTGCTCTTGATGCGTTCGAGCAGGGCTTCTTTGTCCTTTATGGAACCGTGGTAAATCGACTTTGTGTCCCGCAGAGCCCGCCAGGTCGCGTTGTTGACGATGCCAGTCGGACGGATGTTGTTGTCGCGCTGGAACTGTGTGACGACGCGCTTCGTCTCCTCACCGTAAATGCCATCGATGTCCTTTATCGTATAGCCGACATTCTGGAGCTTCTGCTGCAGGAGCATGACGTCGCGTCCTGAAGAATTGAGTTTGAGCACAGGCGCGGCAAGGCCTGTCGCGGAAAAAAGCAGGGAAAAGAGTCCGGCAATGAGACCGGCTTTTATAAAATGACTCCTGTGCATATGAATCGGGTCCTTTCCAAAAGTTCCAAAAGAAGTTCCAAAAGTCTATAAAAGTCGCTGGAAATCTGCGCAAACCCGTGTCAGGTCATGGATTCGCGTACGTGGTCGAGACCCTGACACATGAGTTTGACGACATGGTCATCGTCGAGGGAATAAAACGCTTCCTTGCCGTCCTTGCGGTATTTCACGAGTCTGGCCGCGCGCAGCACGCGCAGCTGGTGGGAGATGGCCGACTGTCCCATCTGCAGGGATTCCGCGATATCGCAGACGCACATTTCTTTTTCTACGACAAGCAGCGAGAGCAGTTTGATGCGGGTCTTGTCACCTAAGATCTTGAAGAGGTCGGCAAGACGCAGGCTGGTTTCGTCATCGAGTCTGTGCGACAGTGCGTCGTGTATCTTATCCGGATGGGGATGATTGATCTCGCAAAGGTCACAGAGCTCGTTCTTTCTGAGATTATCGTTCATTGGTATAACGTATTCCTCCGACTACTTACATATACTTATATTATATCAGTTTCTGCATCGAACTGGAATGAAAACTTTCTTCCGGGGGTGATGTACTGCAGCATATTGCACTCGCTTTCATCGATCATCGCGGCGACATTCGTGCGCGGGTCGGCTTCCTGCGGCGTGCGGATAATCTGGAGTTCGCCCATGTAGCGGCCGTAGCCTTTATTGTCAATCGTGATGGCGCCAATGGGGCGCATGGTTGCGTTGTCCTGTTCGATGACAGCGTTCATTTTCTTTAAGAGAGGGCGGCTTTCCTGTGCGCGGATGGCGTCGCGCGCTTCATCGAGTCGTGACGTGAACGTATGAGAAAGTAATTTTCGCTGTACGGGGTCTTTTGTCAGCAGCCGGGCACGCAGTGTAATCTGGTCCCCCTTCAGGGCTCCGAGGGCGGCGATTTCCTCATCCGTCGGCAGTGAATCGGCGAGAAAGACAGAATCACAGCCAAGAGCCACGAGATGACGGGCCGAGACCTCCGCTGCTTCATCACGGTGTTCCTCCAGTGTCGGCAGGCCGTCTTTCAGCGGGGAGCGGCGGCGTCCGTCCTGACTGGGGACAAAGGCGCCGACGCGGATGCCGTAGTGATGAAGCAGGATGTTTGCGTGCACGAGGGCCTGTTCACTGAGCCCTGTGCCGCGGCGCGGATAAAAATTATGCAGGGCATCGATGCGGGCAAAATCCGTGCCGGCGTCCTGCAAATCCTGCAGAAGGCGGTGCGTGATGGTCGAAGCGTTGAGCTGAAAGCGCATTTCCGGGAAGCGGTGGGAAAGCGAGGCAATTTCCTCCGCAGAAAAACCGTAGTCAAGCCGCAGTGTCGTGATGCCGAGCATGCGGAAGGCCGTGGGATTGAACTCGGGCAGGCCGAGGAGTTTCAGCGTTGCGGGAGAAACATCGGAAATGACTTCCATATGACGATGGCGGGCGGCCTTTAAGAGGACGCCGATTTCTTTTTTTAAGGCATTGACGTTGGTTTCCGGGATATGCAGGGAGGTGAAAATGCGCGAAATGCCGGCGCGGGCGGCTCTGGTGAGAAGCAGCAGGTTTTCATCGGGCGTGTTGTCGAGCCCCGGATAAAGGGAAATACCGTTTTCCATATAAAACTTCCTTTCTTTTGCAGACATTTGCTTATGCAAAAGTCAGTATTCAACTTTCTTCCGGCGGGTCATCGAAGCCGATGAGCCATGTGGCAATGAAGCCGCCGATATAGGCCGTGACAAGTCCGAGAAGATAAATGGGAATCTGGTCCGTGGCAGCCGCGAGCGGCAGTCCCGAAATGCCGAGTGTCGCCGCGCCGACCATGAACTGGGCCTGCACCGCGCCGCCGCAGGCCCCGCCGATGCAGGCACCGATGAAGGGCTTGCCAAGGGGTAGGGTCACGCCGTAAATCAGGGGTTCGCCGACTCCCATGATGCCGACGGGCAGAGCCGAGGCGATGGTTTTTTTGAGGAAGTGATTTTTCGTCTTGCAGTAAACGGCAAAACTGGCGCCGACCTGTCCGGCACCGGCCATGGCGAGCACGGGCAGCAGGATGGTCACGCCGTAGCGCGCGAGAAGTTCTGCGTGAATCGGCGTGAGCGTCTGATGGATGCCGAGCATGACCATCGGCAGAAAGGTGCCGCCTAAGATAAAGCCCGTGATGGCGCCGCCGGAGCCGATGGCGCTCGTGGCAGCCGTGCCGATGCAGTCGGACAGGAAGCCGCCTAAGGGCTGCAGGACGCAGATGGCGATGGTGCCAGAGATTAAAAAGGTGAAAAGCGGTGTGAGGAACAGGCTGAACATCTCGGGGATGATGCGGCGCAGCTGTTTTTCAATCAGGGCGGCGAGGGCGGCTACGAGCAGCACGGAAATGACGCCGCCGCGTCCCGGCACGAGCGGTTCGCCTGTGAGATTGATCGAGGCGAGCCCCGGATGGGCGAGCAGGGCGCCTAAAATGCCGCCCAAAATCGGCGTGCCGCCAAATTCCTTGGCCGCGTTGTAGCCGACAAAGAGATTCATACCCCAGAAGACCGTACTGCCGCCAATGGCCAGGAGCTGATAGACGGCCGTCTGTGCAAAAGCAGGGTCAACCTTGCTGACAACATTTAAGGTGCCGCTTATGAGGCCGCAGGCAATGAAGGCTGGAATCAGCGGAATGAAGATGCTGGCGATGCGCTTAAAGAGAAGCTTTAGCGGCGTGGCGTTCTTCGCGCGTATTTTTGCGTGCAGGGCCCTGCCATCGCCGACTTTGGCGGCTTCGGCAGCGGCTTTTGTACTGGTCTTTGGCGGCGTTGGCGAAGATTCTGCTTCCGAAGGAGCGGAAAGAGCAGAAGGAGCCGCTTTTTCTTCCCCGCTGTCGGTACTGTCCTGCTCATTTGAGGCAGACGGGCTGCTGAGCAGGGCCGAAAATGCCTCGGTCACGCGGTCCACGCGTCCGGGACCGAAGATGATCTGGAGCTCTTCGCCGGCATCATGGACGCCGAGCACGCCGTTTATTTTTTTGAGCTTGGCGAGCATCGCTTCATCCTTATGCACGAGGACAAGGCGCAGCCGCGTCATGCAGTGTGTGACGGATTGGATATTTTCCGCAGGTCCCGTCAGGAGATAAACCTGCCAGGCAATATCTTCATAATTCATGGGTGGTTTCCTCCTGTGCTGAGGCTTTGCCGAGTGTTTGCCGTATGGCCGCAGCGAGATGGCCATATGCTTTTTCGAGAGCATTTCGGCCTTCGGATGCGGAAATGCCCGTCACGACCATAAGAATGGCGAGCTTGGCACGGCCGTCGGCTGCAGCAAGGGCTTTTTCCGCTTCGCCGCGCTCACAGCCGCTGCCCTCCATGACGATGCGCACGGCGCGTTCGCGGAGTTTCTGGTTGCTGGCCCTGACATCGACCATGAGGTTGCCGTAGACTTTGCCAAGTTTGATCATCGTACCCGTTGAAAGCATATTGAGTACGAGTTTCTGGGCCGTGCCGGCCTTCATGCGCGTCGAGCCCGTGACGATTTCGGGGCCGGTGACAGGGGTCAGGGCAATGTCGGCGAGGGCGGCAATCTTCGAATGCTCACTGCAGGAGAGCGCAATCGTCAGGGCACCGAGCTCATGGGCATACTGCAGGCCGCCGATGACGTAGGGCGTGCGTCCCGAGGCAGCGATGCCGACGAGCACGTCTTTTGGCGAAAAATCGTGTTCCTTGAGGTCCTTGACCGCTAAAGCGGGATTGTCCTCCGCGCCTTCCTGTGCGCGAAAAATAGCGGGGATGCCGCCGGCGATGAGTCCCTGCACGAGCTCCGGGTCCGTGCCGTAAGTCGGCGGACATTCCGAGGCATCGAGAATGCCGAGGCGTCCTGAGGTGCCGGCACCGATGTAGAAGAGGCGGCCGCCATCTTTGAGGCGCTGGCTCGTCGCGTCAATCGCTTTGGCGATGGCGGGCAGGATTTTCTTTATCGCAGTCGAGATTTTGCTGTCCTCCTGCTGCATGATCGTGACCATCTCCAGCGTCGTGCAGGTATCGATATGGGCAGAAGCCGGATTGCGGCGCTCTGTCGTGAGTTTTGTTAAGTCCATGGTTGTCATAAAGGGAAAGCTCCGTTTCTATATATAATAGTAGGAATCATAAATTACATAGTATAGTATACCACAAGAGGGAAAACGCCGGAAATGCAGGTCTGCGCAAAGAAAAAGACTGCCGCGGCAAGGCGGCAGCCAAGGATGTGTGTAAGCTGGCATCAGCCAACGAGGGATTGACCAAAATAGACGATACAGCCCATGATGATGATGAACGGGATGTAGAACTTAACGGCAAAGTGCAGGAGTTTGCCCTCGCAGCCGACCGTGCCGATGGCCGCCACGGCGATGGCAATGCTCTGCGGCGAAATCATCTTGCCGGCACAGGCTCCCGTGGCATTGGAGGCGGCAATCCAGGCCTGTACGCTTTTGCTGGCACCAATGGCCATGGCGGAGTCCGTCTGCAGCTTGCCGAAGAGCACGCACGAAGACGTGGCCGAACCCGTGATGAAGGTACCGATGGAGCCGATGAACGCGGCGATGGCCGGATAGGCCGTACCCGTAGCGGCAACAGCCGTTTCGGCGATTTCATGCGTCATGCCGGCGTAGCCCATGACTTTGGCCGTAGCGATGACGGTGATGATCGTGACGATCGTAAAGCGGAGGTTCCAGGCCGTGCGGCGCAGGCACGAGGTCATGCCGCCAAACGAAGCGCCCTGGATGGCACCGCCGATGAAGGCTGCAAGAAGAATCAGCACGCCCGGCGTTGCCAGCCAGGTGAACGTATAGGGCTCGCCGCCGGGGCCGTCGTAGATGAGGACGCTGCTCTTGATGAGGTTCAGCGGGTCATGGATGGCCGGAATGAGTTTTGAGGTCATGAGCAGGAAGACGAAGATGAGGATGAATGGCATCCAGGCGCGGATGCCGCCCGCAAGCGTGAACGGCTCTTCATCTTCGTGCGGCGGCATGGCGTGTTCGGGGTCGTTGACCGGGAAAAGTTTGGCACAGCCGATGATGGCTGCCATGGCGACAATCGCGCCGCCGACGACGGCAAGCTCCGGACCCATGAACATCGAAATGGCGATTTCAGCTGCCGAGAAGCCAACGCCGGCCGTCAGGCACATCAGGAACATGCCCTTGAGCCCCTTAAGGCTGTGGCTTGCGACGATGACCATGAGAAACGGGCAGAGGATGGTGAGAGGTGCAAGCTGCAGGGCTGTGTAAGTGGCGAGCAGGACAGGGTCCGTATCGGTGACACTGCCGAGCGTGACGAGCGGAATGCCGATGGAGCCATAAGCCGTCGGCACGGAGTTGGCAATGAGGCAGACCATAGCAGAAAGGACCGGATTGATGCCGATGCCGGCGAGCATGCCGGCAGGGATGGCGATGGCCGTACCAAAGCCGGCCATGCCCTCAAGGAAGCCGCCAAAACCCCAGCCAATCAGGAGAATCAAGACGCGGCGGTCGTTGCTCACGGAAGTCAGCATTTTTTTGATGGTATCCATGGCCTTTGTCTGGAGCGTCAGATTGTACGTAAAGATGGCCGCAATGATGACGAGCAGGATTGGCCAGCAGGCAAGAGCCACACCTTCGAGGGTGGCCTGCACAGCATGCGGGATCGTCATGTCATTGACAAAAATGCCGGCTGCCAGGGCGATGACGAGTGCAATCGGGCAGGCCTTGTAAGCTGCCATCTTGAGCACACTCAGCGCGATGATGAGCCAGAGGATTGGGGAGAGCGCGATGAGAAACATTGGGTCCTTCCTTTCTAAGCTTATCGTTTAATTTGATGTACTTCATCTGAAAAAAAGATGAACGGATAACTCATTATATAGACAGCTTCCCGGGAAAGTCAATGCAAAAAATAAAGGTTTTATCTTTTTAAGAATCAGAATTTTCACCTGTAATAAAGCAAAGAAAAAACCCCCATTGCTGGAGGTTTCTTTGCTTTGTTTTCTATGGACTTCTAAGAATCTAAGCCTTAGTAAATCTTCTGGATTTCGTAGCCGTTCTTGTTCAGGGCTTCGACGATATGCTGGATATGCTGTTCGTTGTGCGTCTCAACCGTGACAGTCAGCACGACCTTCTTGAAGCTGTCCGTGACCTTTGTCTGGTCGTGGTCGAGCTTGATGACATTGGCATTCTCTTCGGCGAGGATGCGCGAAACATTGAGAAGCTGGCCAGGCTTGTCCGGCAGCTGGACGGCAAAGCAGAAGACGCGGCCGCGTGCAATCAGGGCCTTGTCGATGAGTGCCGAGATGGTCGAAATATCGATATTGCCGCCCGAGATGATGCAGACGACTTTTTTATCCGTGAATGGCAGCTTGGCAAGGGCGGCGAGCGAGAGTACGCCGGCACCTTCGGCAACGAGTTTATGCTTCTCAATCAGCGAGAGCAGGGCGTTCATGATATCGATTTCGGAGACCGTGATGATGTCATCGAGGTATTTCCTGCAGAACTCAAATGTCAAAGTGCCGGCCGTTTTGACGGCACAGCCGTCGGCGACCGTATCGGCCGTTGGCAGCGTTACGATTTTGCCCGCTTCGAGCGCTGCTTTCATGCAGGCTGCGTTCTCCGGTTCCACGCCGATGACTTTGACATTCGGGTTGACGAGTTTCGTTGCGAGAGCGACACCGGAAGCAAAGCCGCCGCCGCCAATCGGGCAGAGGATGGCATCGACGTCCTTGAGGGCATCGATGATCTCAAGGGCCGTCGTGCCCTGGCCTAAGAGAACCTGCAGGTCGTTGAACGGATGGATGTAGACATAGCCGTATTTTTTCTGGAGTTCAAGGCTGTGTGCATAGGCATCGTCAAAGCCATCGCCGAAGAGGACGACCTCGGCGCCGAGAGCACGCGTGCCCTCGACCTTGAGGATTGGCGTCGTAGCAGGCATGCAGATGACCGCTTTGACGCCAAGTTTCCGGGCAGCGTAAGCGACGCCCTGGGCATGGTTGCCGGCAGAAGCCGTGATGACGCCTTTTTTGCGCTCTTCCGGTGTGAGCTGGCTGATTTTGTTGTAGGCACCGCGCAGCTTGAAAGCACCCGTATGCTGAAGATTTTCCGGCTTGAGATAAACGTCGTTATGACAGAGCTCGGAAAAATAATCGCTGTGAATGAGTCTTGTTTTGCGGGCTACGCCCTCAAGCTGTTTGGCAGCGCGATAGACGTCAGCAATCGTCGTATGTTCAACAATCTCAGCATTGGAAGGGCTGGAAGGATTAGAAACTTTTTTTTCTTCAGACATATTTAGGTTCCTCCTTTTATGAAGCGCGATACTTTCCGTATTTTATCCAGTTTATCACCATGAGCTTATAAAAGTCAATTACAACTTTACACTTGACTTGTGAAAAAAATATTGGAAAAGAAAAAGAAGTTTTTGGAGAATTTAGAGGAATTTGCCCATGTGTTCGCGAATTATACCACATGAAGAAAGAATACTACGGGAGGGATTCTTGTATGGAAAGGTTGGCGCGTATCCTGGTTCCGGTTGACGGATCTGGTGCTTCCGACCAAGCCGTGCGTTTTGCCGCCATTCTGGCAGATGCAACAGGGGCTTCTGTTGACATCCTGCATGTATCTTATTTTGACAGCAGTACGGATGCGGACGAAGTATCGTGGCTGCCGGATAGTGTGGCGGGTCCCATAGGACCGGAGGCTGAGAAAATTCTGGAGCAGGCGAAAAGGCTCATTCCCAAGGCGGTGCTCTTTGAAGCACATCACCGCATTGGCAGTCCTGCTGAGACGATTTTGGACTTTGCCGAGGAAAGGCACAGCGATATGATCGTCGTCGGCAGCCGCCGCATGGATGCCCTGCATGCCGCCCTGCTCGGGAGTGTCAGCACAGAGGTTCTGTACGAGGCGAAATGCCCTGTGACCGTGGTCAAAGAAAATCCTCATCCGTAATGGATATCATGTTAAGGGGGTAATACTATGATGAAGAATATCCTGGTACCGGTCGATGGCTCGGAAGGTTCGGACCGCGCTGTAACGGAAGCGATTTCTCTGGCAGAAGCATGTGATGCAAAGCTCAATTTCCTGTATGTCGCAAACATCAATCAGCTTGCCATCAATGCCTGCCTGTCCGATGCGATCCTTGAGGCTGTTACGAAAGCGGGCAATGTGGTACTTGACCGCGCCATGGAGATGGTTCCGTCTGGCATCGAAAAAGAAGCGTTCTCAGAGACAGGATCTCCTGCCGTCGTCATCCTTGACTTTGCGACGAGCAATGACATGGACCTCATCGTCATGGGCAGCCGCGGCCTCGGCGTCGTCAAAGGCGTACTGCTCGGCAGCGTCAGCCAGTATATTGTCGAACAGTCGAAATGCCCGGTACTCGTGGTAAAATAACACGGCATTTGTGAGTCAAAAAAGAGGTGTCCATAAGCGAAGCTTCAGCCTGCTGCGCGGAGCGTTGGACACCTCTTTTTTGACGCCTTTTTTAGAGGAAAAGCCGCTCAATCTTTGTAGAGCAGCACGATTTCTCCTTTTTTGCGCGTCGCGTTCATGTCGATGACGCGCTGATTCGAGGAGCCGCGGAAGTGGAGTGTGAGGTCGCGGAGTTCCTCGATGTATTCGCCGTCGACGAGAACGTCAATTTCCTTTAAAAGGTCGTCTGTCGCTTCATCGTGACGGTTCTGGAGCTCTTCAAGCGTATAGCCGGAGTAACTCCAAATGTCGAGACCGGCCTTGTGAATTTCTTTGGCCAGACGGGCAAGCGGCGCGCACTGCAGGAAGGGTTCGCCGCCGCTGAACGTGACGCCGGTGAGCAGGGGGTTGTTTTTGATTTTCTGCAGGATTTCGGCAATCGTCTCCTCGCGGCCGCCGTCTATAGGCTGGGTTTCGGGATTTTGGCAGTTAAAGCAGCGGCGCAGGCAGCCCTGTACAAAAATCGTAAAGCGGAAACCGTCGCCGTCGACAATGGAATCTTCCACGATGCCGGCCACGCGCAGCGTATCATCCTGTCCTGACATAGTAAATCGTCCTTCCTGATTCATTCATTTTGTTATATCTATCGTATACGGGCAATAAAAAGCCGCTGCCGGGGGGATGGCAGCGGCTTTTTGCATTTCATCAAAGTGCTCAGTGCAGGCCGTGCTTGACGCGGTCATGCTCTTCTGCGCGCTTCGCGTCGTTCCAGCGGTCGATCGTGCCGACCAGATAGCCTGTAATGCGGCGGATGCGTTCGAATTTCTGCGGCTGGAGTTCGTAGCGGATATCGACCTGGCCGTCCTTCGTGGCGGAGAGTTTCAGCGTATTGACTTTTTCTTTCGTCTGCTGCTCAACATAGTCGATATAATTGACGATTTCCTGCTCGGAGATATCGTTGAGTCCATTTACCTGTACATCAATGCCGTTTACTACCATCTGGGGTCACCCGTCCTTATCTGAATTGAAATGTTTTTGCAATCTGTATGTTTAAGCATCTTCAAATATATGGCGTATCTCGAATGCTTGGGTCAATTATACAATATATATTGCCCATGCGTCAAGGCACCCACTACATATAGTTTTCTGACAGTTCTACTTATCCACAAGAAGATAAGAATAAAAATGCATAATATAATTTTATATTCATATTGACAAAATGAGGAGAGGGAATGCAGTCATGATTTATCAGGCTGTTATGGTGAAAATAGAAAAAGCGAATGAATAAAGATTCTCCATAATAAACTTATCCACAGAAAAAGAGGGATAAGTCCTCTCTTTTCTGTGGATAAAAGAGTACTAGATCTTGTGGCCGAGTTATCCACAGCCCCTTTATTTAGGGGTGGATTCGTCTGGCTGCAGAACCGTGCGTGTCGGATATGGGATTTCGATGCCTTCTTCTCGGTAGCGGCGCGTCAGGGCCTTGATGAATTCGTGCTTGAGCAGGAATTGGTGCTCAAAATAGCTTGAGTGCAGGACGACGTTGAAGTCGATGCTCGATTCACCAAACGTATGGAAGCGTACGGCAGGCTCAAATTTGACATTTTTGTCGATGCGGGCCATGACGTCGTGTGCGACTTCGAGGGTTACGCGTTCGACCTGATCGAGGTCGCTGTCATAGGAAACGCCGACCGGGATGCTGATGACGATATCCTTGCGCGGCATGCTGTAATTCGTGATATTCGAAGAAGCGATTTTCTGGTTCGGGATGACAATCATGTTGCCGCCGCCTGCCGGTACGATGGTCGTAAAGCGCCAGGTGATGTCCGTGACGCGTCCTTCCTCGCCCGTGCTGAGCTTGATATAATCGTCGATGCGCAGCTGCTTGGAAAGAATCAGATGGAGCCCCGAGAAAATGTTAGCGAGTGTTTCCTGCAGGGCGAGGGCGACGGCCATACCGCCGACACCCATGGCGGTGAGGATCGGGGCAATCGAGATGCCGTAATACTGCAGAATGACGAGCACGCCCATCGCGTAGATGATGACGTTGAGGATGGTATTGAGGAGAGTCGTTTTTGGCAGTTTCTCCTGCGAACGTTCGATGTGCAGCGAGATAAAACCATTGATGGTGCGGGCTGCCACACGCGTAATCGAGAGGATGATGACGGTGAAGAGAATGTAGGAAAACAGCCTTGTAAGCGGCTCGATGATGTTGATGGTATTGACAATCCAGTAGAGGCCGACGACAAGGCACAGGGAGACCGGCACGCCGCGCAGTGCATTGATGAAGATGTAGAACCACGAACTTTCGTCGATGTTCAGATGATTTTCGATACGGCGGTTGATGAGCTTGTTGAGCATGATGCCGATGGTCAGAGATGCGGCTAGGATGCAGACGGGGATGAAGAGCATCTCCATCAGATGCGTCCAGTCAATCCACGAGAGCCATTCGGGAAACATAGAAAAACCTCCTTCGTTGTTATGAGATTAGCAGAAATCACTTGCAGACTAAAGTATATCCATTATACTATAGATGGGACAAAAGAAAAGTCAAAAATAACAAAAAGGTTAAAAACTGAACATAAAGGAGTGTTTTTTATGGCAGAAATCCTGCATGTCGGTCATCGTCTTGAGCTGCGCAAGGCAACGATGGATGACCTCGATTTTATCATGAGACTGGAGTACGACCCGGAAAATCTCAAATTCATCGTACCGTTTGACCGCGATTTCCATACGAAAATCATTACCGAGGGCAAGGCAGCCATGGATGTCATTGTCGAGGAAATCGACACGAAGGAGCCGGTCGGCTACCTGCTCATCAATGGTCTGACGACGCCGGCCAAGGAACTTGAGTGGACCCATGTCATCATCGACAAGAAGGGCAAAGGCTATGGCCATGAGGCAATGAAGCTTTTGAAAGCCTGGGGCTTTGATGATTTGAAATTCCATCGCGCCTGGCTCGACTGCAAGGATTACAATGCCCGTGCCCTGCATCTCTACGAATCGGAAGGCATGCAGCGCGAGGGGCTGATCCGCGAAACCATCCTGACAAACGGCGTCTATGAGAATCTTGTCATTCTCGGAATTCTCGACCGTGAATATCAGGCCCGCAAAGAGCAGGGCTTGGAACTCTGATGCTTCGGATTCTATCCTGGTAAAATAAAAAGTAAAATAAAAAAGAAGGTGTGGCTGGAATGCTTTTGCATCCCGGCTGCACCTTCTTTTGGTCTTATGGCTGATTGCGATAGCGCGTAGCGGTATCTTCAAAGGAAAAGCGTTCCGGATGATGGCGGGAAATGGTGTACTCAATCTGTATGCCATTGTCGTTGAAGGTTTGGCTGGTAATGACCGCCACGCAGTTGTAATCGCCGAGTTCCAGGCACTGCCTGTCTTCTTCGGTAACGCGTTCGACGGTTATGCGCCGTTTGCTCGTGACGATTTTGATGCCGAGAACATCTTCAAGGTATTCATAGATGGACTGCTGGGCAATTTCACTCGTGAGAGCCGGAACGAGATCTGCACGGAAAAAATTTTTGTCGAGGATCAGAGGCTGCCCGTCAAGCAGCCGCACGCGGTAAATCTTCCAGAGGATTTCTCCTTCGGGAAAGCCGGTTTTCCGGGCCAGGGCTGCCGTGCACACACAGCGCTCAAAGCGGAGGACTCTTGTCTTTGACTGCAGATGATTGCGCTGGGCTGCTTCCCTAAATGTCTCGATGCCGCCTATGCGAAATTCGCTCTGGGCGGCAGGCTGATAGAGCACGCGCACACCTTTTCCCTGAATAGCCTGTACGTATCCCAGCTCAATCAATTCGCGCAGGGCCCGTCTCACGGTGTTGCGCGAGCAATTGTAGGCTGCAGTCAGTTCGTTTTCTGAGGGCAGCAGTTTTTGATAGGCATATACACCTGTTTCCACTTTCTGCCTGAGGTCCTGATAAATATCAGCAAATTTTGCTTTCGGCATGAAAAATCCTTCCTTATTCCATCATCAGTTTTCAATTCTATCATCAGTTTTCACATACTTATTATAACGAGGTGGAACGTATTTCTGCAAATTTCGACAGGACAAGGAAGAATTGCTGATTTTCACAGTTGACTTGTTTAAACAAGCATGTTATAACTGAAGTATAAGAAATGTTATTTTGTAAGAAAGAGGCAGCGCTATGACAAGCTTTCACGATAAAGTCGTCTATCAGATTTATCCGAAGTCGTTTCAGGACACAAATGGCGATGGCTGGGGGGATTTAAAGGGAATTACGGCACGCCTCGATTATCTTGCAGACCTCGGTGTCGATTATCTCTGGCTCACGCCGATTTTTCCTTCACCGCAGCGTGACAACGGCTATGATGTGGCGGATTACCGCACCGTAGACCCGCGTTTTGGCACGATGGCGGATCTCGATACGCTCATTGCGGAAGCGGACAAGAGAGGAATCGGCCTGATGTTTGATATGGTGTTTAACCATACCTCGACGGCACACGACTGGTTCCAGAAGGCCTTGTCCGGTGACGAAAAATATATGAACTATTATATCTTCCGTGACGGCGCGCCGGAGACGCCGCCGACGAACTGGCAGTCCAAATTTGGCGGCCCCGCCTGGGAGTATGTGCCAAAACTCAAGAAATGGTATCTGCATCTCTTTGATGTCACACAGGCTGACCTGAACTGGGAAAATCCGGAAGTCCGCGCGGAACTCAAGGACATCCTGCGCTTCTGGAAGGAAAAAGGCATCAAGGGCTTTCGCTTCGATGTAGTCAATCTGATTTCCAAAGGCGAATACCGCGATGATTTTGAGGGCGATGGCCGCCGTTTTTATACGGATGGTCCGCGTGTACATGAATTCCTCAAGGAAATTGTGCATGACAGCGGTATTGACGGCATGATCACGGTCGGTGAGATGAGCTCGACGACGATTGACAACTGCATCCGTTATTCGAATCCGAAGGAACACGAACTTTCCATGACGTTCAGTTTCCATCATCTCAAGGTCGACTATAAGAACGGGGATAAATGGTCTTTGATGGCTCCTGATATGCATGCCTTGAAAGAAATCTTTGCCAAGTGGCAGGAGGGCATGGAAGAGGGCAATGGCTGGAATGCCGTTTTCTGGTGCAACCACGACCAGCCCCGCATTGTCTCGCGCTTCGGCGATACAGGGAAATACTGGCGCGAGTCTGCGAAAATGCTTGCAGCGGCCATTCATCTTATGCGCGGCACGCCGTACATTTATCAGGGGGAGGAAATCGGCATGACGAATGCGGATTTTACTGACATCCGTGCATACCGCGATGTCGAAAGCATCAACTACCATGATATCCTGAGGAAGAACGGCAAATCGGAAGAAGAAACGATGAAAATCATCACAGCGTGCTCGCGCGACAACAGCCGTACACCGATGCAGTGGACAGCCGGCGAAAAGGCCGGTTTTACGACAGGTACGCCGTGGCTGGGTCTCAACAAGAATCATGAAACCATCAATGCTGAGCAGGAGAGTGCAGATGGAAACTCGATTCTTTCCTTCTATAAAGAGCTCATCCGTCTGCGCAAAGAAATGCCGCTGATTGCCGAAGGCACCATTCATTTCCTTGAGCGTGAAAACGACGATGTGCTCGCCTATGAGCGGCAGCTTGGCGAAGAGCGGCTGCTGGTCTTCTGCAATTTCCGCCCGCAGGAAGCAGATTTGCAGGAATCGCCGCTGACGTATGAGAAAAATGGCTGGCAGAAACTTTTGGGCAATTACCCGGAATGCAGGGCAAATCTTCGTCCGTATGAAGTCGTTGTCTTGAAAAAATAATAAAATAACAGCATAACGATTAAAAAATCAGCCTTTCCTTTTTGGGGGAAAGGCTGATTTTTGTACACGGTATCACATGAGGTCTTCCCGTGTCAGGTGTTTGGCCTGTTTATCGTGGTACATGTTGGCATCGGCTTTGCGGATGAGGTCATCGATGTTGCCGAAAGGCGCTGTCTCGATGACATAGCCGAGGGCGGCGCTGGCCCTGTGGCCCTTGAGGTTTACCTCAATGCGCTGCAGGAGATTGCCGGCACCGATGGCATTTTCACAGGGCGTGATGGACAGAAATTCATCGCCGCCGAGACGGAATACTTTGTCACGGCCCATGATTTCCGTCAGGACGAAGGAAACGGTCTGGATGAGCAGATCGCCGCGTTCATGCCCGTAGGTATCGTTTGTCTTTTTGAGGCCGTTGATATCGGTGAAGATGATGGCATAGGAAACGCCGTTTTGAATCTTGTTTTTCAGGTAATCGTTCAGCGCACGGCGGTTGCCAATGCCCGTCAGCTGGTCAACGGTGCTGAGTTCCTGCAGATACGAAATATTGTTGCGGTTGCGCAGCAATATGGAGCAGACATGCATTGCAGCTTTGAGGAAAGGTGCCACGACTGGGAATTTTTCTTTTTCCGGGTTGAGGATAGCGATATACCCGACGGAGTGGTCGCCGATGACGACATGACCGGCAGCAAAGCGCTTGAGACCGCTGACATGGAAAAGAAGATCGGGATGTTTTTGTTCATAATGAGAGATATCTTCGACGAGCAGGATGGAGTCCTGAGCGAAGGCATCGTATAATGGTTTGACATCGAGAATTGGCAAATGGCGCAGTGAAGTCTGGAGAAGCGCTGCATCTTTGCTGTGCCATTCGTAGGAACAGCTCAGATGGAAGCCATCGGGTTCCTCCTCCATGAGGAGCACATGACCTGCTGCAAGCGACCGGCCAATCTTGTCAAGCATCTTCATGATGCCTCTTGCTGGATCTTCTTCCTGAATGGAAAGTGTGACAATATCATGGATGGACGCATCCAGTACATTGATATTCTCTGGTGACGAAAAGGCATTTGTCAGATGCTTGACATCAATGCTGTCGGAAAAGATATAGTCATCGCCATTCCAGGTGATCAGGGTGTTCCAGCACCAATAGTCAGAGCCCGTCCAGGGAAGATGCAGTTTGCGGAAGGAAAAACGGTCATGTGTCAAACGTTTCCTCGGACAGTTCTGACAGGGCTCTTGACTGCCGGCAATGAGTTCATAACATTTCTTGCCGGCATACTGGAAACTTTCCGGCAGGTGGAAACGGCTGAGCAGATAAGGATTGACATAGACGAGTTCATAGGTAAGAGGATCCGTGATATAGATTAGACGGTTGAGATGGTCGAATTTTTCCAGCTCAAAGGAGATGGAATCCCCATGATGCCCCGTGATGCCGAAGGCCGGCAGATTGCCGAGACAGCGTTCGGAGAGGATCTTCAGAAACTCATCCGATGTGCGCGCCTCAGTGCCCTGTTCTAAGGCATAATGACATGACAGCGTGCAGGCGTAACCGTCGATTTCCGTCGTTGTATGCATGGTCTTTTCGATTTCTTTTAAACGTTCGCGCATTTCGCCAATGCTCATATGTTTTTGGAACAGGACAAAGATACCGCTGCCCGTATGTGCTGCAACGAGATTTTTTTTCATTTCGCGGCGTATGGTATCGCGGAGATAGAGAAGCAGGCGTTTTTGAATGTGCGGACCGTATGTCTTGGCAATCCTGTCGAATTCCGGGATGATGAGCATGGCGCCGACATAATCTTCGCCGTGCAGGCGCAGATTGTCGGCGAATTCAACGCTCGCAAGGATCATGCCGCGGTAATTGTAGAAATTTGTCTCTTCATCGACGAGGTAAAGCCTGCGCTGCAGGGCCTGCTGTTTTTCCTGTTCTTCAAGGTCGCGGAATTCGCCGAGCAGGCCGACGATGTTGAGACCGCTGTAAATCGGATACTTGGAAAAGGAAATGGTATGCTGGCGTCCGTGTGTGATACAGTGACCGTGCCCATCATGGATGGGAAGGCCCTGCTTCAATACGGTTTCCTCGTGCCGGTCCATTTGGGCATTGGAAATATGCCAGCCGATATCATCATCGGTCTTGCCGATGAGGTCGTTGATGCTTTCGAGCCCGTAAAAGCGCAGAAAAGCAGGACTGGCGCCGACAAAACGTCCCTGCATGTCCTTCCAAAATAATTTCCGATGGGAAAAATGCATGAGGGAATGCCAGAGCTGTTCATCGCTGATGTTGTTTTCGCCGGTATTTTCCGGCAGACTGGTATAGCCGTAAGAAGCCATGATCGTGCGCAGCAGCTGTTCTTTTTCCGGTTGATTCTCAAAAATGAAGTCGTGCAGACAGATGAGCCGGCAGGGATGATTTTTTTGTTGGAAAAACACCACTTCAAAGGTTTGCCAGCGGTAACTGCTATTGGCCTGCTTGACGCGGAACAGCCCCGACTCCGTATGCGGCTGAAACCGGCTGGTTGGCATCTGCTGCCCAATATCGCGAATGAAGTGCAGAAATCTCTGGCGGTCGGACGGATGGATGTGATAGGAGGCATAGGCCAAAAAGGATTTCATAATGCCGTGCAGGTGTTCACCGGCTTTATAATGGCCAACCGTCGCTTCGATGATGTCGATGCGGTTGCGTTCCAGGTCCATTAGATAAATGTCGGGATAAATGTGCAGCAGGTTGCGGACAATATGGTCATAGTGAGAAGAATTGTCCTGGACCTCGTTTTCAGCCATCAGGTGGCGGAGCTCTGCCCGCTGCAGATAAAGGCCGTTGGTGCCAGCCAGCGTCTTGAGATGAAAATGAAAATACTGGCCTTCGCCGATGCAGGTGATTTCCTCCTGTTTGTGTGAGCGGATGGCCTGATTGGCAAGTGCGCGTATCCTGTCCTGTATGATTGGGGGCAGAAACTCGATGACGCGGTTTGCTTCTTTTTGACTGTTCAGGCCGGCTGCGCGCAGTTCTTTTTGATATGCTTCATTCGCCGCGAGCAGGGAAAAATCTGCGCCGGTGTCCAAAAGAATGGCCACGGGGGTGTCCGTGATGAGATTCGTGAGGCCGGCCTGCTTAAAGATCTGTCCTTCGACCGGCGATTCAATGAGAAGTTCTTCCTGCAGTTGTTCGACGATATCCCCGTTCGTGTGTAAGAAATTCTGGCAGACGGCACCATGCACCTTCTCGCAGCCAATATTGCGGAGAAACTGACATTGATGCAGAGTCTGTACACCTTCCGCTGCCACATGGATGCCGAGATTTTTGGCCATGAGTACAATGGAAGTCAGGATTTTGCGCGTATCTTCATGGAATTGATGAAAAAAAACGCGGTCCAGACTGATTTCATCAATGGCGTAACGCTGCAGGGCCGCCAGTGACGAATAGCCGTAGCCAAAATTGTCCAGAATGATGGGGTGACCCTGCGAACGGAAGCGGCGGATTGCATCAGCCAGAACTTCTTCATGCTGCGTAAAAGCCGTTTCGGTTATCTCAATCTGAAAATTTGCGTGTGGCAAATGGTATTTTTCAGTCAATTCAGCCAGCTCTTTGCACGGGTCCATCAGCGCAAAATCGCAGCGCGACAGATTCAGGATGACCGGCGGCTGGATAAACTTCCGCTGCAAATGATGGTATTGGTCGATGGCGGCCTTCTTCATGATGAAATGGTCGAGCAGGTGAATCTTGTGCTCCTCTTCCAGGACCGGCACGAAAATATTCGGCGGGATTTTGCCATGAATGGGATCATCCCAGCGAGCCAATGCTTCTAAGGAACAAACTTTGCCCGTCAGGGCACGCACGACAGGCTCATAACAAATTGAAATGTGTCCGTCGTGCAAAGCTCGTTCAAAATTAAGTCGAATGTATTCTTTTATGTTGATATCCACGATGTGTGTACCCCTTCCCCGAAAACAGGTATCCACTATATGCTGTAGCTATTATATCATTTTTCAAAACGTTTTGTTATGTGTATTCTTGTTCGACTTCCTGCTTAAAATGTAAAAAACTTGCGCGGGCATCAGAATTTGAGACAGATGTCCTTTTCTTTTCGTTTGTTATTGATTACAATAGAAACAAGAAAAAGCGATAGTCAAATTTAAAGAATCTGACGATTGCCAAATGCGAGAACAGATATCCGATTTTTGTGTAATCCACTTAGAAAAATGATTCCAGAGGAGGAATTTTGATGAAGGCAACAGAAATTCTGTCCCATGTAGACCACACCCTTTTGAAGCAGACGGCAACCTGGCATGACATCCAGCGCATCTGCGACGAGGCCGTCAAATACCATACGGCCACGGTCATGGTCCCGTCTTCTTTTGTGCCGCGCATCGTCGCGAAATACGGAAAACAGCTGAAAGTCGCCACGGTGGTCGGCTTCCCAAATGGCAATTGCAATACGGCGGCCAAGATTGCCGAGACGGCACAGGCTCTGGCCGATGGGGCCGAAGAAATCGATATGGTCATCAACATCGGCATGCTCAAGGCGGGCGAGACGAACTATGTGACGGATGAAATCCGCGCCCTCAAGAAACTCTGCGGCGAACGTGTTCTGAAGGTCATCGTCGAGACCTGCTTCCTGACCGAAGAAGAAAAGATTGCCGCATGCCAGTGTGTCACGGAAGGCGGCGCCGATTTCATCAAGACGTCGACGGGCTTTGGTTCGGCAGGAGCGAAGCTTTCGGATATCGAATTATTTAAGAAGCACATTGGACCGGATGTGCAGATGAAGGCTGCGGGCGGGATCCATACGCGCGAAGAGATGGAAGCGTTCCTCGCTGCCGGCTGCACGCGCCTTGGGGCCAGTGCTGCGGTAAAAGTCCTGAAGGACGAACTTTAAGCGATTGCCTTCTATTATATAGAAAGGAAGTAACAAACATGAATGCCTTTAAACGTGCTTTTATCATTGTACTCGACAGTTATGGCATCGGTGCGGAGCCGGATGCCGCGGATTTCGGCGATGGCGACTGCAACACGCTGCGCTCGATTGTCGGCTCGAAGGAATACGACACGCCGAATATGAAAAAAATCGGCCTGTTTAATATCGATGGGGTAGGCTGCGGCACCCCGGAGGCTCAGCCCATCGGTGCGTTTGCGCGCCTGCGTGAACTTTCGCGCGGCAAGGATACGACAACGGGTCATTGGGAAATTGCCGGCATCATCTCGGAGCGTCCGATGCCGACGTATCCAAACGGCTTCCCGCCCGATGTCATTGAGAAGCTCGAAAAAGCTTTTGGCCGCAAGGTCCTCTGCAATAAGCCGTATTCCGGCACGCAGGTCATCCACGATTATGGCCGCGAGCAGAAAGAGACGGGCGGACTCATCGTCTATACGTCGGCCGACAGTGTTTTGCAGATCGCCGCTCATGAAGATGATGTGCCGGTAGAACAGCTCTACGAATACTGCCGTATGGCCCGCAAAATCATGCAGGGCGAGCACGGCGTGGGCCGCATCATCGCGCGTCCGTACGTCGGCGAATACCCGAACTACACGCGCACGCCGCGCCGCCACGATTTTTCCCTCGATCCGACCGGGGACACGATGATGGATGCTCTCTCTCGCAAGGGCCTTGCGACCATCGGCGTCGGCAAAATCTCGGATATCTTCGCCGGCCGCAGTATCAGCCGCACGCTCGGCATCAATAAAAATAACGAAGACGGCATGGAAAAGACCCTCAAGGTCATGGATGAGGATTTCACGGGCCTCTGCTTTGTCAATCTCGTCGACTTTGATATGACGTACGGCCACCGCCGCAATATTGACGGCTACGCCAAGGCCGCGACAGTCTTTGACCGTCAGCTCGGTGAATTTATGGCTAAGATGAAGGATGACGATATCCTCATGATCACGGCCGACCATGGCTGCGATCCGGGCGCACCGGGTACGGACCATACGCGCGAGTATGTGCCGCTCCTGATGTACGGCAAGCACGTCAAGGCTGGCCTGAATCTCGGTACGTATCCGACGTTTGCCATGATTGGCGCGACGATTTCGGATATCTTTGACGCCGATCTCAAGACGAAGGGCGAGAGCCTGCTGCCGAGAATCATAAAATAATTTTCTGCTTTTCCCCTGCGCGGGGAAAAGCGTTATAGCAAAATTTGACAGAATACTTTAAATGAGGGGAATATTATTATGCGCATGTACGACTTGATTACGAAAAAGAAACATGGGAAAGTTCTGACGGATGCAGAAATCGAGTATATGATCAATGGCTACGTCAAGGGGGATATCCCCGACTACCAGATGTCGGCGATGCTCATGGCCATCTGGTTTCAGGGCATGACGGACCACGAAATCACGGAACTCACGAAAGTCATGGCCAAATCCGGTGATATGATCGACCTTTCGGCCATTGCCGGCAAGAAAGTCGACAAGCATTCGACGGGCGGCGTCGGCGACAAGACCACGCTGATCTGCGCGCCAATCGTCGCAGCCTGCGGCGGCAAGGTCGCGAAGATGAGCGGCCGCGGCCTCGGCCATACGGGCGGCACGGTCGATAAGCTCGAGTCGATTCCGGGGTATCAGACGGCCCTTTCGCGCGAGAAATTCTTCGATACCGTCAACAAATGCGGCGTCAGCGTCATCGGCCAGTCGGGCAACCTCGCCCCGGCTGACAAAAAGCTCTACGCCCTGCGCGATGTAACGGCTACGGTCGACAGCATCCCGCTGATTGCTTCCTCCATCATGAGCAAGAAGCTCGCGGCCGGCTCCGACTGCATCCTCTTAGATGTCAAGACGGGCAGCGGCGCCTTCATGAAGACGCTTGACGATTCCATCAAACTCGCGCAGACGATGGTCGCCATCGGTGAGCTCGCAGGCCGCCGCACGGTCGCGCTGATTACGGATATGGACACGCCGCTCGGCTACGGCATCGGCAACAGCATCGAAGTCATGGAGTCAATGGACGTGCTCAAGGGCCATGGCCCTGCCGACCTCACGGAAGTTTCGCTGCAGCTCGCGGCCAACATGCTCTATCTCGTCGGCAAGGGAACGCCTGAAAAGTGCCGCGCCATGGCGGAAAATGCCATCAAAGACGGCAGTGCATTTGAGACCTTCTGCACGATGGTCCGCGCTCAGGGCGGCGACGACAGCGTCCTGCGCGACTACACGAAATTCAAGCAGGCCCCGTACCGTGCCGACATCAAGGCGGAGCGCGACGGCTTTATCACAAAGATGAATGCCGAAGAAATCGGCGAGACGTCGGTCGTGCTCGGCGCTGGCCGCGAGACGAAGGAAAGTCCGATTGATTTTGCGGCAGGCCTGATCCTTCACAAGAAATACGGCGATGCCGTCAAGAAGGGCGACAGCCTCGTGACGCTTTATACGTCCAAGGAAAATGCTTTGGCAGATGCCGAGAAGATGTACCGCGAAGCCATTGCGATTGGCGACACGCAGCCGCCGAAAGAACCGCTTGTTTACGCACGCGTGGAAAAAGATAAGGTCGAGAAGTACTGAGACAGGGGAGATTGCATCATGAAAGACGAAGAACTCATCGATGTGGCGAAGAAATACCGCGAAAATGCCTATGCACCGTATTCGAAATTCAAGGTCGGTGCAGCTGTCCTGACGAAAAGCGGGGAAGTCTTTGGCGGCTGCAATATCGAAAATGCCAGCTATCCCGTCACGAACTGCGCGGAGCGCACAGCCATCTTTAAAGCCGTATCGGAGGGCCACCGCGATTTTGAGGCAATTGCCATCGTCGGGGATACTGAAGGCCCGTGCTCTCCCTGCGGCATGTGCCGTCAGGCTATCAGCGAATTTCGCATTCCCAAAATCATCATGGCCAATCTCAAAGGGAATTTTAAGACCGTATCGCTTGAGGAAATTCTGCCTTTTGCCTTTACGGAGAGTGACCTCTGATATATAATTGAAAAAGTGGTCAGATGTCCTCTTTTATCTGACCGAGGCATATCGCAATCCAAAAAGATAGGAGCAAATCTATGTATTTCGTGATTAATCTTCTCGGCGTGCTGATTTTTCTGGCCGTCGGTGTGCTCTTCTCCAAGAAGCGCAAAGACATTCACTGGCGCGGCGTAGGCTCTCTGCTCGCGCTCAACGTATTCATCGCGTGGTTTTTGACGTCATTCCCGATCGGGCGTGACATCGTGCAGGCGGCAGCTGCCGGTTTTACCTGGCTCGTCAGCGTCGCTTATGAAGGCATCGCATTTGCCTTCCCGGACTGGGTCCACGTACCGCAGATGAACTTCTTTACGTCGGCTCTGCTGCCAATTCTCCTCGTCGTGCCGCTTTTCGACATCCTGACGTATATCGGTTTTTTGCCGTTCATCATCAAATGGATCGGCAAGGCACTGGCCTTTATCACGCATGAGCCGAAATTTGAATCGTTCTTCGCGATTGAAATGATGTTTCTCGGCAACACGGAAGCTCTGGCTGTTTCAAGCCTGCAGCTCAAGCGCATGAAGGCCGACCGCTGCTTGACACTCGCCATGATGTCCATGAGCTGCGTTACGGCTGCCCTGATCGGTGTTTACACGAAGATGATGCCGGCTGAGTTCATCCTGACGGCAGTTCCCTTAAACGTCATCAATGCCCTGATTGTCACGAATCTCCTGCACCCTGTAAAGATTACGGAAGAAGAGGATACGGTTGCCCGCGTCAATGATGGCGGCAAGGCACGTGAGCCGTTCTTCTCGTTCCTTGGCAATTCGATTCTCGGTGCCGGCCGTCTGGTGCTCATCATCTGCGCGAACGTCATCGCGTTTGTCGCCCTCGCCAAGCTCATCGACATGCTGCTCGTGCTGATTTATCCGGCCCTCACGCTTGAGAATATTCTCGGCTGCATTATGTTCCCGTTCGCCTGGCTGCTCGGCCTCGATGCGACGGAGGCTTTTGCCATGGCACAGTACATGGGCACGAAACTCGTCACGAATGAATTCGTCGTCATGCTCAGCGTGCAGGATACCCTCAGCAATTACAGCCGCCATATGCAGGGCGTACTGACGGTCTTCATCACGTCGTTTGCGAATTTCTCGACGCTCGGCATGATCATCGGCTGCTTCAAGGGCCTGGTCGATGAGAACAAGAACGACCTGATTTCCCGCAATGTCGGGTACATGCTCCTTTCGGGCATTCTCGTTTCCCTGCTCTCCGCAGGTCTGGCCGGCCTTTTCATCTGGTAAGTCCGGTAAATTTGGTAAGTTTTTCCTGCTCATAAAATCTCCGCAGATTTTTCTGCGGGGATTTTTTTATAAAAAAGATAAAAAAGCTGTTGACAGAGCGCAAAAGGAATGGTAAGATATATATCGTTGCAGGCGGCAATTACGCGGCAGGGCAACAAAACTGAATAGCTTTTTTGGTAGAGCATTGTGGAGAGTTGTCCGAGTGGTTGAAGGAGCACGCCTGGAAAGCGTGTATACGGGGAAACCTGTATCGAGAGTTCGAATCTCTCACTCTCCGCCATTTTTATATCCTTTTTCAGGTCGGGCCGCAGTGTTTGGGTCTTGCGCAATGGAATCTCGCGAACCACGTCAGGTCCGGAAGGAAGCAGCGTTAAGCGAATCATTCCATGTGCCGCGAGGGTGCCTGGGGACTGCGGTTCGACGTGGAAAAGGATGAAGGGCAGCCTTTCGGGGCTGCTTTTTTGCTATAGAGATGCAGAGGAGGAATAGCGCGATGGCCTATGTTGCGCTTTATCGGAAATGGAGGCCGCAGACCTTCAAGGATCTGGTCGGTCAGGAACATATCAGCAGGACACTTGCCAATGCCATCACGAGCGGCCGCATCGGTCATGCGTATCTTTTTGCCGGCCCGCGCGGCACAGGCAAGACGAGTACCGCAAAAATTCTCGCGAAGGCCCTGAACTGTGAGCACGGCCCGACGCCGGAGCCCTGCGGCAAGTGTGAGCAGTGCCGCAAAATCACGGATGGCTCTTCGATGGATGTCTTTGAAATCGATGCGGCTTCGAACCGCGGCATCGACGAAATCCGCGATCTGCGCGAGACGGTAAAATTCGCGCCGGTCGACGGGCGCTACAAAGTCTACATCATCGATGAAGTCCACATGCTGACGACAGAGGCCTTCAATGCCTTGTTAAAGACTTTGGAAGAGCCGCCGGCCCATGTCGTCTTTATCTTGGCGACGACGGAAGCTCATAAAGTTCCTGCGACGATTCAGTCGCGCTGTCAGCGTTACGATTTCAAGCGTATTACAGTAGAAGAGATTGAAGGGCGTCTTCGCTATATCACGCATGAGATGAAGATGGAAGCCGAGGATGAGGCCCTCGCGATGATTGCCATTCAGGCCGATGGCGGCATGCGCGATGCCCTGTCCATCCTCGACCAGTGCGCGGCTCTGGCCGAGGGAAAAATCACGGCGGAGCGCGTACGCCAGATTCTCGGTCTTGTCGGCCATGACTGGATTTATAAGATGACAGAAGCGCTGGCTGGACGCAATGTACAGGACACCCTGCAGATTCTTGCGGAGCTTTTGCGCGATGGCAAAGACCTCAAGCAGATTCTTGCGGAACTCTCCCTGCATCTGCGCAGCCTCATGATTTTTCAGGCGGCCGGCACAGTCGAAGCGATGGATCTCTATGCCGAGCCTCAGGATGTATTACAGAAACAGAGCGGCCTTTTTGCGCCGGATGAACTGCCCCGTATGATTGGCCGTCTGCATGAGGCCATGAACGAGATGAAATGGTCGCCGCAGCCGCGCATTACGGTTGAAGTGGCACTGATGGCTCTCTGCCGTCAGGATTTGACGGCGGGCGGGGCAGAGCAGCCGGCTGCTTCGGCTCCAAAAGGCGAATACCACGCTCCTGCTGATGAAGCGCGCATTGCGAAGCTGGAGGCTGCCCTCGCCAGAGTCACGGCAGCACTGGCTTCCGGAAAAGCGCAGCTGCCCGCGCAAAATGGGCCGGCACAGGCTGCGGCCTCTGAGAAAATGCCTGCCGGCGGGGCTCCCGCGCCAGCGTCCCCGGAACCTGCTCCTGTCCATCACGACACAGCGGCAGCGGCTGAACCGGCTGCCGTGGACCAGGACGGCCTTGCCGTCTGGAACAAACTGTTTCAAGCCCTGCGTGAAGAACATAAAGCCCCGATTGTCGCCTGTCTCCAGAATGCGCAGTTTACGGGGATGTCTGCACATCAATTCCATATCCAGATGCAGAGCAGCCTCATGGCTTCTCTTGTCATGCGCAATTACCGCAAAATTATCGAACGAATCCTGCAGGCAGCAGCGGGCAGGGAATTACGGCTTGTCTGCACGGGCGAAGATGCGCCGATGAAGGCCCCGCCGCGTCCGCGCCGCCAGACCCGGCAGAGTGCAGCTCCGTCCGTTCGCCCGGCAGCAGAGCCAAAAATCAAGACTGCCGCTCCGGAAAAAGTGCTCAATAAAGTGGCGCCTGAAGAACAGGCCCCGCTCAAAAAGGCCTTTGACGTCTTCGGCGCCAATGTCGTCGGCGTTGACAATGTTGACAACACGGATACTGTAACGGTACCGGGAGGGCAGAATGCAGGCGGGGCCGAACCCGATATTCCCGATATTTATGAAGGCGGGGAAATCCCCCTGCCGGAAGACCAGGATGCCCCGCTGCCATCCGATAATGATGTACCGCCGCCAATGGATGAGGATGAGTGATATCGGCTCAATCATGAAAGATGAATCCGGATAAAGCAGTTGACGATATCCGTATTATTTGATAGTCTTAACTAGAAGAAATAATCAAAGTACATGCAGAAATGCATGAGAACGAGAGGTGTAATACATGTTTGGTGGAATGGGCAACATGGGCAATATGGCCGGCATGATGAAAAAAGTCCAGAAAATGCAGAACGAAATGAAGAAAATGCAGGACGAGCTCAAACGCAAGACGGTTGAAGTCACGTCCGGCGGCGGTGCTGTGAAAATCGTCATGAATGGTGAGAAACAGGTACAGGCTTTGACGATTGATCCGGCTGCTGTAGACCCTGAGGATGTCGAGATGCTGCAGGACCTCATCTCGGCTGCTTTCAATGAGGCCACGAAAAAAGTCGATGACATGATGGCTTCGGAAATGGGCAAGCTGACGAGCGGACTCGGTCTGCCGCCGGGACTTCTCTGAGATGCAGTATATCGCACCTTTAGCAAATCTGATTGAACACTTTCGCGCACTGCCGGGCATTGGCCAAAAGACGGCAGTGCGTCTTGCTTATCACGTACTCGATATGGATCCTGCACAGGCGAGGTCTTTGGCCTCGGCTATCATCGACGCGAAAGAAAAAATTGGATTCTGCAATACCTGTTTTAACTTAAGTGACCAGAACCCCTGTGCAATCTGCGCTTCCGAAGAGCGCGACCACTCGGTCATCTGCGTCGTGGAACAGCCGCAGGACGTGGCGGCGATGGAACGCATGCGCGATTATCATGGCGTCTATCATGTCCTGCACGGTGCCTTGTCGCCGCTTGAAGGCATAGGCCCAGGGGATATCCGCATCAAGGAACTTTTGGGACGCCTGCAGGACGATACGGTCAAGGAAGTCATCATGGCGACCAATCCCAATGTCGAGGGCGAGGCTACGGCTATGTACATAGCGAAACTTTTAAAGCCCTTGGGAGTCAAAGTCACGCGCATTGCTCACGGCCTGCCGATTGGCGGCGACCTGGAGTATGCGGACGAAGTGACACTCTCAAAAGCCATGGAAAATCGGAGGGAAATCTGATGTTTGAGTTCATAACAGCCTTTGCTGTCGGACTGGTCGTACTGTGTCTTGTCGGCAAAGTCATATCCCTGCCGCTGCACCTTATCTGGAAGCTCATCACCAACAGCATTGTCGGTGCCATCCTGCTTTGGTTTGTCAAAATCTTTGCGGTCAAAGTACAGATTACGTTTCTGAGTGCTCTGGTGGCAGGCTTCTTCGGCGTGCCGGGGGTCATTGCCGTACTGTTATATACGTATCTGTAATCACGCATTCGTGCAGAAAAAGGGATTGCCACGTTTTTTCAAGTTTTTTTGAAAAAGCTGTTGACAATCCCTTTTGTATACTGTATCATAATACAAGTCGCTGAGAGATACGGCAGACACAGACAAAAAGCCTTGAGTGGCAAAACCTGTGAAATCCAAAAAGCTTCAAAAAAGAAGAAAAAACTTCTTGACAAGCTGAGCTCGATGCGATAAGATATAAAAGTCGCTTGAAGCGAGAGTGCTTCGAAAGACCAAGCTGTTCTTTGAAAACTAAACAATGCAACATGAATCATTTGTGATTCAAGCCAGATGTTATTCGATGCGTAAGCATCAAAACATCGATTGATTATGAACATAAGCAATCGGCAATTTCTTTACTGAGCTTCATTTATTTGAAGTTCAGGCCAAAAAAGATTTTTAGAGCCAATCAAGGTTCTTCATATTTTATGGAGAGTTTGATCCTGGCTCAGGACG
>NZ_JBHYRS010000008.1:0-103382 GCF_047974105.1 Mitsuokella apri
CGAAAATATGGCAGACGGCTGACGCTGGACGATTTGTACGAGAATATTTGGAAGAAGACTTGCCAAATGGACCAGCTCCTGGTGACACACAAGGTGGTAAAAGCCAAGATTTTCGGCGATTGCCAGGTCCACGCTTACGTGACTCTGAGCAAAAGCGGCTCACGCCGTCTCTTCCTCAGTACGGTTGAGCCCATGGCTCTGCATATGAGCGTTGCCTGGCAGAGCAGCAAAATACTGCGTGATGCCAGCTCCAGAGAAATGGAATTCTACCCACTTCGTCTCTACAAGCTCCGCTGGGCCATTGAGACGAACTATTACGAGCAGAAGATGTTTTGGCAGCTGAGCCATTACATGGTCCGCAAGCAGACGAGCATTGAGCATCTGATGAATCTCACAAATGCGGGGCATGCCGTGGTGAAAATGCTGCCGTATCTTGACGATGCCTTTCAGTCCCACCAGAATGACAGTCCACAAGAGCTGCGGCATTTACTAAGCTGGCAGATCCAGCGCGAAATAATTTTTGCCACTTTGGCCCAAAAGGCCAAAACTAGCAAAAATCCGAAGGCCTTGCTCAAAGCCTTGCAAGACGTAATTCGGTCTGATGAAGAGGCTGCTTAAAGTTGTAAACTACTGCCCCCTCTAAAAATGAATGTTTCCCTCTTGAGCAAACTAGGACAGCGGCTGATATTTGGCGGCAAAAACTGCGGACTCCCAAGAAAAGAAAGTACCCGTCATCATCGCTGCTATGATATCCCTGCATAGCCAAATGAAAAATGACGGCTTCGATCATCCGTACCATCGAAATCAGCCAACGGCAGGTTCAGGAGACGCAGGTCTCCGGCAAGTTTTGAGTGGCCGCCGGGGCGCGCCATATCTAGGTTAAAAGAGCGTTTCACAGCGTGAAATGCAGAAGTGCGCCTAACAAAAGCCAGGGCGATATTCCCGGCAGCTGCTGTTTTGGATTTTTGCCGAAGGAAGAACTTCTTCTTTCGCCTCAGGAATGTCTGAAAAATGGCAGCATGATGAAGACCGTGTAAAATGATTTGGCAAGGCCTTAGACGAGATCCTGGGAGGTTACAGAGGCGGCTGCATCATGTAAGGGAATTGGAATGCTCAGGATAGATGAAGCTTTTCCCGATGGCCGGTGTCTGTTTTAGAATAGTATAGCACAAAAAAGGCAGCAGTGAATTTTTTACTGCTGCCCAATCAACGTAAGTTTGTTTTGCGGCTTTTACTATGATTTTATTTTATACAGTTGCTTGCCAATTTAAGCAGCATTCCTGCTTAGGCTGCTTCAGAAGCTGTAAGCTGCTGTTGACTTTATGAAGATGCTTCAATTATCACGGTCACCCGGAAGGTCGGTAAGGTACCATTCGCCGTTCACTTTTTTCATCGGCTGCGTACCGAGGCTGACGCCGTTTTTATTGGCGAGAGTAACGATTGCACGATCCCCCTGAATCTTCACGGACTTGACTTTTGCATCGGCCAGCATGTCAATCAAAGAGCTCTTGAGTGCCGTATTTTTGCTGGCTGCACCTGGATGACGGAAGGCCTTGTCGCGGCCCTGCTGCATGCCCTTCACGATGAGGTCACGCTTCTCTTCCGGATAAAGAGAAGCGAACTTTTCAATGTCGTCGTCACTCAGTTCGTCCGGTGTCTTCGCTCCGATTTCAGTCATGACCTTGATGCTGTGGTCTACGGCACGCTCAACCTGTTTTTCTGGTGAAAAATACTCATATCCGCCAAAAGCAATGCCACAGAGAATGGCAACGATGAGGACCAGTTTTACAAGACCGGAAAGTGAATGGAAGCGGCTGACGCCATCATTGAGCATCTGCTTGCCCTTTTCGGCATCCATGTTCTTGATGCTGTCGGCCGCAGCCGAAGCTTTGTCATGGAGCTTCTGACGATTTTCCTCAGAGAAGGCTTCTTTTGCCTTGCTGCCAGCTTCGGACAGAGCCTGTGAGGCACTCTCTTTGATATCATTCAGGCCGGAGCTGTCCGCTGCGCCCTGTGTCAGTTTGATGCCGCAGTCCTTGCAGAAGTTATCGCTGTCCTTGTAGTGTCTGCCACATTTGCTGCAAAATTTCATGATGCATATCTCCTCTCATCTCTCTGCATATGATTCCCGCTCCGGTACCTCGCGGCTCGGAAGCTTATGGTTTTATCATAGAGGATGTGAGGCGCGGCAGTCTGTCAAAAAAACTGTGAGGTTGACAGGGATTTGAGGATTTGCATCGTATATTAAAAGTATGATTACATAACGATTAGAAGGAGTGGGGCTTGTGCGCAGAAATATCATGGTCATGGTTCTGAGTGATGTGCAGTTTTCAGGGCCGAATGTACGTGAATCGTATTATTCGGATCTCGGACGGCAGGTCAGGACTACGAATGAGTCGGCAATCCGGGCCTTGCAGAGGGAGCTGGCAAATAAGGGAGAAAACCTTGACCGGATTTACGCTTTTGCCACACAGACGGTACAGGGCAGGATGATGTATGCGCCAGACAAGAAGAACCATCCGAACGATATGATACCGTATCAGTATAACGGCAAAGAGATTTCACATCTTGCTTACATAGAAGAGCAGGTCAGGGATATTATCCCGAAAGACCGTTGGCATATTATCGAGGAGCGGCATCTCGGTGAAGATAATGTTTCGCTGCCGATGAATCGGACTCTTTTTTATACGCTGCAGATTGCTGACCGGATCCAGCAGGACGTTAGGGAAATCCGTCAGGCAGATCCTGAGGCAAAGATTGTCCTGCATGCAGACTGTACAGGCGGCCAGCGTCATGCCATCATGATGCTGGTCGATATCATCCGTCTCCTGCAGTACAATGATGTTGAAATTGGCGAATTGTTTTACTCGAACTGGAACCGCGATACGCAGCAGGGAAAAGTCGAAACTGTAAACGATGTTTACGCCTTTTATAATCTGATTGCCGGTGCGGAAGAATTCGTGAACTTCGGCAGTGTCAAGGATATGCAGGGATATTTTGAACATCGGAATATCTCAGAAGAATTGCAGGAACTCCTGGAGGCCATGGCTGAATTTGCAGATGAGGTCAAGCTCTGCCGCCGCTGGCGTTTCGTCGATGCTGTTGACCATTTAAAAGCAGCAGTTGAGCGGTTTGAAGCAAAATGGCAGGGCCGGGAAATCTTTGCAGATGAGGTGTTTTTAGCCAATGATGATGTACGCCTCAATGATATGCTGATGTTCCAGCTGCTGCCGCAGATTCACAAGGATTATGGCCAGCTTTTGCAGGAAAGCAAACATACCTCATTGGATTTGATTCGCTGGTGTTTGCAGCAGAATCTTCTGCAGCAGGCGCTGACTCTCTACACAGAAGGAATTCCGGATATCCTGTTCGACCGCGGCCTGATTGCGATGACGGATGAGCCCGCGCAGCATAAAAATCTGGAAAAGATTTATAAGAAACATGGCGGCGAACTGACACAGGGTTTTTATTTTCTCAATCATTTCGGCTATGGCAGTCCCGAGGCCAAGAAAGAGCATGATAAAAAAGTTTCGCAGAATGTACAAGCACAGACATCAGCGCTGAAAATATTATTCTGCGAACAGGTCAATAAGTGTGCCAGTGTTGAAATGGCAGAAGCTGCTTTTCGCGAGCTCGATGAGCAGTCGGAATCCGTGCATATCCAGGGCATTCATGCTCTTGGCAAAATATTTTCCTGGCTGGCCATGCTTCAGAAAGATAATGAACGGATCCATAAGCCTGGCTCGTATCGTGTACTGCAGCAGACCATCATGAAAATGTATTGGCGTACCTTGAATAAAGAAAGAAAAGCGGATAAGCCAAAAGACTGGGATATATTGTCTGCCAGAAAAAAATGCAAGAGATTGACGGGGTTCCTTAAGGGCAATATCACGGAACAAAATGTTGTCAATCTGGCCGGCGGCATTGGCGAAAGAGGGTCGTTCAACATCAGGTGGAGACTATTTGCACACGACGACTTTATCATCCGCACAGACCCGCAGCAGCTGTATCACTTTCTTGATGAGTACGCTGTCATCAAAAATGAACGAAACCACGCAAATCATGCCAAAGAGCAGCAGGGCGTTTTCGATACTGCAGAAAGTCTGATGAGCTTCATGTGGGAAAATCTGAAACAGCTTACATCGTTAAAAGTAAAAAATCCGGAGGAATGAAATGATTACAATTGCACTTGACGAAAATGGAGATTTTGAAGGCTTGGGCAGCGCCGCAAACGAGCCGGTATTTTTAGCCGGACTGCTCTACGATGACGGCGGCGATGAGCAGGACACGGAAAATGAACGCGACCGCGTTGTGGAATATTATCAAAGAGTATGCGCGACCGTTGGCGGCCGTTTCCCTGAAGCTCTGCACATCAGCCATGCCGGCAATAACGGCGGCTATGTCGCAAAAGTCAAAGAGGAAGTCGGCTCAAGCTTAGGCGAATTTTTGCGTCATGGCACCTATAAGAAAAAAGCCCTTTCCCGTTATCCGCGCCGCGGCAAATATCTGCTCTTTATGCAGCTGAAAAGCAATCAGGGCAAGAAGAGTCTGCGCGGCAAAGAACTCTGCCAGCTAGTCAAAGATGATTTTGCCAGCAATCTCTATATGCATATGGCCGAGGATGTCGTATCGCGTTTGATTTTTCATAATCCGTATCGTCAGGATGTCCATAAGGTTCGCTTTGATCTGCCGACCCGTATGATGGTACTCGACAACCATCAGGAGAAAAAGATTGATGAATACCGTAAGATTGGCTATAAAGACTATATTTTCGACGGCAATCCTCCGGCCGATGCCGATAAAAATACGTATCTGCAGATTGCCAATGACAACAACTACCGTGCAGCCATCAGTCGTGAAATCATGGCGTCTGGAAAGACGGACCTCGATGTGGAACGCATGAGTGTAAGCTCCATCTATTACGGTCCTATTGACCTGAAACGGGCCAAACGCATGGCCTTCCTTTATATGGCAGACTCGATCTGCTCTCTTTTGAACTGGAACCGGACGGGCAATAATCCGGTCGAATGGCTTGCATGCTTTGCCAAACAGGCACATGAACTCAACGGTTCTTCGCAGAATATCTTTTTTGCCTATGATGACGTCGACACGCTCTTTAGTCAGGCCTGGCATGCCGCAGAGCAGGGCGATTATTTCAAGGCCCTGAGCCTGAGCTTTACGGCGCAAAAATCGCCGAGCAAGTTTGCCGAGTTTTACCAGAAGAACTGGTTCCCCATTCTTGAAAAAGAAATCTGCCAGCATGCGGAAAAAACAGAACTCGCCCTGTCCCTGCGCCGTTTTCAGGAGTATTCGTATGAAGAAAATCTCGAGCAGGAACGGCTCTGCTATATCTTTGAAAAAATGCAGCAGGCGGTAGAACAAAGAATGCAGGCAGGGGAGATGGACAAAGCAGCGGCCTTTGATCTCTATGATGCCGGTTTCTCTGCCTATAACCATACGGGCCAGAGCAGTCTGGCTGAGCATTGTTTCTACAAATGTAAGGAACTTGCTCCTGCTGTCGATATCGAGGCCTATCTGCGCATGCTCAATAAATATGCCGTCTGGCGCAATGATGTGCTGGACTTTGAAGCAGCAAAAGAGACGGCGGAAATCATCGTGCTCTATGCAAAGGATTTGTCGAAGATGCGTGGGGAGCTCTTTGGCAACGAGTCGGCAGAGTCGGCTACCTACGGCCGTGCCAAGAGTCAGTGCGGTCAAGCGTATGCTTTCCTCAAAGACACGCAGGCCGAAGATGCTTTTCTGGAAGCCCTGAGTCATTTTGATAAGGATTCTGCCGACTACTTCATCACGCTCTCGTATCTGCTTCATTATTATATCGAGCAGGGAGATACCGAGAAATACGACCATTATGCGGAGATTTACTTTGGCGGCCAAAAAGAACCGAAAAAGCAGTTCGACTTCCTGATGCAGGCAGGGCAGGGAGAGCATCCGCGCTTCACGCTGAAATTTGCCTTCTTCGTATTCATCAAGGGACTTTGCAAGCTGCATCGGGCTGAAGTCAAAGGACAGCTGCGCACAGATTTGCTGGAAATCGAAAAAACCTTCCATCGCTATCATGCGGATGAGCAGATCAATGGCCATCCATGGGAGATTATCTATAAATATCTCGGCATCCTGGCGGCACAGCAGGGCAAAAAAGACATTGCAGAAGCCTATATGGATAAAGCTGCAGCCATCATCCCGCAAGGCGGCCCCATCATCGAAGCCATCATCGCCAATGGCAGGAGGGAATTTGCCCTGCTGGTCAATGATAAAGAAAAAGCGCAGCAGGCACAGAAAAAGATGACGGAAGCCGTAGGGCAGACAGGCAATCCTCTGGAGGATGAGGAGATTGTCGAGAGACTCTGCTATATGTATGACTGATCGAGAAATGGGGAATTGCTTTGATTAAAGAGAATCCTTATGGGATAGATACACCGTATGGCTTTAAAAGGTTTGTAATATCCAATGGTGATATCCTCGAATATGAGCAACCGTATGACCTATTAGTATTGTCCGCTAGACAGGGAAGCTATGTGCCGATGGAAGGAACTCTGATTAAGAGCTTATATCAGATCGGCATTGACGTGCATAGGCTTACCCAAAATCTGGAGTTTGATTGGCGCTATGGCAAGCATGTATGGCTGTCTAAGACAATTGATTTTATACCAGTGCCTTTTGACAGAATCGCAGGAATCGAGTTTACACGAAGAAATTGTCATGAACCAAATGCAAGCACTGTTCATAAACGCTTAAAAGCCTTTTTCAGTATGCTGATGGCAGCCGAGTATATGGGAATTCATATCCATAAGATTGTCATGCCAGTATTAGGTGCAAATTTGGAACACGTACCTGCTGATTTGGTCATAGAGGCAATAAAAGACGAGACAGAAGAAGCTTTTATGACAATTCCCTCATTGCTTTCTGTACATATCATAGAACGGGATCCTGAACGTTACCAAATCCTATCAAATGCATTTGATAGGATTGTTGGACGTCAGAAGGTAGATCTGTCTATCGCTAATTTAGATGATGGTGCTCGTGAAAAAATCGTTCAGATTGTCGAACAGGTAAAACAGATTATGACCTTTCGCAAAAGAACGCCAGAGGAAGAAAAGTCTTTTCTGGATGTGATTCATCAATTGGAAGAGATAAAATCTTATCCCTTACATAATGTTCGTTTTCAGATTCGTCTATTAGCAGAGCTCATAGCAACGGATTTGATCGGACTTAAGGGAAATCGCAAATGGAAAAAGAAAACGTTGCTTGAACAAATCGACATTTTAACAAATGAGTGTGGTCTATCTACATGGATTCGTTCGTATTGGCATATTATGCGGGAGTTAGGCAATGAAGCCGTACATATCACCGAAAAGCATCCGAATAGTGAAGATATGAATATCTTGTTTCGATGTGCAGCAGAGGTTGTACAGGCTTGGATGCAGGTTTATCAACAAATGAAAGGGTAGTCGCTTGACTAGAGCAAATACGCTGCATAGCTGTAATGACAGCTGGGGCAGCGTATTTTTATGGTTGACTGATTTGACAAAATCTTATGCCGATGATATACTGCAAAAAG
The DNA here is from genome assembly GCF_047974105.1 of Mitsuokella apri. Classification (NCBI taxonomy): domain Bacteria; kingdom Bacillati; phylum Bacillota; class Negativicutes; order Selenomonadales; family Selenomonadaceae; genus Mitsuokella; species Mitsuokella apri. Next base: position 7,580 of record NZ_JBHYRS010000008.1, read on the forward strand.
TAGAAAACCTTTTTCAGGCGAAAAAACGGCGTAGGTTTTCCGATTTATTTTCGAACACCTTCATTCCTTGTGATATAAGCGCTCTGGCAGATGCGATTCACTGAAAAGCGAACATCGCATTCGTTCAGGAGTGTCAAAATGCACGGATTTTGCCGAGGTTTTCCAATTTACTTATCTGGGGCCAGTAACCCCAAGGGCTCACAGGCTCAGTATTGAGCCTTACCTGATACCGTAGTCGGTATTGAAACAGCTAGTGTGCTCTTTACCAAATACACGAATGATGTATTGAGCCTTACCTGATACCGTAGTCGGTATTGAAACGCGAAAAAGAGCGGCAGAAAGGAGGCTTCATCATGAAATTGAGCCTTACCTGATACCGTAGTCGGTATTGAAACCGTGGCCGTGTAGAGAACGCCGTTCACGTACTCTTCTATTGAGCCTTACCTGATACCGTAGTCGGTATTGAAACATTGATGGTGTGCGGGGTGAGGTTAATGAGTTCCATGAATTGAGCCTTACCTGATACCGTAGTCGGTATTGAAACAGATCGACAAGATTTGACAGCGTACCGATATCCGTATTGAGCCTTACCTGATACCGTAGTCGGTATTGAAACCTCCTAACGGTAAGAATCTTCTTCTCTCATTCCTTCATTGAGCCTTACCTGATACCGTAGTCGGTATTGAAACGGCATAAGCCTCAGCAAAAGAAACAACAGAAACGTTATTGAGCCTTACCTGATACCGTAGTCGGTATTGAAACACGCAAAAATAAAATATCTTAATTGAGGGCACGAAGATTGAGCCTTACCTGATACCGTAGTCGGTATTGAAACTAACGGTGAATTAATTCTGGCGTGATACGAACGCCACATTGAGCCTTACCTGATACCGTAGTCGGTATTGAAACGTTTTGATACCGATACCAGTCTTGCCGAATACAATTAAATTGAGCCTTACCTGATACCGTAGTCGGTATTGAAACCAGCACATAGGGCATCGAAGCGTGCGCGATTACCATTGAGCCTTACCTGATACCGTAGTCGGTATTGAAACAGCCAGCGCCTTATTCAGACGAGTCTTGCTGATGTGATTGAGCCTTACCTGATACCGTAGTCGGTATTGAAACACGAGCTTTCGCTACTCTTCTTGTCGAGAACAATACGGCATTGAGCCTTACCTGATACCGTAGTCGGTATTGAAACCGCCCATTTATAAATTAAAATATTCGCTTTGCCGTCATATTGAGCCTTACCTGATACCGTAGTCGGTATTGAAACACTGAAGCCTCGTCAAGAGCAGCTATCATCTGGATATTGAGCCTTACCTGATACCGTAGTCGGTATTGAAACATGATGACGAGGCGCCCTGCAAAGCGGGTACCTTCTATTGAGCCTTACCTGATACCGTAGTCGGTATTGAAACTGCCCTCGGAATCCTTGACATAGAATCCTTCGGATTGAGCCTTACCTGATACCGTAGTCGGTATTGAAACAAACATTTCTCCTTTCGAGATATAAAAAATAGCTACATTGAGCCTTACCTGATACCGTAGTCGGTATTGAAACACGAAGTCCGGATCGACATGGACCGTGCAGCCATCGCATTGAGCCTTACCTGATACCGTAGTCGGTATTGAAACAGCAGCGAGCGATATCCCCGGAAGTCGGGATGTCAATTGAGCCTTACCTGATACCGTAGTCGGTATTGAAACTTGACCATCTTGTGCGCCGGTTTTGCTTTCGGAAATTGAGCCTTACCTGATACCGTAGTCGGTATTGAAACCTGCCGCTTCTTTTTGCGGCCGATAAAAAAAGTACGCTATTGAGCCTTACCTGATACCGTAGTCGGTATTGAAACCGCAGAGTGTTGCGAAACGGGCTTTGTTGCCACAAGCATTGAGCCTTACCTGATACCGTAGTCGGTATTGAAACGTGCGCGACTCGGCTTGGTGAGATGCTCCTCGATGATATTGAGCCTTACCTGATACCGTAGTCGGTATTGAAACAGCTCGGCTTCTCTCTTCTCGGCATTTGCTCGACATTGAGCCTTACCTGATACCGTAGTCGGTATTGAAACGCTAACCAATTCTGCGGGTTCGCTGTCAATATACTATTGAGCCTTACCTGATACCGTAGTCGGTATTGAAACTCGACATGGTAAAACCTCCGCGTATTTCTATTGCGCTATTGAGCCTTACCTGATACCGTAGTCGGTATTGAAACCACGCCAGTTTAAACCAGACTTTCACTGGTACCCCCATTGAGCCTTACCTGATACCGTAGTCGGTATTGAAACACAAGGTAGTGACGCAGCCATTTCATGGGAAACTCATTGAGCCTTACCTGATACCGTAGTCGGTATTGAAACCCGTGGATCAGGAATCCTTAAGCAAGATACACCGGTATTGAGCCTTACCTGATACCGTAGTCGGTATTGAAACCGACGTACCGCCGAGCGGGGTGTAGCGGATGACCTGCAGATTGAGCCTTACCTGATACCGTAGTCGGTATTGAAACGAGATCGAAATCTCCCCAAGAAACGACTTATTCTTCCAATTGAGCCTTACCTGATACCGTAGTCGGTATTGAAACGCGGAGGAGTTATGGCTCTTCTCGGAGAAAAGAGAGATTGAGCCTTACCTGATACCGTAGTCGGTATTGAAACTGCCGGGAAGCTCGTCGTGATCTGCGACAACAAGCAGATTGAGCCTTACCTGATACCGTAGTCGGTATTGAAACAACGTCCGGAGCGGAAAAGAACTTGCGCATATCCTGATTGAGCCTTACCTGATACCGTAGTCGGTATTGAAACGTGTCGTCGCGTTCTGGCGGCACGCCTTGACGGAGGCATATTGAGCCTTACCTGATACCGTAGTCGGTATTGAAACGAATACCGTCATCTGGCCGAGATTTTTCGCCTCGGATTGAGCCTTACCTGATACCGTAGTCGGTATTGAAACCCATTGGCACGGAATGCCATGATGTTGTAGCTACGTCATTGAGCCTTACCTGATACCGTAGTCGGTATTGAAACCCAGCGTCAATTTTGCCATCGGCAAAAGAGTAGACTTTGGATTGAGCCTTACCTGATACCGTAGTCGGTATTGAAACGACCAAACGCCAGCTACTGAGAATGAAAAACATGCAGATTGAGCCTTACCTGATACCGTAGTCGGTATTGAAACTCGGAGGCATGAAACCGACGGCCCGCATCTGCCTATTGAGCCTTACCTGATACCGTAGTCGGTATTGAAACCCTTATTGGAGATTTTACAACCGTTACAAATCTTCATTGAGCCTTACCTGATACCGTAGTCGGTATTGAAACGCCTCGAAACGCATCGTCGATCTCGTGCCTGTCCCGGAGATTGAGCCTTACCTGATACCGTAGTCGGTATTGAAACTCTTCCTTTAAAGGAACAGTCCAAGATCTTTGACAAGATATTGAGCCTTACCTGATACCGTAGTCGGTATTGAAACTAAAGTCATTAGCTGTTCCCTTAATCCAATTCCAAGCTGATTGAGCCTTACCTGATACCGTAGTCGGTATTGAAACATCTGTGATAAGCTGCGGATAGTAGCTGTCCGGAATTGAGCCTTACCTGATACCGTAGTCGGTATTGAAACCCATTGGCACGGAATGCCATGATGTTGTAGCTACGTCATTGAGCCTTACCTGATACCGTAGTCGGTATTGAAACCCAGCGTCAATTTTGCCATCGGCAAAAGAGTAGACTTTGGATTGAGCCTTACCTGATACCGTAGTCGGTATTGAAACGACCAAACGCCAGCTACTGAGAATGAAAAACATGCAGATTGAGCCTTACCTGATACCGTAGTCGGTATTGAAACTCGGAGGCATGAAACCGACGGCCCGCATCTGCCTATTGAGCCTTACCTGATACCGTAGTCGGTATTGAAACCCTTATTGGAGATTTTACAACCGTTACAAATCTTCATTGAGCCTTACCTGATACCGTAGTCGGTATTGAAACGCCTCGAAACGCATCGTCGATCTCGTGCCTGTCCCGGAGATTGAGCCTTACCTGATACCGTAGTCGGTATTGAAACTCTTCCTTTAAAGGAACAGTCCAAGATCTTTGACAAGATATTGAGCCTTACCTGATACCGTAGTCGGTATTGAAACTAAAGTCATTAGCTGTTCCCTTAATCCAATTCCAAGCTGATTGAGCCTTACCTGATACCGTAGTCGGTATTGAAACATCTGTGATAAGCTGCGGATAGTAGCTGTCCGGAATTGAGCCTTACCTGATACCGTAGTCGGTATTGAAACAAATTCTCTTTTCGTAAAAACGCGAAAAGCGGAAATTGAGCCTTACCTGATACCGTAGTCGGTATTGAAACGAAGAACTTATCTTTGGGGGCAACCTGAAGAATACGAAATTGAGCCTTACCTGATACCGTAGTCGGTATTGAAACTACTAAGCGGCGAGCATTGATGCCGGAAAGGCCGTCACGCATTGAGCCTTACCTGATACCGTAGTCGGTATTGAAACCACGATCCACTGACCGTCGCTGTGACCCGTGTTGCATTGAGCCTTACCTGATACCGTAGTCGGTATTGAAACTGTCTCATGATGATCAACAACGTCCTTTACGATATCCATTGAGCCTTACCTGATACCGTAGTCGGTATTGAAACGGTATGCATGGATCTCGATGGTCACGCCTGCGGGGAATTGAGCCTTACCTGATACCGTAGTCGGTATTGAAACGCCTCGTCGAGCTTTGTGTCAATGACGCGCACGGCCTATTGAGCCTTACCTGATACCGTAGTCGGTATTGAAACACATGACTATACGACAGTTCCGTTTCCTGGCAGAACATTGAGCCTTACCTGATACCGTAGTCGGTATTGAAACTGCTAAATTTATGATTGAGCCTCCGGAGGAGATATATTGAGCCTTACCTGATACCGTAGTCGGTATTGAAACCGCAGTAGCCGCAAAGTACGGCTGGTTTACGCGTACTATTGAGCCTTACCTGATACCGTAGTCGGTATTGAAACCTCCCATATAGAGAATATGGGGAAGAGGCACGAAAATTGAGCCTTACCTGATACCGTAGTCGGTATTGAAACCTTAAAGTGAATGGATTTATTAACTGTATCCATTACCCATTGAGCCTTACCTGATACCGTAGTCGGTATTGAAACTATACTGCTGGCGATATACGATACCTCTTCTCTTGATTGAGCCTTACCTGATACCGTAGTCGGTATTGAAACACCTGCGTGGGGTGCGCGACCCGGCTTGGTGAGATGCTCATTGAGCCTTACCTGATACCGTAGTCGGTATTGAAACTCCTTTCTCTCCCTCCGGAGAAACACCAGACCACGGAATTGGGCCTTACCATTTACCGTTTTCGGTTTAAAATATAATGATTGGTTAGAAGAGAGTGAAGGCAGTGCATACCATAGGATTATTCTTATTCGTCGTCGGTCTGATACTTCAGCTGTTGGAATCGAAGTATTTTGGCTAGGATCATCTAATGCCAAGAAGTAATACGGAATATATTGCCGATAAATTTTGCGAAATAATATGGGTCACCGGTCTGATTTTTATGGCCTTTCTCGCTTAGCCGCTAAAACCTCACAGTTTTTTTGATGCATGGGAAAAATCCCCGACTGCTATACTGAAAACATCATCGGATGCTGCAGATAGCGTCGGGGATTTTGTTGTGTTTGGCAGGATTTTGATTAAAGTATGTTGAATTCAGTATTAAATTGTGGTTATAGCCTGTTTTAGAGAACGGCCATACATTTTAGAAAGAGATGATGCTATGGATGCTGTTTTTGTCAATCATACGAATCATCCTTCGGCACATTGGGCAAAAGAGGAGCTGCAGGCGGCGAGGTCTTTTGGTGAGGTTATGGATATTGGCTTTCCGGCCATTCCATCAACGGCCGAGGAAGCTGATATTTGGCAGCTTGCCAGAGACAATGCGAGGCATATCGCAGAGCTTTCGCCGGCAGCCGTGCTTTGCCAGGGGGAGTTTACGTATACGTACGCACTTGTTACAGAATTATTAAAGCGTAATATCTGCGTGCTGGCAGCCTGCAGTGAACGGATTGTCGAGGAACATGTCGAGGCAGACGGCTCAACACGCCGTATTTCACAGTTCCGTTTTACGCGGTTTCGCCGTTATGGCTGCCTGTGAGCAGCAAGAGGGAGGAGTTTTTTCATGGAATTTCGAGCAATACTCTTTGATACGCGATCCATCCAGAAATACATTTTCTCCGGTAATCGCCTGAAGACGAATATCGGGGCATCTTATCTGGTGGACCGCGTTTTTGATGATGCCCTGCTGCCCGTCATTCGTGAAGTTCTGGGAAAGGATGAGCTTGACGATGTGACCTGGCAGAAGACGGCAGAGCCGGATTGGTCGGTCATGACGACGAAAGCCCGCGTCGGCTACATCGGCGGCGGCAATGCGCTGATTCTTTTTCAGCCGGATATGGAAGAAGAGACTCTGCGCGAAATAGTCAGCCGTTTTACAAAACATCTGCTGGCTGCCTATCCGGGGCTGCATACGGGCGCTGCCATCGGCACATTGTCTTTGGATGCCAGTGGCAATATGAGTGAACCGCATAACTTAACGGCACTCGTCCATCAGTTGAAGGATAACCAAAATACGATTTTCCCGGTCGTCAATGTCCCGTATACGGGCTTGACGCTCAGCTGCGAGGTCAATGGCGAAGCAGCGACGACATATGACCGCGATGAAAAGCGTTTTTTCTCCGCCGAGGTGGAGTCGAAACTACTGGCCGACCGCAAGTCGAATGACGAAGAGGCTCCGGCTGAGCGCGAACTGCTGCGCAAGCTCAAAAGCGTACTGCCAGAGGAAAAAGCAGCAGACTTTTTGAAGGAATTCACTTTCCCGATGGAGATTGGCGAGCTTGGTCAGAGGGAAACCGAAGATTACATCGCGATTGTCCATATCGATGGCAACAACATGGGCGCGAAATTTGCCGGCTGCAATACCCTGACGAAACGCAAGAATATGTCTCTTGCGATTCGCCGTAAGACAATCCAGGCTTTTACGGAGCTCCTGGAAAAAGTCACGGCTGAATATGATACCTACAGCAGCTATCTGACACTCCATAAAAAGGATGGAAAAGGCTTCCTGCCAGTGCGTCCGCTCGTGCTTGGCGGCGATGATATGACCTTCGTCTGCACGGCAAAAGTCGCAATAGCGTATGCCAAGTTCATCATGGAGTCCCTGCAGAAAAAAGAGATTGCCAGCTGCGGCGGTATTGCCATTCTGCCGTCGTCGTATCCGTTCTTCCGCGGTTATGAGATGGCAGAACAGCTCTGCGACGCCGCGAAAAAGAGCATGCGTGCCCTGAAAGCCAAGAAAGACACGGAATCGTGCTGGCTGGATTTTGCTCTGCTGCATGGTGAGCAGGCCCCGACTCTTGAACAGATTCGTGAGCAAGAATACCATGGCGTTCTTGGCAACATGCATTTCGGACCGTACCGTGTCGATGCTGACGCAAGTCAGGCTGACAGCCTTGCTGCCCTGCTGCAGGGCATTGCAGAAATGCGGGATGGCAGGCACAAGATGCCGCGCAATAAAATCAAGGAACTGCGCCGCGTCCTCGCCAGAGGCGCGCATGAGCAGAGGGAATTCCTTGTTCAGTTCAAGTATCTGCAGCAGTCGGGGGAAGCGATGCGTCTGCCGCAGGTCGCAGCCTGGAAGCCTTATGAAGAGAATCTTTGGGAGCACGGACGGACGCCGTATGTCGATGTCATTGAGCTCCTTGACTATGTACCGGCGGCAAAGGAGGATGAGTGAGCATGGCAAAGCATAAAATGACACCAGCAGAGCGGCGTAAACTCGAAGCGGAAAAACGTAAAAATCGCGGCAAGCAGGCCTCTGAAGCCAATCGTGAGAAGCAGCTGAAGGCTCAGGGTCAGCAGGAAAAGCCAAAGTACAAGAAAAATCCTTCATCTGCTCCTGTTCAGCCGAACGGTCCGGCAGCAACAGGGGTTGCTCCGAAAAAGACCTGGCAGCATGAAGAAAATATCGAGCCCTTAACCCTTGCCTATAAATCCTCTGCGAAGATGAAGGAGATTGATTTTGGTGCACCCATCACAATTCGTGTGCAGTCGCTTTCCCCAATCCATCTTGGTTCCGGTCAGGCGGATGTCAATGTCGATGCAGAGGTCATCCACGATGATGTGGGCCTGCCGTATTTTCCGGCCAAGCGCTTTAAGGGCCTGCTTTATGAAAGCGCCCTTGAGGTAGCGGAAATGTCGGAGCTTGCTGGTCTCAAACTATTGGATAAAGCAGAATTGGATGAATTATTCCAGCATGGCTGCCTCGGCAGGACGCAGCTCATTGTGCCAAATCTCTATCTGGAAGGTTATGATGAGATGCATGAGAACTGGCAGGCACTGGAAGAGAACTTTCCTGCTCTGTTCCAGCCGTCTGATGTGCTGGAGCAGTATACGAGCCTGCGCTACCAGACAAAGATTGACCGCGAGACGGGCACGGCTGCTGATACGTCGCTCCATAACATGCGCGTTGTCGATGAAGGCCTCTGCTTTACGGGTACGATGACCATCGAGCACAGCAGCCGCCGTGCCTTTGAGATCCTCGCACTGGCCCTGCGCAATCTCAGTCGGTCTGGTCTCAAACGCACGCGTGGCTTCGGCCATATCGCCTGCACGATGGAGCAGAATGGCAAGGATATCCTGCGGCCGCTGCTCAGGGAAATCTTACATTAAATAGAAGGGAGCAGAAATGATGAAACAACTTACCATGAAAATCCGGACACTTGCGCCGGTCGTGCTCTCTTCGATGAGCAATGCCACGGTCATGACAGCGTCCCATACATATTTCAGCGGTTCAATCGTCCGCGGTATGCTTGCCAGCCGTTATATCAAAGAACAGAATCTTGGCGAACACGCTGAGGAAGATGAGGATTTTCTCTCTTTGTTCTTTGACAAACTGCGCTTCACGGCAGCTTACCCGCTGACAAAAGAAGGAAAACGCACTTTTGCCCTGCCATTTTCTCTCCAGAGGAGCAAGGATGGCAAAGATTTACTGGACCTCCTTCAGGATGAAGGAAAGGCGGGATTCAAGTCTCTGAAAGGCTTTGGCGTCATGACGGAAGAGGGGATTCTGCCCGTCGATGTCCGCAAAACCATCAACCTGCACATGAGCCGCAGTGACCAGAAGAATAAGGACGGCAAGGAACGGCTGGCAGGCCGGTCTCTTGCCGGCGGCATCTACAATTATGAAGCCATTGATGCCGATCAGGACTTCATGGGCATTATCTACGGCGAAGAAGCGGAGCTTCGGAAACTGCGTGACAGAGTGAATGCCGAAAGCTGGCAGTCGCAGGCAGGCCGTTCCCGCTTTACGCAGTATGGCACCTGTGAAATTTCACTTGGCCCTGTTGAAGATGTACCAGTGCCGGCTGTCGAAACGAAGGATGGTGCTGTCTGCCTGCGTGCCGATGCACCAATTCTGCCGTATGAGCCATTGGCAGCCAAGGCCGCTGAAGCGCTGAATCCGCTTCTTGAGGAGATGGAAGAAAAAGGCGGCTACATTGATCCGGATAAGGATGAGCCTGAGCCGCTGCATTTCGAGATTGACACAAAGCCGCAGTCATTCTTTGGCAAGACGGAAATGGTTGAAAACTTCGTTGGCGTATGGGGAATGAAACGGCCAAGAGAGCAGGCACTCTCGGCAGGTACGGTCTTTTGGCTGCGCAAGAAGGATGGCGATTTCACGGAGCGAGATAAAAAAGCCCTGCAGAGCGTCCTTTATGAAGGTGTTGGCAAGCGTACAGAAGAAGGCTTTGGCCAGCTGCGCATCTGGAATGGTTCACCAAAGAAACTGGTGACAAAACAGCCTAAGGCTGAAGCCAGGATGAATCACCTGCAGGATACTGTCCGTAAACACGCAGAAGCTATTCTCATGAAGCATTTTGTGGCACAGGTGCAGGTCTGGGCTGCCGAAGATGTACAGGCTGCGAAGGGATTTTTCCCTGAGAACGGCGCACATTTCTTCTCACGCCTCGATGCCCTGCTTGGCGGCCAGGTGAAGAAATCACAGGAGCATCTGGCAAATGGCATCGCGTATGAGATGGGCAATGGCTCAACGCCGTTTGCCAAGGGGCTGCAGAAAGTTTCTGCCTGCGACCGCAAACTGCGGTATTATCTGACAGAGGCCAAGCTCTCGGAGATACCGTACAACCAGAGAGACTGGCAGAAACTTGCTGAGGAAATGCATCTTAAGGAAGCGATGCAGGCAATCGGCATTACGGATGGTCTCGGCAGGTTCCAGTCATCTGAAACACTCTTTTATACGTATTGGCATTGGTTCTTCCGCTATGGCCGCAAGGCTGCTGCCGGAGCAGGGAAAGGAGACGAGGCGTAATGAAGAAGGAAAGCATCGCCGCAAAAATTATGGCACAGGGCGAGCTCGTTCTTGATGCACCGCTGCTCATAGGTTCTGGCGGCAGTGATGACAGCGAGGACCAGAAAGATATCCATGTACTGCGCAACAAGGACGGCATTCCGTATATTCCGGGAACTTCGCTTGCTGGTGTATTGCGGGATTTCATCGAAGCCGATGATCCTGAGATGGGAGCGCTGCTCTTTGGCACGCCGCAGGAAAGCAGGAGCAGCGAACGGGAGCTGCAGAGTGCGATTTCGCTGTATGACGTCAAGCTCAGCAATGCTGATGTCATCGTACGCGACGGCGTCAGTATCGATGCAGTTACAGGCGTGGCCATGGCTCATCATAAATTCGATTATGAAGCCGTGGACAGCGGCGCGCATGGCATCCTGCAGGCAGAAATCACACTGCGCGGCATTCATGCCGAAGCAGCGGAGCAGCTTGAAGGCACTCTGACGCGTCTGCGCGACCGTCTGCTTGGCGGTTTTTATCTCGGTGCCCACACGACCAAGGGCTTTGGCCGCGTGCATCTCAAGGACCTGACCGTGGATTATTATGATTTCAGTCAGCCAAAGGACGTACTGGCCTGGCTGAGTCCGGAGCGCGGCAGGGCACAGCAGCATGATGAATATACCGGCAGCACGGAGAAACGCGTTTATGCCGAACAGGATTTTGTCGTAGATGCCGACTTTGCTCTGGCCCATTCCCTGATTGTCCGCGACTACGATAAAACAGCCCGCGATGCGGCAGGTTCGGGAGATACGTCCATTGCTTCTGTCATGAAGACGGACAGCCGCGGCAATTACATTATCCCCGGTACGAGTCTCAAAGGCGTCCTGCGCCATCGGGCCGGATACATCCTGCAGAAGCTCGGCAAAGATGAAAAAATGGTCGAGCGCATGATGGGCCCTTCCCCCGAAACCATGAAGCTTATGCCAAATGAGGCGAAGATGCGCAGCAAATTTCGTGTCGATGAAGCTGTTATTTCGCAGGGCGTTGTCAGCAAAGAGCAGTCGCGCAACCGCATTGACCGCTTTACCGGCGGCACCATTGACACAGCGCTCTTTACGACTAAGCCAATCTGGCAGAAAAAGAAAGATGAGCCTGTCGTGCACCTGCATTTCGGCGTGACAAAGGCAAAGGCATGGGAAGCAGGTCTTACCTTGCTGCTCTTGAAAGACCTCTGGCTCGGCCGCACAGCTGTCGGCGGTGAAAAGAGCATTGGCCGTGGTACTCTTGAGGGCCTCTCGGCCGAAATCTCGTATCAGGGCAGAAAGTGGCAGCTTCATAAGGGAACAAACGTGAAAGAAGCAGAAGCAAAAGAATTGCAGCAGTTTGTCACGGCACTTGTTGAGGAGGCATAAGCATGAATCAAGAATTCTTGAAGATAAATTCCGGAAAACGCCTTGTCAGACCCGTTTCCATATCAAAAGTGGAGACGCTGCTGACGGCTCTGCTTCAGCATGTGCATTTCACGGAAGGCACGGTCGTGGTCTGGCAGGTTGACAAGATTCGCTGGGGCAAATGGGCTGACGGCAAATTCACGTTTGCAGATGGCCAGCCCGAAAATATCAAACTCTGGCTGGAATGCCGCGTCTTCAATGAACAGGCTGAGCTTCATCTGACCAGCAGGAAGCTGCGCTTATCCGGCCACCTCGTTGAAGATGGACAGGGGGAGCCTGCAGAATATGTGGATGCCTGCTCCCGCTTCTGGGGCGAATGCCAAGAAAAAGATGCAGACTGGATGACACTTCATGATGAAGACCGCAAGCTTTCGCAGAAAATGCCAGCTGTTGCCGACGAAGCAAGATTCTATGGCCTCGTGACACGCAACTACATTGGCATTAATGAAAAGACGGGTCAGGCTGGCTATGTAGATTACCGTTATCTGGCCGTTCGTTCGGCAGATCAGAAAGGGGATGCATAAGATGCCAAATTATTCCAATAACAGGGGGCGCAATTCCTTTAGCGCACGCGATGATGAAAAAGCAACAGCTGCTTACAACTTTGTATCCCTGCCCGATAAGATTCTGCCTTCTGAGCTCGATGACTATCGTCAGGACCTCTTGTCGGATGATGAAGAACGCATTCATAGGGCATTTTGCTCTTTCCTGCAAAAGAAAGGCAAGCTGTCCGGGCATATTGACTTGGACATGGAGACGTTAACGCCGCTTTTCATCGGCGGCAACGGTGAACAGCCCTTTTCTCCGGCAGGCCGCGTCATCCTGCCGGGCAGCACCATTCGCGGCATGGTCAAGAGTCTCTTGAAAATCGTCAGCTGCGGCAGCTGGCATGGGGACGAAGACATCAATGACCGCCATGTGTATTTCCGCTGCCTGATGGCACCGAGCAAAGCTCCGCTATGGATGAAAGATTTGCATAAACTTTATAGCAATCGCATGACGACAGGGAAACAGAAAAATACAAAAATGGGAATTCTGGCTAAGGATACGCATGGAAATTACTTTGTTTATCCTTTATTACCGAATCGTACGCCACAGCGAATCCTGATTCGTGAATATGAAGAAAATTTCCGGGGAGGGGCGTCTATTCCAATTCGAAATTCTTCAACCATTGAATGGCATGAGGATCAGGCTTATATCATTACAGGCAGCCAGAAGAGAGAAAAATTAATCAATACACAGGCAGCCTATGACCGCCTGTCTGGTGATGAAAAGAAGAAAAAAGGCAAACAGATGATACGATATTTCAGTCTCAAAAATGTGGACTGGAGCATAAAGCATCGTTTTCCTGTACCGGATGCTGTTGTGAATGATTATGTTGAAGATACAAATCGCCGCGGCGTTAATCTTTTGGAAAATAAGGATGGACGTCTTTCAGCGGACAGAGCGACAGCACTTGGTGCCAATGTAAGTGAAGATATCGTTTCAGTTATTCCTTGTGGTTATCTGGCTGAGAATGGTGAAATTACGGCATTTGGTCATGGCTTGAGTTTCCGTATTCCTTATCAGAATGGCATCATGGATGCCGTCCCAGCTGCTTTAAAGAAAGACACGATTGATTTTGCTGCTGCTATCTTTGGCAATAAGGAACGCTGGGCCAGCCGTGTCTTTTTTGAAGATGCGGAACCGGAAGGGAATATAGAGAAATTAGCTACGGCCACTGCTCATCCACTTTTGCAGCCGAATCCGACGTCTTATCAGCTCTATCTGAAGCAGGATGGCAATAAGCTCAAGCATTGGGATGCCAACGGTGCCAAAATTCGTGGGTATAAGATGTACTGGCATGATAAAACGTCTGACTGGAAAGCGACACCAAATGAGGAAAAGCTGACCAATGTCGTACGCAGAATTACGCCAATCAAGCGCGGCAGTAAGTTCCAGGCAAAAATCCGTTTCCAGAATCTCAGTGAGCTTGAGCTCGGTGCGCTGCTGATGGTCTTTGATCTGGCCGGCAATCGTCAGGCAGCAGCTTATAAGATTGGACAGGGCAAGGGCCTCGGTCTTGGCAGTGTCAAGATTAAGTCGAAGCTTTATCTGGATACGCCGGAAACGTATACGACGCTCTTTACCGACGGCATATTGAGTGAAAATAATGTGCATGATAGCGGCAAGACGTATCTCGATGCTTTTGAAAAATACGTAAATGAGCAGGGGCTTTCGCGCTGCTGGCAGCAGACGATGCGCGAAGTGGCAGAGATGCTTGACTGGAATCATGCCGAGAAGACGGCGGGCTGGGCTGAACGCGTCAAGTCGATGAGCGGCGATGTCCAGAACGACACAGTCGATGAACGCTTCCGGACGCGCGCCATCCTGCCGACTGTCGATGAGGTATATAAGGGATGATTGGTGCTATCGTTTATCGGCTGCGGGCAGAGGGCTCTGCCCGTCTGCCGAAGTTTCACGGCCGGCTCATGCATGGCCTGATGTTCCATTTGCTGCAGTCGTATTCCGATGAACTCGCTTCGTTCATCCATGATGAACTTGACTACAAGCCGTTCACAGTATCCCTGCTGCAGGAAAACATCGGCCAGACATATCGGTTGGAAAAGCGCGGCACGGGCAGGCAGAAAGAAGAAGCGTTCTATATAAAAGAAGGGCAGTCTTATTTCTGGCGTGTAACCTCTCTTCATGACACGCTTCTGCAGCTTTTGGTCGCTCTGCCGCAGGGGGCAGTGCTGCAGGTTGGAGATGCTCCGATGCGCCTTGAAGAAGTCATCGTCGATGGCCGTTATCATACGGGCGTCGTCGATGAAAATGAGCTTGTGGCAGGGGCTTTATCGGTGTCCTCGCTGCAGCGCGTTGCTTTCCGCTTTTCGTCTCCTGTGGCCTTCCGCAATTATGACCGCGATTATCCACTGCCGCTGCCGGATCTCGTTTTTGGCTCTCTGGCCGATAAATGGTCGCAGATGGAAATGCCCTTGGAAATTGACCGCAAAGCCGTACGGGAAGCTGCTCTTGGCATATCTCCGCTTGAATGGCAGGGCTTCAGCCGCAGGGTTTATTTCGGCCACGACAGGGGGACACTCGCCTTTACAGGCATCTTCGCCTATGATATGCGTGAGCTTTCCGAGGATATGCAGCGCATCGCCCTGATGCTCGCGCAGTTTGCCGAGTTTTCCGGGACGGGCCGTCTGACGGCACAGGGCTTTGGTCAGACAAAAATCGATTGGCGCTGACATCACATTATTTTTGACACGAGGAAAGCCCTTCTTTCTGCTAGGATGAAAATATCAAGCAATTCCTAAAAAATGGCAGAAAGAAGGGCTTTCTATGTGTGTCATATATTTGCTTTCAGAACAGACGAGACTGCGTCAGGTGGGAGGACGCTTCCTTCTTGAGAAAAATGGCCGGCGCGCAGCCAGCGTTCCCATGGATGAAGTGGAGTGTGTCATTCAGGGAAAGTCGGCCGAGATTACGACACCGGCGATTTATGAGCTCCTCGCACGCAATATCAGTATCTTTTATGTCGATGGCCGCGGCCGCCTGCTTGGGCAGCTTGGCCGCATGGATTTGTCGTGGGAGCGCAGCCGCATCCAATATGACAATTTCCGTGATGAAAAACGGCAGGCAGAGCTCATTCGCGATATCATCCGGAGCAAGATGGACGGACAGATTGAACTGCTGCGTTACTATGCCAAAAATAAAAAGGATTTGGAGCTTGCATATCTTGCCGATGAAGTCCGCAAATATAAGAAGAAGCTCGCAACGACAGCATCAGTCAATGAGCTGCGCGGCCTTGAAGGTATGGCTTCACGCAAGTATTTTGATGGCTTTCCGCTCATCCTGAATCAGCAGCTGTGGGAATGGAACGGCCGCAACCGCCGGCCGCCGGAAGACCCCGTCAATGCGCTTTTGAGTTATGGCTATGCCTTTTTAGAGCGTGAAGTCCGGCTTGCCATTTTAGGGGCCAGGCTCGATGTACGCGTGGGCTTCCTGCACAGCAACAATGGCCGCAAGGACAGCCTGGTCTATGACCTCATGGAGCCATTCCGCCAGCTCATTATCGACCGCTTTGTGCTGAAGCTGCTCAACCGCGGTCAGTTCCATCCCGATGATTTTTCTTATGATGATGTCCTTGGCTGCCGCATTGCCGAAAAGGCACGGGAGACGTGGATTCATTGCTATGAAGAGATGATGCAGAAGCCCTGCCGTGAATATGAAGGGCTTTCTCCCCGCGAATGGATTCGCAGCTGGATTCGTCAGTTCGCCGATGAATTGTTCCGCAATGCCGTTTCTGCCGTATGAAGTACCTGATTTGTTATGACATTGCCGAGCAGCGCATTCGGCAGCGCGTGGTCAAGCTGCTCGAGCGCCGCGCTCATCGTCTGCAGTACAGCGTCTTTCTCGGAGAGTTCAAGGAATGTGAATATAGGGCATTGCGGGAACAGCTCCTTGACATCACGGCAAATTCCGAGAGACGCCTGCTGCTCATTGTGCCGATGTGCGCCATTTGTGAGGCCAAGACATGGATGGCCGGCAAACCGATGGAAGAAACAGATCCATCGTGCTTTGTCATTTAAGGATATGAGGGAGGGATTCTTTTTGGATTTGAAAGAGCTGCATCAGCAGCATCAGTATGAAGAAATTTGTTCCTGCTGGGAGCAGCATAAAAGCACAGATGAAGAACAGCCCTGGCCGGAATGGAATTACGTCTTTGCCATGAATGCTCTTTATAAACTGAAGCGATATTCAGACTGTCTGGACCTTTATCGGGAATTCCACAAAGCCTATCCTCAGTCGAATCTCATCAACGACCGGATGGGCTGGGCCGTTTACCATGTCTGCCTGAAAGGGCACGACTTCAAAAAGGGAGATAACGGGCGTTATCTCAAACAGGTCGATTATGTCCTGCATCATTGTGAGCCTGGCCCATATTCTCCTGTGGCTCTGGTGGTCGGACAGGCCGTTAAAGCCATTCTCAGCGGCAGCCTTGGCAGCAAAATCGATTATCAGCGGGCCAATGATTATCTTGATCTTCTGGATCCGAAAAGCTTATCACAGGAAGCACGGATATTCCAGCAGGAGGATGGCAAGACTCGCAAGTTATCCTCACAGCAGGAAAAATGGTACGCCTCGAAATGCAAGGTGCTGCTGCATCTAAAGAGATACGATGACTGTGTTGCCTGCTGTGATCAGGCACTTTCTGTCATCGATCATTTTCACAGCAACAATGACGTCTGGCTCAGGAGACTTAAGATTGAGGCTCTGCTGCAGCTTGGGCGTGTCGCCGATGCCAAAGGTACTTTTGAGCAGATGCTCACGAGTCCGTTCCATCCGTGGGTACTTTATGAACTCGGCTATTATATTGCCGTTGCAGAAAAGAATCCGGCATCTGCCCTGAAGTATATCGGAACCTGTGCTTTAGCCGACCAGAGTCACGAGATGCGCGTGAAATTCTACGAGGTTTCGTCCGATTTCCTGTATCAGCACGGCTTTGAACACATGGCCATGCTGCAGGCCCATCTTGTCGATCTCATCCGTCAGGAAAAGGAATGGAAAGCCCAGGTGCATCGTCATAAATGGCAGATTGCAGAGGATGTCACCGCGCTCGATAAAAAAGCCACGCTTAAGGAACTGCGGGCATTCTGGCAGGAACAGCGCGATAAAGACAAGGTATTTCTGGAAGGGACTGTTAAGACGGTATTGCCTTCCGGCAGAAATGGGTTTATTAAAAGCCAAACGGGCCCTGATTACTTCTTCTCGTTTGCTGACGTAAAATCTGGCCGCCAGCAGATAAAAGAGGGGACACCTGTACGCTTTACGCTGGTGAAAAGATTAGACCGCAAGAAAAATCGCCTGTCTGATAATGCCGTGGAGATTACGGTCCAAAAATAAGGGGATGATTCTATGGGGATAATGGATTCGTTCAATAAAGATAATCTTGCCAGCGGTTGGAAGACGGTCACGGATGTAGCCGGCAAAGTCGCTAAACAGGGGGCAGCCGGCGGAAAATTTGTCGGCGAAAAGGCAGTGCAGGGGGCCGCAGCCCTGAAAGAAAACGTGCAGGAGGATCTTGCGCGCCGTAAGGAGACCAGGCAGATTCAGGCGGCCTGCAAAGAAATCATCGAAAAGAATCAGCTGCAGCTTGCCGTATCGCAAAAAATGCTGGAGGAAGAGGTCGCTTCATTTAATGAAGCCGTTGAACAGCTTGCTAAGACACAGCTCTATGTCTACATGCGGTTTTGTCAGTATATGAAGGAGCATCATCAGCAGGACCTTGCCAAAAGTTCTTTCGATGGTGCAGCATCGCCGGATGATATGCATGTCTGGCAGGGAAAAGGCTATGCCGCAGGAGCTGTGGCAGCCGGTACAGCTGCGGGAGCAGCTACACTTGGCCTCGTAACGGCCTTTGGTACGGCGAGCACAGGGACGGCACTTGCCACGCTTTCAGGCCCTGCCTATGTGCATGCCACCCTCGCGGCACTTGGCGGCGGCTCATTGGCAACAGGCGGCCTCGGCATGGCCGGCGGTGCCGCCGTACTCGGTGCCGTTGTTGCCGCGCCGATGCTAGCGGTTGCCTCTTTTGCAGCCGACCGCAAGATTCGCAGCGATTACGATGAAGTCAAACGCTGGCAGCTGGATGTCATTCGCTACAGCGAAGAAGTGCAGGATGCCTGCCGCAACAATAACCAGCGCCGTCAGTCCCTGCGTATCTTAGGTCAGGATATGCATGCCTTTGGTATCTTCTTTCAGGAAATGCTCAATACCGGTCTTGGCGCTGCGGCCTGCGATGAAGGCAAGGCGTATATGCCGCTGCTCAATGATGCTGCTACGACGCTGATTGCCTACAGTCAGCTGCCTGTGGGCAAAGGACAGGCACGGGAAAATAATCTGCAGGACTTTGAAACCAAACGGGAGCAGCTGCATGAGGTAGAACGCCGCTGCAAGCTGGAATTCTATCATTACTGCGGCTCTTTGAGTGCGCCAAAACAGCTGTTTTTGGAAAAGGCACGTGAACAGGACTCTTTCGTGCTGGCAGACCGTCTGCAGGAGGCGATTGCAGAGCTTCGAAAAGTCTTTCTGGAAGGCCTGCAGGATGTAAAGCAGAACGTTCAGACCATGCATGTGGAGATGAATACACGCTTTGATGCGGTCGACGCAGCCTTGCTCGATGTCAAAGGGACACTGGCGAATATGTCCGGCGATATCCGCCGTCTGCAGCAGGAAACCGAACGATATCTGGCAGCGGAAGAAGATGATCCCGAGGGCCGCGAGAAAATCTTACAGGACTTTACCGACCAGCTGACCAGCCGTTTGCTCGACTCTTCGCTTTTACGCAGCCATGATCTATGCGCCAGAGAGCAGGAGATTCTCGAAGAGCGCTTCGGCGATAATTGGCAGCGCTTAAAACCAGAGTCGCAACGTTTTTTGATTACGGCACGTGTTTTATTTTCGCAAATGGAGGCCGTTTCCGACCAGCTCGATTATTCCGGCGTCTGCATCCTGATGCTCAAGGCTTTGGAATGCGAACTCCATCAGCGCTTTTTCTGCGATTATCGCGATTTTATGGAGTCGAAACATCCTTTTTCGCAGCAGGCAGCCGCTTGGCCCAGCGTACTTTGCTATCATGACCGTCAGGGAAGATGGCATCAGCTGGCAGAAGAGCGTTTTACACTCGGCAGTGTGCCATATTTCTGCAATATCCGTGTGCCAGAGCATATTTCGGATAAGGCCAACGAACATGACCGTGACTGCCTGCTGGCTTATGCGAAAGAAAAACTCTTTTCACGTGGCCTCACGGAGAAGCAAATCTGGCAGGACCTTACACAGATTGGCCGGGATGCGGAGCGCGTGACCAAGCGCTACCGCAACCGCGCTGCTCATGTCGATGCCCTGCAGCATAAAGAAGCCCGCGAATGCATGGATTTCCTGCTTGATGTTCAGCAGGTCATGGTCTGGATGATGAAAGAATTCGCCGCCTGACCATAAGCCACAGTTTTTTTGACACATAAGAATACACGTCCCCTGCTATCCTAGAAGTAGCGATGAAAGAACGGAAAGGGCAAAAATGGCTGCCTTTCCATGTACCTTGGATAGGAGGGGATTCTTTATGGATAATAAGGAAGAAAAAACTATTGAACAGCGTCTGTCGGAGACAGCCGATGAGCTGCAGGAACGCATCCGTTATTATGGGGAAAGCAAGGAAGGGCAGGAAGAGGTTCGTCAGACGGTTTATCAGGCGGGGCGCGTCATTGGCGGCGCGGCCAATCTCATCTGGACCATTGCCAAAAGCGCGGCAGGCTGCATGGCACGCAAAGCCTGTGATTATTACGAGGCGGGCCAGAAGGCCAAAGAGGGGCAGTACAAAGAGGCAGGCAAAAAAATCGTGGATATCCAGATGCGGCGTGTAAAAGGTACCGCCATGGCCGCGGCGACGGCAGCCGGCACGGTCTGCAACGGCGTCAAGGCAGCCTGCACGAGTGATACGGAGGCTGCAAAAAAATTCCGCCATGGACTGCGCAACTGCGCAATCGTTGGCGGAACGGTTTTGCTTGCCTCAGAGGCTGTGGATGCTATTGATGGGATAGATTCGGAAGAAGCAGCTTCTGCCGATGATGATGCTCACGACATAGGTACAGATTATGGTGATCCTGCAGATTTGCCGGATGCCGATGGAGCAGGCGATTTATTGCCATCAACCGATATCGATGATCTGCCCGGTGTCGAAGACGGTATGCTCATTGATGATTCGCCCAACAATTTGGCCGAAATGGCCGAAGCCGGCGAATTCAATGATACGCATCATGTAAGCGAAGTCATCCGCAGTCAGGATGCCCGCATGGAATTCTTAGCACAGCATGATCTTGAACGCATCCCGAGCGGCTGGGAAATTCACCATGTCGTACCGCTCTGCGAAGGCGGTGCAGATTCGCCCGATAATATGGTCCTCTTAAAAGCAGAAGACCATGACTGGATTACCACGCAGCATCGTCTTTTCTACGGCTGGCCAGGTCCGGAATATTGGGGTCAATCCTGAATATTTTGCCAGGCAGCCAGCAAACGCTCTATGATGGCCTGACGCATCGGCTCCGGTGATAAAACGGCAGCTGCGGCACCGAGCGAAATAATCTGCTGCAGGATATCTTCACGGTCAAAATCATAATAATAGATAGTCAGGGTGTAGATATCCTGGTCTTCGTCATAACTGGCTTCTTTGTCGTAGGACGCAAACATCATAAAACAGCGTTCTACGGCATTATTTTTACGCGAAACTTCAATGCATACGGACCGCCGACGGCTCTCCAAGAAGTCCTGAAAGGCCTGCTCCGTGGATGCCGGAATGGATTTCTCCAAGATATGCACGTCAATCAGACTGGCGATATTGATTTTGACTGCACGCTGCTCTTCTTCCTGCCAGATGATTAAATGACAGCGATTGGCCGCCGCATCATACTCCAGCCGACACGGTGCACAAGCCCCCTCATGCAGCCGTCCCTGCTGATCGCGGCTGCGGTAATACAATTTTTTCTTCTGATGCAGGGCCTGCCAGATGACAGTTAATTTATCCTGCAATGTCGAAAAGTCATCACCCCGCTCGTGTACGACCTGCCAGATACTATTCAATGACCACGCAGACATGTCCTGCAATGCGGACGCAAGCTTTTGACGCAGCTCCATGGGCAGCAAAAAAGCCACGCGCTGATCCTGCAGCATGAGATGCAGCCAGACGAGTTCTGCAGCAGACGGACGATAATGAATGGGCTTATCGAGAAACAGTACAGCATGACCGTTCGTTCGAAACAGGAACAGGGTATCGATGAGTTCCTTGACGCGCTCCTGAGTGTTCCAGTCCAGGTTCGGCAGTTCTTTCAGGATATCCTGGCGCGTCATTTCCCGTCCCTGATGAATTTCATTGATGATGCGGCACAGAGCTAGGAAAAGCTCCGAATGAACTTCATGAAAGAGTGGGGCATAGGCCATAATTCTTCAGCGCCTCCTCAATATCATCACGCATGCGTTCCTTTAAATGAGCCGGGCCGTCCTTTTCAATGCGGACGTGCGGATAAAAGGTCCGCAGCCACGGCATCAATTTGAGATCGTCGACAACAGACAGCGTACAGCGAATAGTGCCTTGCTCGTCATCTTCGAGTACAGCTGTTGGAGCATGCTCTTGAATTCGATAAAGCAAGTGCTTTTTGCTGGCTTTATCTGTATAAGTAAACAAAATCTGCATATCATGCGGGGCAGTTTCTTCAAGTCGCGGAACTAGAGGTACGGCCTCTCCCATCTCCATATCCTGAATCAAATCCACACGAAAAGACTGGGAAATCGTAAACTGTTTTGAGATATTGCGGCGCTTGCGAACGGCTAAAAGGTATTGACGTCCCGTTTCAAAGTCCGTTACCAGCCGCTGCGGGATGGCCGATATTTTTTTCTTTCGATAAGAGAACTGTACCGACATATGATGCACGATGCCGTAGGCCAGCGCATAGACGACATCATCATCGAGGATGCGCGTAATCGTCGTATGTTTGAATTGGGCCGCCAGTGCGGGGAGAGTCACATCCGGATACATCTCTTGGAGCGTCTGCGAAAGGAAATACCCCGGTATACCGACGGCCGAGATATTCCGATAAAAGGCAATCGCGTCCTGAAGCCAACTAACTTCCTCCGCCGTTAAAGCGGCTAAAGGATTGGAGGCAAGCTCGTACCGGAATCGTCCATTTTGACTCTGACAGGTCAAGAATCCCTGTTCCGTCAATTCCTTGAGATAGCGGTGCAGCGTGCTGCGGCTGATTTCCTCATACTGCGGCGGGAACTCCTGATCCGTGGGAACCAGCTCATATTGATACAAGGTTGCTTCGTCGAGTGGCTCATCGCTGTCCGAGAAAATTTGCAGTATGCAGATGAGCGCAAAGGCGGCTGAGCTGGTTAACGTCTTGATTTCATATGTCCTGGCCAGATCATTAAACGAGCTGCGATAGGAATCACCCTTTAAGCTGTGAATCTCGCGATGCCCCTGCCGGACCGCCTGCAGCCGATCTTCCGGCAGGAAAAAGCGCACACGCGCCCAATTATCCTCATAACTCCTGGCACTTTGATGAAGCTGATGTGCCAGGTATTTTTTATGGTAACAGCCATACGAAATATACCGCAGAAACGCACGCAATTTATCATAATCCGCGATATACTTATTAAGGCTGCGCGATGTTTGTTTTGCCATAAGCGAATCCTTCCTTTGCTTATGTACTTTATGCAGAAAAGAATACTATTATAAAATTTTACAAGATGCCGGCAATATCCTGCTTTTTTTCCGCGAACTTCGCAGTTTTTTTGACACGATACAGGTCCTAATTTTTTCTACAATAAAATCATCAAAACGATGCATAAACGTAGAAAAAAAGAAAGGGGCCTGCTGTATGGAACAGAATCTTTATCAGCGTATCATGGAAAAAACGTATGGTGAACATCGTGACCTCAGCCAATTGGGAAAGCAGAATATCGAAGCCATACGCCAGGCCGTAAGGGATCTGCGCCTGAGCTATCAGAAAGGGGTCTGCGCGAAGCGATACGACTCGGAGGAAAACCGCAAAGCCTATATGCTCGCGTATTATCCCAATTACGTAGAGCCGGCGCATCAGATCGTCAGCCGCTTCGTCGTGCCGGCACTCAAAAAGCACCAGTCGTTTTATCCGACTTTGAACCTGGCTTTCTTTGCTGGCGGTCCCTGCCCGGAACTTTACGGCACGATGAAGGCATTTCAGGGCAAGCAGGTTTACGGCAGCGCGATGGTTTCCATCCTGGATTGGGAAAGCGGCTGGCAGCCCGAACAGGACATCAGCTGGCAGCTCTGCCAGGAAGATGGGCTTCTCGATGCTCACGATGACGGACTCCTGATCTACCGCTGCGATAATCTCCATCGCTGCGAGAGCTGCTCGCACGGCCATCTCTGCCGTCAGCGCATTTATGAGAAGGCCAATGTTTACTTCCTGCAGAACTTCCTGAGTCATGTGAAGCCGGAAGAAGAAGACTGCTTCTTCGAGAAAATGCATACCTGCATTGAAAGGGCTCAGCAGGGCTCGGTCTTCGTCATTATGGACCTGCCATATGCGAACAGCCTGCGCCTGATGCTTGACCTGGATGAGCAGGAAGGCCTGCCCTGGTCGGCTAACGTCAAGACGCTCGGCACGAATATCTACAACGACGGCCAGCCCGAGTGGAGCCAGTGCCCCTACGAAATGCCGCTGTCCCTGCGGGAAACCGTCTTCACGGGAGAAGATGGCCTGATTCCGAAAAAATGGACAAAATACTATTACCTCGTTTTGCAGAAATGCTGAAAGGATGAAGATTAATGATAATCAGTGCAAGCCGCCGGACGGATATCCCGGCCTTTTATAGTGAGTGGTTCATGAATCGCATCCGCGCGGGCTTCGTCGATGCGATCAATCCCTTCAATCGCAAGCAGGTCAGCCGCATTTCCCTAAAGCCTGAGGACGTCGACTGCATCGTCTTCTGGACGAAGAATGCCAAACCGCTGCTGCCTTATCTTGACGAACTCGACCGTCATTACAAATTCTATTTCCAGTTCACGATTACGCCGTATGACCGCGATGTCGAGCCGGCTTTGCCGGCTAAGAAAGACCTTATCCATACATTTCAGGAGCTGTCAAAGCGTCTTGGCAGGGACCGCGTCATCTGGCGCTACGATCCCATCCTGCTCAACGAACGCTACACCATCCAGCAGCACTTCCATGACTTTGCCGAAATGCTTGAGAAGCTCGCACCGTACACGGACCGCTGCGTCATCAGTTTCCTTGACCTTTATAAAAAGACTGAGCGCAATACGCGTCCTTTGCAGCTGCAGCCGCTTGGCCTGGCCGAAATGAATGTTTTAGCCGAAGGCCTCGCAAGGCTCGCGAAAGGCTCGGGCGTGACGCTGCAGTCCTGCTCCGAAGAAATTGACCTCGATGCTTATGGCATTGCCCATGGGGCCTGCATTGATAAGGAACGCATCGAAAAAGTAATTGGCGCTCCCATTGACGTCAAGAAAGATCCGACTCAGCGCAATGTCTGCCACTGCATGAAAAGCGTTGACATCGGCCAGTACGATACATGCCTGCACCGCTGCCGTTACTGCTACGCCAATACCAACGGCAAAATTGCGCTGGCAAGCTACGCCGACCATCATCCAGACGCCACCATTCTCTCCGGCAAACTTCGCGGTGATGAAAAGATCACCGAAAGAAAAGTTACCCAT
Source organism: Mitsuokella apri (assembly GCF_047974105.1). NCBI lineage: Bacteria > Bacillati > Bacillota > Negativicutes > Selenomonadales > Selenomonadaceae > Mitsuokella > Mitsuokella apri. The sequence continues at coordinate 32,676 of NZ_JBHYRS010000008.1, forward strand.
CTGCAGAAGAAAGTCAGTATCGAAGAAAGGATGGATTCACTGTTCTGATATCAGGCATCGCCATACAAGCTATCACAACAATATTTTCTTCAATAGGAAGAAGAGAGAGGAGGATGTTATTATGTATTTTCTGTATGGAAACCGGATTCCTGGGATGTTCGTATTTTGCGCTGATTGGGAACAGGCGCATGACTATGCTCCCATTCCTCTTATAGATAAGAATATTCGTCGCCTTTCGGATGATACGACCTATGATGAACTGGTTGAGATAGCAGGTATCATTGGCGATAAAGTACTGCTGCCTATTCTTTATAAAAAATTGTCAACATATCGTTCCAAGTACAGTATCCCGGAACCGAAACACGATAAAAATCGATATGGGGTATATCTTTCTCCGGAAGAGATCGACATTTCCCCGGATACCACGGAAGAATCGGCATCGAAGCCAAAGACCGATATCCCTGCTTTTGAAAGCAAAGCTATGACTGTGGACATGACACGTCCGCTCAATCGATATACGGAGGCTTCAACAAATATTGAAGCAGCAAATCCTTCCTTTGCTGTTCAATTATGCCTGCCGCAGATCGTGAACTTTTACGTTGATGGCAGCTGCCTGGAAAATACATTCGGCGGCTTTGCTGCGATTGCTTTAGACGGCGGCCGTCCGCTTGCTTTCCTGTCCGGCTCAGCAATCGTGAGCAGCTCAAATGAAGCGGAATGGCGTGCGGTTTATCTCGCTCTTAAATCCATCATGACGGAACATCATCAAGTCTTTATCCATACAGACTGCATGGACGTTGTTCGCATCATGAATGGTGCGCAGAAAGTTGATCATCGCTCGGATGACTTCATTCAGATCCTGCAAGAAATCCATACCCTTTGTCAGAATCACGATGTAACAGTTTCGTATATACGCGGCCATAGCGGCAATGAATGGAACGTAGTAGCAGACGCCCTTGCCAAACGACAGGCTGCAGATTTTCGACAGTCCCACCCAGTTATGGCTCCTACGGTCAAGAGAAAAAAGAAGCAGCAGACAAGCAGCCAGGAAGTAATGCAGGAATGCCTTCATTTTCCGAATGTACAAGCTGTATAATCGGGTTCGCCAAGAGCGGGTTATGATGAGATAGATTTATTGAAAGAAACCATATCACATTTTTTCTGACATGAAGGCAGAGTCATTTTCTTCTATAATTAGGATGAAGCAAATAAGAAGAGAAGAACTCATGGATTTTATATTTTGAAAGGCGGTCTCATTATGTGTCAGGATTATAAAAAAGCTCAGAACAACATTGCTGCCATGACGCATGAAGCGTATGAAGGCAGTGTAGGGGCCAGAGCCTTGGCTCGTGCGGGTCAGTGTCCCAATCTCAAAGGACATGTCCATGAAGTTATGTTCTGCGATAAAGTCAACGCCAATCCGGTGAATATCGCAAAAGGGCACCATGCAGAGTTGACGAAATCCAATGTCGCTAAAATGAAGGATATCATCGTCAGGAACAGACAGGGAAAAATTGTCTCGCATGCACAGCTGAAAGACACGGTAAGCTCATCGGGTGTGGCCAAAACAGCCAGACAGATAAAAGCCGGTCATTACAATAAAACCAGAGTATACGGTACCGAAGAAACCACTGCGAAATTAGCAGGCAAGACCACACAGAAAGTGCATTCCTCCGGAATTTCTTCTGAGACGACTCAGCGCGTTGCCGATAAAGCATTGGGAAAGATGCCAAGTCTTTCCAGCATAGGTTCAGCCGCAAAGTCTGGTGGCGCGGCGGGTGCTGCTATCGGTGCAGGCATTGAGGCGATTTCTTCGATTTCTGACGTTATCGACGGCAAAAAAGATGCTGCAGACGCGGTCGTCGATATTGCCGGTGCTGGTATCAAAGGCGGCGTCACCGGCGCTGCTTCTGCGGCAGCTGGCAGTATGGCAGCCGGTGCTGCAGGAGCTGTGACGACAGCCGTAACCAGCACAGCCATTGGCGGAGCGGCAGCAGCTACCGCCGTAGGAAGTGTCGCCGTCGCCGCAGCGCCACTGGTCGTCAGCTTTGGCGTGGCTTGCGCTGTAGGAAGTTTTATTTCGTCTCTTTTTGATGATTAAGTTCGCTCCATTCATATAAAGGCATAGAAAAGAGGTGCATGATTTATGGGTGAAATCGTCGTCGTTGATGATTGAATCATCTATTTACATGGGGGATGGTCGTTTGAAAGATTACATGTGTGGGGAGGAATTAGTTTTGACGGATCTTAGGAATGAAATCGTGTTCAAAGAAGAAGACTATGAAGAGGATGCTTGCGAAGAAGAATACTACGACGAGGAGCCAATCGAGAACATAGAAGATACAGAAGGTGATGAAATTTTATATTAAAGCATACTTATAACGGTTGAACCTTAACGAATAATGTCAGATACTAGAGTGACATTTTTTATGTAGACAACGAAGTCAATTGGCTTTGTTGTCTTTTTCTTTTCCTGGAAGGAGCTCTTTTGTTATAATGAAAGGACAAAGATCTCAAGCAGACTTCGGCAAGAGATTTGAGAAAATAATGAGATGGTAGGCAGGATTCTAGATGCCCACAAAAATACTAAACAAACACTGGTTCTTGATTAAACTTGGAGGGAAAAATGGAAATTGACGTGCATAGCGCAGCCGCTTGGTATTTTGCCATTATAAACGCAGTGACCATAGCGGTCTACGGCTGGGACAAGCTATGCGCCATCCGTAAGTGGTGGCGTGTGCCGGAATTGGCCCTGCTTGGTACAGCAGCCATTGGTGGCAGTATAGGAGCTCTGGTGGCGATGAAACTGTTCCATCATAAGACGCTGCATCTAAAATTCAAATATGGTGTGCCGTTGATATTGGCACTGCAGGCCGCTGGCCTTATATATCTGCACATAGCGAGATGATGAAATGATTTATCTTATCACGGACACACATCTTGGCCATAAGAACATGATTCAAAGCTGCAATCGGCCGGAGAATTTTACGAATCAAATTCTGAAAAACTGCCAGAAAATGATTGGCAAAGATGATCTGCTCATCCATCTGGGTGACGTGGCCTGGTATCAGGAAGTGATGCAGCGCTTCCTAAAGCTGCCGGGACGCAAAATCCTCATTCGGGGAAATCATGATAAGAAGTCGACAGCGCATTACATGCAGGCCGGCTTTATGCTGGTGGTCGACGAGATGACCATGACTTTGAACGGCATGAAGGTGCTCTTTTCGCATGCCCCTGTTTACGGTCATTCTGCCGACATCAACATTCATGGACACCAGCACGATCTGCATTATGAGGACCAATTCTATCGGTATTGGCCTCTTTCGTTGGAGCATATGGGTTATAAACCGATTGCGCTTGACGATGAAGTACTCTCGACTCTTCGCTGCTGGGTGGACCGCAAGCGAAATCCAAACATCCATGAGCTCATGGCACTTCGGCAGGATTATCTAGGCAAGGCATCTGCGCGGGATTACATGGGAAATATCCGTGCCAGCATGTTAAAGCCCCTGCAGATTTACTTAAGCGATGGTACCGAGATCGTTTTGAGGCAGGATGATATTGTATCGTTTCACCGCCATGAAGGCTGCATTTTTCTTGCCATCCCGCAAAATTTGTATCACGAAAAACTCAGCAGATATCCCCTTGAAGCGATTCAAGTGCCGGAGAAAGAACCTCAAGCCGACCTACTTTACCTCATCCAGAAGACACTCACCTACACGATGATGCCAGAAGAAATCTGTATGCCGCAGCGAATTCAGCTCTTATGGCTTAAGACTAGTTCTGCTTAATTGCCAAAAAAGAAGGTGTCTTTTGGCCAATGAGGATAAGTTCTGCAGAAAGGATAATATTATGAAACAGTACATTGTCGATGCTTTTACCTTCATTCACCAGAAGGCTCCTTCCTCTTAGGTAGGGGATGAATGGCGCTGTCTTGGACTGGGCTCGAGCCTAATCCAAGACATTTTTTTGCAATATACCTTGCAGTCAATCCTACCGTATCCTACAATAAAATTAGCAGATGACAAGAAGGGAGGTGCAACAAGATGTATCTGACACAATCGAATGTAATTCGCAAGCTTTCCAAGGAAGAGTATGCCATGCTTCGCGAGATGTGCCAATACAGTAATAACCTGTACAATGTGGCTCTCTACAATATCAGACAACGCTATTTTCAAGAGAAGAAGTATCTTCGGTATGAAGAAAACTGTCGTATCTGCAAGGAAAATGAAAACTACGGATTGCTTCAGGCTGGCGTAGCACAGCAGACGCTAAAAGTGGCCGATCGAAGCTTCAAGTCGTTTTTTCAGCTCATCAAGAAAGCAAAGGCAGGCGACTATTCATTTCAGAATATCAAAATACCTCATTATCGGGAAAAAGGTGGCCTTTTCAATCTGATCCTCTCGACCAATGCCATCAGCATTAAGGATGGATATCTGACCATTCCGATGAGCCGCAGCTTTGCCAGACTTCACGGAGGCAGAAAAATCAAGATTCCGTTCCCTGCAAGGCTTGCAGGAAAAACCATCAAGGAAGTGCGGATTTGCCCCATCTATCAAGGCAGGTACTTCAAGATTCAGTATTGCTATCTGCAGGAAATCGAAAAGCAGAACACGAATCCTGACAACGTTCTCGCCATCGACATCGGGCTTGAAAATTTAGCTGCTTGCGTAACCAGTACTGGGACATCGTTCCTCATGGACGGTCGTAAACTCAAATCCATCAACCAGTATTGGAATAAACAGAATGCTCATTTTCAGGCAATAGCCGCAAAGCAGGGGACGAAGAAAACACGCAGACTCCATGCTCTTGCGCAAAAACGGAATAACAGCATACAAGACTATATTCGCAAAACGGCCCGTTGCATCATAGACCACTGCCTTGCGCATCAAATCGGCACCGTAGTCTGCGGCTATAATCCAGACTTTAAACGCAGCATGAACCTTGGCCGAAAAAGGAACCAGCAGTTCACGCAAATCCCATTTGGCAACCTGCGTGAAACACTGCGCAATATTTGTGAACGCTATGGTATGACATACGCCGAGCAGGAAGAATCCTACACATCGAAGGCCAGCTGCCTCGATTTGGATGACATTCCCGTCTATGATTCTGAACATCCCTATCCAGGTACATTCAGAGGCAAGCGCGTACAGCGTGGGCTGTATCAATGCGCAGATGGCAGAACGGTAAATGCTGACCTTAACGGTGCGGCAAACATACTTCGTAAAAGTAAGCAGAACTTCGATTTCGAAGGACTGTGTAGAGGGCTCTTGGGCAGCCCATTGAGAATAAGGGTATCCTGACAGCGGACTCCTTCGGGATAAGTCTGTCAGGCATTGTCCAGATATCAAACTTCTCAAGAATCTCCCGCTTCTATAAGTGGGAGAGGTTCAATGCACACGACGGCTCAAGGCCAGGATTTTGACTGTATCTCTAGGTCTTTTGCACCAAAACTTTCTATCGTCGAAGACCCGGTATGCGGCAGCGGCCACTGCCACATTATCCCTTATTGGGCAAAACGTCTCGGCAAGAACGAAATCAAGGCATTCCAGGCCAGTGAACGCACAGGCGTCCTCTATTGCCGTATGGCAGGGAACCGTGTGAAATTGGCCGGTCATGCAGCCTTATTTTCCAAGTGTGAGCTCTTTGTCTAGAGGCTTTATGGCTGAAAATAAAAACAGCCATAAATTAGTCGAAAAATATAAAACACTCCTATAAATTTTCATTGACTAATAAACACCAGAGTGATATCTTAAATGTAGACAACGAGGTCAATTGGCTTCGTTGTCTTTTGCTTTTTCTGGAAGGAGGAACGTATCATGACACCTATGAGTAATGCAGATTATTTGACGCGCATCAAATATGCAGACGAACTGGAGAAATTGTGCGAAGCAAAAAAGAAATCAGGTCTTACCTATAAAGAGCTCGCAGAAAAGCTCGGTGTAAGCAAGATGTGGATAGCCTCTGTCTTTGACGGCCAGCAGTACGTGCCTGCAGAGTATTGCAGCAAGCTGGCTGAGGTACTTGGCTTGACGCCGGCCGATACAGCCTTTCTCTCCGAGCATCCTTATAAAGGAAATACGGATCCTATCCTGTATCGCCTCCATGAAGTCATCGATACGTATGGTCCTGCCATAAAATCTATCATTCATGAAGAAGGCGGCAATGCCATCATGAGCGCCATCGACTTTGGTCTTGATGTTGATGTCATCACCGATGCCGAGGGGAATCACCGCGTCATCATCAAAATGGATGGCAAATTGCTGCCATATGCTAAAAAAGGCAAATATCCTTGGTAATGCTATACAAGTGAACAGCCATTCATATTTTATGAAACAAAAAAGCCATTCATCAGAATGGCTTTTTACATTAATTCTCATTTAAATTACTTCTGTAACTTGCTAATTGCATAATCAACTTCGTCTTCAGTAAAGCCTTCAAAATTCAACAATTGATTACGGATTCCTTCCGTGCTCATATTTTGGCTTTGCTGATAACTCTTTGCTTTACGAGCGGCTACTTCCTTGAAATCAACATTTAAATTATTGACAGCATAATCAGCCTGTTCCTGCGTAAACCCCTCAAATTGAACCAGCTGATTTGGAATCTTGGATTTTGCCATATTTACCGTCTGGGTATATGATTCAGCTTTCTTTAGTGCGACCTTATTCCAATCAATATCGGTAAGTTTGCTAACGGCATAATCAGCATCAGCCTCTGAAAATTTATCAAATTGGACCAGCTGATCACGAATTTTATTCAGTGACATATGCATGGTAGTAGCATAGCTGTATGCCTTCTTGACTGCGTTCTTTTGATCCGCAGTAGCGTTAGGATCAACTTTAGGCGCTCCTTTTTTAGCTTGTGACTGCTCTGCCGATGCTGCTGATGACGACGTAGATGAATTAGAAGACGACTGCCCATTATTACTGCCACAGGCAGCAATGGCAAAAGCAAAAATTAGTGCCATAAAAATGGATAGAACTTTTCTCATAGGGATACCTTCTTTCTTATAAATAGATTTTTCGTTTAACTCTAATATATATTTCTATATTCATTAAAATATTCCTTCTTTTATGAGTTTATTTTAAATTTTGAATTTTCATTATAAATCACTTGCATCAATTAATATATACATCTAAAAGATAGTTATTCATGTATTCATTAAGTAAAACAAGTATTCAAAAAGGTGTACCTTATTGAATACCTGTATTTTTTATGATTTTATGTTCGTAAATATTACAAATTTAATTTATGAATATGTTCGTTTAATATTATACTTTATCGAACACAAATTAGCATAGGAACTTGGGTATGAAAGAGTTTTTTAGAATAAAGTCTTTATATATGATATAAAAATCATAAATATAGAATAAATTCCATATTTATGATATAATACGGATAAATATGGATTTATTTTCATAATGGAGTGAAATCATGAAATTGTTAGAACGAAAAGAATATATGTCGTTTTTACAGCGTCACAAAGACAGACACATCATCAAGGTCGTTTCTGGTGTCAGACGCTGCGGAAAATCAAAGCTCTTCGAGCTGTTTCAGAATGATCTTTTGGAGCAGGGCGTTTCGAAAGAGAATATCATTAGCATCAATTTCGAAGATCTGGCATTTGAAGACCTGCAGGAATATCATGCGCTTTATCAATATGTTACGGCGCACATGCAGCCTACGGGGATGAACTACATTTTTTTGGATGAAATCCAGCATGTGCCTCACTTTGAAAAAGCCGTGGACAGTCTGTTCATTAAGGACAATACGGATGTCTATATTACCGGCTCCAATGCCTACTTCATGTCCGGAGAGTTGGCAACCTTGCTTTCTGGCCGCTATGTGGAGCTGAAAATGCTGCCGCTGTCGTTCAAGGAATATTATGAGGCCAGCAATTTGTCAGCGAATCACACGCTGCGGGAAATCTATGAGCGTTATATCACAGAAAGTTCTTTTCCATATACCTTACAGCTCGAGGGCCGTCAGCAGGATATTCATGAATATTTGACAGGACTTTATAATACCGTCCTTCTGAAGGATGTCATAGGCCGCTTGCATATCAGTGATGTAAAGATGCTCGAGAGCATCGTAAAGTACCTGTTTGCCAATGTTGGCAGCTTGCTGTCCATCCGCAAGATTGCGGCTTCTATGACCAGTGCCGGACGAAAGATTGACAGCAAGACAGTCGAGAAATACCTGACTGGCCTGCAGGACAGCCTGCTCGTCTATCAGGCAGACCGCTTTGATATCAGGGGCAAGGAACTCTTGAAAATTAACCCGAAGTACTATGTCGTCGATGCAGCACTGCGCTATCTAAAAGTCGGCAGGCACGGGCAGGATACCGGACATATCCTGGAAAATACCGTTTATCTGGAACTTTTACGCCGCGGCTATGAAGTATATGTAGGCTCCATGACAGGTGGTGAAGTCGATTTTGTTACCAAAAATGAACAAGGCCTTGCTTATTATCAGATTTCGGAATCGACATTGCAGCCAGAAGTGATGGAGAGGGAATTAAAGCCTCTGCAGCGGATCCGGGACAACTATCCGAAATTTTTGCTCACCCTTGATGAAATCGAGTCTGCGGCTGACTATAACGGCATTTGCAAACAAAATGTTCTGCAATGGTTATTGGACAAATGAGACTGTTTTTCAAGGCCTCAATTTTTATCCTATATCGGATGCTTCGCCGTTCATGTTATCCTTATGCTATACTGAAAGCATCCAAGTAAATAAGTAAACATTGATTAGGTGCAAGCTAGGAGAATGCTATGCAAGTCATTGATTTAACCCATACGATACGAGAGAATATGCCTGTATATCCCGGAACGGACCCTCCTGCATTGCTGACAGCCAATACTTATGAAAGAAACGGCTTCAAGGAAACACTGATTAAGATGTATTCTCATACTGGCACGCACATGGACCCGCCGGCTCATCTGTTTGCCGGAAGAACGACCTTGGACCAGTTCCCGGCAGAGCAGTTTATCGGCAAAGCCATCGTCATCGACTGCCGCGACCTGCAGGAAGGGCAGTCGATCACCATGAACTGCATCAAAAATGCCGGCGATCAGGCAAATCAGGCAGACTTTCTGCTTTTCAACCTTGGCTGGGACAAACGCTGGGGGACTGAGGCCTATTTTGGCGATTATCCTTGTATTGACGACGAAGTCATGGATTATATCCTGCAGGGCGACTATAAAGGGATTGGCTTCGATGTGATTGGGCTCGATCCGATTGCCGACGAGAATTTAACGAGGCATAAAAAGCTGTTCCGCGAAAAGAATATCGTGAACATCGAGAACCTGAAGAATCTCGACTTGTGCGGCAGGGACCTTTTCTGGTTCAGCTGCTTTCCTTTGAAAATCGACGACTGCGATGGTGCTCCCATCCGTGCTGTCGCATGGTTCGCATAAAAATAGCAGCTGCATCAATAAATGATAGCAACTGCCATTATCTTCCATTTGGTTACGAAAGAGGTATCATTTGTCTTATGCACTCTTTCCGTTCATGAGTTCCATTACCTTCTGCATAAGTGCATCAACTTCCTCTTCCGAAAGCCCCAAGTATAACATTATTTTTTCTTTTGGTTCCCCATTTTTTATCATGATACGCGCGGAAGCCACAGCTTTATTATGTTCGCCGCGTTTCTCAACGCCCTCACTCAGATTGCACATTTCATCGACCCCCTTCGTTAGATGCGGCGTGACCGATTAACTTCGCGCCGCAAGCCCTTAGCTTAAGCTATAGGGATAGGCGCGTAACGCAATCAATCAGCACGTAGAGTAATCTGCGTGTAGAGCCGTGCCAAGACATGGACAGGACAGCATCTGAATTGCTGGAATCCCCTAAAGCCAAGAGAACGACAACGCAGCCCTGAAAGAAAGGCCAACGTGAACGTGGCGAAAGTAGAAAGAATCACTTGGATGGTGCAAGGTCAAATCCTAAACACCGAATCGCACAATGGGCAATCAGCAGCTAAGCTCCGAACAGGAGAAAGTTCAACGACTATTCCTCCCGAGGGAAGTAGGGGCAAGCGCCCCGAAGTGGATGAGACCCTACTGCGTGCAGCGCAGAGGAACAAGATATAGTCTGTGCTTGCAGGAGACTGCAAGAAGTTCATAAGAGAACTGTATCGGGAGCAGCGCCCCGATATGAACGACAAACTCCCAATCGCATGGCTGAAAAGCCAGAGGGTTCCCTTAAAATTTCATACCTGAAATCCGTTTTACAGCAGCCTTTGGCAGCTGCCCTCGAAAAAGCATTCTGCTATAATGAAGGGAGAAACCAAAGGAGGCTGCATCTATGGCAAGCAAAGCATCTGCACCGCATTTCGTGCTGAAATTCAAACTGAAGACCGAGCCGTGGCAGGAAGATGTCATGGATAAGCGCTTTGAAGCCGGCAGGCAGATCTATAATGCCTTGGCAAACGTCAGCCTCAAACACTGGAACGAACTCAAGAAGACGAAGAAATATCGTGCCTTGCTCGATTCCCTGAATCACGATAAAGCACACGATAAGCCAGTCTGGGCCGAGATCAACCGTCTGAGATGCGAAGCAGGACTTACGGAGTACGGCCTTTCCAAGATGATCACGCCAATCCGTAAACACTTCGAGAAGCATATCGGCGCACACCTCGCGCAGAAGCTTTCCCTGAGCGTATGGCGCTCCTTCGAGAAACTGTTCAAAGGAGAGAGCAAGGCCATCCATTTCAAGAAATACGGCCAGCTCAATTCCCTTGAAGGCAAGACCAATACCACGGGAATCCTCTTCAAGCCAGAACGCAGGGAATGCATCTGGTCGAATCTCAGGATGCCCGTACTGGTCGATGAAAAGAATCCCTATGAGATGGAAGCCTTGAAGATGCCCATTGCCTATTGCCGAATCCTTCGGGAATCTGTCCGAGGGAAAAGAAAGTACTACCTGCAGGTCGTATTCAAAGGCAGGAAACCAGCCAAACGGCACAAGTCCGATGGCACTTTCGTTCATCTGCTCGGCAAGGGCGACGTCGGCATCGACATCGGCACATCCACCATTGCGTATGCCTCAGAAAAGGAAGTCCGCATCGAGGAGCTGGCAGACAAGGCACAAGGTTACGAGCGTGAACGGCATCGCCTCCTGCGAAAACTGGACCGAAGCCGCAGGGCAACCAATCCCGACCAGTTCCATGAAGACGGGACAGCAGTCCGGCACGCGAAAGGAAACCGTCCGATATGGCACCGCAGCAAGCGTTATGAAAAGGTTCTTGCAAGACTCAAAGAGACTTACCGCAAGCAGCGGGAAGTCCGCAAGCTCCAGCATGAGCTCCTAGCAAACCACCTGCTCACGCTCGGCGATACCTTCTATGTCGAAGACATGAACTTCAAAGCCCTGCAAAGGCGCTCCGCCAAGACCGAGAAGAACGAGAAGGGCAGGTTCAAGCGAAAGAAACGCTTCGGCAAATCCCTAGCGAATCGGGCACCAGCCATGCTTCTCAGTATTCTCAACCGCAAGCTCCAAGAATTTGGACGCACCCTCATCAAGATTGATACGCGGGAAGCCAGAGCTTCCCAGTTCAACCACGTTGAAGGAACGTACAAAAAGAAGAAGCTGTCCCAGAGATGGAACCTCATTGCTGGATTGAAAATCCAGCGGGACATGTACAGCGCGTTCCTGATTCAGAACGTCAATCCCGATTTAAAAACCTTCGACTTAGAGAAATGCAACCGCAGATTCCCTGATTTCATCCAGATGCACAACGCAGAAGTAACCCGCCTGCTCGGAAACCATAACCTGAGCAGTATTGGAATATAAAACAGATTTCAGGTATCCGGTCTTGAAACGGGCCGGACAGACGCTAATGCGTTCAATGGAACGCTTGTCTGTGAAATTTTTGAGGAAGCATAGCCAGTCCGATATCCTTTCGAGGATATTGGGAAGTTATGTACGTACTCAAGAACCCCCTCGCTTTAGCCATGGGGAGTTTCAGGGCGTGCGACTGCTGCATCTATCTGGCACGTTACCATGGCATGATGGAGCTGTACCCATATGATGCCAATCATGTGACCAAGGCCGATTACATCCGCTTTGCAGAGCAGGATATGCAGCCGTATCTCTATCCGCGGCCTACAGGTATCGACAAACTTGAAACGTATATTGATGGTTTTTCCGGCTATCTGCAGGAGCGGGGAAATACGATCCTGCATCTGCAGCCGTGGCCGGGGAAAGAATCTCTCGAAGATACAAAGGCTATCATTTGTCAGCAGATTGACAAGGGCATGCCGATTCCCTGCCTGACTCTTCGCCACAAAAATCCATTGATGGAGCCGTATGTCTGGCATTGGTATTTGCTGACGGGGTATCAGAACTTCGGCGATGTTTTTCTGGTCAAAGTCGTCACCTACGGTCAATGGCAGTGGCTGGATTTGTCGGTCCTGTGGGACACGGGCTATTCGCGTAAAGGCGGACTGATTCTCTTCGACAAAGTATCCCAAGGTATTACCAATCGGACTGACAGGGTGAAATGAAGTAATTTTATATTTATGGAAGGGTTATGAGCATATGAAGATTGATATTACCTTGGAAATAACCCCAGAACTAGTCGATGATGCACGAAGAAGTCTTCATAAATTCAACATGGAACATTTCGGCACGCATATTGATGTGATGGACAAGGCCTTCCCGCTTGAGTATGTGGAGCGGCAGGGCATATTTTTTGATATCAGCGATATTCGGGACCGGGAAGTGACGACTTCCGATATCGACCTTGATAAAGTGAAGGCCGATATGTTTGTCGGGTTCTATTCCGGCTTCATCGAGGCAAAGGGATATGGGACAAAAGCTTACCTCGGTACGCATCCCTGCTTGTCAAAAGAGCTGATTGATGCCCTGCTGAGCAAAAAAATCTCCCTTATCGGCGTGGATTTTTCCGGCGTGCGCAACGGCAAGGAACATAAGCCGACGGATCAGTACTGTGCGGACCGCGGTGTCTTCATCGTGGAAAATCTCTGCAGCTTGAGAGATGTGGTCAAGGCCGGCGGACAGGGCAGGGTCAGCACGTATCCGGTCCGTTATGCGGATATGACGGGACTGCCCTGCCGGGTGGTCGTCGATATAGCCGATATATAGATATATAAAGGAAGTGAACGCATGCCTACGTATCTTGCCATCGATCTCAAATCGTTCTATGCGTCGGTGGAATGCCGTGAGCGGAATCTCAATCCTCTCACGACAAATCTCGTGGTCGCTGACCCGACACGCACCGCAAAGACCATCTGCCTTGCCGTATCGCCGTCTCTCAAGGCCTACGGCATTCCGGGGCGTGCGCGTCTTTTTGAGGTCATTCGCTGCGTGGAAGAGGTCAATCGCAGGCGCCGTTTCTTTGCACCGCGTCGGATGCTGACGGGCAAATCGTCAGATGCGGAGGAACTCGCTGCTCACAAGGATTTTGCCGTCGATTACATCGTCGCCCCGCCGCGCATGGCCCTTTACATGAAATACAGCACGCAGATTTACCAGATTTATCTGCGCTACGTCGTGCCCGAGCTCATCCACGTCTATTCGATTGACGAGGTCTTCATCGATGTGACGAATTACTTGAAGTACCGGAACATCACGGCCCATCAGCTGGCCCGCCAAATCATTCAGGACATCCTCGACGAAACGGGCATCACGGCCACGGCCGGCATCGGCACGAATCTGTATCTTGCTAAAATTGCCATGGATATCGTGGCCAAGCATATGCCGGCAGACAAAGACGGCGTACGCATCGCCGAGCTCGACGAGATGAGCTATCGCAAAAATCTCTGGCATCACGAGCCATTGACGGATTTTTGGCGCGTCGGCAAGGGCTATGCCAAAAAGCTGCAGGAAGTCGGACTGCGCACCATGGGCGATATTGCCCGCTGTTCCCTCGGCCAAAAATCGGACTATTATAATGAAGATTTACTTTACAAAATGTTCGGCGTCAATGCCGAACTCCTCATCGACCACGCCTGGGGCTGGGAGCCCTGCACGCTGGCCGATATCAAAGCCTATCAACCGGAAAATCACAGCCTCGGCTCGGGGCAGGTCCTGCAGGAGCCGTACACGCACGAAAAAGCCCGTCTCGTGACTTGGGAAATGACGGACCAGCTCGTGCTCGACCTCGTGGCCAAGCAGCTCGTCGCCGACCAGCTCATCCTGACCGTCGGCTATGATATCGAAAATATGAAGAATCAAGCCGGCCACAAAGCCTATAGAGGCCCCGTCCACGTCGACCGCTACGGCCGTACCGTGCCGAAAGCTGCCCATGGCTCCATCAACCTCGGCAAATACACGTCCTCAAGCCGCCTGATGCTGGCGAAAATGATGGAACTCTTCGACAAGATCACCAATCCGGACCTGCTTGTGCGCCGCATTACGATTGTAGCCAACCATACCATGCGGGAAGAAGATATCCCGAAAAAAGCACCGGCAGCTGAGGAAATGGACCTTTTCCGTGACTATCAGGCCGAGGCAAGGCAAAAAGAGCAGGAAGCAAAAGACGAGCAGCGTGAGAAAAAGATACAGAAAGCCATTTTGGCCATCAAGGACAAATACGGCAAGAACTCCCTGCTGCGTGCCGCCAACCTGCAGGAAGGCGCGACGATGATTCAGCGCAACGGGCAGATTGGAGGTCATAAGGCATGAGCGAGCAGAGAAATTACGATGATATCATCAACCTGCCGCATCCCGTCTCCAAGCATCATCCGCAAATGCCGCGCGAAAAGCGAGCAGCCCAGTTTTCACCCTTTGCCGCTCTGACCGGCTACGACGATATCCTCGCCGAATCCACGCGGCCGCTCGTCCAGCGCATCGAGCTGTCCGACGATGAAAAAGAGCAGCTCGACCGCAGAATGCAGGAACTCATGGCAAGAATTCAGAAGCATCCGAAGGTCACAATCACCTATTTTCAGCAGGATATGACGGCTGATGGCGGAACCTATATCACGGCCACCGGACGCCTGCAGAAAATCGACACCGTGAGGCATTGCCTGCTTCTGGAAGGAAGTCAATGGATTTGTCTGACCGATGTTTTATTTTTTAACAATTATAACTGTTAAATTTATACATAATAAGAATTTTATCAGTTATAACCGATGAATGATACGCATAGAAAAAGGAGATGTTTTCAAAAATCTTGCCGCTCTACACTATGTACGCTATAATGTACGTATAGGGAGGGGATATTATGCAGATCATGAATGCAACGACATTTCGTAAGAATATCTATCAGACGCTAAGTCAGACGGTCGAATACAATGAGCCCGTATGCATTACAGGGAAACAGGGGAATGCGATTCTTTTGAGCGAGGAAGATTACAGGGATATGCTTGCTACGCTGGAACTCTCAACGAATCCTGCCATGCAGAAAAAAATAGTGGATGGTCTTAACACACCTTTAACTGAATGCCTTGACGAAGATGCGGTGAAGTGGTGATGTGGAAACTCTACTATACAAAGCAGGCTGCAGCAGATATACCAAAGCTAAAGGCAGCACACCTTGATAGCAAAGCAAAAAAATTAATCGCAGTCATAAAAGAAAATCCCTTTCAAAATCCGCCGCCATACGAGAAATTAAAGGGAAGTCTTTTAGGAGCATACTCCAGGAGAATCAATATACAGCACAGATTAGTGTATCAGGTGTATCAGGAAGACAAGGCTGTAAAGATTATCAGCATGTGGACACACTACGAATTTTAGCAAACCACAGCCTGCAGACTCTATCTGCACATGTATCCATCCACTGAACGCAAAGAGGCTGAACAGTTTTGCAGTCCGACAGTAGAGGGAGCGTGATTGCCAATGTATTTTCGCAAAAGTTTAGGGGTGGCTGTTCTGGCCAGTGTCTTTCTAGCCGGCTCTGTTGAGGCGTCGGGGATGTTTCCTTTGGGCACGAATGTTCTTGCCCATAAGTCTCCGGACGGAAATGTCGCTTTTGTAACAGGCCCAGACGTGCCGCTGCTCAAGGTATACAGACCAGACGGCAGTGCAGCTGTCTATTATTTCGAATTTTGGGATCAGAGCCGCAAACTGGCTAAGCAGCAGGGACCGATTCACGCCCGCCTGCTCGCGGACGGGCAGGAAATTCCGCTGACACCAGTGGGCAGTGAAGCCGATATGCATGCAGCCGACATTTTTTCGGGGCAGTACTCTGTCAGCGAAGCAGCTTTGCAGCAGGCCGCCGGGGCGAAGTCGTATCAATTCCAGCTGGTCAATGAGGAAGGGAAAGTCCTTTGGCAGCAGGAAGGCAAGGGCAAGACGACACAGGCCATTGGCAGACTCTTAGCGGCCAGGCCGCAAAGTTATTTGCGCGAAGGCGTGATCCGTGATGAAAAAGCGTCGGATTCGGTCCGCCGTGACGCCAGACCGCGCATCTTTTTGCCGAATGTCTCTCCGACGCAGGTGCAGGCATGGCTGTTTCTCCATCGTCAGTCTCTGCTGAAAGACAAGCTTGGCAAGGCTCTGTACGAGAACTTTGATTTTTATTATCATAAAAAGGATTCGGATATCGTCGTGTTTTCCGGCAGACCGCTTGGCGATGGACTGCCGCTGATTACGTTTGAGACACGCCCGTATAACGGCGGTACCATGCTGGCGCTGATGAAAGACCAGGAGAGGTACGACCGCTGGCAGGGAGCATCTTATACGACTGGCACGATGCAGGCCGACGATGACATCGTGAGTCTGACTTCGACTTGGCGTTTTCTTGATGACCAGTGGGATGGATTTTTGAACGATGCCTACAAGGCCTTTAATGATTACGCGGACTTCGGCTTCGCCTTGAACATGACTCATAAAAAAGGCGAGGGCAACCGTTTCTTCGTGGCTTCCGTGCGCGAGGATCTCCCTGCTTTGGCAAAAGGGGACGAACTTCTGTCTCTGAATGGCGAGAACGTGGCCTGGTACAAGCCCAATGAACTGCAGCTGAAACTTTTGCAGATGAAAAAACCGGCAGTATTCCATATTCGCACGTCAGCGGGGGAAGAACGCGATGTGAGCATTGCGCCTGTCATAAAGAGCAAAGAGAATGCTTCTGTCCTGCCGACTGACCGGGACGCATTTTTCAAAGCGCATAAAATAAAAGGCGACAATTCTGCCGATGTCAATGCCGGCAACTATCCAGAGCTTTTCATGCTTGCGGATTCTACGTACAAGCAGCCATCGGTACGGGAACTATGGGAAAAGGCACAGCAGGAAAAAGCAGCGGCAAAGGCCGCTAAGAAAAAATAGTCTGCACGGACGGACAGTGCCCGGCAGGGGAAGGGAAATCTATGGAAGACGACGAATTAACTTCGCAGGAAGTCAGGCACAGCCGCAAAATTGCCTGTGTTCTGCGCCATCATCCGGAGCAGATTGGCATCCAGCTCGACAAACACGGCTGGGCCGATGTCAGGGAAATGCTGCAGGCTTTAGCTGCACATGGTACGGAATGCTCCATGCAGGAGCTTGAGCGCATTGTCCTCTATAATGATAAGAAACGCGTTGCCTTTAACGAGGACAAGACGAAGATCCGCGCCAGACAAGGACATTCTATCCCTGTGGATGTCGAACTAAAGAAGGCTGTACCGCCTGCAGTGCTCTATCACGGCACGATTGAGCCGAACCGTATGAGCATTGAGGAAAAGGGACTCCTGCCGATGAACCGCCTGTATGTGCATCTTTCGCCGAATATCGAAACAGCCAAACGCGTGGCTGGACGGCGCCAGAAGAAAGGGCCTATCCTGATTTACGAGGTAGATGCCAAAGCCATGCTGCGTGACGGCTGCACGTTTTTCCTGTCGGAAAATGGCGTCTGGCTTACGCAGATGGTAAAGCCTGTTTATTTGAAGGCGCTTGAATCCATGGCATGCTGTCACCATGACTTCAAAAAATGACAGCCATGTGTGAGACGGTGCAAATCGGTAAAAGAAAAGAGTTGCGTTCATGATGAACATAACGGAACAGCCGCAAAACATCATAGTAAGAGGTGCGCGGGTTCATAATCTCAAGAACATTAACGTAAATATCCCGCTTCATGGCATTACCGGCATTGCCGGTGTGTCGGGCTCGGGCAAGTCCTCCCTTGCCCTTGGCGTCCTGTACGCAGAGGGCTCGAGGAGGTATTTGGAGTCACTTTCGACCTATACGAGAAGAAGGATGACGCAGGCATCCCGCGCGGATGTGGATGAGGTGCTTTACGTACCGGCAGCACTTGCCCTGCACCAAAGGCCCGGTGTCCCGGGAATCCGCTCTACTTTTGGCACTGGAACAGAATTGTTGAACAGCCTGCGATTGATGTTTTCCAGACTGGCTTCACACAGATGCCCGAATGGCCATTATGTAGAGCCGAGCTTCAATGTGGCCCTGATGCAGGACCTTGTCTGTCCGGTGTGCGGCGAGCATTTTTTAGCGCCCGGTGCTGAAGATTTAGCCTTTAATTCGAGCGGCGCCTGCAAATGCTGCGGGGGAACAGGCATGGTCCGGACGGTGGACCGGAGTACGCTGATTCCCGATGAAAGCCTGACCATCGAGGAAGGAGCCGTGGCGCCATGGAATTCTCTCATGTGGTCGCTCATGACGGATGTCTGCAGGGAAATGGGCGTCCGGACGAATGTTCCTTTTAAGGACCTGACGGACAAGGAAAAAGCCATTGTCTACGACGGCCCGATGGTGAAAAAACACATTCTTCACCGGCCAAAGAAGGCCACGACGGCGGATGCGGTCGAACTGGATTTTACCTACTACAGCGCGACAGCTACGGTCCTTAACGCCCTGAACAAGGTCAAGGACGAAAAAGGCATGAAGCGCGTAGAAAAATTCCTGAAAGAGGATGTCTGTCCGGAATGCCACGGAACGAGACTTTCAGATGCAGCAAGAGCGCCGAGAATCATGGGCATCTCGCTGGCAGATGTCTGCAAAATGACGCTGAAGGATTCCATCGCGTGGGTCAAAAAAGTGCCGGCTTCCCTGCCTGAGGACATGAGGCCCATGGCGAAAAATATCTGCGAGTCTTACTTGGAAGTCGCTGCAAGGCTCATGGACCTTGGTCTTTCGTATCTGACGCTCGACAGGGCATCCGCTACGCTCTCGACAGGGGAACGGCAGAGAATGCAGCTGGCAAGGGCTGTGCGGAATCGGACGACAGGCGTGCTGTACGTTTTGGATGAACCTTCCATCGGCCTTCACCCTGCCAATATCGTGGGCCTGAATAACGTGATGCATGATCTCGTGCGGGATGGAAATTCCGTCCTGCTGGTTGACCATGATACGCAGATACTAAAGGAATCGGACTGGCTTATCGAAATGGGGCCGGATGCAGGAGCAAAAGGCGGTACGGTCATCGCCGAGGGAACCATCCGCGATATGGAAAAAAACAGCTCCTCCATCATCGGCAAATACCTCAGCGGCAAACAACATGCCCAAAGAAAAGGCGCACGGGAAAAGCCTTTTGCCAATGGTGAAATTTTTATGCAGACAGAAGCACTGCATACGGTAAAGCCTCTTAAGATTCATATTCCCAAGAAAGGACTTACCGTGGTCACAGGCGTGTCAGGGTCAGGCAAAACGACCATGATCTTGGAGAGTCTGGTGCCGGCACTCGATGCACTCTGCAACGGCAAAGCGATGCCAAAACACGTAAAGAAAATCGAGGCAGAGGGCATATCGCATGTAAAACTGATTGATGCCACGCCAATCGGCATCAATGTCCGCTCTACCGTCGCGACTTACGCGAATATCCACGATGAACTCAGGAAACTATACGGACGAACAGCAGCTGCAAAAGAGCTTGGCTATAAAGCAGGCGATTTTTCCTATAACACCGGCAGACTGCGCTGTCCGGTCTGTGATGGAACGGGACAGATTTCACTGGATGTACAGTTTTTGCCGGACGTGAATATCCCGTGCCCATCGTGCAGGGGTTCCCGTTACAGTAAGGAAGCAAAGAAGATACGGCTGCAGAACCAGGCAGGAAAAGAGAGTTCCCTGCCGGAGCTCATGGCCATGGATGTCAATACGGCACTCGAGTTTTGTGCAGATATGAAAAGAGTACAGTCAAGGCTCCAGATTCTCCGCGACCTCGGGCTCGGCTATCTCACACTTGGCGAGGAAACGCCCGGACTTTCGGGTGGCGAGGCCCAAAGATTGAAGCTGGCTTCAGAAATGGGCCGGCAGCAGGACGATTCCGTATTTGTCTTTGACGAGCCTACCATAGGCCTGCACCCGCAGGATACGGAGACACTCCTGCAGGTGTTCCAGACCTTGATTGACAAAGGCGCAACCGTCATCGTCATCGAACATGACTTGGACGTTATGAAAAGTGCGGATTACATTATCGATATGGGCCCCAGCGGCGGTGAAGAAGGCGGCAGGGTTGTCGCGAGCGGCACGCCGGAAGAAATAAAGGCATGTAAAGAGAGCATCACGGGAAGATTCCTGACTTCATGGTAAGGGAAAATTGCAGGGCGTAGAAAGAGAGGAATATACGATGCGCAAAGAAATGATTCGTGCGATGATTTACGGCCATGCGGTAGGCGATGCCCTCGGTGTGCCGGTAGAATTCAGCTCAAGAGAGCAGCGAAAAAAAGACCCCGTCAAAGAAATGCGGGGTGAAGGAACGTATCATATGCCAGCCGGCTCGTGGTCGGACGACACGAGCATGACGCTCTGCCTGCTCGAGAGCCTGAATCGGCTCGGCAGACTCGACTGCGATGACGTCATGAAGAATTTCACACGCTGGCTTTACGAGCAGGAATTCACGCCGACCGGGGTTGTCTTTGACGTCGGCATGACGAGTCAGATGGCCGTCCGGCGCCATGTTGACGGCATCGCGCCGCTTGCCTGCGGCGGACGGGGCGAGCGCGACAACGGCAATGGCTCGCTCATGCGCATCGCGCCGATGGTCATCTATTGCGAGGAACATGGCGGACTGACGCTCAATGAAGAAATGGCCGCAAAGATTCACGATGTTTCGGCCCTGACGCATGCGCATCCGAGAAGTCAGGCTGCCTGCGTCATCTTTGTCGCGACGGCCTTAAGGCTGCTGGCAGGAGAGCCGATTTCTTTGGCCATCGAACAGGGCGTTCAGGAAACGCACCGCCTCTATCAAGATAAACCGGAATACCGAGAAGAACTCCTGCATGCCTATCATCGCCTGTTGAACCTCTCCGCCTTCCGCCGTCTGCCGGAAGAAGCCATCAAGAGCAGCGGCTATGTCGTCGATACTTTGGAAGCGGTCTTCTGGTGCCTGCTGCACAGCAATAGCTACAAGGAATGCGTCCTGCGTGCCGTCAACCTCGGCGAAGACACCGACACCATCGCGGCCATCGCCGGCGGACTTGCCGGCATTATCTATGGCTATGAAGCCATTCCATCCGAATGGGTAGAGGCACTGAAGGGAAAAGAGCAGATTGAGACCGCACTCGGTAATTGATGCAAAAGTCTCGTCTACACATTTTACAGACGAGACTTTTTGATTTTGTGACGCCCCTAAAATATTATATTTTAAAATATAATATTTTAGAGTATAATATTATAAAGACTATTTTAGAGGTGATTTCGATGAAATTCGTAGACCGTGACCGTGAATTGCGGACGCTGCAGCAGGAGTATGCGCGTACGTCTTCGTCTATGGTTATTATTTATGGACGTCGGCGCGTCGGCAAGACGGAACTCATTCGTCATTTCATCGAGGATAAGCCGTCTCTTTACTTTTTAGCTACGGAAGAATCCGAAGCAATGAACCGCGAAGCATTTCAGCAGCTGACAGCTGATTTTCTTGACAACGATCTGCTTCGTGACAGCGTGCTTACGCGCTGGGAGCCAATCTTTCAGCAGCTTGCGCAGGCAGCTGAAAAACAGCGCCTCATCATCGTTATCGATGAATTCCAGTATATTGGCAAAAGCGATCCGGCTTTTCTCTCCGTCTTTCAGCGCATCTGGGATACAATTCTGCAAAACGCCAATATCATGTTGATTTTATGCGGTTCGCTCGTTTCCATGATGATGTCGCAGACCTTAAATCAAAGCAGCCCTCTCTACGGGCGCCGTACCGCGCAGCTCCATGTACGCCCGATTCCATTTGCTCATTATCATGAATTTTTCCCTTCTTCCTTTTCTCAGGAAGAATTGATCAAGCGCTACAGCATCACCGGCGGCGTACCGAAATATATTGAAATGTTTGCCAAAGATGAGGAACTCGCCAAGGCGGTACAGGAAAGTATCCTGACCCCTTCAAGTTTTTTGTTTGATGAGCCGACTTTCCTCCTGCAAAAAGAAGTCTCGGATATCGGCAGCTACTTTTCCATCCTGCGTGTCATCGCTGCCGGCAATCATAAGCTGTCGAAAATTGCAGCCATGCTGCAGCAGAAGCAGACCAATCTTCCGCGCTATTTGAATGTCCTAATTGACCTCGACTTATTAGTACGGGACGTTCCCGTTACCGAAAATAATCCAGCCAAGAGCAAAAAAGGAATTTACCAAATACGGGACAATTTCATCCGTTTCTGGTTTCAGTTCATCTATCCAAATCGGAGCTATCTGGAAATGGGCCATACGGACATCGTGCTCAACCGCCTGAAGCGAAACTTCATCGATAATCAGGTCAGTTTGGTTTACGAACAAATCTGTCAGGAAAAGCTCTGGTCACTCTCTGCCGAAGGAACGTTTCCCGGCCTTCTGGAACGGGTTGGACGCTGGTGGGACAATGCACACGAAATCGATGTTGTCGGTCTGTCGGAAGCAGATCAGCTGTTAGTGCTTGGTGAATGTAAGTTTTGGGCCGGTCCTGTCGGCATAAATGTTCTCACTGCATTGGAACAAAAGGCCGCATTCGTGGACTGGCACAAGGAAACGCGCACAACCATGTACATCTTGTTCAGCATCCACGGCTTCAATGAGGATCTTCGTGCGGCAGCGGCGGTCCGCAAAGATATACTGCTCATTTCCTAAATGGATGAGCCAGAACAAGAATATAGGAAAAAGAATAGAATGCCTTGCAAAAAATAGAGCATCTATGTAGGGAAAGATGCACAAGGGGGAATGGTCAAATGATGTGGGAAGAGGAAGATTCAAAGCAGGCGCGAATGCTGCAGGAGATCCAGCGCCGGATTCTGGAAATTAATATGGAGCGGCGGGAGTTGTCTCTGCCGCATAATCCGTACGATCAGGAGGAGCGGGAATTCTCGAGCATCGAGCAGGGGGACAGCGAAGGGCTAAAAAAGGCCCTCGCGGAAAAACGTACGGGCACGATGACGGGTAAGCTTGCCGACACGCCGCTTCGCTCTGCGAAAAATATCGGCATCGTAATCCTGACGTTGGCTTCACGTGCGGCCATCCGCGGCGGACTCGATCCGGAAACGGCTTTTACCGTAGAAGACGCGTACTCTCAGCAGCTTGAAAAGCTGGAAACAGAAGAAGAGGTCGATAAACTCGCGCGGGAAGCGGAGTTTTATTATACTTCGCTCGTAGCAAAGCTACGTCAAGCCAAGCGGGATGACGATTTGACTGCACGCTGCAAAAACTACATCCAGCAGCATATTCAGGAACCCCTGCGCCTCAATACCATCGCCAATGATTTCAATCTGTCAACGGATTATCTTTCCGCGCATTTTTCGCAGATTACAGGCGTTCCCCTGAAAGAATATATCCTGCAAGCCAAAATTCGTCAGGCAACTGACCTGCTTCGCTACACAGATCAGCCCATCAACATTATCAGTTCGTATTTATCCTTTTCATCGCAAAGCCATTTTGGCAGTGTTTTTCAGAAGTACACTGGGCTCACACCAAAAAAGTATCGAAATAAATACAAAGAATAAAATCTAATACGGCATTTCTTATATTTAGGACGCATTTTTTATAGAATGCGTCTTTTTTATTCGGTATGATATAGGTATAGACGATGCGTGTACGTGAACGCACAACGTACAAATATATACGATTCATAAAAAGAGAGAGGGGCTGTATATGGGGACGATTCAGAATCCAATCATTCCGGGCATGGCACCGGACCCAAGCATTTTGCGCGTAGGCGATGATTACTATATTGCGACATCCAGCTTTCACTGGCTGCCGGGTATTCCTATTTATCATTCGAAAGATCTCGTGAATTGGCAGCTGTTGACGCATGTGCTGCAGGGCAGCGAAGTGGACCTGCGTGGCACGAACACGCCAGCAGGAATCTGGGCCCCGCATCTTTCGTACGATGAGCAGACGAGAAAATATTGGCTGGTCTTCTGCCATATGCAGAACATGGCTGGACGCGAATTCAATGCCGAAAGCTACGCCATGTCGGCCGATGACATCATGGGCCCATGGTCAAGTCCGCTTTACCTCACGTCGATTGGCTTTGACCCTTCGCTTTACCACGAAAACGGCCATCATTATTTGGCGGTTCTCGAATGGGAGACGCGCAGCGGCTATCAGGCGCCGGGCACCATCGTACTTGCAGAAATCGATTTGCAGACCGGCAAGCTCATGAGTAAATGGCAGCGCATCACCAATGGCTTTACAACAAGGGGCTGCGTTGAAGCACCGCAGCTTTATAAACACGGGGATTACTATTATATGATGGCAGCATCCGGCGGCACGGGCTATGCCCACGGCGTTGAAATCGGCCGTTCAAAAAATATCTTTGGCCCGTATGAGCCAAATCCGACAAACGAACCGATTCTCACGTCATCGCCACGCCATCTCTTTTCCCTCGGCGATCCGGATGCCGGCCATTTCGAGATGTATAATCCGCATTCCCTGATGCAGAAAGCCGGCCATGGCTCGCTTGTTGAGACGCCCGACCATGAATTCTACATTGCGCACCTGATGTCAAGGCCTCTTGCGGGAACGACGCGTAATCCGCTCGGACGCGAGACCTCCTTGCAGAAAGTCCGCTGGATGGAAGATGGCTGGCTCGAGCTTGAAGACGGCACAAATCTTGCCAAGATGACGACGCCGGCACCATCTTCTGCGCCAGAAGATGCAAAGCCGGCCAGTCAGGATATCTACGATGCTTTTTCCACAGGAAAGTACAACAAGGCTTTTATGACACCATACCATCAGCCGGACCTTTCGTGGGTCGCGGTAGAAAACAGCCATCTGGTGCTTTCGGGGCGCGGTTCGTTCTTCTCGCAAAACAATCCATCAATTTTGGCCACCCGCGCCACTTCGTTTGCCTATACGCTGCAGACAAAGCTCGATTTCCATCCGGAGCATTTCTCCCAGACGGCAGGAGTTGGCCTGTACTATGACTCGAACAACTGGATTTACGCGCATATCGGCCTGAACGACAAGGAAAATCAGCGCATCATCGCCATCCTGCAGGCCCGACTCGGCATGCGCATCCCCTTTGACTTTGATACCGTGGTCATCCCCGAGGATGCCGTTCCGGAAATCCGTTGGCGCTATGAAAATGGCAGAGCACAGGCATTCTACCGCCTTGATGAGACGGCAGAGTGGCAGGCCCTTGCAGACCCGGTCGATGTTTCATACCTTTCGGATGAAGGCGTCAACGGCGAACCGGGTGAAATCGGCGGCTTTACGGGCCTGTTTAACTTCATCGGCAGCGTCGATGCCTATCAGCATACATCGCATGCGGATTTTTACTATTATAAAGTCGAAAATGATGCCTAAGGGCAGGAGGGAATTATCATGAGTCAAAAAGTTGTTATTTCCATCAAACGCCTGGTACCGGGCCTGATCATCGGCCCTGCCAGCTGGCTTGGACCATATATCGTCATGCTGTCACTGTTCCTGCCGGCACTGCTGCAGGAAATCGATCCCGCGAACAAAGTCGCCATGCTCGCGCTCTTTGCGGCCTCCGGCAGCATTATCTCGGCCATCTCGAACATGGTGGCCGGTGCTCTTTCCGACAGCACGCATTCGCGCTTCGGCAAACGCGCCCCGTGGATTGTCGGCGGCGCCTTTGTCTTCATGCTTTCCATGATTGGCGCAGGCTTCTCGGAAGGCGTCACCATGCTGCTCGTCTGCTGGCTCATCGGTCAGGTGGCCCTGAACTTCATCGTCGCACCGATGGTCGCCTGGCTCGACTTCGCGGAAGATAAGTACAAAGGCACGGCTTCCTCGGCTTACGGCGGTCTCGGCATGGCCCTTGGCAACAACGGTTTCAACGTCATCGGCGCCATGTTCCTCGGTCAGTTCCGTCTCGGTTTCGTCATCTTCGGTGTCATCACGTTCGTCGGCGTCCTGATTGCGACGCTGATTGTCCACGAGCCGTCCAACCTCAATGAAAAAGACGACGACAGCAAGAAAAAAGAGCATTATTCCCTTTCCATGTCGACGCTGCGTCAGGTTTTCCCGGCCTGGCACATCGGCCGCGATTACTATCTTGCCCTGATTGGCAAGATTCTCCTCGGCGTTGCAAACTTCGCCATCACGGGTTACATCCTCTACATCATGACCGACTTCCTGAAGCTCAGCGGCGACATGACGCAGACGAGCATCCAGCTCATCAACTCCATCATGTTCTTCATCGGTGTCTTCATGGGCTTCTTCGCGGGTCCGTTTGCCGATAAATTCAAGATTCTGAAGCTGCCGATTGGCTTTTCGGCTCTGTTCCTCGCCGCAGGCGCGCTGGCACTGTTTGTGCTGCGCGATATGACGGGCATCACCGTCTACGCCTTCTGCGCCGGCATCGGCATGGGCCTCTGGAATTCCCTCGACAACTACCTGAACCTCAAGGTCATTCCGGATAAGGACCGTGTTGGTTTCTTCCTCGGCGTTTACAACGTCGGCAACTCGCTGCCGCAGGCTATCGGCCCGGTCATCGCGGCTACGGCCATCGGCCTCATCGGCTTCTCCGGCGTCTTCGTGATCTCCATGGTCTTCGCGCTGGTTGCCAGCCTCTGCATTTTCGCCATCCGTGGCGTTGCCCGTTAATAGAAAACAAAAAATCGTTCCCGAATCTTGATAGAAGAAAGCGAGGTGAAGCGGGCAGGATACGCCGGTCTTATGGACCGAGGCATCCTGCCCGTATTCTTATGAAAATAAATTCCCTTCTCTACGGTGCAGCGTATTACGACGAATACATGCCCTATGAACGTCTCGAAAAAGACATGCAGCTCATCAAGGACGCCGGCATGAATGTCATCCGCATCGCCGAATCCACCTGGGGCACGATGGAGCCCAAGCGCGGCACATTTGATTTTCACCATATCGACCGTGCCCTCGAGGCTGCCGAAAAATACGGCCTGTACGTCATCGTCGGCACGCCGACTTATGCCATCCCCACGTGGATGGCCAAGGAATGCCCCGATGTCCTGCTTGTGCCGGAACCGGCCATGGTAAAGAACGGCCCTGTCACAGAGCCGGGCCACGAGTTCTACGGCAGGCGCCAGAATATGGATATCGGCCATCCTTATTACCGCGAATGCGCCGAAGAGATGATCCGCGCCCTGATGGAGCACGTCAAGGACCATCCCAGCATCATCGGCTATCAGCTCGACAATGAGACGAAGTACTACGGCAATGCCAATGCGCGCATCCAAAAGGAATTTGTCGCGTGGCTCAAAGAGCGTTTCGGGACGCTCGACGCACTCAACAAGGTCTTTGGCCTCAATTACTGGAGCAATCGTATCAACACCTGGGAGGATTTCCCCGATGTGCGCGGCACGATCAACGCGAGCCTCGCTTCCGCCTTCGACGAATTCCGCCGCGGGACCGTCCGGGATTTCCTCGCCTGGCAGGCTGCCATTGTCAAAGAATATGCCAAGGAAGGCCAGTTCGTCACGCAGAATTTCGATTACGAATGGCGCGGCTGGTCGTTCGGCATTCAGCCGCAGGTCGACCATTTCCAGTGTGCCGAGGTGCTGGACCTTGCCAGCGTCGATATCTATCATCCGACGCAGTCGGCCCTGACGGGTACGGAGATTGCCTTTGGCGGCGACGTCAGCCGTTCGCTCAAGCAGAAAAATTATCTCGTCATGGAGACTGAGGCTCAGGGCTTCCCGCAGTGGACGCCGTATCCGGGGCAGCTTAGGCTGCAGGCCTTCAGCCATCTTGCCAGCGGTGCCTGCGGCGTCATGTACTGGCATTGGCATTCCCTGCACAACTCGTGGGAAACGTATTGGCGCGGTGTCCTGCCGCATGATTTGAAGCCTGGGCGCATCTATCGCGAAGTACAGACAGTCGGTAAAGAGATGGCGCGCCTCTCGAAAGAGCTGCAGGGCCTTACGAAGAAAAACCGCGTGGCGATTCTCGTCAGCAACGAAGCCCTTTCGGCCTTGGAGTATCAGCCTATCGGCGATGTGCTGCGCAAACGCGATTTCAAATATAACGATGTCGTACGCTGGCTCTACGATGCCTTCTACCGCAGCAACATCGAATGTGACTTTTTGCCAGCGACTACGCGAGACTTCCAGGAATATGACCTCATCGCCGTACCTGCCCTCTATACGGCAGAACATGAACTTACGGAAACCCTGAAACAATACGTCAAAGAAGGCGGCCACTTGCTGGCGACTTTTAAGACGGCCTATACGAACGAGAACGTTCAGGTCTATCAGGACGCACAGCCCCATAATCTGACGGATGTCTTCGGGCTCAGTTATCAGGAATTCACCGTCACCCCGAATATGAAGCTGCAGGGCGAAGCATCCCTTACAGGCGCTGAATGCTCCGACTGGCAGGAACTTTTGGAGCCGTCTACGGCCAAAGTTCTCGCTTCCTATGACAACCCGGCCTGGAATGGCTATGCAGCCGTAACCGAAAACGAATACGGCAAAGGCAAAGCCTGGTATCTCGGCTGCTACTTCTCGCCGTCGCATCTTGAAAACTTCGTGCGCGACGTCATTGCGAAAGACCTGCCGGCTATCCGTCCTTACAAGGAGACATTCCCGCTGATCATCCGTCAGGGGTATAACGCCACCGGAAAGAAACTGGCCTATTACCTGAACTACTCA
The DNA here is from genome assembly GCF_047974105.1 of Mitsuokella apri. Taxonomy (NCBI): domain Bacteria; kingdom Bacillati; phylum Bacillota; class Negativicutes; order Selenomonadales; family Selenomonadaceae; genus Mitsuokella; species Mitsuokella apri. The sequence goes on from NZ_JBHYRS010000008.1 coordinate 61,571, forward strand.
GACAAAGAACAGTCTGTCCCCTATAAAGGCACGAATGCCACGGAATTAATGAGCGGTCAGCCCCTCGAAGATGGCAATATCATCACCTTAGCGCCATGGGACGTACAAATCGTGGCAACAGAAAAAATATAACTTTTTCTTTTTGACCTATTGACTTTTTGACCATTCTGAGTATAATAAGAATTGTAAAGAGGATAAGGGAACCGAGAGAAAGGGTCCAAGGTCCTCGGTACAAATATCAAATGGTTTTGAATCGCCGCCTGATGCTCATCGGAAGGCGGCGGCAAGACGTCGAAAGGGGTTTTTGATTATGTTTGGTTTGGTTCCATTTGTTTCCAACAATGATCTTCAGAAAGAAGAAAACGTATTTGATCGCCTCATGAATGTCTTTGATGAACCGTTTATGCAGAGCTTCCATACTCCGGAATTCAAGGTTGATGTCAAAGACAACAAGGACAGCTACGACCTCACGGCTGAGCTGCCGGGCCTCAAGAAGGAAGACATCTCCCTGACGTACAACAACAATTATCTGACTATCGCCACGAAACATGCGGATACGAAAGATGAGAAGGACGAGAAGGGCAACTACGTCCGCCGCGAACGCAGCCAGAGCAGCATGAGCCGTTCGTTCTACATCGACAACATCGATGAGGGCAAGTGCACGGCAGAATACAAGGATGGTATCCTTTCCGTCCATATGCCGAAGTCGGCAGAGAAGGCCGAAACGGGTCATACGATCAACATCAATGGCGCCGCTTAAGCCGCAGCGTGAAAACGCTTAAAGCTTGACCAACCAAACACCGCGTGTCACCTTCGGGTGGCCGCTGGTGTTTGCTCCATATGCAAGGGACGTCTCTTAAAAGGAGTCAGCATTTTGCTGGCTCCTCTTTTTTTCTCGTGACAAGTATGTAATGGCGTCTTTTTTTATGCAGGAGTCCTTATGCTTTTGCCGCTGAAATGCTCAAAATACGTTCTTTCAGCAGTCTTGCCGCCTCGGAGAAGACCTGATGCTTTTTCCAGATGAAGAACACGCGGCAGGTTTTCGGCGGGTCCAGGGGACGGAACACAAGCGGGCTGTCTTCGGGGAGACTTATAAGCCGGTCAAAGCACAGGACGTAGCCGATGCCTTCTTCGGCCAAAAGAGAAGCATTGTAGAGCAGTGTATACGTGGCGACGATATTGAGTTCGCTTTCGTCTTGATCAAACCAGACGCCAAATTCCTTCCATTTAAGTGCCTGCTGCGAGAGAATCAAGGGGAGTCCGTCAAGGTCTTCTGGATGAATGCTCGTAAGCTTCGCCAAAGGGCTGTCTCTGCGCATCAGGACGCCCCAGCGGTCTTCATAGGAAAGTTCGATATAAGGATAATCCTGCGGCACATCGGGCTGTATCAAGATACCAAAATCCAAGGTGCCTCTTTTCAGATGGTCTTTTACGTTCATGCCATCCATGCTGCGAAAATCATAGTTGACATGGGGATATTCCTTCTGCAGCTCGTGGACGGCATGCGCGATGATCCGCATGCCCGCTGTTTCGCCGCAGCCGATATGCACACTGCCGCTGACGCCTTCCCGTGCATGGGAGACTTCATCGACAGTTTTATCTACGAGTTCGGCAATTTCTTCTGCTCGCTTCTTGAGCAAAAATCCCGCTTCCGTAAGAGTCGTACGCCGATTGCTCCGCAATAGAAGCTTCACGCCGAGTTCATTTTCGAGATCCATGAGCTGACGGGAAAGCGCCGGCTGAGAGACGTGCAATTCTTCCGCCGCATGGGAGATATTTTCCGTTCTGGCCACAGCCAGAAAATATTTCAGGACACGAAATTCCATTTTTATCACCTCTGCCGTCTATTATAACAACATCTGCTATGTGATTCAATTATATCCAGTAAGTATAAATAGGTATTTGTTATAGAAAGCGCCTTATGATATCCTTACCGTAACAGCAAGAAAGGAGCCATTATGCAGACAAACAAAAACCTATTGATCTTCATCCTCATGACCGGAGTATTCGGCATCCTCAATACGGAAATGGGCTTTATCGGCCTTTTGCCCTATATCGCAGAACGCTACGATGTGACCATCGTTCATGCCGGACTGCTCATCAGCCTTTTTGCGCTGGGAGTTGCCATTGCCGGTCCGATTATGCCGCTGCTGTTTTCCCGTTTCAACCGCAAACACGTCATGCTGTTCGTGCTTGGCTTATTCACGGTATGCAATACGATTTCGGTGTTTGCCGCGGATTTCAACCTGCTCTTAGCCGCGCGGGTGCTGCCTGCCTTTTTCCATCCCGTCTACTGCTCGATGGCCTTTACGGTAGCAGCAGCGCTCGCAGGAGCCAAAGATGCCCCAAAGGCCGTGGCCAAAATCAACATCGGGGTATCGGCCGGCATGGTCGTCGGCGTCCCGATCAGCAACTTCCTCGCAGCGAATATCTCCCTGTCCGCCTCCATGTCCTTCTTCGCCATGACGACCTTTCTCGTCATGCTGGCAACGGTCTTCTTTGTTCCTTCTATGCCGGCAGAGAAAAGACTATCTTACGGAAAACAGCTGGCCGTACTCAAAAAGCCCGTCGTCTGGGCCTCAATCTTCGCCGTCATTTTCCTGAACGGTTCGGTCTTCGGTGTGTTCAATTATTGGGCAGCCTATCTTGGGAGCGTGTCAGGCCTTGCGCCAAATCTCATCAGCCTGCTTCTCTTTGGCTACGGCCTTTGCAATATCTTTGGCAGCATGGCCGCGGGCAATCTCCTGTCGAACCGCTCCGAAACTACCGTAAAAGTTTTCCCGTTCCTGCTCGGAGCACTCTATCTCCTGATGCTCACAAGCGGAAGCAGCTGGCCTATGGTGGCCGTGCTTACGCTTTTCTGGGGCATTCTAGCCGGCATCAACGGCAACATCAATCAGTTCTGGCTTTCCCATGCTGCGCCTGAGGCCCCTGATTTTGCCAATGGCCTCTTTCTCACGTCAGCCAATCTCGGTACCATGGCCGCGACAGAAGTAAGCGGCATCTTTATCGACCATTTTGGCATCGAATATGTTATTTGCGGCGGCCTGCTTTTCATCGTCATCGCTGGCATTCTTTTCTGGAGCCAATGCACAAGACGCAGCATGAATCCAGCGGAACTTTCTGTCGAACAGGGGGCATAAACTATGAAGAACAGGAAAATAATCATTCTGGCCTGTCTGCTGGCGTCCGCCTTTCTCACCATCGGCTGCGCCAAAAGCGGCTCACCGGAAAAATCTGCAGCTCAGCCTGAATCTGCCGCAGGGCAGACGGAAGCGGTGCAGAATGCCTCCAAAGAAATAGACAGCCATATCAAGATTTCCGTTGGCAGACATATATTTTATGCCACGCTGGAACATAACGATACGGCAAAAGCCCTTGTAGAAAAACTGCCGCTATCAGTGACCATGACGGAACTGAACGGCAATGAAAAATACTATCGGTTCTCAAGCCCGCTTCCTTCGGCTGATACAAATCCCGGTCAAATCCGTACAGGCGAAATCATGCTGTTTAACGGAGATTACATCGTAATGTTCTACAAAGACTTCCCGACGAATTACCGCTACACAAAGATAGGGCAGATTGAAAATACGGACGGTCTGCCCGAAGCACTGGGAAGCGGGAATGCAGCCGTAACCATAGAACGGGATTCGCCATAACTTATAGACATAACAAAGAATAATTTATAGGTATTTGTTATATAACGTCTATTCGGATATACTGTAAGCAAGATCAATCATAAACATCAGCTCGCACAAAAAAGGAGAACACATCATGTTGAAAAAAGTCATTAAAACCACTTCTCTTGCCGCTATGCTGGCCGCAACGTTTGCGACAACCGCTTTTGCTGCCATGCCGGAAAATGCGACAACGGTTTCTGTACCGGGGCAGACCATTCAGCTCGAACAGAAATGGGATAAGATTTTCCCAGAGTCCAACAAAGTAGATCACCGCAAAGTAACGTTCAAGAATCGTTATGGCTTCACCCTGGCAGGTGACTTGTATGCACCGAAAAACGCCGAGGGAAAAATGGCAGCCATTGCCGTAAGCGGACCTTTCGGCGCGGTTAAAGAACAGTCCAGCGGCCTCTATGCACAGACGCTGGCCGAACGCGGCTTTGTAACACTGGCCTTTGACCCATCCTTTACGGGAGAAAGCTCCGGCACGCCGCGCAACACTGCTTCGCCGGACATCAACACGGAAGATTTCAGCGCTGCTGTAGACTATCTCGGCTCCCTTGACATGGTAGACCGCGATAAGATCGGCATTCTCGGCATCTGCGGCTGGGGTGGTTTTGCCCTGAACGATGCCATTCAGGATACGCGCGTCAAGGCCGTAGCTACGAGCACCATGTACAACATGACCCGCGTCATGGCCAACGGTTATGAAATCAAGATGGATCCAAAGGGCAAATACGACCATGTAGCACCGATGAACGCCGACGCGCGTTACCAGATGAAAGAACAGCTGAACAACAACCGTTGGGAAAGCTCGAAAAACGATTACGCTACATTAGCTCCGGCTAACAATCTGGACCCGGAAAAAGATATTACGCCGGAAACGCCAAAATTCATTGCAGAATACGCTCAGTTCTATCGGACGAAACGCGGCTATCATCCGCGTTCCATCAACTCCAATCCGAATGGTTCCTGGACGAATACTATGCCGCTCTCTTTCATCAACATGCCAATTATGGAATACGCCAAAGAAATGCGTACGCCTGCATTGATCGTGGCTGGTGAAAAAGCACATTCCCGCTACTTCAGCGAGGATGCCTATAAGGCCATCGGTTCGAAAGACAAGGAACTCTACATCGTCCCGGGTGCCAACCACACGGACCTCTACGATAACACCCAGAAAATCCCCTTTGACAAATTCGAGCAGTTCTTCAAGGCACATCTGAAGTAATACTCGCCCGATTCTTTCCCCTTAAATAACAGACATCCCTCAAAAGAAAAAAGAGTCAGCATCTCGCTGGCTCTTCTTTTACGTTCACAAATGATACGTTTCCAACACAGACATCATGGCACGTTTCTCGGCCACGGCGTCTTCCAGATGAAAGACCGCAAAGCGTCTGCCGCTTTCTTTGGTGTAGATTTTTTTCATGACGGGGTAGCCAGGCTGATTGAGTGCAAGCTCTGACAGCTCATCGCCATCCGTAAAAACAGCCCTGCCGTAATACCGGAAAAACTGTTTTCCTTTGCCCATCAGGCCGCTTATCTCTACGTAAGGATTTTCCTGCATTTGGCGGTATACGTCTTTCATCGCCCCGACACCGAAATAGTTGATGCCGCCTTCGAGCATGTGAAAGCTGATGGGGCGTGATTTCGGTCTGCCCTTTTCGATGGTATTCAGGAAAAACGCGCCGCTCTCTTCGACGCATTCCTTTAGCCATTCGTGAATTCGTTTTTCAATCTCTGGTCGCTGCTCCAAAATCTTTCTCTCCCAGCTGTAAAATCGTGAGTCGGCACATATCAAAACATCGTATTATCATTTTCCGCTTTTTCCGGGATATCCTGAATAACGTCCCAGTGCTCTACGATCTTTCCATCCTTAACGCGGAAGATATCGACAGCAGCCTGACCGCGGTCTTTGGTGTTCAGGGTGATATGGTTATGAATGAAAACCAGGTCTCCATCGGCACCGATGTGCTTGATTTCAGCCTTGCTTTCCGGGAATTCCTTCAAGAATCCCTCAATGCCGCTTTCAAAAGCCTGACGTCCATCGGCGAAACCCGGATTGTGCTGGATATAGTCCGGTGCCGTCATGGCATCGATGACAGAAGTATCGTGCTTGTTGAATACTTCATTCCAGAAATACTCGACCATCTGTTTATTATCCGTAAACGTAGGTACTTTTTCTGCAGCAAAAGCCGGACTGACCGACATGGCCGTCATCAAACTCATCCCCAGCAGCATAGCGGTTGCTTTTCTTTTCAGCTTCATCCTCATCTTCCTCCAGTATCTTTCTTCATTTCTGCCTGCATCTCCGTATACAAGTCTTTCAAGGTGACTGCCTGCATCTGCTGCATCAGCAAACTTTTCCATGCATCGATGTGACCATCCAATACGCCTTTTATGGACCTTCCCACTGGACAATTCGTATTTGGATGTTCATGCATGTGGAATAACTCATCATCTGAATTTTCCACGGCTTCAAAAATATCCTTTACCGTAATCTCTTCCGGTGCTTTCTTCAGGACGGCACCGCCGCTGCCTCTGCGGATCTCTATGAAATCTGCTTTCTTCAATAACTGCAGCGTCTTGCGTATATTGACCGCATTGACACCAGTAGTGTCCGCCAGAACGGTGGACGTTACTTTTTCTTCTTCTTCATATTCTTCCAGATACAGCAGAATATGAATTGCAACACTCATACGACTGGAAAACATCGACAAGATCACCTTTCTTGTATACGTTGTTGTCTAACTGACTACATCATATCATATAGTTGTTGTTGTGTAAAGAACTACAACAAGATTTTTTTGATGCGGTCATGCCGTCATCGGCAAGTTATATTAAAAATATAGATTTATTTTCAGAAGATAACTTGCCGATAGCGGCTATTTTTGTCATAATTAAGGTGAGAGGTGAGAAGGAATGGACTACGTATCTGTAGAAGAAATGGCTGTGCAGTGGAATCTTTCACCGCGTACCGTGCGGAACTACTGCAAGGAAGGCAGGATTCCGGGTGCTAAGCAAGCCGGACGAATATGGATGCTTCCTGTCCATGCCATTCGCCCCGGCCGACGTCCGCGCAGCAAAAAAATGGGTGCAGTGCCTTCTTTGCCGGACCTTTTGCAGGACGAATGCCTGCATCACCGTAAAGGCGGCCTTTATCATCGCGTACAGATTGATCTGACGTACAACTCAAATCACATCGAGGGCAGCCGGCTGACGCATGAAGAGACGCAGTATATCTTTGATACCAATACAGCCGGACAGAATGGTCCCACAAATGTCGACGATATTGTCGAAACCATGAATCATTTCCGCTGTGTAGACTTTATCATCCAAAACGCACGGCACCGCATCACGCAGAAGATGATAAAAGAGCTTCATTTCATGCTGAAAAATGGCACGACCGACAGCCGCAAAGCATGGTTTGCCGTCGGCAATTACAAAAAGCTGCCGAACACCATCGGCGAAATGGAAACTACCCCGCCAGAAAAAGTGGCGGAATCTATAAAAGCACTGCTCAATTGGTATAACAAACTGACAAAGCCATCTTTTGACGATATCCTTGATTTTCATGTCCGTTTCGAAAAGATTCATCCCTTTCAGGATGGCAACGGACGTGTGGGCCGGCTGCTGCTCTTCAAGGAATGTCTTCGTCATGGCGAAATTCCCTTCATCCTTACGGATGATCTAAAATTCTATTATTACCGCGGCCTGCATGAATGGCAGAACGAAAAGGGATACTTGCGTGATACCTGCCTGACCGCACAGGACCGCTTCAAAAAAATCGTGGCCTACTATCTGCCGAAATATGATGAGGAAGAAAAATGAGTCGTTTAGATGAAATCCTAGCCGCCAACAAAGAATTCGTGGCCCATGGCAAGCATGACTATACGGCAGAGGACATTGCCGCGAGTAAGCTGCCAAAGAAGAAAATGGCCATTTTCACCTGCATGGATACGAGACTGACGGAGATTCTCGAACCGGCCATGGGGATCCAGCGCGGCGATGCCAAGATCATCCGCACCGTCGGCAACTATCTCACGGGCGAATTTGACGCCGTCATCCGCAGCCTGATGGTCGCCATCTACGAGCTCGGCGTCGAAGAAATCTTCGTCGTCGGCCATTACGAATTCGGCATGGCCAAGACCACGGCAGACAGTCTCGCCGCCGCGATGCGTGCACACGGCGTCACGGAAGACGCCATCGCCAAAGTGCACGGCGAACTCGAAACGTGGGCTGATGCCTTCCACGACCCTGTCGAAAATGTCAAAGAGGCCGTGAAAAAGATTGAGCAGAACCCATACATCCCGAAAAACATCCAAGTGCACGGCCTGATGATCCACCCGCGCACAGGCCAGCTCGATGTCATAGAGACGGCATCCGGCAGCAGCCCGACAAAATAAAAGCAGTCATACACCAAAAAGATAGGAACCAGCCCCTCGCTGATTCCTATCTTTTTGTAGCTATTTTTATAGATAAACTGGATATGTTGAACAACATAATCAACATATCCAATACATCCAATACATCCAATATATCCATCTTATCCAACAAAAATCGTTGCTGAAAAAACTGTCATTTCTCTGCAGACGATTCATCCTGACAGTACAATTCAATGAAGCGCGCCACGGACATGCCATGGTCCTCAAGCAGACGTTTTGCCGTGACATTGAGGTGACGTTCCTTCAAGGCCTTGCGGACGACGCTGACCATGGCCCGGCCCATGTCGTCGGACTGATCGAACGGTGTTTCCTCGACATCAAGGGAAATCTCGTCGCCAAACATCTTGATGGCATCGAGCTCCCAAGCGGTATTTTCCTGCTTGGCCTTGAATTCGCGCTCAATCGCGGCCTTCATATCCTGATCCTGTCTCAGGTAGTTCTCGGCAATCGCCTTATAGAGAAAAGCGGGGACATTCTTGACTTTTCGCGTCTTGGCCAGCTCGACGGCGTAGCCCATGCGTTTCTCAAATTCTTCGTTGCTGCCACAGAGAAGCGTAAGCTTGTCGACGCTCTGGCGCGTAAGGCCGTGCCATTCATTCCTGTTCGGCAGCATCTCCATCTGCACCGTTTCCGCAGCTTCCTCATCCGGCATGACCTGCGAGCAGTCCATCGTAAAATTAAATCCCATAATACGGCGTGCCTTCCGAACTTTCGTATACGAGATCCGGTATTGCGTCTTCTCGTTGATTTCCTTGATTGGGTCATCGAGAACACGGCGGCAGAAATCCTGAATCCTCGTATAAGTATGTTCCCCGACGTTCAGCATGAAGCGCAGGTCGCCGAGTTCAATATGGCGCTGGATGGTCTTGTCATGCATCAGCCCCTGATATTGCAGCATGAGCTCCAAAAGACGCATGCTGTACGCACTGGACAGATTGAAAATCTGCTTCATAGCAATGCGCGTATAGCCTTTACCAAGCTCAAAGATGTCAAGCAGATAGGGACGCATCTCATTGTTGAACTTGATGCGCAGGCCATCGCGTTTTTCATATTCGATGACGGCAAAGAGCGGCACGTACTTCATCCCTTCTTCAGAACGCAGGACGAGAACGCGCTTGGCCAACGAATCACAGGTTTTATCAAGTAAAGTTAGATACATGCCGTTGCCCAATATCTCTTTGACCTGACTAGGCGAGATGTGCGTAGCTGGAAAATCCTTGTCGTAAAATTTGTCATTCCTGCCAAGATGTGGATTTATGTCCTGCAGAGCAAGCAGGAAAAGGCGCATTTCCAGCGCATTCATCGCTTTCTTCGCTTCGATGAGCGGATTGGCCTGATAAATAACGGGACGACGATCATTCATAGAAATGTTCCTTTCATTTTCGCAGAAATCAAGTAAAATCAAGGGCTGCAGAGATTAAATCGGCAAGCAAACCGGTAAGGAAACCGACGGCTTTGCGGGCAATATTTGGCGGTAAGGTGGACGATTTTTAACTGACATGTCAAAGTCAAGCCCTTTTTCGAAAATATTTTTGGTTAAAATCTGTCTACATTACGTCTAATTTCATTATATCAAACGTAATGTAGACATTCAACAGGCATTATTTCTACCTTTTATCATATATCAGGTTAAAATCCGTCTCCCTTTAGGTTAAATTTCGTCCACCTAAAAAGCCCAATTTGGTTAAAAATTGTCTACCTATAGGTTAAAATCCGTCCACCTAAAAAGCCGCTAGCCCTTGTGCTATAAGGCTTTCAAAACACCTATAGCATATATAGCATTATATGCTAAAAGCAAGCATAGCATAGGGAAGTTATCCACAGAGGAAAATAGAGCAACGATCCAGACTTCCACAGCTGCCTTTGCCGGCCTGCTTGCCTTTTCTTTTTTGTCCTTTTTATCTCTTGAACGATCCATTTCGTTCTATTCGAAGATGGTTGCTTGATTTCCATCCCCTCTTGACACTCCACCTGCCTTTAGGCATGGGAGTGTCAAACTATATTTTGCTAGACTTTCTGCTTCAGTTGCCCGCTAGAGATCACTTTGCGGATTCCCTTGACAACTATATTTAAAAATTCTAATATATAAATATAAATTGTGAGGTGTATAAATTGATTCAAGATGAAAAATTTCTGCAGCAGCAGGCAGAGCTCCTAAAGGTCATTGCCCATCCCGTACGGCTTTGCATCGTCCGCGGACTTTGGCAGAATGGCGGCTGCAATGTGACACATATGCAGCAGTGCATGGATGTACCGCAGTCAACGGTTTCTCAGCATCTGGCAAAACTGCGTCAGGCGGGAATCATCGAAGGAAAGCGCAGCGGACTGGAAATCTGCTATACGCTGAAAGATGAACGCGTCAAAGCCATCTTGTCATGCCTTTTGCCAAAAAAGAAAGCCGGTACAGAGGAGGAATCATCATGGTAAAACGTTCACCGCGTCATGCTGTAGTACATAAAGAAAACTGCGTGGCCTGCGGCACGTGTGTCGACATCTGTCCACGCGGTGCCATGAGCATCCATGCAGGCATTTTTGCCGAAGTCAATGAGGATCTCTGTGTCGGCTGCGGCATGTGCGCCAGAGAGTGTCCGGCTTCCGCGATTCAGATTGGGGTGAGACCATGAAACAGCAGCATCACTGGTACCACTATCTTTGGCTGTGGTCCATTTTCTATTTCTCAATGAGCTTCGTCAACATCCTCTTTGCATGGCTCGGGCTCATCAGCTTCTGCCTGCCACTCTTATTTGCCATCATCGGCGGCAACAAGCTCTTCTGCAATCGCTATTGCGACCGCGGTCAGCTGCTCCGCGTGCTCGGCAGTCAAGTCGGACTTTCGCGGCGCCATGAAATGCCTGCTTGGCTGAAAAGCCAAACTTTCCGCTACGCCTTTATGATATTCTTTTTCGCCATGTTCGGCAGTGTCATCTACACTACCTGGCTCGTCGGCAGCGGCGCATCCAGCGTCAAAGAAGCTGTCATGCTGCTTTGGAGCATCAACCTGCCCTGGCATTGGACCTATACGGCAAGCGTCAGCCCGTGGCAGGCTCAATTCGCCTTTGGCCTCTATAGTCTGATGATGACCTCCGAAGTCATCGCCTTGGCTGCCATGCTCTGGTTCAAGCCGCGCTCCTGGTGCGTCTTCTGCCCGATGGGGACCTTGACGCAGACCATCTGCAGGGTGAAATCAGGCTCTGGCCGCAATAATTAATGGTATAAATTGGATAAGTTGAACAACATATCCAATGTATCCAACATATCCAACAAAGCTATTGACGAAAAAGCTGTCATTTCTTTGCTGTCGTTTCATCCTGACAGTACAATTCGATAAAGCGCGCCACGGACATGCCGTGGTCTTCAAGCAGGCGCTTAGCCGTGACATTGAGGTGACGTTCCTTCAAGGCCTTGCGGACGACGCTGACCATGGCCCGGCCCATGTCGTCGGACTGGTCAAACGGTGTTTCCTCGACATCGAGGGAAATCTTGTCACCAAACAGTTTGAGAGCATCGAGCTCCCAAGCGGCATTTTCCTGCTTGGCCTTAAATTCACGCTCCACGGCGGCCTTCATGTCGAGGTCCTGCTGCCGATAGTTCTCGGCAACGGCTTTGTAAAGAAAGGCCGGTACATTCTTGACTTTGCGCGTCTTAGCCAGTTCGACAGCGTAATCCATGCGGCGCAGGAATTCTTCGTTGCTGCCGCACAGCGTCGTCAGCTTGTCGACCATCTTTTCCGAGAGACCATGGCGGTCTTTCTTGGCTGGCAGTGCTTCAAGCGTAACGTTTTCCTCGGCTGCGCGATCAACCAAAAGATCGCGGCAGTCCATCGAAAAAGTAAAGCCCGTGACTTTGCGTCCCGTCTTTGTCCTCACGTACGTCATATGGTACTGCGTCTTTTCGTTGATTTCACGAATGGGATTGTCCAACACGTATTTGCAGAACGGGCCAATCTGCTTGTACTGCGAAGGACCGATATCGAAGAAAAAGCGAAGCTTGTCGAGCTCGATATGGCGCGTGATGACCTTCCCCTGCATCGTGCCGCGGTACTGCAGCATCAGTTCAAGCAGGCGCATAGCATAGGCAGACGACAAATTGAAAATCTGCTTCATGCTGATTTTCGTATAGCCATCGCCGCTCTCATAGATATGGAGCAGAAAAGGCTCCATGTCCTCATTGAACTTGATGTACAGGCCATCCTTCGGCGTGTATTTGATACGCACAAAAATGGAGAATTTGACAAAGCCGCCGTCATCATTGCGCACCGTGACGATTTTCTGCAGCATATCGTCACAGACGCGTTCCAGACGGTTCAGATACTCACCGTGTCCGAAGATGGCCTTAACCTCTGCCGGCGTCAGATGGAACTCCCGAAACTCCTTGTCGTAGTATTTGTCATTGCCGGAAATATGCGGATTGACATGGGCCACGGCCAGCAGAAACAGCCGCATCTCCAAAGCATTCAGCGGCTTTCTTGCCTCGATCAGCGGATTGGACTGATAGATATCCCGCGCCTCATTCACTTCCAATTTTTCCACACGCTTCGCCTCGCTTTCCCCGTAAAAGAGTAGAAAATGTGACCTGCAATGCCTGTCCGCGGTCACAATTCCTACTTTTATTCCATTATAACAGGGAAGTATTAGGTGCTCAAGCTATATTTTTATCAAATGCCCTCGAATTAGGTCACAATCCCTAATAGTTCAGGTCACATTTCCTAATACTTAACGCAAAAATTGGTCACAATCCCTAATAGTTAGGTCACAATCCCTAATCGAAAACGCCCGAAACCCGCGCCATTACTGGGCTCAAATCGCGGAAAGCATTATAAAGCATTATATGCTAAAAGCATGCATAGCATAGGGAAGTTATCCACAGGCAAGAAAATACCTATCTCATCCGTCACGCCAGCACCTCCCATATGCTTTTGCCTGCCTGCCTTTTCTTTCTTTTTCATAGAATAATTTGAGGGAACATATACTGCGCTCGGCGGTCAACATCACCGGTGATGCTGCCTATGCCACGATTGTCGATCGTTTCCATACGGAAGAAAAGTCAGCCGCCTAATATTGACCATAAGAAAACCGGATGGGGAAGTATCCTCATCCGGCTTTTTGCATAGGAAAGTCAATATTTTCTTATCGGTGTGCGCGAATCATTTCCATGGTTTCTTTGAATTCGGGATCGCTGTCAAAATCAAAGTCAACTTTTTTACCGACTTTGTAGCGGATCCAGACGGCATCATCCGGCATGATTTTGACTTCCAAAGGCTTAAAGAGGACAGGCTGGTCGGTCGTGATGCCTGGTTTTGCCATGAAGAGAGTCTGTGTTTCCGTGCTGCCGTCCGCTGCCGGAGCCATGACCAGGCTCAATTCATCAACCAACCCTGCCTGTACAAAACTCCAGTTGATGACGCCGCCGCCACCGAGCATTGCGGAATCCACATGCAGAACATTTTTGATCTTATCGTAAAGCAGCGGCAGGTCGACGCTGTCTTTGCCGCAGATCAGGTAGCTGATTCCCTTTTTACGCAGAAAATCCTTGTAGCTGTTGGACGCCGCTTCGGTGAGGACTTCTACGATATGGCTCTTGACACCATCATATTCGCTGACATTATCCTGCCATGCCAGTTTGCCGTGACCATCGACGGCAATCACGAACTGTCCCAAAGATACGCCATCGGCCAAATAGTCGCCGGCAGGAACCTCGGGGGCATTTTCATCAAGCTCCGGCTTAGCATAAAATGTGAAGTTATCGTCGATTGTCGTGCGGCCGTTGATCATCGCCTGATACTGGTATTTGGCATCTGGACCATTCATGATCGTGCTGAAGCTGTCTGGCGCTTCGCTGGTCGACGGACGCCAGAGATACTTCCCCATGATTTTGCCGTCCGTCGAAGTCTCCATATGACAAAAAATAAATGGTTTATCCATTTGCTCATCTCCTTCTAAAAATGCTTATCTATCTTCACTATAACAAAAAATTACATCATCTGACCAATGCTTTTTGCCAAAGTCCTGTCATACGAATCAGGCATACCTGAGGGGGAAAAAGTAAATCCGATTCCAATCATTACAGACAGAATACAGAGGATGCATTCATTTGTGGAAAAAATCCTTCCACAGTTTGCCTAGAATGCCCCGCAGAAAGCCCAGAATGCCGGCAAAAAAGCACAGGACGGCAAGAACGGCACCGCATATTACAGCACCCCAAACGAAGAACGAAAACATCATCATCAGCTCCATGCCATGTTTGTTCACCAATTACACAATCATAATACACTATTCTGGAATATTAAGCAGCATTTTCGGTGGTCTTTTTTCATTGAGGAAAACTGTCGAATTGGCAGGAATCTGACTACTTTAGAAGAAGTTTATTAACAAATGGAACAACACGCGGATCGGTCTGAATTTTGAATAGAAGGGATGATTTTCTTATGGGAACTGCAATCCTTGTTATTTTCGTTCTCTTTGTTATTTTTTACTGCCTTGGACGTTCTGCCAAAACAAAGCAGCAGAATACATCATCTATTTCACCAAGCCAGCGGTCTGCCATATCGTCAAACCGGCCGTTCCCTCAGGAAAAACCGACTCCTTCTTTGCAGAATGGTGCGGATATCCCAAAGGCCCATATCGATGCCGTTCGGCGAAATATCATGCGGCATGAACTGCGCCCAGACCAGCGTCAGGCTCTTGCGGATATCCGCCGTCAAAATGCTTTGGACCGTCAGCATGACAGCCGTATGGCTGCGGCTGCCGGTCTTGCCGGCGTAGTCGCAGGCGCGGCCCTGATGCGTCATCACGATGCACAGGAAACGCAGGCCCATATCGATCAGGCCGCAGCAATGCAGCGCGATGCCTTGGCCATGCAGGATCAAAATGACAGTGGCGTTGATGATTCTTCAACGGATGATCTCGATATCGATCAGAACGTGGACTGGTCAGCAGATGATGACGGGCAATTTGGCAGCGACGACTATGACAATGATGACTATGACAGTGACGACTACGATAGTGATGATTACGACTACGACGATGCCAGCGATGCCGATGAATATCCTGACAACGATGATGGCTTTGACTATAACGACGACGCTGGCAGCTATGACGATTACGGTGATTATGGCGGCGGTGACGACGGCGGCGATTTCTTCTGAAAAACTGCTGATTTTTCCTAACAGGCCGCTAAAATTTTATAAGAACAAACCGCCCTTCTTCGGTCATCACTCCGAAGAAGGGCGGTTCTTTTGGTATATGCCTTGCTAGACATGCCATGATTTCATTATAACATGGCAATTGTCAATGGACATAACGAGTATACACAATTTCGGGCATTCATTTAATGATGGTGACATTCTTCGTCGTCAGCTGCGGCGTCCTCGCATATTTAACCGCAGGGATGCCCAAAGCTATAACAAAGCCGAGTTTGCAGTGCTCTGGAATATGGAACTGTGCCTCGACCTCAGGAAAATGCCTTGCCATAGCGACGGCGAAGCCGTCAAAGAGTGTGCCAAGTCCGAGGCTTTGGGCGTAAAGCTCGAGATACGAGAGGGCGATGATCGGGTCAACCGGACGGCACATCTCGACGGTCTTGGTTTCATCGACTGAGGCGACGACGAGTGCCGGTGCACCGCGATAGACGACATCCTTGCCCTGTGCGCGGCCCTTTGCTGCCATCTCCTTCAAGAATACCAGCGGCGAGTCGTCAGGGAGACGGTCGAGACAGTCATAGGTGATGCTGCGAAGTTCATCCATTTTCCTGCGCGTCGCGATGATGGTAAAACGCAGGGAAGGGGCATTGATGCCCGTCGGCGGATAGGCCAGCATCTCCTGAAGCTTGGCGATTTTCTCCGCCGGCACATCGGCATCTTTGTACTGGCGGACGCTGCGGCGCGACTTGATGAGTCCAAGCAAAGCCTCGCTGTCGACCGTCGTCACCGGAGACGAATCGGCAGGATTGAGTCCGTTAAAGGAAAAAGCCCCCGTCGGGCAGATGGCAAGGCAGTGCTGACAGGCAATGCACCGTTCATCCCCGCCCCTGATATAACGCGGTACCTTGTTTTCGTCAAACTCCAGACAGGAAGCAATGCAGTCGCGGAGACACATACCGCAGTGAATGCATTTTTCTTTGTCAATCGCAATGAATTTTTTCATGATTATTTTCCCTCCGGCTGTATTACAGGGTATAGTTTGTTCATTATTAGATGTATCTTTCATTGTAACAAAAATATTCGTAAAATGTAAGACCGAGAGATATATTTGCAAGGAATTCTGCTGCTCTGGGCATCTGCAAATAAAAATTATTTTCATATTTTCTTTTTGACCTATTGACTTTTTGACTATTCTGGGTATAATAAGAATTGTAAAGAGGATAAGGGAACCGAGAGAAAGGGTCCAAGGTCCTCGGTACAAATATCAAATGGTTTTGAATCGCCGTCTGATGCTCATCGGAAGGCGGCGGCAAGACGTCGAAAGGGGTTTTTGATTATGTTTGGTTTGGTTCCATTTGTTTCCAACAATGATCTTCAGAAAGAAGAAAACGTATTTGATCGCCTCATGAATGTCTTTGATGAACCGTTTATGCAGAGCTTCCATACTCCGGAATTCAAGGTTGATGTCAAAGACAACAAGGACAGCTACGACCTCACGGCTGAGCTGCCGGGCCTCAAGAAGGAAGACATCTCCCTGACGTACAATAACAATTATCTGACTATCGCCACGAAACATGAGGATACGAAGGATGAAAAGGACGAGAAGGGCAACTACGTCCGCCGCGAACGCAGCCAGAGCAACATGAGCCGTTCGTTCTACATCGACAACATCGATGAGGGCAAGTGCACGGCAGAGTATAAGGATGGTATTCTTTCCGTCCATATGCCGAAATCGGCAGAAAAGGCTGAAACGGGTCATACGATCAACATCAATGGCGCCGCTTAAGCCGAGCGTGAAGACGCTTAAAGCTTGACCAACCAAACACCGCGTGTCACCTTCGGGTGGCCGCTGGTGTTTGCCCCATATGAAAGGGACGTCTCTAAGAGGAGTCAGCATTGTGCTGACTCCTCTTTTTGTGATATGTGATATAAGGGGGTGCTTTCTTTAAAGCCTTTTGTATGCACGTTTCCCCTACGAAAAGATCTGGAAGGAAAATATGTTTCTATATAGAACTAATATATAGAATTAAAAGAATAATACGAAACATAGAGAGTTTGGAGGGGAAAGAATGGCAGATCGCATTATCCAAACGGCCGACTTATCCAGAATTGCCAGTAACCTGGAAGCAATTCATGGCAGGATTGCGGCCGTTGATACACATGTCGATGCAGTCGAAGGGGAACTGCTGCATACAAAATCAGAGCTTGAAGCTCTGGTCGATGAGTTTCATGCTTTTGTCAATGAGCAGATGCTGCGCAACCGTGAGCAGCTTGCCGAAACGCGCGTCGTGAAGCTCAGGCAGGAAATCCAGAAGCGCTTTGGCCATTACGATGTGGTCAGGCGTATGGCAACGGGAATCCTGCAGGCAACGGATATTGGCATCATCCGTAAGGAAATTATCAATAACGCAACTGAGGATGTGATGATCAAGACACCGGGGTATTGGCTTGCTCCCTGCCTTGTCGCCCTGGCCGCGTGGATTGCAGATAACAAAGAGCTTGCCCAGAAGGCAGTCAAAGAGGCAATTGCCCGGGATGATGAAAAGACCTCATTGTTCTTTGCCTTGATCTGCCGCCGTGCGGACCGCAAGCTTGCCTGCATCAAGTGGGTGAATCGGTATCTTGCCAATCAGGATGAAGAAAATCTGGACCGCAAGACCATCCTCGTACTTTCCGCTTACGCCAATGGTCTTTGGGGAAATGACCTTGAAAATGAGGTTGGCGGACAGATGAAGGAATGGCTCGAACATCTTGAGGCAAAACCGGGCTTTGTAGAGAAGCAGCGCGAGCAGTGGAAACAGGCTATTCTGCTGAAGAAACCAGACCTCAGCAAGGAAACAGATTTTCCCTATCTGCAGCAGTACAGTCCGACTTGGCCGGCAATGGCCGCCGTTCTAAGCGGTGCCTATCTGCATGAGGTTTTATATGATGATTTCGACGCCATATTCCAGCAGAAAAATCCAACGAAGGAATTAACTGCCCATTTGGATGACATGTTGGATGAACTGGTCACGAATTTTGATGATGAAGAATTGCCGCTCCGGAAAAAAGAACAGCTCGAGCAGCTTGTTTTGGACTTCCACGGGGATGAAGCAGAAGCGAACAAGCATATGGATGTGCAGAAAACATCTTTTGAGACGCATAAAAACTTCGTGCAGCTGCTGACCGATGCTTCGATGAATCCTGAACTCGTACATGCGGATGCTGCAACGCAGAAATTTGCCATTTCCCTGTCAAAGGACTGGATTCTCGATGCCTACCGCGATATCACCGCCGCGAACCGCAGTGCTGTGCCACAGGGAATTACGTTTGAGCTGCAAGGGTTTGAAGCACAGACACAGAATGGCGAAAACGAAGAAGAGATCCTTGCTTCATGGAATCAATTTGTCGACCGACAGAAAGAGGAAGCCATGAAGGGCAACGAGATGACAAAAACCGGTGAAATGTGTAAAACACTTCGCTGGGTATTTGCAGTTTTAGCCGTGGCCGGCTTCTATGTCACAATAGTGGCTGGCATCATTTTCGCCGTTCTGGCGGTCTGGGCATACTCCCGCTATAACGGAGAAAGGACGCGTTATCTGGCAGCAAAGAAAGTCGCAGAAGACTGGGAAAACAATCGTCCAAAAGGGGAAGAGATCCTGCGCGCGCTGCTGGCCGAAGTCGTGGATGTACGGGAATTGTTCGAGAAAAAGGATGCAGAGTTCACCAAGACGGAAACCTTCTTGAAGGGGCTGGCCCCCAATCAGTTCGTCCGTGCTCACATCGATGGCATCCGGAAAATCAGTGCGGCAGAATAAAGGATGCATCTAGAAAAAGGAAGAAGGGAAACATATGGCAGACGCATTTCGTCCAATTGACCCGAAAACGCCCGCTGCCAAGCAGACACCAGCGGAAAAGCAGGGTGTGCAGCAGGCAGAAGCAAAGGAAATACAGTCAGATGATCCACTGGCAAAAGGACTCTCTGCAGCCTGGGACATCCTCCCGCCGCAGGTCGTTGTCAGACGTTCGATGAAGAAAAGGCGGAATATGATATGAAAACACCAGCCACTTATGCAGAATGGGCGAAGGTCCTGCATGCCTTTGCCGACGGCAGTCAGGATGAAGAAGCCATGGCTGCTATGCAGGCAGGCACACTTCATTGGCAGAGCGGCGTTGCAGAACGTTTTGCGAATCGTTTTGCCGATACGCTGAATACGCGCATGAACAATGCGTCGGATTTATTTCAGCGTAAAATGAGTCAAGCTTCTGGAGAAGCAGAACTCATTCAGGCACTGCTGGAACTGCGGCGGTCCATGCAGATTTTGGTTCAGGCCTGCCGCATTCCTGCCCTGCCAAAGGACCAGCAGGACGCCTATGAGAAACTGGTCCGTGAACAGGCAGATACCATGCAGAAAAGTTTAGAGGACAGCGTCAAAGCAGATCCATTGGGAAAATTAAAAAGTATCCTGCGGAACCATCCAATCAACCGTTTGGATTGAGAGCAGGATAGAGAGGGTAGATTATGGCAGATTTGAAGAAAAGTACAGAGCTCCTGCGCCGCTATATGATTGCACGGATCCCGTTTATTTCCCTGCAGACGATTGAACGCACGCGCGTTCTCGATGCCTGGAAGGATATTGCCAAAGAACTCAGCCTGACTGTTTGCGTTCATACCTTATCGAAAGGCGTGTATGACCTGACGACAAATAAGGTTCTTTCAGAGGACAAATCCTTGTACGGGGCCATCGACTTTATGAGTGAACAGATGAAACGGCGGCAGAATCTGACGCTCATCCTGACGGAGACACCCGATATCAGTCAGGATAACGATAATTCGCGGCAGCTTCTCGACCTAGTAAATCTGGCCAATGAAAATGGCGGCTCCGTTGCCGTATTCACGCAGGGAGCCGTTTGGAACCGGCTGCAGCGTTCCGGGATGATGATCCGCATCGACTTGCCGAATGAGGAGGAAATGTATCCCATCGTCAAGGAGTACATCGATGATTACCGGTCGGAAATCCCGATTGAATGGGACGACACGGACATCCGCGAGGCCGCATCTGTTTTGGCCGGCGTGACGAGTATCGAGGCCGAAAATGTCATGGCAGCCCTGATTGCGAAGAAGGAAATCAAAAAGTCCGACCTCGACGAAGTCCGTTCGGCCAAGGACCGCTTGTTCTCCGATATTTCCGGACTCGAGAAAATCAACGTCGACCCGAGTGTCAAGGATGTCGGCGGACTTGCCGGCCTGCGCAAATGGCTCGACGAAAAAAAGCAGCTGCTGTCCCCGGATAAACGGGCCATCATGCGTGCCAAAGGACTGCAGCCGCCGCGCGGCATCCTGCTCGTCGGCGTACCCGGCTGCGGAAAATCGCTTTCCGCAAAATCCATCGCCGCCAATTGGAAGCTGCCGCTTTACCGGCTGGATTTTGCCACCGTACAGGGAAGTTATGTCGGCCAGTCGGAGCAGCAGCTCAAAGACGCCCTGACCACGGCCGAGAATGTATCGCCCTGTATCCTTTGGATCGATGAAATCGAAAAAGGACTGTCAGGGGCCGGAAGCAGCAACGACGGCGGCGTGTCGACGCGCATGGTCGGTCAGTTCCTGTTCTGGCTGCAGGAATGCAAAAAACAGGTTTTTGTCGTGGCAACGGCAAACGATGTTTCGATGCTTCCTTCGGAACTGCTGCGCCGCGGCCGCTTCGATGAACTGTTCTTCGTTGACCTGCCGACGGCAGAAGAACGGCGTGAAATCCTTGCGCTCTATATGCGGCGCTACCTTGGCGTGGATTTCAGCGGCCCATTTTCCGACCGCATCGTCGAGATGAGCGAGGGCTTCACGGGAGCGGATATCGAATCAACCATCCGCGATATTGCCTATCGGAGTCTTGCCAGTGACGATTTTGAATTAAGTCCGGAGAATTTTGAGGCAGCCTTTGAAAATGTCGTGCCTCTCTCCCAAACGAGCCCGGAACGCATCGAAAGCATCCGCGCCTGGGGAAAAGAGCGTGCCGTACCAGCTTCCGGACGCCCAATCGGCGAAGAAAATTCGCTGCCAAAGAAAGATGGTGTGCGCCCGCGTAAAGTATTGATTTGATAGGGAGGGATCATCTTATGCCAAAACCAATGCTGCATCGTCCAAAGGTCAGCGAAAGTACGGACAGCGCATTTTCGTTGACGCGGACGGTGAAACATGATGACCCAAAAGAAAAAATGCGCCTTGACCGCGCACTTCGCAAGCCGCGCTCCGAAGCTTACCTGCGTGCCATGCATCAGCTCGATGCCGGCGGTCATGTCATGAATGCCGCCAAAGTGAAAGACATCGTCAATCAGATTCAGGCAGAACTGCCGGAGGTAAAGCTAGAGGGCTTCTTCATCGGCATCATCTCACGCTGTTATCTGGGCGACCCGTACGAAGTGCATACCCTGGATCCCGCGGGATCCATTATCACACATTATAAGCGCGGCGAAACTTTGCCGAACGGAATGGAAAAAGCACGCGCTTTAGCGATGATGGATTACGCCTTCATCGAAGTCTATACCGACCGGTGCTGCGCCGTCAGCGAAGATGGCAGCGTATCGATTGTCCAGAACTGAGCGTATCATTACAAAACGGCCTATTCATGCAGATTTAGTCAATCATGCATGGATAGGCCGTTAATCATGACTTATTCAATTATCACAACTTAACTTTCAGGAGCAGTAAATCCAACTATGTCTTTCTACAAATATATTGGATATGTTGGATGTATTGGATATACTGGATATGTTGGATAAATTGGATATGTTGATTATGTTGTTCAACATATCCAACATAATCAACATATCCAACCAATTTCCACGCTCAATCGACGTCATCGTCGAACAGATTTTTATCCAGTTTGCGGTCAAGACCGAGTTTATGACGATTCTGCTGCAAGATTTCCACAACGGGCTTCCAGTGTTCCTCATACATCGTGTCGACAGCCTGAATCATGAACTGATTGACGCTGACGCCGGTCATCTTGGCCAGACTCTTGATCATATCGGCCTGATGGTCTGGCAAAATCAAATGAATATGCTGACGTCCCGGGAACTGACGGGGACGTCCTCTTTTTTTGCCTGCAGGTTTCCCGGCTTCTTCTGTCTTCCCTTCAATAAATTCCTCAGCTTCCTCTGCTGCCGAAGCTGTGCCCAGCGCCAAATCGTTCTCCATTTTTTCATCGGCAGCGATGGTGTCAGAGGTTTCTTCCATTCCCTGCTTTATATCATTTTTTCGGTCCCCTGTGCCTGCATCGTCCTGCTGAATGGCTGAATTCTCCGCGTTATACTGTTGGACTTGTTGGATATGTTGATTTTGTTGTTCAACATTATCAACATATCCAACTGTTCCAATATGTCCAATATCCTTATTTTCTTCTTCTTTGTTCAAGGAAGAAGCAGATTTTTCCTGTGGCAGCGAAGGTGCCCCTTCAAATAAGTAGTCAGCAGGAGATTTACTCTTGTCGAAGGGATTGGCTCCCGCGGCAATCGTGACTTTTTTCTTGCTCATTTGTCAGCACCTGCCTTCTGGAACACATCCACGCCAAAAATCTCCTGGATCAAAGAAGCATAATCCCTGCTCGGATTTGACTTTGGATCCATGGTGAAAATATCGCTAAGGGCTGCCTGTGCTTCTTTCACGGCGACAGCTTCGCGGATTTTCGTATCAAACAGCTTCGTGCGCAGCTGAGCGGCAGCCGCATTGAAGAGCGTGACGAGTTCCTTTGAAAGATTCGCGCGGCCCTGGAAGCGCGTCAGCACGATGCCGGCAATTACGAGCTTTGGATTCGCATGCTCGCGGACACTCTCGATGGTCTCATAGAGCTGACTGACGCCCTGCAGAGACAAAATATCGGCCTGTGCCGGAATGATGACATAGTCCGCTGCGACAAGGGCATTGTTCGTCAGCGTCCCCAGAGCCGGCGGCGTATCAACAAGAACGTAATCGTAGTCGTCCTTCAAATCCTTTAGGGCCGTCTGCAGACGGTACGGACGCGACATCTGGTCCGTGAGGCGCGCATCAATTGAGGCGAGGAACATCGAGGACGGCACGATATCATAAAGGTCCATATGCTGGATTCCTTCATTGATATTATTTTCCTTCGTCAGGATTTCCAGCATCGTGACGGTCGTCTTATCCTGCGCATCCGTTACGGCATGGCAAATCGAGGTCAGATTGCTCTGCGGGTCAAGGTCGAGCAGCAGGACCTTGTAGCCAGCGTGAGCAAGTCCGGCCCCGAGGCACTGTGCGGTCGTCGTCTTCGAGACGCCGCCTTTCTGATTGGCAATAGCATATACTTTCATGAAACAAAACTCCTCAAAATCATATTTTTCTCTTAATTGCGTTATCTGCATTATACCATAAAATATTGAACAATAAAAATATCAATATACATGTTGAACATAAAATTATGATAGAGCTTCTTGGATATGTTGGATATATTGGATTTGTTGTTCAATATATCCAACCATTACTCTTGTCGAAAAAAAAATTTTTTCTTTTTTTCACCATCTTTTCGCCAAAATGTTGAACAACAGTATCAACACTATATACGTTGAACAATATATCCAACACCCACTATATATAGTGGGTAAGATGCTAAAAAAACGGGGAAAAGCACAATTATGTTGGCTAAGTTGAACAACAATATCAACATGTCCAACACGAAAAATTATATGGATTTGTTGATGATGTTGTTCAACACGATTCAAAACAAAACGGAATAAAGTCCGTTTTTTCCATATTGCAATTGACACTCACCTATGCTATGCTTGTAATCAGCAAGGGGTTATCAACAGCCACACTGTGCATAACCCAGAAAAACGACAAAAGAAAAGAGCCCTTCCGTACTTCCAATACTGAAGAGCTCTCTATATTACAGCTCGTACCAAAGCTTCCAACTCGGTATGACGCTCTCATCGGAAACCCAAGTTCCGATAAGATGACTGCTAATATCATGCTTCTATTTTAGCAAAGATAAAAATAGATAGCAAGCATATAGACGCATGATATGCAGAAATCCCCGCAAAACCGCCGGCAAGAAATGCAAAAAGACGGTTTTTACGGGATCAGTCTATTCCCTGCACAATGGCAGGGAGGCTGGCACTGCAGATCACTTATCCGTGAAAGACGGCCCGTCCGATGAGGACGGGCTTTTTTCGTACAAGCTGACAAACGGAGGTGATCGCATGAAGAAGAAAAACGCATCCATAAGCAAAAAGCTAAAGGACTGGGAGGCAAAGTCAGCTTACCTGAACAAGAACTATTCTGCGATTGCACCATATGACTTCTATGAGTCACTCGGTCTTGATGACCTCCCTGAATACTTCAAGATCTGTGCCGTCCATGCAAATGCCCAAAAGGGACAGCGCATGCAGAAATACCTGGATATCATGGACATGCTGGTCGCTTCCGGCGGCCGCCGGGATGCCTATGTCTATCCTGCCGTCTATTACAAGAACTATGCCAAAGAAAACTTGATGCACCTGCTGCCCTGCATTTACATCGACCTCGATTACGTCAAGGCAGCCGACCTGCGCCTTCTTTGTCAGCAGGACTTCTATGGCTTCCGTCCGACGTATCTCGTCAATTCCGGCAACGGCGTCCATCTCGTCTATTTGTTAGCGGAAGCCGTAAATACGTACGACTGGACCAAGGAAATCCTGAAAAAACTTCACAGCGCCCTGCTGCAGGTTTTCGCAAGCCGCAAATTCAAGGCCGACACGGGCACGGGCATTTCCCACAGCTACCGCATCGTCGGCAGTCAGACCAAGCTCGGCAAGAGTTGCACGGCTTATCAGGTCGGCGGGAAAGTGTCCATAGAGGCCCTGGCTGATTCCTTGGGCATCGTCTGGCAGCGTCCGCAGTACATGGAACGCGATTACGAGAAACGCCCCTCAGACGCGGCGCCGCACGGTCATTCCGGCTTCTACACCTACCTCACCAATTTGATCCCGCTCAGGAGCAAAGAAGGCCATCGCTACAACTCGATCTTCGCCCTGGCCTGCGTCGGCTGCAAATGCAATATTCCGTTCGAGCAGCTCAGCAAAGATGCCATGGCCATCGCCAGAAAACTCGGCCTGCCCTTAAAAGAGGCGAAACACGCACTCGAAGTCTGCGATCCCGAAAAAGCCAAAACCGTCCGCGCCGCGACCCTTGAAGCATGGCTCGGCTGGTCCTTTGACCGCAAGACCAAACGCAATGGCCGCACCCAGGCAGAACACCTCGCCCTCATCGCCGAAAGCAAAACCTCTGCCAGCAGAAAAGAAGTCTGGGATCATCTGCGCAAACACGGCTTTACGAGCATCAAAGCAATCGCGGAGACACTTCACAAAACGCGCAAAACCGTCGCCAAATACTACCATCAGTGGCTTGACGCTCTCAAAGAAGGTACCGTCGACCTCATCGATCCTCCCGTAAAAGCAACTGTCACCGTCATAAAAGAGGCTGCCCAAACAGCTACCTTATTTATCCATCAAGCAGGTGAACCCTTCATTGCGTATATACCTGCCTTAGGCATAGAGCTATGCTCCGAGGGGACCGAAAGGAAAGAAAAAAGGGAAAAGAGTGAAAGAAGAGTATCGAGGGGCGAGCCGTATCTTAGTACCTGAATAGTGGCAGATAGCAGAGTGTACCGTAGAATATGGGAAATGGCTGGGCCCTCGCCGGCGCGCGAGGCGCACGCCCTATTCTTTACTTTTTATATTATTCTCTTACTTTTCTATACTATTGTGCTTTGCACCGATATGCCCTCTATTCCTTGTGCCATAAGGCTTTACGGGAGTTGCACGACCTCTTGAAGTGCTATCTATTTTACCCGGAACTGCTACGAATTTTATCTCGAAGTGCTACATCTTTTATCTAAACTGCTACAAGTTTTATCCTAAAGTGCTACGTTTTTTACCTTTGTACAAGGAGATTAAGCTTGTAAGTGCTACAAGTTTTATCTTTATCAGGGATAAATGCTACGTTGAATTGATATGACGTAGCATATTCGATACGATATATTCACAGAGGTGATGTCCTATGGGTAAGAACCTATTAGAAAAGAAAGTCTATCAGGCCAATCCTCTCGTTGAAGCGAGAAAACATATGAACGTATCCGAAATGCGGCTATTTCTGCTCGGCCTTCAGGACCTTAAGCCACATTTCCGCGATGACCGGCCTTATGATGTAGATTTCCACGAAACCTGGATCTCTCCACGTGAATTGAAGGAGCTGTTTGGCAATAATGGCAGCGTGGCCAATTTAAAACGCCATCTGACAGAAGCATTTCAGGGCTATATCGAGCTGTCATATGAAGATGGGGGCTTCGGGCTGCGTCACATCTATCGCAAGATGGACTATGAGGAAGGAAAAGGCCTGTTGATTCAATTCGATGATGAGATCAAACCCTATCTGCTGGAGCTGATGGGGAAACGCTATACCAGCTACGAAATCAAAACGATCTTCCCACTGACCAGCGAATACGGCTGGCGGTTGATGGAATTATTGCTCGAGAAGCAAGGTTATTTCCGGCAGGGGAAGAAAAGAATGTATCGGACCTTGACTATGGAAGATTTGCGATTCAAACTAAACGTTCCGGATGGAAAATATGTTGGCCGCATCAATAATTTTCGTGCCCGTGTCCTCGATGCACCGATTGCAGAAATCAATGAGAAGACGATTTATCATGTTTGGTACGATTCGAACAAAACAGGGCATCGTGTAACAAGTTTTACCATCTGGATGGAGTATAAATCAGGATATGAATTTGTAGAAGATGCCAAATCGGAACCAATCGATGTAGATGCTTCGACTGTCTTGTCTAATTCCAGCCAGGAAAACCAGGAAGATGCGAATCGAGCAGAAGCTGCGAAGATACCTATCGAGGTGATTGCTGCAGATAAAAAGGCATCCTTGAAACAGAGAATGATCCATCAGGAAGGCTTTACGCTGCTGGAGTTTAATTCTGTCGTGAAAAAATGGGGCCTCGATGATGTGGCGGAATCCTTCGATCTGGGCGTTCACGAGGCAGATGCGCGTCATCATCATGGTATGGATCGAAAGCGGTATATCAAGGCGTATGTAGAAAAAAACTATGCAGCAGAGCGCCGCAAAAAATAAGAGATCGTGGCTCGTGAAGAAGCTGCTGCTGCTGAAAAGAAACAATGCGAAAAAGAGATGACCGAAGCTTTCGCCGCACAGGGAATTTCCTTAACCGGGGCAGCACCTAAAAAGATAGAGAAGCGAGAGTTAACAGAAGAAGCATTGGAAAATCTTTTGTCTATCGTTGCGCATGCCGTGAAACACGATGCCGTTAGTGACGCCATCATCAACATGATCAAGGCGTATGGATTCAAGGATCAAAATGAGTTTTATAGAAAATATTGGAGTCGGTTGAGCAGCTATTGAGCAAACACTGTAATTAATCGTACGATTGTTCTTTCCTAATAAAAAGAAACGTGTTATACTAAAAGAAATAAAATTTATGCTATATGGATAGGAGAATGAATTATGGCAAGAGCTACGAATTACGATGCTAAGATTGCAACCCTCGAGGAGAAAATTGCGAAGAAAAAAACGGAGCTGAAGAAGCTTAAGGCTGAGCTGGCTGCTGTGAAAGAAAACAAAGCAAAAGCTGATTACAAAGAACTGCTCGAATACATGAGCGAGCATGACATCGCTGCCAACGATGTTCTTGGCATGATCAAAGAATAATTTACAAATAAAGATCGCATCCCATCAGGATAGTATATCCTTCGTGGGATGCGATTTTTTATTTCACGAAACCGAGTTCTTTCCATTTCGCATAGAGCTCGGCCCGCCGATTGTCATATTTACGGGCTTCGTCAGGACTTTTAGCGGATTC
This sequence comes from Mitsuokella apri, assembly GCF_047974105.1. Lineage (NCBI taxonomy): Bacteria > Bacillati > Bacillota > Negativicutes > Selenomonadales > Selenomonadaceae > Mitsuokella > Mitsuokella apri. Next base: position 89,682 of record NZ_JBHYRS010000008.1, read on the forward strand.
GGAGCTGACTTTATAGTCCCATAAAACATTGGCAATCATTTTAGCGATAAGCTCTGTTTCGCGCATTTCCTGCCAATCATCAGCGGCCTCCAGCGCCTTTTCATCTTGATGGCTTCTTCCATATTGAGGGTGTCCACAAATTTTTTGAATTCGTTCATTAATCGATACCTCCATATCATTAGATAAGCAACTATAGCAGGCCTGTTAATTGCCCATTATTTTACTGCTTGTTAAGGCCTTGCAGAATGGGATTTTGTATCATGTTCGCTGTAAAATCTTTATATCTTTAGGGTCGTCAAGTACGTGCATGCGTCTGTGGCAATTCGGGCAAAGTGCTGTCGTATTTTCAAGGGTATCTTTACCGCCGCGAGAAAGCCAAATAACATGATGACATTCAAGATAGGGCTGGCCATTCGTATCCTTAAATGGTGCTGGCGCACCGCAAAGCTGACAAATTCCATGAGCGCGCTCTTTCGTCTCTTTGGCGATATAGGGATCATGAATGTATCTGGCAGTCATGACACGATGCTGTGTGGCATTTCTTTTAGAAGCTGCTTCTGCTTTGGCAAGCAACGCTTTTCCCGTAAGGGATTGAGCGTCAATTTGGCTAAGAATAGTCTGAATCATACTTTTTGCAGCGGACGATGACTGCAGCCTTAATGCCTGCCCTAATAAATAACAAATGTGTTCATCGGCTATATGGCATAAATATTGCTGTTTTGGGGTACCATCCTTCAGAAATGCGCTGTTTTTATGAGGATGATTGGAAAGCCATTTCCAGTGAGGATGCATGTCCAAGGGCGTGTCGAGTTCGACATAATCTGTATCGACGCAAAAATGACAATTATCCCAGAAGAGACTGGGCTGGTCCAGATTCAATAACACATGCGGCTTACTTGCTTCATAACAATTTGAAACTGCCATACTGATTGCCAAGATGCGGCTATGGGCATGATGAATGATGAAGTCATCCCTATGAACTTCTGTCATGGTGTCATAGCCGGGCGCATGATCGCCGTTGACATTGCGCTGCATGGAAAATAAGCATCCTGTATCACGTTCGTATTGGTACCGTTGCTTTTGATTCACCCAAAATATTGTCATAATGGCAGCCTTTCTTTTCACTTTACCGCATAAATCTGCAACTTCAATTGAGATGTAATATTATAAAAATTTTATCACTTTTTTGCAGGAAAAGAAAGAGAACATAATTATCAACAGGATCTTATACAAAATGGTTTGGCAGGATATTCCATGAATGTGAAGAATAAAAAGGATAGCTGGTGTGATTCGATGGTGTCAATGAACTGGATGTTGCCATCCTGACCAAAAGGATTCGCAAGGCAGCTGGATCGGATTGTGCAGAATCATTTTGCAATTAAAAAACGTTGATTTTCCTAGGGAGTGATTGTATGAAGTTATGGAGAAAAGGCGTTGTCTGGCTTTTAGCGGCTTTGCTTTTGTGGTGTTTTAGTTCCATCGCAATGGCGTCTTCCTATGATACTACAGCATCAATTCTGTCGAAGCTGCAGGGGCAATGGTACGATGCGGAAGGCAATGTCGTCCTGGATTTTCAGGGCAGGACGGTCAATGGCTGTGAGATTGTCGGAGCCTATCATCCCGCTGGAGGAAATTCTGACTTTAGCTGCATCATTCGCATTGTTGAAGCTGATGGCTATAGAGACTTACCGCTCATCTGCGAAAGTTTGCGAAAAGATAGCTATCATTCTCATGTCATCCTGAACAAAGATAATATGGATGATAGCAAGGGAACAATGCTTATGCGTATGCCGCAGGCCCGGTATTATGAGTCCGTCGGCGGCATCGGCCTCGATATGCCGGCAGCGGAAGTAGTGGCAAAATACGGCAGGCCTGACAAGATCCAGAAGTCGAAGACATGGAAGACGCTGGATACCTGGCAGTATCAGAAGCTGGGGCTGGAGCTGACCATGCGCCATCAGCGCGTCTTTATTATCAAGATGTACCGAAATGGCAATCGTCATTTTGATAGGACGGGCTTCAACTGCGCCAATGCCCCTTACGAGTTCCAAGAGGCCTATGGCTTTCGTCAGGCACCTAAAGCGGGGCAGTATGGAGCTTACAGCGTAGGGCATGGAGAATACATGTGGTTTGACGATTATCCGAACAGTATTACACTGTCGATGTTCTGGAATTGAGAGATAAATAATTTATCTTATGTGCAGCCCTGCTGCAGAAGCAAAGATTTCTGTGGCAGGGGTATTTTATATATAAATGGATATTATAAATGAATCTAGATTTAATAAAACATAGAAATATATTTACAAAATAATTTAATTTTAGCAGGAATTTAATAATTAATATAGAACAGCAAGTTTATATAAAGCATAACAATGTAGTTTATAGGAGGACAAAGCCATGAAGAGACATCTTATGAAGAAGATCGCAGCGGCATTTGCCGGCGTGATGATGCTCAGTATAACGGCCATTCCTGTCATGATGCCGCAGTCGCAGATAGCGGAGGCTCGTACAGATTATTATGTAGGCTATGATGATGATCATGGCGATGTGTATTTGGACGTGGATTCTGTGCGCCCATTACGTCCATGGGGAAATCGTCGTAATTCAACAGGAAATATTTATTTTGCTGATGGAACGGCATGGAGAGGTTATTACGCGTCTTATGATACTTCGACAGGTACTTATTATTATAGTGGCGGTGCTGGTGGAGTTCATGAAGCAACTGGTTGGAGATATAATTTTGCCGTCTACTGTGACCGCATTGCTTATGAATGAGGCAAGTAAATGTCGAAAAAATGTTCGATAAATAGTTGAAGGGGTTGACTTAAGTGCTTATAAATCATTGGAAATATTTAGCTGCTGCTGGCTTGATGGCGTCAGCGTTCTTCTGTGGCACCAATGCCTGGCAGCCAGCTTCGGTTGAAGCAGCGCCATGGATTGATTTGAATTATGATGGTGCCCATACGTACTGGACTGTTGATAAAGGATCTGTATACGGAGCTGGAACATCAGCTTCTCCATTATGTATTCAGGCTGAGCATGAAGATGATCGTGGTGGTGGAAATGCCATTGGTACGCGGTTTTATTCCTTCAAGCAGGTAAATGGCGTATGGAAATATCGCTATTATGGCTATACGGGGAAAGGTGGAAAGATTCCTTATACAAGCTGGTATAACGTCTCTGGCGATCAGCTGGCCAACGATATTTTATATGTTGCGTTGAACTGATTATCGATACAAGGAAATCGAGGTCCTGAAAAAACTGCTGCAGCTGCCATTCCGGACGGATCCGGTCATGCTGGAGCCGGAGGGATTGGCAGCGAATCATCTGCTTCTGAGGTTGTTGCTGGAAGTTGCTGAAAAGCCGAGGCAAACCTTCGTCGAACTGCGAGCCGAAAAATCAAAACGGCTGGGACGGCGTAGGCTGGATTTTCCCGATAACTGGTTTGATTTGTTCGCAAAATGGCAGGCCAAGGGAATTTGCAAGACAGCTGGATTGAATGGAAGTGATTGAGAATATGAGAGGAAAGTCAGAAAAGGATGAGCCGCTCCTCAAAACGTATTTTAAGCGGTATCTTCTTGATGTACGTGGCGTATCATCACGCACGGTCAAGCATTACTGCGATGCTCTCAATAATATTACACGGCACCTTAAAGAGAAGCATCTTATTCGGGATTCGATTTATGAAGTGACGGACCTCAAGGTTTTGCATGACTTGCGCGATATCCTATTGCAGGATGCTGATTTTGTCGCACTTGACCGGCGCGGCAACCGCATGTACACGGCAGGCTTCAATAATTATCTGCGTTTTGCTGAAGGTCAGTCGTTCGCAGAGCTGCATGACAGGGCCGGCGCACTTGATATCCCCATGCCGCCAATTGCCGAAGAGCCGCGTACGTATGAGGTTCATCACTTCATGCGTTCTGACATTTTGCGTGGACAGACGTTGGCATTCGCTGATTATCGCTGTGAAATGGACGGAGATCACAAGACCTTTATAGCGGAACGAACGCATAAACCCTATATGGAGTCGCACCACGCAATTCCCATTCATCTGCAGGGGAAGTTTGAGCACAGCCTCGACATTTATGCGAATCTTGTCTGTCTTTGTCCTATCTGCCATCGCAAGATCCATTATGGCCTGATGGACGACCGCCGGCTCATGATGTATGAAATCTACGAAAAACGTCATGAGCGGCTGTCTCGCAGTGGCATCACGCTTGGTAAGGAAGAATTTGCCGATCTTGTGCTGCATGATGGTGCAGACTATGCCAGACATTTATGAGCTTACCAAAATCGGAGCTATTGATATGATTATTTATGGTGCTCAGAGCTCTGGCAAAAGGAAAGGATTTATCATGAAGCACAGTATATGTAAAATTATTTTCTTGATGCTGGCCGTTTTGTTATTGCCGCTGCAGACAACACAGGCAGCATCAACGCAAATTCTCTCAACAGTTCCTGTAGGATCAGGGCGTTATCTTATGCCAGAATCCCGTGGAAATTCTTCTGAACCAATGCATATCTTTACATATCGTTCGTCTTCATGGCAGGACGGTAAGCCTGTACTAGTTGTATTTCATGGTTTGAATCGCAATGCCGATACATATCGTGATGGCTGGATTAAAGCCGCGGAAGAAAAAGGCTTTTTAGTGGTATGTCCGGAGTTCTCGGAGGAGAAATTCCCCGGTGTTCCTTACTATAATCTCGGCCATGTTGTAAATCAGGAGGGAGATGATCAGTTGAATCCAGAGTCGACTTGGATTTTTCCGGTTATCGATGACGTAACAGCAGATGTGCGTGCACGCATGCATATTCGCAAGAGTCCTGTTATCCTTTTTGCCCATTCAGCCGGAGCCCAGCTGATTCATCGTTATGTGCTGCTCGGAGAAAAATGCACAGCTGACAAAATCGTGATTGCCAATGCAGGCTGGTACACGATGCCAGATCGTTCCATTGACTTCCCGTATGGCATCAAGGATGTACCTTTGACTAACAAACAGTTAGCAAAGGCTTTTTCGAAGCCCGTGACGATTCTGCTGGGGAATCAGGATACAAAGCGTTCCAAGGTTTTGAGAAAAACGCCGGAGGCTGATGCGCAGGGAATGAATCGTCTGGAGCGTGGTCATGCTTTCTATCAGACAGCACAGGAAACTGCGAAAAAGATGGGCGTTCCTTTTAAATGGCAGCTGCAGGAAGTTTCTGGCGTCGGCCATGACGGCGATGCCATGGGCACATATGCTGCTTCCATGTTTTGATTGACATGCAATAAATAGACGTGCCGACGGCATAGTTGCTGAGTTTGTGCCGACGGATTGACACTGGTATGTACGGACAAAATAACAGCCGATATGTCAATTCGATTACAGGCTAATTGTATCCTCAATCGTCTTTTTTTTATGAATATGCTATACTGTGTGTATACATAAAAAGACAACAGAGGGGGAAATGTATATGTTCCTTGTGGAAGATTATTTGACTGATGCCTCTATGCCTAATATGAGCCTAAAGAATCAAAAAATTCTCCGTCAGAGATTTTCTACTTTACTCCAGTGCCTGAATACACACAATTATATGAGCAAGGAGTCCTACAATCTCGCTAAGGATAGTGTCGACCGTATTTTCTATGAAGATCTTTATCAGAAGAAGCATACTCTTTTCTTAGAAGCTGGGCTGGAAACGGACAGAAACATCTGGCGGATTCTGCATCTGTCAGTATCGGTTACCAGAATCCGTTCCTTTCGTACAGAACTCATGAAGATGCCGGAACGGTACCAGGTTCTTTCTTCATTCTCTCGTCTATTAATAACCTTGGAAAAATGGGAGATACTTGGGAAAGCGCTTCGTAACTTTGCCTTTACCATTCGAAAAGTCATCACGCCATCGAAGAAACTTTCCAAGCAATTATTAGAGGACGATACCGAAACTAGCATGATTTTAAAGGCAAACCATCTCATGCCCGAAAAATCGTCGCAAAAATGTGCTAAGAATGTCACTTCAAAATCATCTAGCAGTCAGAAGCAGGCTGTCTCGAAACGATCTTCAAAAAAGTCTGTGATGGATGCAAGGTTCATTGGCTCTTCAAAACAAGATGGTGCAGAGTTATCTCGTGATACGCACAGCAGCCACGTAGCTTATACCTGTCCTTGTTGTTTGGAAAAATATCATATTACGGAAGCGGGCTATATGGAACCACATTCGTGGAGAATTCCGGGAACAGATCAATATTCTTACTACTGCTGCGGTGCAAATCGGTATTATCCGTTAGAGAGATCCTTAACCGGTGCCTTTGATATCCTGAATCAGTTGCAGGGAAAAAAGAAGATACTGCATCGTCAAATTCAACAGAAAAAATTTAACCCCAGGATTTTACGAGATCAGCTTAGGCAGATTGACCAGGATATTAAGAAGTATCGCTTGAGCATCCTCAGATGGTTCCCAGTTACCTACGATGTCGAAAAATATCCTGCCCGATATGAAGAGAAAAAGGACCATCTGCTTCAGTATCATACTATTGTCAAGGAGGTATGAAAATTCGTCCCCTGCAAAGATGGCTTTGTGTCTTGTCAGATAATTTGAGCAAGATGCATACGTTTTTGGGCAAAATAGACCGTTTACGCTGATTGGTATTTATTTTATGATGTAAACAAATGAATTCCGATAGTAAATAGTATAAGGGGGCTTTTTTCATGGCTATTCAGTATAAATAGGCCATGCTGGGCTGCGGCGTTATTGGTCATCAGTTTGCCGAGGCTATGCAGAAAATCGGAGGCCGCTTTTATGGCGTTGGCAATCGTACTCACGAAAAAGCCGTAAAATTTGCAGAGCAGTATGGCATCGGTAAAGTCTATGACAAGCCCGAGAATATTTTCAAGGATCCCGATGTCGATATCGTCTATATTTCGACACCGCACAATACGCACAGTCGCTACATATGTCAGGCGCTTGCAGCCGGTAAGCATGTACTCTGTGAAAAGTCTATCACGCTCAATTGTCATGAGCTTGACGAGTCTGTAAAACTTGCTCTGCAGAAACATTGCGTGCTTGCTGAGGCTCAGACGATCTACCATATGCCGATTTTCCGCGAACTTAACAAGCATATTGCCAAAGGAGAATTTGGTCCGCTGCGTCTCATGACGATGAATTTCGGTGACTACGATCCCTATGATATGAAAAATCGTTTCTTCAATCGCAGCCTCGCCGGCGGCGCTATGCTCGACATTGGTGTTTATGCTCTGTCATTTGTACGTTGGTTCATGAGCTCATGCCCACGTGAAATTGCCTCGCAGGTATTATACGCGCCAACAGGCGTCGATGAGCAGGCAAGCATTCTTCTGAAGAATGAAGAGAACGAGATGGCGACTGTCATGCTCTCCATGCATGCGAAGCAGCCGCAGCGCGCTATGATTTCTTTTGACAAGGCATATATTGAATTCATGGGATATCCGCGTGGCGACAAAGCCGTCATCACGTGGACCGATGATGGTCACAAAGAAGAGATCGTTGCCGGTGAAACGGAGAACGCTCTGTGTTACGAGATTGAGGATATGGAGCGCACGATCTCCGGTGGCAAAAACTATATGCATCTCGATTACACCGTCGATGTCATGTCTATTATGACAAAAATTCGTCATGACTGGGGGATGAAGTACCCGGAAGAAGAATAACACCGATATTGTCAAGTTATAAAAAAGAAGCTGTTGTCACATAAGTGCTTAAATGTGACAGCAGCTTCTTTTGGTTTGTAATAATTTTGACTGTGTTTTAGTCTGTCTCATCATCTGATGGGCAGTATAAATCTTCATGTTCCAAGAGGTTTTCGATGTCTTCCTCGGTATAGTCGTTGTCTTCCTCTTCATACTCTTCATCTTCTTTAGAAGGAACGACGAGTGGCAGGGTGATGTTCATGCAGTGGTCCCGGTCGGTTTTTAGCGAGTAGTCGGGACGGCCGTTTTTCATGGGAATGGGAATGCCCTGCTGCAGGGCGTCGATAAGCTGCATGGGAGAGAAGATGCCCTCCGGACAGGTGATGGTGATGGTGCATTGACGCTCAATATCTTTGAGCGGGGCTTGTTTGAAACCGCGGGGGAGCGAAGATTTGCCGGAGCGTGTGTCTGCGCTGGAAGATTGGCGCGGCAGGAGTTCCTTCTGACGTCCTCGATGCATGAAAGACTCAGCGGCTGGGAATACCATGGCGGGAACGAGACAGCGCCCTTCGTTCCAGGCGGAAAAATCTACATAATATTGGATGTCATTCGGGCTGTTGCTGTTCAGGAAGGGAATATAGAACATCGTCTTCTGCTTGCCAAGCTGTATCTTGATAGCGCCGGCCTTGAACATATCGCGGTAGCAGATTTCCGGCGGCGTGATTTTTCCAGGGTCTCTGCGGCTGCCATGATAATTCTTTGGAAAGATGAGAGGAAGATCCCAGAAATCCATGGGTTCTACCGGGACCGGCGTGAGATTGGTTCGATGAAGGGCGTCGACCATAGGCATTTCATCCCATACAGGGGCGGGAACCATGTCACATTCGTCTTTTGTGGCAAACTTTGTCAGTTGCGTGAATGTCGCATTTTCTTTAAGCCATTGACGAAGGAGAGTCTCTTTATAGCAGACGATGGAGCCCTCCGGCGCAGAAAATTTTCTAAAGGGAACAAAAGGCGCGATATTGCGCGTGACGAAGTTGCGGCTGACCTGCAGTCGCTCCATGATTGTATTGAGTGGAATATAGCCCTGCGGTTCAGGCAGCATGTTCAATACGATTCTGTTGTCTTGTTCTAGTGGCATGCTTTCCTCCATGTGATTCCGACTAGTTGAGGGCATGGTTTTATCATATAGTAACATATGCCATCGACTAGTTTTCGACTAACCGTGAGTGTGGTTTTATCATATTGTAACATATGCTTATTATTTGTCAAAAGAGGCGTAAAAAGAGCTTGACAAGTACTAGGTTATGCTATAGTATAACCTTACGGAAGGGGGATTACATGATGCATACGGTCATAAAAGATACGAACGGCATTCATGAGCTGTCTTTGGATGCTTCGCTCACGTTAAGCCGGATTATTTTTCTCGAAGGAGATATCGACGACGAGATGTCGGGCCGTTTTACAAAGCAGCTGATGGCCTTTTGGACAGAGGACCCGGAGAGCCCTGTTAAGGTATTCATCCGTTCGGATGGAGGCTCCATTGATGCCGGCATGGTCATATATGACGCAATCCAGTCGAGCCCGATGCCGATAAAGCTCTACGGCATTGGCAGGGCTTACAGCATGGCTGCCGTCATTCTGGCCAGTGGCAAACATGGCAGGTATCTGCTGCCGCACAGCCGCATGATGATTCATGAGCCCCTGATCGCCTCGACCATCGGCGGCAAGACGAGCTCTGTGTGTGCATTGGCGTACAACCTGATCCATACTAAGGAGGAGATGGACAAAATCCTTTCGAAGCATACGGGCCAGCCGCTTGAGAAGATTGCGGAGATGACGAGGGGCGAACACTTCTTTACCGCTTCTGAGGCCGTTGCTTTCGGCCTGGTTGATGGTATCAAGGGATTTGACGAGATGATTCGGGAAGAGGAGGAAGCATGATGGAAGAGAAATATGCATTTGACGAATTCCAGCTGGGCACATCGGCGCGCTGCCGCGTCTCGATGGACACGCATAAAACCCAGTGCAATAACAATATCCTCGTAGTAGGCGGCTCCGGCTCGGGCAAGACGAGAAGCATCCTGAATCCCATGATGCTTCATCTGAAATACGGCAATGCCGTCGGTGTATTCACGAAGACCGGCATGACGCATGACATCGCCCGCATGCTGCGCTGCCGCTACGGCTACAAGACGTATGAGATTGACTTCAGTACTCCGGAAATCAGCATCTATGGCTACGATCCTCTGTGCCACTGCAGCAAAGACACAGACATCGAGGCTCTCGTACAAAGCATCATCAATCCAGACCAGAGAGACAGCCATGCAGATCCATTCTGGGAACAGTCGGCTACCGGCCTGCTGCGGCCCGTGCTGCGCTATGTCATGCGGCATGCCGCGAAAAAAAATAAAATGCAGGAAGCCCTGCGCCTCTTGGACAGTGTTCCTTTTACGCATCTCGATGAATGGGGACAGAGCTGGGAGGCGGCGACTTCGCTCTATACGTGTACCCTGAAAGATGGGACAAAGGTATGGGCAGGAGAGGAAAAAGGGGAAGTGGAACACGGCGGCCTTGAAGCACCGGATACCATCAGGCGCTTGAAGAAATGTTATCTTCTGTACGAGCTCGAGCGTCTGGAGCGGCGTGACCCCCAGGGAGGCAATGCCTGGCGCAGCCTGAGTCAGGGCGCGGAACAGACCAGCCGCAGCATTCTCCAGTGCCTGCAGATCCCTTTGCAGCAGATGTTCACGGAAACGGTGCGCAGACTGGTCTGTCATAAAAATCAATTCGACTTCGAGAAGCTGCTGGAACCGAAGACAGTGTTATTCGTCTATACCTCGCCGGTCAATCCGGCCATGAATGCCCTGGTCAGTCTGTTTTACTCGCAGCTCTTCACGTTCCTGTTTGAAAGGGCCGAGCGCAGGCTTTCAAGGACCCTTCCATATCCTGTATACGTTCTCTGCGACGATTTTGCCACGGGCTGCAAGGTGCCGAATTTTGCCCAGCATATCTCCGTATTCCGCGAGATGGGCATCTCCGCGACCATGCTCATCCAGTCCGAGTCGCAGCTCTCGGCGCTGTACGGCGAGAAGGACGCCACAACCATCGTTAACAACAGCGATACATATGTGTACCTCGGCGGCATGGACTATACGACAAGTCAGAAGGTCGCTGCCAGAATGAATAAACCCGTGGACGACATCCTGCACATGCCAATCGGCACGGAATATTTCTTCCGCCGGGGGCAGAAGCCAATTAAGACAAAGAGATATAATCTTCTGGAAGATCCAGATTACAAGCTCATGATGCAGATGAAGCAGGGAAAGACACTAAAGAGTGAGACAAAGACGTTAGGGAAACAGGAGAAGATACGGAAGAGTGAATAAACCGGCTCAAATATTCATTAGCGCATGGCTCATTTTTTCGTTGTTACTTGCATAATAAGCACAAAAGAGGAGCCGCTTCGGCGGTCTCCTCGGAAGTCGCGATGATCTAGAGGAGGACACCATATGCCCGCAGAATTCAATGATCGAATTATTTTTCAGGGAAAAGAGTATGAGCTAGTTGCCTTTGATGAGCCAGAGTTTCTGACCATTGACTGGCAAAAGAGATATGGCGTGCGCCCGATTCCTGTAGATTCGGTGTGCAGGGAAGGCTGCTGGTGTGTGTTTAAAGCCCAAAAAGAGGGCATCTTCCTCACGGATTTATACATCCATTGCCAGTACGACGGAGATTATAAGCCAATCGAGGGCAGTTTGCCGCAGCCTGTATCTTATGACAAGGAAAGGATTTTTGCCGAAAGCAAGGGACTTCTTTTAGAGGTACCGACCTATCAGGCCTATCGCCACTATGCAGGGGTGCAGATCGACATGCATTGCCACGGCAAAGTGCTTTTAGGGCGTGACTTCGATGGCTGCTACGGCGTTTCCTTCGGTTATCAGGAAGCCTTTGCTTACAGGGATCTGTTAGAGCTCATTTATGATAAGGAAGGAAAGCTGGCAGAAATCAAAGACCTCGCTGCCTGGTCCGCCAAAAAGAGAGCTGAAAAGACGCCGGAGGAATTTTTCGAAGAGGAGAGCAGGAAGTTCTTTAAGTCCCGGACAAGATGGAATAAAGAACAGTTCGATTTCTAAAAAGATGAGCGAACGGCAGGAAATCGGCATGTTAAGGCGAAATTATTACGTATCAATTAAAATTCTAAGGAAAATGATACAGAAAGGCAGGACATCATGATCTATTTGACGGGAGACACGCATATTCCCCTCGATATCGATAAACTCAGCAGGAAAAATTTTCCTGAGCAAAAGACGATGGAGCGGCAGGATTATGTCATCGTGCTCGGCGATTTTGGCCTGCTTTGGCAGCACGATAAGGAATACGAGTACTGGCTGGATATCCTGACGCATCGGAAATACACGCTGCTCTTCGTCGACGGCAATCATGAGAATTTCGACTGGCTCAATTCTCTGCCTGTCGAAACATGGCACGGCGGCAAGGTGCACCGCGTCGCTGAAAACATCCTGCATCTGATGCGGGGCGAAATCTTCGAGCTGCAGGGCAAGAAGTTCTTCACCCTCGGCGGAGCCGTGTCGACTGACCGGATTTATCGGAAAGAAGGCCTTAGCTGGTGGCCTGCAGAAAAGCCGAGCTTTGAGGAATTTGATCACGGCATCAAGAACCTCATGGCACATGAAAACCACGTCGACTACGTCCTCACGCATACCTGTCCTGCTGGTGTTTTCCCCGAAATCCGGCTCAACATTCCCAACCGGTGGGACCCGTATGGCGACCATTCCGTCGAAGAGGCATTGGGGGCAATTGACCGGGACATTCACTACGAAGGCTGGTACTTCGGGCATTGGCATATTGACTTTGACTACGAAAAATACCATGCCATGTATAATCGGGTGACTAGAATTTTATAATCATATCGAAGGCAAAGATGATGTGCGTATAAAGGTTTAATAGATGATTGATTGATCACTGTAAAATGTATTTTGATAGCAGGTGGGAAATATGGGATTTTTTGATTCAGTAAAAGGTGGAGACGGTTCATCTGGGGAGCTTCGTCCGAGTCCGGTACGCGAATTCTTAGGACAAGAGCTTTATGCTATTGACTGCCGTGGTGCTAATCTCTATGTGCATGAAAATGCTGTCGTTATCGACAAAACTGGTGGTGGCCTTTGGAATATCGGGGATAATAATTTCAAGGTTATCCCTTTTAAATCGATTATTGCCATCCAGGCAAAACTGAAGTCGACTTTACTTAGTGGCTATATCGAATTCGAAACGGCAAATAGCCCCTTAAGTATTGGTAGCGATAAAGCAGAACGTTGCAGCGAGAATAGCGTTATATTGAGTGGTACAGAGGAACGATACAAACAAGCGAAAGAAGCACTACAATATATTTTTGACCGTATTTGTAAGTAAAAAAATATCTAGAAATAGGTATATGAGACAAAAAAGCAATCATCTTATAAATCAGATGATTGCTTTTTACATATAACCACAATGTTTATACCTCTTAAAATCATAAATATTTTCTATTATTTATTAGCTTGGAAATTTAAGATATATTTATCAATAATGAATAGCTGACAAAAGCATGCTAGCCAATGAATTATTATCTGTAGTCCCATGCTGGTCGCGACTGGTATCGTATCTCCATACACCCATTGCACGGTTAAAATCCCAAAGAACAGTATATTGCAATCTGCCGTTTTTTACGAACTTAAACTTAGCATTGCGATGATTGGCGTAACCGGCATTGATACTCGACTCAATGATGTAGACCTGTGCACCGTTGTAATCATCGCATACGTAACGATCAGCAGCTTCACTAGTGGATGGAGCGAAAAAAGAAGTGCTAGCGAAAATAAGGGCGGCTGGAATGGTAGCCATTAAGGTTTTCTTGATGTTCATAGGTCGTCCTCCTAACAATAAAATAAAACAAATACGAATATATTTTATCACATCACTTTACAACTTTTGAAGCAAAATAAAATCGCATAGCCTCCCTCGCGATGTATAATAAAGTCGCTAAACCAAAACA
>NZ_JBHYRS010000009.1:0-78399 GCF_047974105.1 Mitsuokella apri
TTTGGCCTGAACCTCAAATAAATGAAGCTCAGTAAAGAAATTGCCGATTGCTTATGTTCATAATCAATCGATGTTTTAATAACATCTGGCTTGAATCACAAATGATTCATGTTGCATTGTTTAGTTTTCAAAGAACAACTTGTCTTTCGAAGCGTTCTCGCTTCAAGCGACTTTTATATCTTATCGCATCGAGCTCAGCTTGTCAAGAAGTTTTTTCTTCTTTTTTTGAAGCTTTTTGGCTTTCACAGTTTTACCACTCAAGGTTTGTTTGTCTGTGTCTGCCGTATCTCTCAGCGACTTGTATTATGATACAGTATACAAAATGGTTTGTCAACACTTTTTTAAAAAAGAATATAAAAAGCCAGCTGATTTTCATATCAGCCAGCTTTTCAGACTTGCAGAACGTTGTTTCTTACCAAATGGTCTTCATGATACTGCGATAGTTCTCGTTGAGGAACTGGATCAGCACATTGAACATACCATAAATCATATCGCCGATGTCTTTGCCTTCATCATCAGGTGTCAGCAGACAAATATCAAGAATCAGAGAGCCCTCGCCATCAAAGTAGAGTTTGAAAGGCTTGTATGTCAGATTCTGCTCATTGGCCAGTTTGAGTACGGCCAGCTCATTTTCCTTTGTTTTGCATTTTGGCGAAACCTGGACGCGAATCATCGAAAAAATACTGCGGTCAAGCAGAACGAGCAGCGGCAGCTGCTGACCATCGACTTCTACATGCGAACGAAAGACAGTTGTCTTTTCCGGATCATTCTCGATCGTCTCTGCAGCAAAAGCCTTGATATTTTTTTCATCCAGAAAATCCTGAAATGCCTGTGCCTTTTTCGTCATTTCTGCCATAAAAATGCCTCCTCAAGCTAATAATTTCAAAAATTTATTTGCTAAAGAATTTATTCTTCGTAGCCTCCGGATAATCCTGCTTAAGACGCATTTCGTTTTACATTTAAAAAAGCTCATCAAGACGAATTTCAGAAATCTTATCTACGACATGATCACAAATAGACAGGTCCTGGTTTGGGCTGTGCGGACTATTGAAGCCGATGCAGGTCATTCCGGCCGCTTTGGCCGCTTTCGCGCCGTTAGCGGCATCCTCGAGGACGACACATTCCCTTGGATCTACCTGCAGATAGGCGGCTGTCTGCAGATAAATGGCCGGATTTGGCTTTGACTCGGGGAGGTTCGTGCCGCTCATCAGGATATCAAAGCAATCCCGTATTTTGAGGTCATCGACGACAAAACCAATAAAATCATCACTCGAAGAACTCGCAATGGCCGTCTTAAGGCCCTTTGACTGGCGTAATTCGTTTACCTCATGGATAAACGGCAGAATCCCCTCAATCGGCGTGACGTGTTCTTCGTGGAGCTTTTTATTGAATATATATGCCTTGGCTTTAGCAGCCTGCTCTGCAGTCGCCTTGAACGGATAATCTTTTTTTACTGCTTCAAACAGCATACTGTCCGTCATGCCCTGAAAGCGTTGAAAATAAGCAATATCTACCTCAAACCCCAATCTCTTGAGTACGTGCTGCTCAGCCTGCATATGTACGGGTTCTGTATCAGCAATAACGCCGTCCATGTCAAAAATAAATGCCTTCATGCTTTATCCTCTTTTCTATGCCTCTTATATTATTCTATTCTTCTTCATTTTCACAAAAAGACCTTCTCCGGATGGAGAAGGTCTCATAATTTGTTCTTTTATTATTCAACCGTGACCGATTTTGCGAGGTTACGCGGTTTATCAACATCGCAGCCGCGCGTGATCGCAGCATAATAAGCGAGAAGCTGCAGAGGAACGACCGTCAGCAGCGGAATCAGGAGTTCATCCGTCTCCGGAACCATGATGACATGGTCGACATACTTCTCAAGCTCCGTATCGCCTTCTGCGGCAATACCGATGACAACAGCATCGCGGGCCTTGACTTCCTTGATATTCGAAAGAGTCTTCTCGTAAACGCTCTTCTGCGTAGCCAGAGCGATGACGGGCACACCCTCGACAATCAGAGCCAGCGTGCCATGCTTGAGCTCACCGGCGGCATAAGCCTCGGCATGGATATAGGAAATTTCCTTAAGCTTCAGAGCACCTTCCAGAGCTACATCGTAGTCGAGCAGACGGCCAATGTAGAAAACATCTTCATTGAAGCCGTACTTCTTCGCAAAAGTCTTAATCGGGTCAACGTCTGAAAGTTCCTCGCTGATCTGCGCCGGAATGTTCTTGAGTTCTGCAATAAGCTCCGCGATGCGATCCGGCGTCTGCGTTTTCTTAATCTGAGCCATATAAAGGGCCAGCATGAAGAACAGAATCAGCTGCGTCGTATAAGCTTTCGTCGAAGCAACGGCAATCTCAGGACCAGCCCACGTATACAGTACCTGGTCGGCCTCACGGGCAATCGAGGAGCCGACGACATTCGTCAAGGCCAGGGTCTTTGCCCCAAGGCGCTTCGACTCTTTGAGAGCAGCCAGTGTATCGCTTGTCTCGCCCGACTGCGAAACCACAATGAACAGTGTATTTTCGTCGACAATCGGATTGCGATAGCGGAATTCAGAAGCTACATCCACTTCGACCATGACACGGGCCAGTTTTTCGATGTAGAACTTGCCGACAAGGCCGGCATGATAAGCCGTACCGCAGGCAACGATATAGATTTTATTGAAGGAATTCAGATAATCCGCATCCCACTTGAGCTCGTTCATGACGATGGACTTGCCATCCTTGGCAATGCGCTGGCTCATCGTGTCGCGGACAGCCTTCGGCTGCTCGTTGATTTCTTTGAGCATGAAGTGCTCATAGCCGCCTTTTTCAGCAGCTTCCGCATTCCAGTTGACCTCAAAGACCTTCTTCGTCACAGGTTCGCCGCGGCGGTTCGTGATCTTGATGGAGTCCTTGGTAACAACGGCAAGTTCACCATCGTTGAGGATGTACGTACGGCGCGTGCGGGCAATAATAGCCGGGATATCCGACGCGATGAAGTTCTCACCCTCGCCGATGCCAATGACGAGCGGGTTGTCCTGCTTCGTGCAGATGAGCTTGTCCGGTTCACGCTTGCTCATGAACACCAGAGAGTAGGAACCCTCGATGCGGTGCAGAACCTCGCGGACTGAAGAAACAAAATCACCATTGTAGACTTCTTCGAGAAGATGCGCAACGACTTCCGTATCGGTCTCCGACTTAAAGACATGTCCCTTTTCGATGAGCTCTTCCTTAAGGCCGAGATAGTTCTCGATGATGCCGTTGTGAACAACGACGAAATCACCGGAGCAGTCCGTATGCGGATGCGCGTTGCGGTCCGACGGACGGCCGTGTGTAGCCCAGCGCGTATGGCCAATGCCGATGGTGCCCTGCGGCATATCGTCTTTGATTTTATCGCGCAGTGCAGACAGGCGGCCTACACTCTTTTCCACGCGGATACGCTTGCCATCATAGACAGCGATACCTGCTGAATCATAGCCGCGGTACTCAAGCTTCGAAAGACCTTCCAGAAGGAAATCCGCAGCCTGCTTATCGCCGACATAACCTACAATACCACACATAATGAAGTACCTCCTGATACTTTGATGCAGCAGGTTCCCCCGCCTGATTTTGTGCAGATAATTGCTCATCTGATTTCATCAGGTCCTATCGACCGGGAACGGCCGGAAGGCATCCGCTGACGTCTCGACAACCTTCTCCTCGTCTTCCTCCAGAGTTATTTCTCCTAAAGGAACTAGCGCTAAGAATTGCTTCTTTTCCGTAACATCCCGCTGCAATATGAAATTATATACTCTTGTATCGAGACTTCGATACGTTGCTATTTTAGCCTAAAACCGCCTGCGTGTCAATATTTGCCCCATTCAGCCCTTGTAAACAAAGAATCCGGACATATAAAAATTCCCGTCCGGAAAATCCGAACGGGAATCTTTTAAGTTTAGGAGATGTAATGATTTTAAGAGATTACATCATGCCCGGCATGCCGCCCATGCCCGGTGCACCAGCTGCTGCCGGAGCTTCTTTTTCCGGTTTGTCCGCAACGAGCGTTTCCGTCGTGAGGACCATGGAGGCAATCGAAGCTGCATTCTGCAGGGCAGAACGCGTAACCTTAGCCGGGTCAACGATACCAGCCTTGAGCATGTCGACATACTCGTTCTTGAGTGCGTTGAAGCCGATGCCCGTGCCGGCCTTCTTAACGTTCTCGACAACGACAGAACCTTCAAGGCCTGCGTTCTGAGCGATCTGACGGACCGGTTCTTCGATAGCGCGTCTTACGATATTGACACCGACCTTCTCGTCGCCTTCGACGTCGAGTTTGTCGAGTGCCGGCAGGATGTCGAGGAACGTCGTGCCGCCGCCTGCGACAATGCCTTCTTCAACAGCTGCACGCGTAGCGTTCAGGGCATCTTCGATGCGGTACTTCTTGTCCTTCATCTCGACTTCCGTAGCAGCGCCGATCTCGATGACAGCAACACCGCCGGAGAGTTTTGCGAGGCGCTCCTGCAGTTTCTCCTTATCGAAATCACTCGTCGTCTGGGAAATCTGCTGCTTGATCTGAGCAACGCGCTCGGCAATGGCTTCTTTGTCGCCCTTGCCGCCAATGATCGTCGTCTCGTCCTTCGTAGAGACCATCTTGTGTGCCTGACCGAGGTCAGCGAGCGTAACGCTGTCGAGCTTGCGGCCGACTTCTTCGCTGATGACCGTGCCGCCCGTCAGGGTTGCGATATCCTGCAGCATAGCCTTGCGGCGGTCGCCGAAGCCCGGAGCCT
The DNA here is from genome assembly GCF_047974105.1 of Mitsuokella apri. NCBI lineage: Bacteria > Bacillati > Bacillota > Negativicutes > Selenomonadales > Selenomonadaceae > Mitsuokella > Mitsuokella apri. The sequence continues at coordinate 4,751 of NZ_JBHYRS010000009.1, forward strand.
TGACAGCCAGAGCCTTGAACGTACCGCGCAGCTTGTTGACAACAATCGTCGTCAGAGCTTCGCCGTCAACATCCTCAGCGATGATGGCGAGCTGTTTGCCAGCTTTTACGACCTGCTCGAGAATCGGCAGAATGTCGTTGATAGCCGAAATCTTGCGGTCCGTAATCAGGATGTACGGGTCGTCAAGCGTTGCTTCCATCTTATCCGTATCCGTAACGAGGTACGGGGAGATGTAGCCGCGGTCGAACTGCATGCCTTCCTTGACGGAAAGGTTCGTGCGCATCGTCTTGGATTCCTCAACCGTAATGACGCCATCTTTGCCGACTTTTTCCATGGCTTCAGCAATCAGGCGGCCCGTCTCTTCGTTTGCGGAAGAAATCGTAGCGACCTGTGCGATATCAGCCTGGCCTTCGACTTTCTTAGCTTTAGCCTTGATCTCCTCAACGAGAGCCTTGACTGCTTCATCAATGCCCTTCTTGATGATCATCGGGTTGGCACCGGCTGCGACATTCTTCATGCCTTCATGAATCATGGCCTGTGCCAGAAGCGTTGCCGTCGTCGTACCATCGCCGGCGATGTCGTTCGTCTTCGTGGCGACTTCCTTGACGAGCTGTGCGCCCATGTTTTCAAACGGATCCTCGAGCTCGATGTCGCGGGCAATCGTGACACCATCGTTCGTGATGGTCGGAGCGCCGAATTTCTTATCGAGGACAACGTTGCGGCCCTTAGGTCCGAGCGTTACTTTTACTGCATTTGCCAGTGCGTCAACACCGCGGCCGAGTGCGCGGCGTGCTTCTTCATCAAACAGAATCTGCTTTGCCATTTATATTACCTCCGAAATTATTCCACAACTGCCAGAATGTCGCTCTCGCGAACAATCAAATAGTCCTTGCCGTCAACCTTGACTTCGGAACCCGAATATTTGGAGAAGATGACGCCATCGCCAACCTTGACTTCCATAGCGGCGCGCTCACCATTATCGAGCAGCTTGCCCGTACCAACTGCCACAACCGTGCCCTTCTGCGGTTTCTCTTTGGCCGTGTCCGGCAGTACAATGCCGCTGGCCGTCTTTACATCGCTTTCTGCAACTTCGATGACAACTCTTTCGCCCAATGGCTTAATCATAGGTATCTTCCTCCTATAAAATGAATTTACTTTGTTATGGTGTTAGCACTCACTAGTCCCGAGTGCTAACTACAGTCTTTATATTACCCCCTCTAAGTCAAAATGTCAATATAAATTCCATAAAAAAGTCAAAAAAACAAAGGCAGTCATTTTGACTGCCTTGATAAGATGTAATTTTCTTTCTTAAATAATCCAGTTATTTGGCGCCATCATCGAATCGAGCATGGAATGATGCAGGATCTTTTCCGCAATCTGCTGGGAATTCAGTTCATTGACACCTTCTCCCACAAATTCGGCAAAGCGGCGTACATTTTCCGGTACTTCCTGCCCTTTGTCGAGCACGAGCAGGACGACGAGGCCGGCCTGCAGGAGATGCTGCAGGGTATTTTCATAATCTTCGCCGGCCTGCGGATGATAAAGATACGTGTGACGGCCATTGCGCACGAGGTAGTACTCGGCTTCTTCGATATCAGCAAGGGAAAGGCCGTCATTCTGCGGCTCAAAGGCCACGGCCAGCGGGGCCTGCCAGTTCAGGGCGCTGCGCATCTGCTGATTGGCAGCGAAATGACGTTTTTCACTGGCATCCGGAATTTCACGCACAACGCCGCAGGCCGCGGTCATATTGCTGATGCGGTCAATGAGGATGAGCTCGCCCTGTGTGCGGTGATGATTGAACGTATCGAGCACGATGGGCTCCGTCACGGCAATCTCGCAGACGGCAATTTCATTCTTCTTGAGTCCATCCGCCTTGACATGCTCGCCGCTGTTGATGTCGATGCGGTAATCGATATTCGTCAGTATGCCCGGAATCTTCTTCGTGCCGAGGAAGACCATGAAGTTCTTGCCGATGGAAAGAGGCACATCGTCCATCCAGAGGATTTCAGCCTTGAAATTCGCGGCCTGACGGACATGGCTTCCCTTTTCGAGCACGCAGCCGCGCGAAACATCGACCTCACGGTTCAGCTGAATGGTCACAGGCTGTCCCTTAAAGGCCGACTGCACGTCGCGGTCTGCCACCAAAATCTTTTTGACTTCGGCCTGTTCGCCGCTTGGCTGCGAGGTAATGGTATCGCCGACGGCAATGCTGCCGCTCTCAATCTGTCCCTGAAAGCCGCGGAATTCATGGTTTGGACGGCAGACGCGCTGTACGGGCATATAAAAACCATCTTCCTGCACGGCCGTGACATCGACCGTCTCAAGATACTCAAGCAGCGTCGGGCCATCATACCAGGGCATATTCGGGGATTTCTTCGTGACATTGTCGCCTTCCGTCGCCGAAACCGGAATGATCCTGACATCGTGCAGCGAAAGTTCCTGCTGGAGTTCCTCAATCTGCTGGCGAATTTCGTCAAAACGTGCTTCTGAATAATCCGCAAGGTCCATTTTGTTGATGGCAAAGACGAAATAACGAGTTCCCATGAGCGCACAGATGCGGGCATGACGGCGCGTCTGCGTCAAAACGCCCTGCGTCGCATCGACGAGGATGATGGCGAGGTCCGCAAACGAAGCGCCGCAGGCCATATTGCGCGTGTATTCCTCATGCCCCGGCGTATCGGCGCAGATGAAACTGCGGTTGTCCGTCGTGAAATAGCGGTAGGCCACGTCAATCGTGATGCCCTGCTCACGCTCGGCCAAAAGTCCGTCAAGCAGCAGCGAATAATCGATGGCGCCGCCGCGGCTGCCAACTTTGGAATCGAGCAGCAGCGCTTCTTTCTGGTCGGCATAGATGAGTTTGGCATCGTATAAAAGATGACCAATCAGCGTGGATTTGCCGTCGTCGACGCTGCCGCAGGTAATGAATTTGAGTAAATCGTTCATATCAGAAATAACCCTCCCGTTTCCGGCGTTCCATGCTGCCGGCTCCCTCGTGATCGATGACGCGGCTCGTGCGCTCCGATTCTACGGCGCCGAGCGTCTCCTCCACGATGGCATCTAATGTATCGGCTTCCGATTCGACAGCTCCGGTCAGCGGATAGCAGCCGAGCGTGCGGAAACGGACTTTCTTATGCTGAATATCCTCAGGCTTCAGGTCAAGTTTTTTGACGATGCGGTCATCATCAATCATGATGAGATTGCCATCGCGCTCGATGACAGGGCGTTCTTTCGCAAAATACAGCGAGACGATCTCGAGATTCTCGCGGCGGATGTACTGCCAGATGTCTTTCTCCGTCCAGTTGGACAGCGGGAACACGCGGATGCTCTCGCCCTTGTTGATCTGCGAGTTGTAGAGCTTCCACATCTCCGGACGCTGATTCTTCGGGTCCCAGGCCTGCGCCGCATTGCGGAAGGAGAAAACGCGTTCCTTCGCACGCGATTTTTCCTCGTCGCGGCGGCCGCCGCCAAAGGCTGCCGTAAAGCCGTATTTCGTCAAAGCCTGCTTGAGTGCCTGCGTCTTCATGATATCCGTATACGAAGCGCCGTAGTCAAACGGATTGACATCGGCCCTCAGGCCTTCCTCATTCTTGTACTCAATCATGTCGAGACCGTATTTTTTCGCCTGTGCATCGCGGAAGGCAATCATCTCATGGAACTTCCACGTCGTGTTGATGTGCAGGAACGGAAAAGGCGGCTTTTCCGGGTAAAAGGCCTTGAGTGCCAGATGCATCATGACGGTACTGTCTTTGCCGATGGAATAGAGCATGACCGGTTTTTCCGATTCTGCTGCTACTTCCCGCATGATATAGATAGCTTCCGCCTCCAAGGCATCGAGATGCGATAATTTTCCCATATCTATGAACTCCTTACTCAGTATTGATTGGCATTCTGGCGGTCAATCGTGATGATGATTGTATCCTGCCCAGGTTTTTTGATATGCCAGTGATAAAAGTGACTTTTTTTCTCGATGGTCATCGTGCTGCCGCTGCCGCCAAGGTCCGCGCCAAGAAAATAGCCGATAGCGCTTACCGGGCACACCTTCATGCAGGCCGTGCAGCCCCAGCAGTCCCGGACTTCGCGGATTTCAGCTTTGCGCCCTTTTTCCGCCTGCCGCAGGCACAGGAGATTGCCGGGGCAGGCCTCTGTGCAGCGGCCGCAGCCGATGCAGCGCGCCTTATCAATGCGTATGCTCATAATGCCCTCCTTTGACCAGCGGCTTCTTATATATATGGAAGCTTCCGTCTTCAAAGCACGAATTGATGTAGCAGAGGCCTTCTGGCGACTGCTCCGGATAATCGGCGTTCTCGCCAAACGTATGCCACCTCGTCTCATGACGTGCCAGCAGATGGGTAATGAGTGCCCGGCAGACCGTCAGACGTTCGCGCAACTCGTAAATCTTCATGAGTCCGTACATATCTATAGAAGCAAGTGATGGCAGCAGGCTTTCAAGATGCTGGATTTTTTCATCCGCGAGCTGCAGCCGGCTCTTGTTATAGCGGTAATCCGTATGGATGCCGCCGGCATACTCATCCATGACTTTCTGCATGGCCTCTTCAAGCTGTTCTGTCGTCAGATTACCCTGCTCATTGGCAAGATAAGCATCATAGGCGGATAAATGAGCATCATCAGTTCCCGTATTTTGAGACGGATTTTTTTCTGTCTGCTGGCAGAACGCTGCAATGGCCTCAGCGGCGATTTCACCTTCGGCCAAGGCTCCGGTCACGTATTTCTGCGGAGCACCGCCCGCCACATCGCCGGCTGCAAAAAGGCCCTCAATCGTCGTTTCGCGCTTCGTATCAACCCAGAAGCCGCTGGCCGTGTGGCCGCCGACGACGTAAGGCTCCGTGCCTTCCACCTCGACCGGTTCTTTCTGCGGGCCTTTGCCGCTTTCGAGCCATTTCAGGGTCTGAGCCGGTGCCATATTGAGATAGGCATGGTAAAGATCTTTTTGCTGCTCCTGTGTGATATGGCGCGTATCGAGGTAGCACGGGCCACGCCCCTTGCGGTTTTCCTCAACCGTGCCGTAAATGCGCTGCGGTGTCGTCAGGCCGTATTTTGTCTCGTAGACTTCGCCTTCGGCGTTGACCTGCTTTGCGCCGACGCCCTGCGCAATCGTGCCGGTCGGTGCAATCGTATCCTTGCAGCGCAGGGCAACGAAGCGGTGCTCAAGCGTCGTCATCTCGGCGCCTGCGCGGATGCCCATGGCATAGCCCGCGCCCGTATTGAAAGGAGGATACCACATCTTATGGCGCGAGAAGCCCGGATTATTCGGGCGATAGAGCCCTGCCGCCCCGCCCGTGCTGATGAGCACAGCCTTGGCGTCGATATCATAGGCAATCTTTTCGCGCACGGAAAATCCCACAGCGCCGTAAACTCTGCCATCTTTTACCTTCAAGTCCGTAATGTTGACATGATTGAGCACCGTCGCATTTTCCTGTTCCTGTACGCCCTTTGCCAGCAGCGGCTTGATATTCTCGCCGTTTATTTTGACATTACGCCAGCCGCGCGTCACATAATTCCCGTCTTTATCCTTCAGGATTACGAGGCCGCGCTTTTCAAGGTCTTCCGTGACCGCATTGACATTTCGGGCAATCGTCAGCATGAGGTCGTCGCGGATGATGCCTTCGGCATCCCGACGCGCGTATTCGACATAATCTTCGGGGGTATGACCTGCTGAAATATAGGCATTGAGTGCGTTGACGCCGGCCGCGAGGCAGCCGCTGCGCTCAATATTTGCCTTTTCTGCAATCAGCACCTGCATGCCCCTTTCCCTGCCAAGCCGGATAGCAGCATAGCATCCAGCCGTGCCGCCGCCAATAATCAGCACATCGGTCTCCAGATGGCGCCGCTCTAAATGCATTTCCTTCATGTAATATCTCTCCTAAAATCCACATCTTCTTCAAATCAGCATCAGCACAAATCCGGCACCTGCCGAAAACATCATCGGTGCCGCAAGCCCTGCCTTGGGCCTGCAAAGGACCAGCAGGCAAATGACAGCGAGAAGGACCGTCAGCAGCAGGACAGGCAGCTGCGGCAGAGAAAGTTCCGCGCCAGCGGCGAGATTCGTACGCAGCATCGAGAGAGCCACATTAAGCAGCAGGCCGCTGATAATCGGGCGTACCCAGAAACTCACCTGACGGAAAACCGGTACATCGTGGAACGTTCGCAGGAGACGTGCGACAAAACCAAAAAGCAGGCCCGAAGCCGCTACGCTGATGCCAAAACCAGAAAGTGTCAGCAGGAGACCTGCCGTCATACCGCCCGCGCGCATCCCTTCAAAATAACCGATGCCCGTCAAAATCTTGCAAAGGATGGACCCCGGCAGGGCATTGGCCACCGGTACGAGCTGACCATAAAAATCGGCGGCTGTTACGGCGCCACTGCCGACGAACAGTCCATCGGCAATCGTCAGATACGCATCGCCGCCGCCAAAAGAGAGCAGCGAGGACAAAAAGCCATTCATCAGATAAGAAAGGCTCTCCGGCACGAGCAGCAGTGACGGCAGGGCAAAAAACAGGGCAAAGCCGAACCAGACCAATGCTTCCTTCAGGCTCCCGAGCAGCAGCGTCCCCTTGTCCCTGGCTGCATCATCCTGCGCAGCGCCGCGAAAACTTTGCGAGATGCCATAAACTCCCAGCAGACCCATCAGGAAAATGCTTCCGACATGTATTTCAGCCATCCACGGCAGTCCGCCCGTGAGGCTGCTGCCGCTCAGAAGAAACGAAACGATCAGAGAGGATGCCAGCAGATATTTCGCACGCGTCCTCTCTTTGCTCAAAAAGACAATCAGGAAAAATGCCAGCCCCAGCGTTGCCACGACCGAAAGTCCGAAAATCGGCTTCTGCGCAACACCTAAGAGCGCGTAAATATTTTTTTCCGAAGAAAGCAGGAACACGGCCGTCATCACGAGACCCATCATGCGCACAGTCCGCTGCCCTTCCGTCTGAACCTGGCGGAACGTCTTGATGACATAGAGCAGAAGCAGGCTGATGATGAAGGCACCGAGGCCGATGGAAATGCTGCGGATGCCAAGCAGTGCCTCTCCCTGCCCGCCCGACAGCACGGCGAGAATCAGGATGGTCAGAATGGACCCCGGCAGCGCCATCATCGAAGCAGCGAGCATCATCCCTGCATAACCGCCTAAACGCTGACCAATGCCGGCAGCAATCTCCACGGGCAATGCCCCTGGCGTAACGCAGGCTGCTACGACATCTTCCTCGTAGTCGCGTTTCGAGACAAGACGGCCCCTGCGGACAACTTCTTCCTCGATAACCGGAATCAGCGCGTTACCGCCGCCAAAACCAATGGCTCCTATGCGGAACATACTCGCAGCCAAGTGCATAAGACGCCCATATCCCTGCTGCATGGATTCATTTCTGCCGGTTTCTGCTAAAACATGTTCCACTGCCTTCACCTCACATACCCTGAAAAATAAACAAATAAAAATGGAGATTCCAAGACATGCCTTAGCATATCCTGGAACCTCCATTTGTTGGTCAGTTCCTATCCAATATGGTTCTATCATAAACGAGAAAACATAGTTTGTCAACATGTAAACTAACTTTTTGTGATAAAACTCATATATATTTTCTTTTTCCCTGTTCTCAGACCTTACCGCCCGCGGCCTTGACGATGGCCTCGGCGACTTCCTTGACGGTCAGCCGCTTCATCATCGCATACTGCTGGATGCGGCGGTAGGCCTCGGGCTCTGACAGATGATGGGCAGCCATGAGGATGCCCTTGGCGCGGTCAAGTGTCTTGCGCATGGCCAGGGAATCGCGCAGGCCCGCAAGTTCCTGCTCGAGGCCCTGCATCTCACGCCAGCGCGACATGGCAATTTCAATGGCCGGAAAGAGATTATTTTCCTGCACGGGTTTGACAAGATAGCCAAGTACGCCCGAATCCTTCGCTTTTTCGACAATTTCCGGCTGGCTGAATGCGGTCAGCAAAAGCACAGGGGCCAGCTTTTCCTCTGAAATCTTGCGCGCTGCCGTGATGCCATCCATCTGCGGCATCTTAATATCCATGATGACGAGGTCCGGACGATGCTGACGCGTGAGTTCCACCGCCCTGCGCCCATCAATCGCCTCACCCACGACCTCATGTCCGGCTTCTTCGAGCATCTCCCGCAAATCCATGCGGATGATGGATTCATTATCCGCAATGACAATCCGTAATTTCTCATGTGCCATATGTATTCCTGCCTTTCCCCTGCAATCCTCTTATTTTCCTGTCCTGTATCAATCTATTTGTATTTCCAGTTTATGCATCCGTAGGATTTGGCTGTACTTTTGGGATGCGCAGTCTTGCATGCGTACCATGTCCGGCTCCGCGTTCATCGTTCTCGATGACGAAAGTACCGCCAAGGTCCCCTTCGACCAGAGTCTGCACAATGGTGAGTCCCAGCGATTTGCGCGGCTGTTTGCCAAAATCTGCCGGCAGTCCGATACCGTCATCATAAAAGTCCAGATGCCAATGGTCCGCATCCTCCTGCACCGCAAGGCCGATGAGTCCCGACTTACGTCCGACAAAGGCATGCTCCATGGCATTGAGCACGAGTTCGTTTAAAACAAGAGCCACGGAACTTGCGCATTTCGACGGCAGAATCAAGCGCGGGCCCTTGAATTCCGTACGAATGAGGAAATCTTTGTCCGTCATATTGCGCGCTGCCAGGTCGAAGATATGCCCCATGACCTCCTGCACATCGATATCCTCACTGCCTTGCTGTGAAAGATACTCGTGGACAACAGAAATCGACAGGATGCGGTTAATGCTTTCCTGAAGTGCTTCCTTGACTTCCCTGGTCTTTGCGCGTCTCGCCTGAATGCGCAGCAGGCTTGCAATAGCCTGCAAATTATTCTTGACGCGGTGATGGATTTCCTGAATGACCGCGGACTTGATGCGGATTTCCTTATCTTTGGCCCGCGTCTCCGTAACATCTGAAATGATGACAATGCGCATCTTGAGCTCGCCGCCTTCGCGGATGACGATTTCGCGGCGGATGAGGATGAGACCGCCGGCCGTGATCTCCTTCTGCCAGGGACGCTCCGTTTCCATGGTCTCGCGCGTGACATGCTGCGTCATCTGCCGGTCAAAAAGGTGGCCGCCGCGCAGGCTGCCGACACCAAGTACGCGGTAAATGCGCTGTGCTGCGGCATCGGCAAAGATGATGCGGCTGTGTGCGTCCGTGATCATGATGCCGTCACTGGCCGTAATCGGGCGGAACTGCTCGGGATTCAGCACATGACGGGCATGGTAAAGCACCGCCACGGCCGCTTCTAAAAGATGCGGATACCCTTCAATCGATAATTTTTCACGGTCTACCTCAAAATTCAGTACACCGATGACTTTATCCCCATCGTGTATGGCAAACGTGTACATATCAATCATGGAGCCATAATTCCATTCGCGCTTGCCGCAGCCGGGTTTCCCCGTTCGGAATGTTTCCTTGATCAGCGGTTCCTCAATCGAGCGTATCACACGTCCCGCTTCATCCGGCTTTCCCGGAAGGTAAACCGTATGTGGCCGCTGCTGCGCTGCAATAAGAAAAGAATTCGGCGTCTTTGCTCTGACATAAACCTTAAGCTCACCATGTGCCAAATCTGCCAAAAAAGGAAAGACAATCGACATGCGTGAAAGCAGACTGATCTGCAGCATGGTCAGATTCGTCTGCTCACGGCAGAGCCGTGTAATACTATCCATCTTATCCGCACCTCACTCTTACACTTTTGCTTTATAGTATAGCAGAAAACGTTTAATTTGTAATGTACTATCCGTAAAATGATACAAGTAATAGAATATTTTCCGAAAAGACAAAAAGGACTGCTGTACAGAGGCAGCAGTCCTTTGACAGGGAATCCACATTGATTCCAAAATCTCTATTCTGTATACGGTTATTTCTCTTCCAAACCAAGTCCCGGCACGGCATTGAGGTATAAATCGCTGAAATCGCCGTGTTTGGCCTGATAATAGCCGCGGCAGGCAATCATGGCCGCGTTGTCCGTGCAGAGAATGCGATTCGGATAGAAGAAGCGGATGCCCGTTTCTTCGGCACGTTTACGCAGTCTTGCCTCAAGCCCGCTGTTCGCCGCCACGCCGCCGGCGAGTACAAGCGTGTCACGTCCCGCTTCCTGCACGGCGTCAAACGCTTTTTCTACCAGCACTTCCACAACAGAATGCTGGAACGAAGCGGCAATATCCGCTTTCTGCAGCTCATGCCCCTTCATCTTCTCGCTGTTGATGTAATTCAGCACAGCCGATTTCAAGCCACTGAAGCTGAACTCGTAATTGCCTTTTTCCTCAAGAGCACGCGGGAAATCAATGGCCAGAGGATTGCCCTCTTTTGCCAGCGCATCAATGCGCGGACCGCCCGGATACGGCAGTCCCATGACGCGGGCAATCTTATCAAAAGCTTCGCCTGCCGCATCGTCGCGCGTCTGTCCCATCATATGGAAACGGTCGTAACCGCGCACGTCGACAAGTGCCGTATGGCCGCCTGAAACAACAAGAGCCATGAATGGCGGCTCAAGCTCTGGTTCCGCCAAAAAGTTAGCAAAAATATGCCCTTCAAGGTGATTGACCCCGATGAGCGGCTTATCAAGGGCAAAGGCAAGTGCCTTCGCTGCTGAAACGCCGACCAGCAAAGCTCCCACAAGGCCCGGACCATATGTCACGGCGACCTGGTCGATGTCTTTGAGCGTTACGCCTGCCTGACGCACAGCCTCATCAATGACCGGCATGATATTGACGATGTGTTTGCGCGAAGCGATTTCCGGCACCACGCCGCCAAACTTCTGATGAATCGGAATCTGCGTCGAGATGACATTGGACAAAATCGTGCGGCCGCCGCGCAGTACGGCCGCCGAAGTCTCATCGCAGCTCGACTCGATTCCCAGAGTCAGGATTTCTTCTTCCACGCTATCCCTCTCTCCTCATAAACTGACTAAAATTAGCTTAAACTGACATAAATTGGCATAAACTGGCAAAAGCCATTTCGCCCGTTTCTTTATAATTTCGTATTCCACATGATGATGGCATCCTCGCCATTATCATGGTAGTATTTTTTACGGACACCGGCTTCGCGAAAGCCATAATGTGCATAAAGGGCGCGTGCCGGCGCATTCGACGGCCGCACCTCGAGCGTCATGGCCGTGACGCCGCGCTTTTTCACCATCTCAATGAGCCTGCCCAAAAGCTCTGTCCCGACTTTCTGCCCGCGGTATGCCGGCAAAATGGCAATATTCGTGATCTGTGCCTCTTCCAAAGAAATCCAGCAGCCCACATAGCCGATGACTTTTTGACCGTCTAGAGCCAGCAAATAACAGGTATTCTCGCTTGCGGCTTCCCGCCAAAACGATTCTCTCGACCACGGAATGGCAAAACACGCCTTTTCGACGGTTTCTACAGCTTCGGCGTCCTCGGGCTTCATTTCGCGGAAGCTCAGACCCACCGGCTTCATTTGGCTGCCTCCGGATGACGTTTTTCCCAAAGGACCTCTGCTTCACTGCGGCGAATGTAGACAGGCTCCATGTTCATGACATTATCACGGTGTCCTGCAGCAAATTCTTCCAAACCAAGCATGGCTACGCAGGCAGCGCGCGGCATGATGAGATGCGCCGGTGCCACTGTGACATTTTGAGGCAGCTCCATTTTCCCGCGCACGCGTTTTGCCGCAACATCGCCTAAGAGCACGCAAGGACGTCCCGACTCCGCACATTCCGCGATGATTTCTGCAAGCGGCAGGACTTCTACGGACTGCATGACCTGCAGCTTCCCGTCCTGCCATTCATAGCTTTCACGGTAGGCATTGCCCTTTTGCGCATCGAGCAGGCTGACGATGCGCAGCCCTGGCACCGGATAGTGATAGGCAAGTGCCTTTAATGTCGAAACACCGACAATCGGCAGGTTCAGGGCATAGGCCATGGCCTTGGCCGCGGCCAGTCCGATGCGCAGGCCCGTAAAGGAGCCTGGACCGATGCTGACGGCAATGCCTTCAAGCTGCTCTTTTTTGCCCCCTGCCATCGCGAGGACTTTCTCGATATGCGGCATGAGCGTTTCCGAATGCGTGAGCTTTGCCTGCATCGTAAGCTCAGCCGCGAGTTTATCAGCAGAAGCCACAGCCACACTCGAAACCTGCGTGGCCGTATCAATGGCTAAAATAGACAAATGACTCCAACTCCTTTATGAATTCCTGATAGCGCTCTCCGACGCTTGCGAAAGTAATCCTGCGTCCATCCTCCTGAAACTCCGATTTCTCGATATGGACCTCGACATAATCCTCCGGCATACACTGCGGAAACTTATCCGACCATTCAATGACGACGATTCCCTCGGGATCTTCCGTATATTCGTAGAAGCCAATATCTTCAAGCTCCTCCTCGGATTCCAGACGATAGAGGTCAAAATGATAGATGGGGCATATTCCTTCATATACATTCATGAGATTGAATGTCGGACTTGTGACCTCTCCCTCTACCCCCAGAGTACGCGCAAGGCTCTGAACAAACAGTGTCTTGCCGACGCCAAGGTCTCCTTCCAGGCACAGTACGGTTCCCTCCCGGATCTTTTGTCCGACAAGCTCTGCTATATGGGCAGTTTCCTCGGGAGAATTCGTTGTACAGGTAAACATTTCGTGTATTATCTCTCCTATATATAGTTAAAAATGAACACATAAAATCATGCATATTCAATTTATCATTATATCACACGGAGCAGATTCGGTAAATTCCTCCACATGCCAGCCCGCCATGATAATTTAGATAATTATTATCCGTAGAAAATTTATTTTATAAAATGAGCAAATTGGCGATATTAAGAGATTGAGTGAGAATAAAGCAGATATTTCCTCTTAATCGCCAGATTTCGCTATTTCTATTTTATCCCATATGACGTATAATCAAAGCATAGCAAGTGAGCTACACCGATTGACACAAAGAACAAATCAATCGGGATTCACCTATGATGTGTATGTATATCAAGATATATTAGGAGGCTTTTATTATGAAAAAGTTTGTTTGCACGGTTTGCGGTTATGTTTATGAAGGCGAAGCAGCTCCGGCTGAATGCCCGATCTGCCATGCTCCGGCTTCCAAGTTCGTTGAGCAGAGCGACACGATGACGTTTGCTGATGAGCATCATGTCGGCGTTGCAAAAGACGTTGATCCGCGCATCATCGAAGGTCTGCGTCAGAACTTCACGGGCGAGTGCTCCGAAGTCGGCATGTACCTCGCTATGAGCCGTCAGGCTGACCGCGAAGGTTATCCGGAAATCGCAGAAGCTTACAAACGCTACGCTTTTGAAGAAGCAGAGCATGCTTCCAAATTCGCTGAACTCCTCGGCGAAGTCCTCACGGACAGCACGAAGAAGAACCTGACGATGCGTATCGATGCAGAGCACGGCGCCTGCGCTGGCAAGAAAGAGCTCGCAACGCTCGCTAAGCAGCTCGGCCTCGACGCTGTTCATGACACGGTTCATGAGATGGCTAAGGACGAAGCTCGCCATGGCCGCGGCTTCAAGGGCCTGTTCGACCGTTACTTCGGTAAATAATCCCTTATCCTTCAAAAAGTCCCATTTCTGGAACAAAACTCCTAAACATCATATAAAGGACACCCTGCAGCGCATCCGCAGGGTGTTTTGGTATATTCATGTATACAATTCGCTTTTTTATGCATCTCTATTGCAATCGAGCCAAAAAAGTTTTATACTATCCCTAACCTGAAATGTTGCAACGGAGCAAGATATGAGGCCTTGCCTTGTGTCCTGCTCCATTTTTTTCAGGGTGTCAAAACTATACTATCATACAGGAAGGGTTGTGTTATGAGAAGCTTTCTCTTAAGTGAAAATGAAATGAACGAACTGTGCAGGAGACAGGAGACGCCTTTTCTCGTGCTGTCCACGGACAAGGCTGCCGAAAATTACGCATTCCTGCGCAAGCACCTGCCGCGCGCCGGCATTTATTATGCCATCAAGGCGAATCCGCAGCCAGATGTCCTCAAACGCCTTGCCTCCATGGGCTCCCATTTCGATGTGGCTTCGGCCGGTGAAATGGAAATCCTGCATGAGGCAGGCATCGATGGTTCACGCATGATTTATGCAAATCCGGTGCACGATAAGCGCGGCCTTATGGCTGCCGCCCGCCTTGGCGTCAAACGCTTTACATTCGATGATGCCAGCGAGATTGCCAAAATCGCCAAATACGTGCCGGATGCCGACGTGCTCGTGCGCGTACAGGTCCAAAACAGCAAGGCCCTCGTCGATCTCAACACGAAATTCGGCGTACCGCTTGCTGAGGCACTGCCCCTCTTAAAGCAGGCAGAAGACGCAGGACTCCATGCCAAGGGCATCTGTTTCCACGTTGGCAGCCAGTCCCTTTCTACAGCGGCTTACGAAGAGGCCCTGCTGCTCGTCCATCACCTTTTCACCGAAGCGGAAGCTTCCGGACTTCACCTCACCGATCTCGATATCGGCGGCGGCTTCCCGATTCCTTCAGCCAACGGCCTGCATATTGACCTTGCCGCCATGCTCGAAGCCATCAACCGCCAAATCGACCGCCTGTTTCCAGAGACACAGGTCTGGACGGAGCCGGGCCGCTTCATCTGCGGCACAGCCATGAATCTCGTGACTTCAGTCATCGGTACGAAGATGCGAGGCGATAAGCCATGGTACATTCTCGACGAGGGCATCTACGGCGTATTTTCGGGCATCCTGTTCGACCACTGGGAATACCCGCTGCACTGCTTCGGCCGTGGCAAAAAAATTCCTTCAACATTTGCGGGGCCGAGCTGCGACGGCATCGATGTGCTCTACCGCGACTTCCCCGCACCGAAGCTCGCCATCGGCGACAAGGTGCTTGTCGGCAATATCGGTGCCTACACGACCGTCTCAGCCACGCATTTCAACGGTTTTGAGCCAGCCCCCATCCTCATATGGGAAAAACAGGCCGACCTCATCGCCAAACGGCAGCAAGATTTTTCTGCAAATGAAAACGACGATACAGAAGAAAATCAGCGTCTTCTCCGGCTCTGATTCCTTCTAAGCAAAAAACAGCCACACTGTCTCATATTGTATGGTGACAGTGTGGCTGTTTTTTTATGGATCAGACAATCTTTGTCGACCAGCTCTCGATATTCCAGACGGTATCGACGAGGTCTTCGTAAAAGTCGGGTTCGTGCGAGACGAGCAGCAGGGTGCCTTTGTACTCCTGCAGAGCGCGCTTGAGCTCTTTTTTCGCTTCGACATCGAGGTGGTTGGTCGGCTCGTCGAGCACGAGCAGGTTGACAGGCTTCTGCATGATCTTCGCGAGTCGGACTTTGGCTGCCTCGCCGCCCGAAAGGGCCGTCATTTTCGTCGTAATGTGCTCATTCGTCAGGCCGCAGGAGGCAAGCGCCGCGCGGACCTCGAAATTTGTCATGCTCGGATATTCCTGCCAGAGTTCGTCGAGGGCCGTATTCATATTGCCCTTGGCTTCTTCCTGCTCAAAATAACCGACCGAGACGAATTCGCCCTGTTCAATTTCACCGGCAAACGGCTTGATGATGCCAAGGAGTGTCTTTAAGAGCGTCGATTTGCCGAGGCCGTTCGTGCCGCGGATGGCGATTTTCTTATTGCGTTCGACCTTGATGTCGACGGGTTTTGTCAGGGCCGAATCGTAGCCGAGCACGAGGCGCTGCGCCTCGATGACAAAGCGCGACGGCGTGCGGTCCTGCTGGAAATGGAAATGCGGTTTCGGCTTTTCCTGACGCTTCGTCAGAATTTCCATTTTGTCGAGCTTTTTCTGACGGCTGTTCGCCATGCCGCGCGTCGCGACGCGGGCCTTATTGCGCTGGATGAAATCCTGCTCCTTTTTGATTTCGGCCTGCTGGCGCTCGTAAGCAGCTTCTTCCTGACGGCGCTTCAGTGCGGCCATTTCCTCGAATTTCTCATAGCTGCCCGTGTAGCGCGTGAGCTGCAGATTGTCGACGTGCCAGATGACATTCGTCACGGCGTTGAGGAACGGCACATCGTGCGAAATGACGATAAAGGCGTTTTCGTAGTTGATGAGATAATTCTTGAGCCATTCGATGTGCTCAGCATCGAGGTAATTCGTCGGCTCGTCGAGCAGCAGAATCTCGGGGTTCTCCAAGAGGAGTTTTGTCAAAAGGACCTTCGTACGCTGGCCGCCCGAAAGCTCGTCGACTTTGCGCTCAAGGCCAATATCCCGCAGGCCCAGACCGCCCGCGACTTCCTCGATGCGCGCGTCAATCGTGTAGTAGCTGCCGGCTTCGAGGATATCCTGAATGTCGCCGACATCCTTCATAAGTTTGTCCATTTCCTCCGGCGTTGCCTCGCCCATCTTGTCGTAAGCCGCGAGCATCTCCTGCTCGAGCTGCACGAGGTGGTCAAAAGCCGTGCGCAGCGTCTCGCGGATCGTCATGCCTGGCTGCAGCACGGCGTGCTGGTCGAGGTAGCCGACTTTCGTGCGCTTCGCCCAAGTGACCGTGCCGGCATCCGGCGTGAGTTTGCCCGTGATGATGGACATAAAGGTCGACTTGCCCTCGCCGTTCGCGCCGACCAGCGCCACATGCTCGCCTTTTAAAAGGCGAAACGATACATCCTCAAAAATCTCCCGCCCGCCATAGCTGTGCGAAAGATGCGAAACCTCCAATACGCTCATGAATTTCTCCTTTTCCTTCCATAATATAGAGCCTGTCCATAAAAAAGAGGCTGCGCGTGCAGTCTCTTCGAAAAATCATCTGATGTTTTATTATACCATAGAGCACACGCCGCGAAAAGGCGAAATCCTGCCGCTGTTCAGCGTCTGCTCCGCCGCTGTTTTGCCGGCTGCTTCGACTCTATTGCAGCCGCCTCATCGCATATTATTTTTTCTCAGGCGGCTGCGGCGCATTGCGCTTGCCGGCAATCCACTCCTTGAGAGTCTCGCGGTCCATCGGCGGCAGGTCCTCTTTTTTGACCTCCGACCATGCCTGTGCCTGCTTCATGCAGAAGTACACGCCGCCGATGCCCAGCACCAGACAGATGATGCCCCAAAGATACGACGCCGTATACACAAGATACGCTCCCCCGAGCGTCACAAACATAAAAAACACCGAATTCCATGTCTGCACCATCATATTGAAATACTTCGGCATAGACCGCATAGCGACTCCCCCTTGGTTTCCCATATTTTTTCCATAGAAGCTTTTCTTACAGCTCTTTTTAACACTATTATACCATAGGAAGTAATAAAAAAGACTTCCTATTTTCATAGAAAGCCTCATTTTGCAAAAATGGTCGGAACGACGGGATTTGAACCCACGACCTCTTCCACCCCAAGGAAGCGCGCTACCAAACTGCGCTACGTCCCGACAACACTCAATATTATAGCGTATTTCACGTCTATTGTAAAGATATAAAATCCATCGCACATATCAGATGAAGTATTCGATGGTATCCTGTGCGGTTTTCTTTGTGCGTTCGTTGAAGAGCAGGACAGCTTCGCGGTCTTCGACGGGGCCGAGGGCGTAGGGCTCGTTTGTCTCGCGGTTGAAGCAGGCAGCCGGCACGATGCGATTGTATTCCTTCGGATGCGCAAGCGTCAGTTCGATGCCGGTGCCTTCAAATTCCTTGGAGCCTTCTGGCACATACCACGGGTCAAACATGTAGATGCCGTTTTTGTCGACACCGGTCAAAAGTGCGTAATGCTCGACTTCGTAGAAAAGGCGCACGACGGCGACACCGCCGCGGTGCAGGGCATCGTTGACGAGACTTTCCTGACTGATGGACACCGCTTTTCCCGAGAGATACTGGCTCGAAAGTGGCAGATTCGTCGCATGGCCAAAGCCATCAAGCCAGTTTGACAGGAACATCATCGCCATGCGGCTCGTGCCCGCGCGGCCCGGCTCCCCTTTGTTGCTGTAGCAGTCGAGGCTGTAGAGCATGACGTTGCGGATGATCTCGGGCGGAATCTCTTCGCGTTCAAAGAGATAACTGACTGCGTTGAGCATCGTCGTCGGGCCGCAGTCGTACTCCGAAAACTGATAACGCAAAGGACTCTTCATATATTTACTCTCCTAATTTCTCTTGCAGCTCAGCGCAGCGAGCCAAGATAACGCACCCCGTTGATGTACGGCGTGCCGCTGGCATTTAAAAAGGTCGCGGTTGAGGCAATGACTTTGCGCAGATAATGTTTGGCATAGCCGCCCGAGAAACTGAACCAGCTGCTCATCGACTGCAGGACAATCGGCGTGCCCGCATCGTCCTGACCGAGATACATCATGACATGGGTGTTGTTCGCAAGCAAAGTCCCCGGACGGCAGGCATAAAGCGCTGTCAATCGTTCATCCTCATTCATGCCGGCAAGGTCGACGACGCGCGGCATGGATTTGGCCTGCTGGTCGGCGTCGCGCGGCAGCTCAATGCCCATACTGCGGTAAACATCCCCGACAAACGAGGAGCAGTCGACGCTGTCGTCAAGGCCGCCCCAGCCGTAGACGTCGCCTAAAAAGCGGAAGCCCTGACGCACGAAATTGTTCTCCGTGCAGGGCAGGAAGCCCTCATGCAGGGTATCGTCAAAAGCAGCCTTGATTTGCTCCGTCCGCAGCGTACCGTTGTCATTTACGGGCAGCAGCAGTTTCTTGTCAGCCGTCAGCGGAATCTTGGCGCCCATCTGGAAGAGCAGTCCCTCGCCATCGGCATTGGCAATGGTCTTTTTATTGGCCGTGACGACGGCAAACGAAGCGGGCGCTGCAAATTTATCCCATTCGGCGCGGCCCGTCTCCGCAAAGTCAGACTTTGCAAGCCAGCCGTCATAAAAGCGCGTGCGCACAAACGAGAATTTCTTATCGTAGCTGTCGAGCAGCACGGCAACCGGCTCGGCAGGGTCAAGAGCCGTAGCCTGCAGTGTATCGTAATGCGTATCACCGGCACTTTCGAACCAGCCCGTCGCTTCCGGCAGCAGGCGCAGATTTGCGCGTCTCGTTACCACGCCATAACGGATATTGGCCGTTTCCGGCATGGCAGAAAGATTGCAGTTTTTGTGCGCAAAGGAATAGCTGTACGAGGTCAGGCCGCTGCCGTTTTTATAAAGGTCCGGCACGGCAGCCGTATCAAAATCACCCAAGGCCTGCACATTTTCAATGCGCTGCCTTACCTCATCAGCAGATACCGTCTCCGGCAGGACCGCTAAATCGGCCAGCGTATCATTGCGGCTGCGAAGCCCTGCATTGACTTCTTTGACCTGTTCCTTTGACAAAATCACTTGGTCGCCGGCAGAATTTCTCTGCGTCCAATAGTCGGCCGTCGCCCGTTCGTCCGTGATTTCCGGCGAAGCCGACGCTGCTTTTATACCCATAGGCAGGAAAAAAGCCAGCAGCAAGGTCAGCAGCAGCGGGATTCCCCTATTCGCGATTTTATGACCGTACTTCAAGACACGTTCCCCCTTCTTACGATTCTTTCTATTATATATAATATCTATTATAGCGCAGAAGGCTCCCGCTGTCATTCTGGATGTTTCAAAGTGTTTTTGCTATAATAAAAACGAGCCGTCACGGCGTGTATCATCGCATAGATACGGCAGTGACGGTTTTTTACTTCCGATTTTTTCAGCACAAAGAAGGTGCATTATGAATATTTTAGAGGAAATCGCCGCCAAACGGCAGCAGTTCAAGGGCAAAAAGAAGCTGGTCTCCGAGGGCGGCATGGTCGTCGTGCCCGATGACTGCGATTTTAACCGGATTCTCGCGGTTGGGGATATCCACGGCAATTTTACGCGCCTGCAGTCGCTCTTTGAGCACATCCCCTACGACCCGCAGCAGGACCTGCTGATTTTTCTCGGCGACTACATCGACCGCGGACCCGAGGTGGCCGAAGTCCTGCAGATGGTCATGAAGCTCAAGGAAAAATTTCCCTATGTCGTCACGCTGACGGGCAACCACGAAGCCATGATGCGCCATTATTTTCAAAATCACAGCATTCGCGAGCCCATGGACCTGCAGCACGGCTGGCTTAGGAGCGGCGGTCAGGCTACATTTGCGAGCCTCAAAAAGGTTTACGAAAAAGACTGCAGCCTCTACCACGAACTTCTGCACTTCGTGCTCTCCCTTGACCATATCGCGGCGGTCGGCGAAACATACCTGTTCACCCATGCTGGTTTTTACTCAAAACTTTCCTATGAAGAACAGGTCGACGATATGCTCTGGCTGCGCGCGGAATTCTACGAGGAATACGACGGCGAACAGACGGTCATTGTCGGCCATACGCCCGTGCAGTGCTTCGACCGCAGCCGCAGCCATCCCCTTAGTTTTCGCAATCACATCATCGACATCGACACCGGCTCCTATCTGCCGGGCGGCCATATCAGCTGTCTCAACGTCCGGAAAATGAGCTGCTGGCAGAGTGATGACGACGATCTGTTCCAAGAAAAAGAATAATTCAGCGCAAAGGAATGTTGCTCTTGCTCACGCGGTCCGCTGCATCCGGAATGCCGAATTCCTGCAGCATGCGGATAAAAGCGGCCTCGATGACCTCAGCGTACTGGCTCGGACCGATGATGATTTCTTCGAGAGCGTCGGCGAGCGGCACGCCCGGACCATCGTCATTTGGTCCTTTGAGCGGCAGTTTGTAGATGATCTGCGGAATGCCGTCAACAACGACAATATCGTGATGCAGATGCCCGCTGGCCGACTCATGGTAGACAAAGCGCCATTCGCGCTCTTCGTTGAAGCCCGGATTCTTGATGGAAAACAGGGACGTCATGAGCATATTGACGAAATACTCGAGGACTTTGGCCGGTTCCCGTGTCTGAAGCTCTTCGAGATGCTGTTCGATATTGTCGAGCATCCAGTCGAAGCCCTCTGTAAACTGCGCCTGTGTCAAGTATTCCACGGGTGTCAGCCGCAGCGGCAGCGGGTCAAGCTGGCCGAAAATGGCTGTCGGCTTCAGGACGACGGCCACGCCGGTCTTGCGGCCATAGGCGCGCCACATCGAGAGCCGGCCCTTGCCATGTTCGCGCGGCCGGTGCTCCGAGACACATGCGAGATACGTATGCGTAATATAACGCTGCTCATTGTTGTTGAGGTCGCTCATCATGGAGTCGAGCACATTTTCGCCCCAATCGAGACGCCTGGCAAGCTGCAAAATGCGCTCGCGGCGGTAGTCGGAGCCATACACCGTTTTATTGAGCAACTGGATGCCGTAATCGATTTCGCGGTAATCGTTCATGCAGGCAGCCGCCCGCATCCAGAGGGCATGTCCCTTGAGGATATTGATGCCCGTGCTCGCGCTCGTGTAATAAGCAAAACGCATCTTCTCGAGCCGCGTCTTTTCCAGGCGTCTGGCGTAAATAGGCTGAAAAATTTTGAGGTATTCACCGAGTTCTTCTATTTTTTCCTTATCCATACCGCACCCCCTGCTCAGAGTCCGAAAATTCATCTGTTCGATGCTTACGCCTACATTATAGCACAAACAGCACATAGATTCGAAAATGCAGCCTTATCAGGATGGTTACGAAGCCTGTCCCGCAAACTGCGTCAAATAAAGGTCCCTGTATGGGCCTTCTTTTTTTATGAGTTCCGCGTGGCTGCCCTGCTGGGCGATATGTCCCTGCTCCATGACGATAATTGTATCGGCATCGCGTATCGTCGAAATGCGGTGTGCGATAATCAGGCAGGTCCTGTCATGCATCAGGCGCGTCATGGCATCCTGAATCTTTGCTTCCGTGCGCGTATCGACATTCGATGTCGCTTCATCGAGAATCAGGATGCGCGGATTTGCGAGGCAGGCGCGGCCGATGGCCAAAAGCTGCCGCTGTCCTTCGGACAGGCTGCTGCCAGCTCCCGTCAAAACCGTCTCATATCCTTTGGGCAGATGGCGAATGAATTCATCGGCATTGGCAAGTTTTGCCGCCCGTTCAATCTCCTCAGTGGAGGCATTTTGTTTCGCATAGGCCAGATTATAATGAACCGTATCCGAGAACAGCACCGTATCCTGCAAAACAATGCCCACGAGGCCGCGCAGGCTGCTGAGCGAATATTCGCGGATGTCTCTGCCATCGAGCAAAATTTCGCCGCTGTCGATTTCGTAAAACCGCATCAGCAGATTGACAATCGTCGTCTTGCCGGAGCCCGTCGCACCGACCAGGGCGATTTTTTTGCCTGCCTCAATCTTCAGATTGAAATCATCAATCACACGTTTTTCTGGCACATATGAAAAATTCACATGGCGAAATTCGATGACATCGCGAGTCCGAACCGGCACTTCCGCGCCGCCCTCCGGCTCACTCTTTTCATCGAGCACGGCAAAAATGCGTTCGGCACCGGCCAGAGCCGTCTCAATCTGCCCGTAAAGCTGGGCAATCTCGTTGATTGGACGCGTGAACTGCTTCGAATAGATGATGAAAGCCGAGATGACGCCGACCGTAATCCAGCCCTTTAGGGCAAAATAAGCACCGAAAACCGAAACGATGACAAAGGAACAGTTGGAAATCATATTCATCAAAGGTCCCATCGAATTGCCGATGCTCTCGGCGCGGATGCCCGTTTTTGTCAAGGCATCCGCGGTCTGCTCGAATTCCTTGATGATGCGCTCTTCCCTCGCATACGCCTTGACCGTGCGCACCGCCGTGACTTTTTCCTCCACCATGCCGTTGAGGCTGCCTAAAAGTTCCTGACGGTTGAGAAAATACTTGCTCATCTTCTTGGCAATCAATTTCGTCGTCAGAACCGTCGCCACGACCGTCAGACAGGTCAAAAGCGTCAAAGGCACGCTGAACGACAGCATGACGATGGCCGTGCCGACTAAAGTCAGCACACCGGCAAACAGGGCGCCGAGCGAGGTCGAGATGACACTGGCAATATTGTCGGCATCATTTGTCATACGGCTCATGAGGTCGCCATGGGAGTGCCGGTCAATATAAGAGAGCGGCAGCGTGTTGATTTTGTCAAAGAGGTCGCGGCGCAGGCGGCGGATGATGCTCTGACTGAGTCTGGCGCTCAGGCGTCCCTGAAAAAAGACCATAACGGCGTACAGGGCACAGGCTGCAAGCATCGAGAGCAGGATGCGGGGCAGAGATGCATACGCCGCTTCGGCAATCGCGTCAATGGCCTGACTCTGGAAAATCGGCGCCGCAACGCCGGCTATGACACCGGCCGTGACGACAAAAGTCAGGAGCAGCAAGCGCAGTCTCTCCGCATGAAAGTATGTAAGCAGGCGCAGGAATGTCGCCCTGCGATGTACGGCTTTTTCGACAGGAGCACCGATACGACGGGGACGGCGAAAATAATCTTCTGCTTTTTTTCTTGCTGCCATCAGGCCTCATCTCCCCTCTCGTCCACGCCGAGCTGCGAAGCACAGATTTCCCGATAAACGGCCGAATCCTTTAAGAGTTCTGCATGTGTCCCCAAGGCCGCTAGACGGCCGCCATCGAGCACGGCAATCCGGTCAGCACGGCGGGCCGTCGCGATACGCTGGGCCACGATGATTTTCGTCAGGAAGCGGCCTTCGGCACGGAGTTTTTCGGTATAAGCGCCAAGTGCCTCGTAAAAAGCAGCTTCCGTGCGCAAATCGAGGGCACTCGTGCTGTCATCGAGAATCAGGATTTCCGGCCGACGGACGATGGCGCGCGCAAGGGCCAAACGCTGACGCTGCCCGCCTGAAAGGCTCATGCCGCCCTCGGCCACTTCCGTATCATAGCCATCCGGCTGCCGCGCAATAAAACCATCTGCCTGCGCAATATGGGCAGCCTCTTTCACCTCGTCAAAGGAGACATCATCCTCGCCCCACGCGATATTGTCGCGGATGCTCAGGGAGAACAGCTCCGTTTTCTGCAGGACCACGGCCATCTTCTGTCGCAAATCCTTTAATGGATAATCGCGTACATCGATTCCATCCACCAAAATCTGCCCTGCTGAAGCATCGTAAAAACGCGGCAAAAGCTTGATAAGCGTGCTCTTGCCCGAACCCGTCGCGCCGACGATAGCCAGCGTCTCTCCCCGCTTGACAGTCAGCGAGATGTTCGTCAGGACATTTTCCATCTGCGAAGGATAACGGAACGATACATGGTGAAATTCCAAACAGCTCTCCGTCTTTTGAGGAATTCCGTGCGGGTATCTGCCATCTTCCAGAACAGGTCTTGTCTGTAAAATTTCCTGCAAACGGCGTTTGGAAGTAAGGCCGCGTGCAAAAAGCTGCAGAATCATCGCGAATATCAAGAGTCCATTTAGAATCTGCACAACATAAGTCAGTGCCGCCATAATCGTGCCGGGACCAATCATGCCTTCTTTGACATCAAAGGAACCCACGTAAATGACGCCGACCAATGCGAGATTCAGGACGATATTGACGAGCGGCATCAGCCACGCGATGAGCAGCAGCACTTGCAGCTGCGTCGCCGCCAAATCGTCATTGGCCCTGCCAAAGCGCTGACTTTCGCGTTTTTCCTGATGATAGCCTTTGATGACGCGCGCACCGCTGATATCTTCCTGCATGATGCCGTTCAGGGCATCGAGCTTCTGCTGCAGCAGCAGGAATAACGGATTGCTCTTCCAAACGACCAGAGAAACCTCGAATAAAACGACCGGAGTGACCAGCATGGCAATGATGCCAAAGTTCAGGTCAAGCGTCAAAAGTGCGGCTGTGCCGGCTATCAGGAAAGTCGTGCTGCGCACGACACTGCGCAGCGCAGAACTGACCATTGCCTGTACCTGTGTCGTATCGCTCGTGATGCGCGTAATCAGGGACCCCGTATGGAAAAAGTCAACCTGTTCCAGTGAAAAGTGCATGATGCGGCGGAAACAATCCTTGCGGATATCGTTGCCAAAATTCTGTGCGCAGCGATTGACGCAGACCGCCCCCATGACGCCGCAAAAGCCGCCGACCAGAACCACCAGCACCATCAAAAGGCCTGTTTGAAGCACAAGCTCAGGGTCCGGCAGGCCGCCACGACCAAGGCCCAGAATGCCTTCGTTGACAATCGAAGCCATCATGCGCGGCTGATAGAGGTCAATGAGTACCTCTGAAATCATAAAACATATGGTAAGCACTGCCGTGCCATAATAAGGCTTAAGATAATGAAGCATAAGCTACCTCGAAACATAAAAATGATATATTTGTATTTTAGCACACGGCGCTAAAAACAGTAATAAAAAAATCCTGCCGCCCGCAAAAATGCAGGTCAGCAGGATTTTTTCGCAGGGATAGAACTTCCATCCGTTTGGTATCAAAGTTCCGGCGGCAGAATCTCAATCCAGTAATTATCGGGGTCGCTGATAAAGTAGATGCCCATATCCTTATTCTCGAAGCAGATACAGCCCATTTCCTTATGCTTCTTGTAAGCTGCCTCAAAGTCATCCGTGCGCACGGCAAGATGGAACTCATTTTCACCGAGGTTGTACGGCTCCTTGCGGTCATGGAGCCACGTGAGTTCGAGCTCATGCGGCGTCTGGCCGCCATCGGAAAGATACGCGAGCGTAAAGCCCGGCCCCTCGAATTTGCGGACCGGCTTAAAGCCGAGGGCCTCTTCATAGAACTTAAGGCTCTTGTCGAGATTCAGTACATTGAAGTTATTATGTGCAAATTTGAATTTCATTGTTATTTCCTTTCCATTGTCTATTGACAGGATAGTCTCTCAATAACCGAGAGCTTCGCGAATCAGCACGAGTTCACACGCCCCGGCCTGCATCGGTTTTTCCCAGATGATGTTGAGACTGCGGCAGATGCGCTCAGGGCTTTTGCAGTCATAGCAATGGTCGGCCTTGACGGCGCACGGTGTCTTGCGATGCAGCCTTTTGGCATTCAGGGGACTGGCAATGTTGCGTGCGCGGTCGATTGCCGCATGCAAATCCGGAGCGAGCTTGTTCTCGCCGATGACAAAATAAACTTTTTCATGCTTCGTCAGCGTTGCTGCCACGCGATTGCCGCTGCCATCGATGTTGACAAGTTCGCCCGTCTCAGCCACGCCATTCAGCGAAGTAATATAGATATCGGCCAGATAGGCCTTGGCCTTTGCTTCGTCTGCAGGCATGTCCTGACGCCAATGCCAGAACATTTCATTCGCTGGTTTGAGCTTTTCGTAAAGCCCCATTGCCTCGAGTGTCATCGAACCGCCAAAGCCCACGCTCTTGCCCTTGATGGCTTGTGTCAGGTAATCTGCAGCTTCCTCTTTCGTCGCAAAAACCTTCAGTTCGATGCCGCGCCACTTCAGATTCTTCGCCAGTGTCTCAAGATCCATACGGACACCTCCAATCCTAAACTTTCCTAATATATACACATATTCTGCCTATGGTTTCAGTATAGCAGATTCGCCAAGATAGACAAGTATGTACTTTTTTATCCTTTCCTATCCTTTTGGGAACCATTCATCCCGCCATTGCGGCTGACTTTTCAGCCGGCCTGATTCGGCGTATAATAGAAGCGTTGAAAATTTTAGAAACTGAGGGATACCCATATGGAAAAACATTTTGATATCAACGAACAGGGCCTGAGCATCCGCTGCAAGCTGATCTGCAGCGCAAGTGACAAGACGGCGCGTTCCTTCGAGCATATCGCCATCGTCACACATGGTTTTGGCAGCAATAAAGAGACAGCCGGCACGGTCAATTTCGGCGAACATCTGACGTCCAAATACAAGGGCTGGGGCGTCATTGCCTTTGACTGGCCCTGCCATGGCATGGATGCGCGCAAAAAGCTCACCGTTGCCGAGTGCCTGACGTATCTGACCATCGTCACGGAATACGCCAAAAAAGAACTGCAGGCCAAGGACGTCTGCATTTATTCGACAAGCCTAGGCGGCTATCTGACGCTTCGCTATCTCATCGAAGTCGGCAATCCGTTCCGCCGCATCGCCCTGCGCTGTCCGGCCATCCACATGTACGAGACGATGAGCAGCCGCATCCCCGAAGCCGACCACGCCAAACTCAAAAAAGGCAAAGAAATCCAGATTGGCTTTGAACGCAAGATGAAAATCGACCAGTCCTTCCTCGACGACCTCAAATCCTTCTGCCCGCTCGACCACGAGTATTTTGACTTCGCCGACTCCATGCTGATTCTGCACGGCACGAAGGACGAGATGGTCCCGATTGAAGATGCGCAGAAATTCGCCGAGGACAATGTCATCGAATTCATTCCCGTTGAAGGAGCAAACCACCCGTTCCAGAATCCGAATCATATGGCTCTGGCCATCCACAAGATTATTGAATTCTTCCATGAAGATTGAGCATGGACAAGATTAATATCGAGATGGATGTCATGCAAAAAGCCGCAGGGTCCCAAAATTGGACCCTGCGGCTTTTTATAGGCAGATTTTCTCAGCTGCGAAAATTATTCAAATTCAATCGTAGCCGGCGGTTTGCCCGTGCAGTCGTAGAGCACGCGGTTGACGCCTTTGACTTCGTTGACGATGCGGCTCGTCGTCTTCTGCAGGACTTCCCACGGCAGCTGGGCGCTCTCGGCCGTCATGAAATCGCTCGTCATGACAGCACGCAGGGCAATGGCGTAATCGTAGGTACGGCCGTCGCCCATGACGCCGACGCTGCGCATGTTCGTGAGTGCTGCGAAGTACTGGCCGAGGTTCTTGACGCCGGCTTTGGCGACTTCCTCGCGGTAAATCGCATCGGCTTCCTGTACAATCTTGACTTTTTCAGCCGTGACTTCGCCGATGATGCGGATGCCGAGGCCCGGCCCCGGGAACGGCTGACGGTTGACGAGGTATTCCGGCAGACCGAGCTCACGGCCGGCAGCACGTACCTCATCCTTGAAGAGCAGACGCAAAGGCTCGACGATTTCCTTGAAGTCGACATAGTCCGGCAGGCCGCCGACATTGTGATGGCTCTTGATGACGGCCGACTTGCCGAGGCCGCTCTCGATGACATCCGGATAAATCGTGCCCTGCACGAGATAATCGACAGCGCCGATTTTCTTGGCTTCTTCCTCAAAGACGCGGATGAATTCCTCGCCGATGATCTTGCGCTTCTTCTCCGGTTCCGTCACGCCCTTGAGCTTCTCGTAGAAACGGTCTTTGGCATTGACGCGGATGAAATTGAGGTCGTACGGACCCTCAGGACCAAAGACGGACTCAACCTGATTGCCCTCATCCTTGCGCAGCAGGCCATGGTCGACGAATACGCAGGTCAGCTGTTTGCCGATGGCTTTTGAAAGCAGAACAGCGGCTACAGACGAATCGACACCGCCCGAAAGCGCGCAGAGGGCCTTGCCCTTGCCGATTTTCTTTTTAAGCTCCTCGACCGTCGTCTTGACGAAGGAATCCATCTTCCAGTCGCCCTTGCATGCGCAGACCTTGTAGACGAAGTTATGAAGCATCTCTTTGCCCTGTTCCGTGTGCATGACTTCCGGATGGAACTGCGTCGCATAGAGACGGCGCTCTGCATTCTCCATCGCCGCCACCGGGCAGACCGGCGTGAAGGCCGTGACCGTAAAGCCTTCCGGCGCTTTGGCGATGTAGTCCGTATGGCTCATCCAGCAGATGCTCTTTTCCTTGACACCTGTGAAGAGCTTCGACTGTTTGCCTTCCTCATTGAGCGTGACTTCCGTCTTGCCGTATTCGCTCGTCGGTGCCGTCTCGACTTTGCCGCCTAAGAGGTGAGCCATGAGCTGCGAACCGTAGCAGATGCCGAGCACCGGAATGCCGAGTTCAAAGAGCTCCGGACTGCACGTCACGGCGTCTTCCGTGTAGACGCTGTTCGGACCGCCCGTCAGGATGATGCCTTTCGGCGCCATCTCGCGGATCTTCTCGAGGGACAGCGACTGCGGATGAACTTCGCAGTAAACATGATTTTCACGCACACGGCGTGCGATGAGCTGATTGTACTGACCGCCAAAGTCCAGTACGAGAATCATTTCATTTACAGGCTTGCTCAATTTTTTTCTTCCTTCCTAATTAAAGCAACACGAACAGGACGTATATCCTGAGAAAATTATAGCATAGAGCACGAAAAAAGGGAACGGTTCGCAATGCTCAACGCATGAGCGGGTCTTCCCCATACTCATTATCCCCGCGCTTGCCGCGGATCAGCATGAGGCAGACAATTAAGAGCATGACAAACAGATTGATGGCCTGAACGACTTCTGACTCCATACTGTCCTGAGGCATTCCTTCTACTGCCTTGAAAAGAAAAGGCTGCAGAATACCGGCCACGAGGTACAGGATGGCCAGAGCATTGCCATAACCGAGGTCGTGCAGACGGCGCGTGACCAGCGTATAAATCGAAACAACCTCAATCACCGACACGAGCACGGCTGTACCGTCAGCGAGCATCTTGCTGCCAATCAGGCTGAAGCAGATACTGTAAAACAGCATGGCGACAAAGGTGAAAAACACCATGACGCCGAGCATACGCATGATAAACGGTTTGCGGTTGAGGCGTCCCCGGCAGCTGAAGAACTTTTCACGCAGTTCTTCTACATTAAAGTGAGTATTTTTCAGGCCCAATATAATCCCTCTCTTCATTCTATCTATATAGGAGACGATGCTCAATCTTCTGCAAAGCGCTCCTGATATTCCGCAATGGCAGCTCTGGCGGCACTCGAATCAAAGCCCTTCTGATAGAGATTGGCCATCATCTTCTGCCGCTCGCCGCCGCGCGGAAACTTGAGCGCGAGCACGCGCAGTGCCGCGCCTTTCTCGCGCTCGTAGAAATCCTTTGGCCGGCAGGCGTCAATATCTTCTTTCGAGAAGCCGCGCTGCCTGAGCTTTAAACAGATCTGGCGCAGGGAACTGCGGCTTTCGTGATAGAGAAAGTCGAACTGACGCTGGCAGGCCGCCGCATCGTCAAGATAATGACGTTCCTTGAGACGGGCAACGGCCGCATCCATTTCTTCTTCCGCATAGCCCTTGCGCGCAAGTTTTTCGCGGAGCTTTGCTTCGCTGTACTCCTGACGTGCAAGGATATCGACGGCTGCGACCAGAGCCGTTTTGACCGGCTTTTTCGGGCTGCGCACGTTATGTTCCGCATGTTCCGTGTTTTCTGTTCCGAAGTCCTTTTGACGGCGCGTGCGCCGATGTTTCCTGCCATAGTTTTTGCCCGCCTCATCCTCAGAGGACGAGGCGTGATAGCTGCGGTACATCATGCTTCGCCGTCAGCGGCCGCTTCTTCCTGCTCCTTCTTGACCTCTGCCTCAGCCTGTTTGATGGAATCGCCGGCTTCCGGGTCTTCAAGGAGTTTGGCGCGGATCTTGGCCTCGATTTCTTCGGCCAGCTGCGGCTGTTCGCGCAGGGACTGCTTGGCATTTTCCTTGCCCTGACCAAGGCGCGTGTTGTTGTAGGAGAACCAGGCACCGCTCTTGTCGACAATATCGAGGTCCACGCCCATGTCGATGATGCTCGAAAGGCGCGAAACACCTTCGCCGTACATGATGTCAAATTCAGCCGTGCGGAACGGCGGGGCAACCTTGTTCTTGACGACCTTGATGCGCGTGCGGTTGCCGATGACATCCTGTCCCTGCTTGAGCGTGTCAATCTTGCGCACGTCAAGGCGTACAGACGAATAGAACTTCAGAGCGCGGCCGCCTGTCGTCGTCTCCGGGCTGCCGAACATGACGCCGACTTTTTCACGAATCTGGTTGATAAAAATCGCTGCCGTGCGCGATTTGGCGATGATGCCCGTGAGTTTGCGCATGGCCTGACTCATGAGTCGGGCCTGCAGGCCGACGTGGTTGTCGCCCATATCGCCCTCAATCTCGGCCTTCGGCACGAGGGCGGCGACGGAGTCGACGACGATGATGTCAATGGCGCCGCTGCGCACAAGAGCATCGACGATGTCGAGAGCCTGCTCACCCGTATCCGGCTGCGAAATCAAGAGAGAATCGATGTCGACGCCGAGCTTGGCGGCGTAAACCGGGTCAAGGGCATGCTCGGCATCGATGAACGCCGCGATGCCGCCTTGTTTCTGCGCTTCTGCAATCATATGCAGCGTGACCGTCGTTTTACCGGAAGATTCCGGACCGAAGACTTCGATAATGCGGCCGCGCGGAATACCGCCGACGCCAAGTGCGATGTCAAGAGGCAAAATGCCCGTCGGGATGACTTCGATGTCCATGTTGGCTTTCGCATCGCCGAGGCGCATGATTGAGCCTTTGCCGAAGTCCTTCTCGATTTTCTTCAGCGCATTCTCGAGTGCTTCCTTTTTGCTTGCTGCTTCTTTCTTATCTGCTGCCATGTAATTCGCTCCTTTCATGACAATCCTGTTATATTGCTTAGCGGATTCGATCCATATAGTATACTGCCATTATAACAAATGAACCGCCTCCCTGACAAGGAAGGCGGTCCCTCTGTATCGGCTGTAACCGTAAATAGTGAAAATCTCTTTTTACATATAATCGGCCGAGGATTTCTTGCGCTGCTGCTTGACGAGGCCAAGTTTCGCGGCAATCCATTCCATCGCGACGAAGAAGACCGGGATCAGGAAGATCCCCATGGCCGTAGCGAACAGCATGCCGCCGACAACTGCGACGCCCATGCCGTTACGCGCGGCAGCACCGGCGCCCGTGGCGATAGCCAGCGGCACGCAGCCAATGATGAAGGCAAACGACGTCATGAGGATCGGGCGCAGGCGCAGACCGGCCGCCTCAATGGCAGCCTTGACCGGCTCCATGCCGCGGTCGACACGGACCTTCGCGAATTCGACAATCAGGATGGCGTTCTTCGCCGCCAGACCGATGATTGCGATGATACCGATCTGCATATAGATGCTGTTCTGCAGGCCCGCATTCGCGTGGCCTGCCATAGCCTCGAGGATGGAGAGTCCATACTCCGAAACAACGGCACCGAAAATACCGGTTGGTACCGTCAAAAGGACGGCGAACGGTACGCTCCAGCTCTCGTAGAGAGCAGCGAGGCAGAGGAAGACAAAGACGAGCGACAGGACAAGGACCTGCATCGTCGAGTTCGAAGCCTTCGATTCCTCACGGCTCTGACCGGACCATTCAATGTTGAAGCCCGTACCGGCATTCTGCTGGACGACTTCCTTGATGGCGTTCATGGCCTGACCGGACGAATAGCCATTGCCCGGCTGGCCTGTAATCTGAATGGAACGCGTGCCGTTGAAGCGCGAAATCGTCGACGGTCCCGACGTGAATTTCGGCTTTAAGAGCGTATCGAGCGGCACCATCGTACCTTTGCTCGATTTGACGAACATGAATTTCATGGCGTCGGTCGAGCTGCGGTAGTCGTTATCGGCCTGCAGCATGACCTTGTAGCTGCGGCCGAAGCGGTTAAAGTCATTGACCTGATAGCCGCCGTAGTTGACCTGCATGGCCGTGAATACATCGGAAAGCTGGATGCCTAGGTTCTTGACCTTCTCACGGTCAACCTCGTACTGCATGACAGGAGAACCAGCCGAATACGTCGAGCGGACGCCGGCGAGTTCCGGACGCTGGTTTGCAGCTGCGACAATCTGTTTCGTCAGGTTGTTGAGCTCTTCTTCCGAATGGCCCGTCATATCCTGCAGCTGCAGTGTCCAGCCGCCCGTCATACCGAGGCCCGGCAGAGCCGGCGGGTTCATGGCGATGACCGTAGCTTCAGGCGCTACCTTAGCACCGACGCCAAAGGCCGTCTGCACAGCAGCATTGACGGATTCACTGATATCCTGACGCTGCGACCAGTCCTTCATGCCGACAACGATCATGCCGGCACTTGACGAAGAACCGCCCGACAGAGGCGAAAAGCCCGTGATGGCCATTGTGCTGTCCAGCCCCTTGACGCTCTGCATCAGGGCTGTATTGACTTTGTCGACGACTGCCTGCGTGCGGTTGGCCGAAGTGCCATCCGGCATTTCAATTGCCGCGAACATATAGCCCTGGTCCTCCGAAGGAACGAAGGTTGCAGGCAGCTTCGTATAGACGAGGCCCGCACAGCCCGCCACGATGAGCAGGAAGATAAGGGCCAGGCGCGAATGACGGATAAACTTGGCCACCACGCCGACATAACCGCGCTTCGTGCGGTCAAACCAATTGTTGAACTTGACAAAAAAACGTCCGAGGACGCCTTCATCGTCCTTTTCCGTATGCTTCTTGAGCATCATCGCGCAGAGAGCCGGCGTCAGCGTCAGGGCCACAAAGGCCGAAAGGCAGACGGACACGGCAATCGTCAGGGCGAACTGTCTGTAGAGGACGCCTGTCATGCCGCCGAGGAAAGCAACCGGCACGAATACGGCCGAGAGGACAACAGCAATGGCGACCACAGGGCCCTGAACCTCGTCCATGGCGCGTTCCGTCGCATCGACAGGCGTCAGCCCCTCTTCCATGTGTTTCTCGACGTTCTCGATAACGACGATCGCATCATCGACGACCAGACCGATGGCCAGAACCATGGCGAAAAGCGTCAGGGTATTGATGGAAAAGTCGAGAATCAGGAACGCACCGAGCGTACCAATAAGAGATACCGGTACAGCCAGCAGCGGTATGAGCGTTGCACGCCAGTTCTGCAGGAAAATGAAGATGACAAACACGACGAGGAGCAATGCTTCGACAAACGTCTCCAGAACTTCCTTGATGGAGGTGCTGATGTAATTCGTCGAATCGAAAATCGTCGACATCTCCATTCCCGGCGGCAGCGTGGTCTTTGCTTCATCGAATACCTGACGAACCTGTGCAACCGTCTTCATGGCGTTGGCGTCACTCGTCAGGTTGATGCCGAAACCAACGGACGGATAGCCTTTGAATTTGGAAATAATGGCAGATGACTGCTGACCTGTTTCAATCTTGGCCACGTCCTTGAGGCGGACGAACTGGCCGTCACCATTCGATTTGATGATGACATTGCCGAATTCTTCCGGTGTCGTCAGACGGCCTTCAATCTTGCCGGACATCTGTTTTTCCTGACCGTTATTGACCGGCATGCCACCGATAGTACCGGCCGGAGCCTGAATGTTCTGCTCCTTGATGGCTGCCGAAACATCCGCAACCGTCAGATTGAGTTCAGCGAGTTTGTCCGGATTGAGCCAGACGCGCATAGCATAATCCGAACCGAAAACCTGTACGTTGCCGACGCCATTGATACGCTTGAGTTTATCGATGAGGTAAATCGTCGCGTAGTTCTTCATGAAAGCACGGTCGTACGTGCCATCCGGTGAGTAGAAGGCCATCATATAGGCCATATCATTCGTGGATTTCTTCGTCGTCAGACCGACCTGCTGAACTTCTGACGGCAGCTGGCTGGTAGCCGAAGCGACGTTGTTCTGGACCTTGACAGAGTCCATATCGCCGTCCGTGCCAGTCTCAAATGTGACAGAAAGACTGTAGCGGCCGGTATCATCGGAGCTTGAGGACATGTAGTCCATGCCCTGCGTACCGTTGACCTGGTCCTCGACAATCTGTGCGACCGTCTGATTGACGACGGAGGCACTGGCGCCCGTATATGTCGTGCTGACACTGACGGTCGGCGGTGAAATCTGCGGGTACTGCGCAATAGGCAGCTGTGTCGCTGCGATGCCGCCGGCGATGACAATGATCAGCGAGATAACGATGGCGAAGATCGGGCGGTGAATAAAAAATTTAGACAAAACGCCGCCCCCTTAGCTGTTGCTGCCGCTGCTCGAATCCGAAGAGTTGGTCATCGTATCGTACGGCGTCGTATCTTCCTCGAACGAGAAGCCCATCTCGTCAGGCGTTACCATCGTCACAGCGAGGTCCTTGCCTTCTGTCAGGCTTGAGAGACCTTCGACAATAACCGTGTCATTCGCAGAAAGGCCATCTTTGACGATGTAGTAGCTGCCGACCTGCTGGCCGAGTGTAACGGAACGAGCCTCCGACTTGCCGTCATCGCCGACGACCATGACAAACGTTTTATCGAGCAGCTGCTGCACGGCGCGCTGCGGCACAAGAATGGCATTCGGCACCGTCTCGCCTGTCAGCCGAACGCGGGCGAACATGCCCGGCAGCAGAAGACCATTTGGATTTGGGAACAGGGCTTTGATGCTCAGAGTACCCGTATTCTGCGCCAAAGCACGGTCCGCCTGCACGATTTTGCCATCGAGCGGATACATCGTGCCGTCCGAGAGTCTGACCGTTACATCGAGAGGGTCTCTGTCAGAACCGCTCTGCATCTGCTGGATATTGCGGAATTTCAGATATTCCGCCTCGGAAATGCTGAACTGAACGAAGACCGGGTCCACTGTACCGATGGTCACGAGGTTTGTATTGCCGGCCGTGGCAAACGTGCCGACAGCGACATCATCGACGGAAACCTGACCGGACATCGGCGCATAGATGACCGTATCATCGAGATCCTGCTGTGCCTTCTGCACGAGAGCCTGATTAGCGGCAGCTGCGGCCGAATAAGCGTTGACATTCGCCTGCTGCGTCGTAACGGTCTGCTCCGAAATGGCATCGGAATTCAAAAGTTCCTGATCGCGGTAGAGGTCAGTCTGGGCATTCGACAGCGTTGCCTGCGACTGGGCGAGATTTGCCTGAGCCTGCAGGACGGCCGACTCGTACTGGCGGGAATCGATGCGGTAGAGCGGCTGCCCTGCATCGACGTGTTCACCGCCGTGGAAATACTTCTCGACAATCTTGCCGGATACCTTTGACTGTACTTTGACCTCGTCCTTGCCGACGACCTGGCCAGCGTACTCACTGGTAATCGGCGCGTCCTGCTGCAGGACCTTCATGGCTTTGACCTGCGTTGCATTCGAGGCTGCCTGCTGTTTGCTTGAGCCGCAGCCGGCGAGCAGCACCGAAGCCGACAGCGCAAGCGTCAGCATGATTGCCAGCGGTTTCTTGTTCTTCGCAAAAAACAAAGAGATAACCTCCTTCTTTACGGTATCCGTGGATACCCTTACTTCCCTTCTTTGATAGTAAATAAATGTTTACTATTTCAGAATCTTATAGTATAGTATATTTGTGTAAAAGTCAAGAAAAACAGTCTTATAATACAAGGCTTTCATAGAAATTTAATTTGTATTTCCTCATCAATTTCTATACCATACCGAAATGCAACTCAAGTTACCAAAGGAGATTGAATATGTCCCCAGAGAATCCAGAAGCATCACAGGAAATTTCTGCTTCTTTTATCGAGACACTCGTGCTCATCCATCGAAAATTTTATCGCAATCTCGCTGTCCCTGTACCTCTGAATCAGTTTGCCACGCTCATGACTCTGCGCCTTGAAAAAAACGCCAGTGTAACAGAAATTGGCAAGAATCTCCTGATATCCAAACAGCAGATGAGCAACATCTGTGAAAAACTGCTGCAGGCGGGCTTCATCAGCAAGAGACCGGACCCTGAGGACCGGCGCCGCACGCTGGTCTCATTGACCAAAGCCGGCGAAAAGCTCATCGACGACCAGAATGAAATTGTCCGCCGCAAATTTCTGCGCAGTCTCAGCAATCTCAGCACCGAGGAACAAAATGAGCTGCGCGACTCCATCGTCAACTTCAATCACTATGTCGAAAAAATGAACACCGCTCCGTCAAAATGAACAGCAATTACAAAAGGCGCATCCTGCAAAAAGGGATGCGCCTTTTATTATGCTTTACTTTTCATCGAGCGGGATGACATCGAGGTCATCTGGAACAAAGACATTGCCGTGGTAGTATTCCTTGGCTTCTGCCGTATAATCGTGCTTGCGTGTCGCAATGCTCTTGTCTTCCGTATGATAGAGGACGAGATTCTTGACGCCGAGTTTTTCCGCGAGCTCGCTGGCCTCCTTGACCGTCGAATGGTTCTTTTCATACGGTTTGAATTTGTCGCGGTCGCCGTATTTGCAGAACGCTTCGGCCAGCAGCCAGTCCGCGCCTTTGGCGTATTTTTCATCGTGCTCATTGTACGGTTCATCGCCGAGGCAGGTAAAGCGCAGGCCGTCCTTGAAGCGGAGTTCATAGCCAAACTGCTTGGCCTTCGTCGAAAGGATGTCAAAAGCCGTGAGCTGGAGGTCCTCAAAATTGACTATGGAGCCGTCCTTGACTTCATGCAGGAAGATGCTCGTGCCCACGCGCGCAAAATCCTTTTTCTTCAGCGTCATTTTCGTCATGGTCAGCAACATGTCCTTAACGACATCGTGGCAGTAGATGTGGAATTCTCCCTGATACTTGCCCTTGTTCATGAGGTCCGCGACCTTGCGCATGACCCAGATGACGCCGAGTACATGGTCCGTGTGACCGTGCGTCACAAACATATGATGGCATTTCTGATAATCAAAGCCCGCGAGCTCGAGCTGCCGCAGGATGCCATTGCCGCCGCCCGCATCCGTCAGGAAATAATCGCCGTTGTCGAGTGTCAGGAAAAAACATGTATTGTAGCATTTCGTCACCATGGCATTGCCTGTGCCAAGCATCGTAAGTTTTCGCATATTTTACTGCCTCCTATCCATATATCTTCTTTCATTATAAAACAAGGGCACCGACATTGTCAGCACCCCTGCTTTATTATAATCGATATTTAAAGGCTTTTTCAGCGTTTTCTTTTTGTATGCGGCGCAATCTTCTCAAGAGCCACGCGCGCGGCATGCTGTTCCGCTTCTTTTTTGCTGCGGCCCGTGCCTTCGCCCATGACTTTGCCCGTCACGCACACGCGGAACGTGAATTCCTTGGCATGGTCGGGGCCCGACTCGGAGACGAGCTCATAATCGATGCTCTGCCCTTCCTTGCGAAAGACAATTTCCTGCAGGATGGTCTTGTAATCCTTGAGGATGGCACCATGCTCGGCCTTGTCAAATTCGCCGCTGAGCTGGCGCACGACATAGGCCTGCGCCGTTTCCCAGCCCTGGTCGAGATAAACAGCACCAATGACAGCCTCGAAGACGTCTTCAAGATTCGTCTGACGCGTGCGGCCGCCGCCCATTTCCTCGCCGCGTCCGAGCAGAAGATAATCGCCAAGATGCAGATTTGAAGCGAGCGCCGCCAGCGTCATCGAGCAGACGATGCTCGCGCGCGTCTTTGTCAGTTCCCCTTCGGGCATTTCCGGAAAGTGCTCATAAAGATAAGTGCTGGAGGCAAGCTCCAGCACAGCATCTCCTAAAAATTCGAGACGTTCATTATGGGCAGTGTTCCGCTTTGCTTCATTGGCATACGAAGTATGCGTCAAAGCCTGGTCGAGGAGTCCGAGGTCATGGAATTCCACACCGAGGCGCTTTGAGAGCTCTAAAAGCTCCTGACGGCGCCCTTCCTTCAGAACAGTTCCCATGACGATTACTCCGTGAATTTCTTCATGACAATGCAGGCATTGTGACCGCCAAAACCGAAGTTGTTCGAGATAGCGGCACGGACCTTCTTGGCACGCGCCTTGTTCGGTACATAGTCGAGGTCAAGGCCTTCATCCGGCGTCTCGTAGTTGATCGTCGGCGGCATCATGTCGTTTTCGATCGTCAGAGCCGTAGCGACAGCTTCAATGCCGCCGGCAGCACCTAAAAGATGGCCCGTCATCGACTTGATCGAAGAAACGGAAACATCCTTGGCATGTTCGCCCCAGACCGACTTGATGGCGAGGGATTCGCCTTCATCGTTGAGGTGCGTCGACGTGCCATGGGCATTGACATAATCGATATCGGCAGGCGTCAGGCCGGCGTCATCAATGGCCAGCTGCATGCATTTGGCCTGATACTCGCCGCCCGGAGCCGGGCTCGTCATATGATAAGCATCGGAGTTTGCACCGTAGCCGACGAGTTCAGCATAGATATGAGCACCGCGTGCCTTGGCATGCTCGAGGCTCTCGAGGATGACGAGGCCGGCGCCTTCGCCCATAACAAAGCCGCTGCGGTTCTTATCGAACGGACGCGAAGCATGAGCCGGGTCGTCGTTGTGGTCCATGCAGAGTGCCTTCATGGCAGCAAAGCCGGCAACGGCAGCCTGACTGATGGCCGCTTCCGTGCCGCCTGCTACCATGACGTCAGCCTTGCCTTCCTGAATCACGCGGAACGCATCGCCGATGCAGTTCGTGCCCGTTGCACAGGCCGTGACCACGCAGGAGGAAGGGCCATGAAGTTTAAAGGTGATGGCCACCTGACCGGCTGCGAGGTTCGCAATCATCATCGGGATGAAGAAGGGGCTGATGCGGTTTGGTCCCTTTTCGAAGAGTTTCTTATACTGAGCATGCATCGTCTCGATGCCGCCAATGCCGGCGCCGATATACGTGCCGATGCGGTCGCAGTCTTCCTTTTCCAGGTCGAGCTTCGCATCCTCGATGGCCATCTTGGCTGCTGCCACAGCGAACTGGGCATAGCGGTCCATGCGTTTGGACTCTTTTTTGTCGATGTACGCCGTCGGATCGAAATCCTTGACCTCACCGGCAATCTTGGCATGGTATTCCGACGCATCGAAACGGGTGATCATACCAATACCGTTTTTGCCTTCCATCAGGCCTTCCCAGAATGCGTCCTTACCGATACCGATTGGGGTGATGGCCCCCAGGCCCGTAATTACTACGCGTTTACTCAAAACAATGACTCCCCTCTAATGTACTTTTGTACTTTCCCAAGGCCGCCTTAGCGGCACTTGAAAATCAGTTCGCAGCTTCTGCTTCTTTCTTGAGTTGCTCAAAAATCTCGTGGACCGACATAATCTTGTCGATGCGAGGCATATATTCCCCCGTGAAGACAAGTCCCGTTTCCACATCGCCCTGCTGTGCGCGAATCAGCGCGCGGATGATGCAGAAATTATGCTTGCAGGCCTTAAGGCACGCATCGCAGGTCTTCGGCGGTACAGGGCCTTCAAGGACTCTGGCCGAGAACGGCGTGCGCACAGCACGGCCCGGCAGGCCGACAGGACTGTGAATGACGACGATATCTTCCGGTTTCGATTTCAAATAGTATTCCTTAAGGGCCGGTGCTGCATTCGATTCCTCAGAAGCGGCAAAACGCGAACCCATCTGGACGCCCGCTGCGCCCATCTTTATCAAATCAACGATGTCCTGGCCATGGAGGACGCCGCCGGCCGCAATGACCGGGATTTTGACAGCCGCGCTGACATCTGAGATAAGGTCACGTACAGACGTGTTCGTGCCCAGATGACCGCCGGCTTCCTTGCCCTCGAGTACAATAGCTGCTGCGCCAAGACGCTCTGATATTTTCGCTAATTTTACAGAAGAAACGATCGGAACAATCGGAGTTCCGGATTCCTTGCCAAGGCCAAACATATCACGTGAAAAGCCTGCACCTGCTACAACGAGATCGATGCCTTCATCGATGGCCGTCTTGACAATGCCTGCAAAGTCACGGGCTGCAACCATGATGTTGATGCCGATGATACCAGATGTGAGCGAACGTGCGAGCCTGATTTCATAACGCAGTTCGTCGTGGCTCATACCTGATGCAGCAATGAGGCCGATACCGCCCTCGTTCGCAACAGCTGCAGCCAGACGGGCCGTTGACAAGCGGATTGCCATACCACCCTGCTGGATTGGTACGCGTGCAATCTTGTTGCCAATCTTAAGCTCTGGAAGTTTCAATGTTACTCCTCCAATCATTTTACCTCTTAAGAAAATCCCGCGAAGGAACTTCACGGGATTCTCAAAAGGTAAGACGCTCAATCTTATTTGTCCTTGTGCTGGTCAATGTAGGTAACTACATCCTGAACGGTCTTGATCTTCTCAGCAGCCTCATCCGGAATCTCAATGTTGAATTCCTCTTCGAAAGCCATGATCAGCTCAACGATATCCAGGGAATCAGCGCCCAAATCAT
Organism: Mitsuokella apri; assembly: GCF_047974105.1. Classification (NCBI taxonomy): domain Bacteria; kingdom Bacillati; phylum Bacillota; class Negativicutes; order Selenomonadales; family Selenomonadaceae; genus Mitsuokella; species Mitsuokella apri. The sequence continues at coordinate 45,345 of NZ_JBHYRS010000009.1, forward strand.
CGATGAAGGTAGAATCGATTGCGACCTCGTCCGGCTCAACGCCAAGCTGCTCAACAACGATATCTCTAACTTTTTCAAAAGTCGACATGAAGTTTCACCTCCTTAAATTAGTATCCTATATAGTTATATCACATAACCATGCCGCCGTCTACATTAACGACCTGACCGGTGATATAAGATGCACAGTCTGATACGAGGAAAAGTACGGCATTTGCTACATCTTCCGGACGTCCCATCTTTTTCATCGGGATTTCCTGAACCATAGCCTCTTTGACTTTATCCGGCAGGACAGCCGTCATATCCGTATCGATAAAGCCCGGTGCGACCATATTGACCGTGACACCGCGGGCAGCGAGCTCCTTGGCTGCGGATTTCGAAAAGCCGAGCACGCCGGCCTTAGAAGCCGCATAGTTCGTCTGTCCGGCATTGCCGATGAGTCCGACAACCGAGCTCATATTGACGATGCGGCCGCTGCGCTTCTTCATCATGATCTTGGCTGCTGCCTTCGTGCAGTAGAACACGCCCTTGAGGTTCGTATCAATGACAGCTTCAAAATCTTCGTCCTTCATGCGCAGAAGCAGTCCGTCACGCGTGATGCCCGCATTGTTGACGAGAATATCAATCGTGCCAAATGCTTCGATGACCTTGGCAAACATCGCTTCAACAGCAGCGGCATCTGCTACATTGGCCTGCACGAGGATGGCCTCGCCGCCATTTTCCTCAATCTTGCTCTTGACTTCCTCAGCGGCCTTCTGATTGCCGGCAAAATTAATGGCAATCTTTGCGCCCTCAGACGCCAGGCGGAGAGCAATGGCACGGCCGATGCCGCGCGATGCCCCCGTTACCAGAGCAACCTTTCCATCTAAAAGCATATTAGCGAACCTCCTTCAAATAGTCAAGCGTTTTTTGCAGACTTTCCAGATTTTCGACATTGAGGCTCTTGAGCGAGCGGTCAATGCGGCGGTTGAAACCGCAGAGCGTTCTGCCAGGGCCAGCCTCGACAAAGGTATCGGCGCCAAATTCCTTCATCGTATTGACGCAGGCAATCCAGCGGACCGGATGGTCAGCCTGTGCCACAAGATTCTGCTTGATTTCTTCTGCACTCGTCTCCAGTTTGCCCGTATAATTTGAAACGACAGGGAAAGCAGCATCGCGGATTTCGACTTGATCAAGTTCAGCGGCCAGTTTTTCAGCTGCCGGCTTCATCAGTGTCGAATGGAATGGTGCCGAGACAGGCAGAACAACAGCTTTTTTCGCACCTGCGGCCTTGAGTTCCTCTACAGCCTTCTCAACGCCCTTTGTCGTGCCGGCAATGACCGTCTGACCTGGGCAGTTGAAATTAACCGGCTGTACATCGCCGGCTTCCTTCGCCGCTTTTTCGCAGGCAGCGGCAATCGTCTCGTCGTCAAGACCGATAATGGCAGCCATGCCGCCCTCACCTACAGGCACTGCCTCCTGCATGTACTGGCCGCGTTTATGGACGAGTACGACGGCATCGCGGAACGAAAGGACACCAGCTGCGACAAGAGCCGAATATTCACCGAGGCTGTGACCGCCGGCAACATCTGGCTGTATGCCATGTTCCTTGAGAATCTCATTGACAACGACACTGACCGTCAGGATTGCCGGCTGCGTGTTGGCCGTGAGCTTCAGGTCATCAGCCGGCCCTTCAAAGCACATATCCTTGATGGAATAGCCGAGTGCCTCATCCGCTTCAGCAAAAATTTTTTTGGCAGCATCATATTTGTCGAAGAGATCTTTGCCCATGCCAACAGCCTGAGCACCCTGACCTGGAAATACGAATGCGAGTTTATTCACGTTGCACTACCCCCCTGATTGTTTTTCTTCTATATATTGACAAACGCATCTGTGTTACAGAATAGCAGAATGATTTCTATTATAATATGAGATTATTTACAGTCGTCCTGAATAGTCTGGATGACGCCCGGCAGGCCATTCACAATATCTTCGATGATCGTCTTGACCGGCTTGATGTCATTGAGCATGCCAGAGATCTCGCCGATCATGACGGAGCCGTTCTCGACATCGCCCTCGTGCGTAGCACGGTGCAGGGAGCCCACACCGAGCTTCTCGAGTTCTTCTGCCGGTGCCCCTGCTGCTTCCATTTCCTGATATTTGCGCGTGAGCTTGTTGTGGAGCACGCGTGCCGGATGACCGAGCGTACGGCCCGTAACAACCGTCGAACGGTCTTTGGCCTTGAGGACCATCTTCTTGTAGTTCGGATGCGCGATGCATTCCTCGCTCATGACAAAGCGCGAGCCCATCTGAACGGCCTGTGCGCCGAGGGCAAAAGCCGCTGCCATGCCGCGCGAATCGGCAATGCCGCCAGCGCCAATGACCGGCACATCGACAGCATCGACAATCTGCGGCACGAGTGCCATCGTCGTGATTTCACCGATATGACCGCCCGACTCCGTGCCCTCTGCGATGACGGCATCAACGCCGCCCCGCACGAGACGTTTTGCGAGAGCCACAGAGGCAACGACAGGAATGACTTTCGTGCCAATCTCTTTAAGAGCCGGCACATACTCGCCCGGATTGCCTGCACCGGTCGTGACGACCGGTACCTTCTCCTCGAGTACGACCTGCATGACTTCCTTGACATACGGGCTCATGAGCATGACATTGACACCAAACGGCTTATCCGTCCAGCCCTTGCATTTCTGGATTTCAGCGCGCAGAATTTCAGGCGGCATATGACCGGCACCAATGATGCCGAGGCCTCCGGCATTCGAAACAGCCGAAGCAAGTTCAGCCGTGCCAATCCATGCCATACCGCCCTGGAAAATCGGATACTTTATGTTGAGTAATTTACAGATTGCATTGTTTTCAAACATCAGATTAGTCCTCCTTAGCCCATTTCATGATGCAGGATGCCCAGGTAAGTCCGGCACCAAAGCCGGCAAGGGCAACGAGATCGCCTTTCTTGAAACGGTGCGCATGCGCCGCTTCCGCCAGGGCAACCGGTATGGACGCCGCTGACATATTGCCATATTTTTCGATATTGACGATGATTTTCTCAGCTGGCAGTTCCAGGCGCTTAGCTGCCGCATCCAGGATGCGCGTATTGGCCTGATGCGGTACGAGCCAATCCAAGTCCTTCTTGGAAAAGCCCGCCTTTGCCAGCGATTTTTCTACCGTCTCTCCAAGGATTCTGACAGCAAAGCGGAACACAGCCCGACCGTCCATATGGATGCAGTTCTCATGTGCCAGGAGCGCTTCAGCCGTCAAAGGCTGCAGGCTGCCGCCTGCCGGAATCTCGAGCAGGTCGCCGCCGGCACCGTCGCTGCCAAGGTCAAAGCCCTGCAGGCCAAGGCCTGTTTCCACAGGACCGAATACCGCAGCTCCTGCACCATCTCCAAACAGGATGCAGGTGCTGCGGTCTGTCCAGTCAATCACCTTGGACAAAGCCTCAGCCCCGACCACCAGGACATGGCGGTAAGCGCCCGTTTCAATGAACTGGCAGGCCACCGCGGCCGCATAAGCAAAGCCGGAGCAGGCAGCAGATAAATCAAAAGCCCCTGCCCGCAAGGCGCCAAGACGGTCCTGAAGGATGCAGGCAGCCGCAGGAATGACACGGTCCGGCGTCATCGTTGCGACTATGATAAGATCCAGATCTGACGAACTTATGCCAGCATCTTTAAGAGCCATGCGCGCGGCACGTTCTGCCAGATCCGATGCCGGCTGGCCCTCTGCCGCCACATGGCGCTCATGAATGCCCGTGCGCTCTACAATCCATTCATTATTCGTGTCGACCATTTTTTCAAGGTCCGCATTGGTAATGATTTTCTCCGGCACATACCAGCCTGTTCCGAGAATACCAGCGCTATTTCTTTTCTCCATCATGCGTCAGTATATCCTCCTTCGCAAGTGTATCACGGATATGCGACAAAACGTCCCCCCGGACATAATCATTTGCCACACCGATTGCACTGCAAATGGACTTGGCATTGGACGAACCATGGCTGATGATGCAGCAGCCATTGACACCTAAGAGCGGTGCGCCGCCATATTCCGTTACATCAAGACGCTTGGCGAGCTTCTTGAGTGTTGGCGTCAGCAGCAGGGCGCCAAGCTTGGCAAGAATGCCGCCGCCTTTGACAGCCTCCTTGATAAGCTTCAGGATTGTCTTCGCCAGTCCCTCTGCAAATTTTAGCACAACATTGCCAACAAATCCATCACAAATTACGACGTCAAAATTTCCCTTCGGCACATCGCGTCCTTCGGCATTGCCGCAGAAATTGATCGTATGCATATTTTTGAGCAGTGCGTAAGTCGCCTTCGCCTGTTCATTGCCTTTCGTCTCTTCCTCGCCGATATTGAGAAGTCCGACGCGCGGGTTCTTTATTTTAAAGACATATTCAGCATAAATCGAGCCCATGATGCCGCTTTGTACGAGATGTTCCGGCTTGGAATCCACATTGGCCCCGGAATCGAGCAGAAGCGTGACGCCCTTTGGCGTCGGCATTGGCGTAGCAATCGTCGGACGCCCAATGCCCTTGATGCGCCGCAGGATGAGCTGAGCTGCTGTCACGGCCGCCCCGGTGCTGCCTGCAGAAAGTACGGCGTCACAAATGCCATCCTTGACGAGACGCGTCGCCACTACAATCGAAGCATCCTTTTTCGTCCTTACGGCATCTGCGGGATGTTCCCCCATCTCAATGACCTGTGAAGCATGCTGGATCGTAATGCCGAGATTTTCCCAGCCCTTCTCTTTGGAAAGGACCTCGCGGATTTTTTTCTCGTCGCCAACCAGTACGATTTCACAATGATATTTTTTAGCGGCGCGAACCGCACCAAAAACAATTTCAAGCGGTGCATAGTCACCGCCCATGGCATCTACTGCAATTTTCATGCCGGAATTCCCCCTCACTCCTCTCCCCACGAAACCATGATGAATTTCGCACGGAATACTTCCTGCGTATCGTTGCGGGTCTTGACCCAGACAAAATACTTATTGCCGCGAACCCTGACAATTTCCGCCTTAGCAATGAGTTTCTCCCCAACGTGTACAGGCACCTTGTATTTAACATTTGCTACGCCGGTGACTGCCATCGGGGCATCGATGATGGCCAACGCCAGGGAATTTGCCTGTGAGAACATATAATAGCCCTTGGCAATCTTTGTTTTGGCAAAGACCATATCATCCGTGATGCGCAGCAGGGAGATGCCGGAATGACCGAGCTCAAGATCGATGAGTTCGCCAACCACATCACCGCTTTCTATGGATTTGACTTTGTGCTGGGCGCTCTCCGCCATTTTGCGGATACGTCCGCGAAGTTCCGGTATGCCAAGTTCCAAACGGTCCAGACGAATCGTCTGGACGCTGACAGAAAGTTTCTGTGCGAGTTCTTCATCCGTCAGGAACGGCTTTTCCTTGACTTGCTGCAGCAAAATCTGCTGACGTTCTTTTTTCTTGACCCGTGCCATCCTCTCATCTCCTTTCTAAAAGTTTAGTACCTGATATTACAACCTTATATCAGGATTTATTATACGGTGTTTGTACTAAAAATGCAAGTCTTGCCGCAGTGCTTGGGCAAGACCGCAAAAAAGAATAAGCAGGACATACGTCCTGCTTATATTGCTTTTAGATTATTCAGCTGCCTTAACAACCTCTTTGCCATCATAATAGCCGCATTCCGGGCATACATGATGAGGCATCTTCGGTTCATGGCACTGCGGGCAGGCTACGAAGCCAGGAGCCTCGAGCTTCCAGTTGGCACGGCGCTGGTCACGGCGTGCTTTCGAAGTTTTGCGCTTTGGTACTGCCATTTCGGGGTACACCTCCTTACGAGTTCATTTCTTATTTTTCGCTAATAATTCCTGCAAGGCGGCCATGCGCGGGTCCGGTACAAACCGGTCGCAGCCGCAGTCCCCTTTGTTCAGGTCTGCCCCGCATACAGGACAGAGCCCTTTGCAGTCGGGCTTGCAGAGTTTGCTGAGCGGCTGAGCCGCCAGAACGGTGTCACGGACAAGGTCCGTGAGATCGATAAGATCGCCATCAAAAAGATTCGTATCCTCATCGGCCGCCATATCTCCCCTGCGGCGGAACTCCTCAGAAAAAGGATGTTCCTGTGCTTCCTCACAGGGAGCCAGGCAGCGGTCACATACAAAAGATTTCGTACAGCGAATGACGCCTTCCGCGCGCCAGCAGGTTCCCGTGTTGACGATATGCCCTTCGATACGCAAAGGTCCTACAAAGGCATAATCGTCCGCAACGGCACCGATGGCTTCGGCAGTCGTCGTGAACGCAAACGGAATCTCCTGCATGAGGTCCGCATTCGATTCAGCAATGTTTATTTTCATATCAGCATCAACCTCAATTCATTATAGCGATGTGCCCATTCCTTTGTCAAGTCTTGTCAAGGAAAACTACTTGCCACGCAGGGTCCCTCTCCCCTTTCAAAACGTACAAACGGGTTTAAAGGACACGCTGGATATGAATGGCCAGCAGCGTGATTTCCGCAGGTGCCACAGGCAGCCTGAGATACTCTCCCAGATAAGCGCAGATCTCTGCAGCTAATTCATAGGACTTAGGATACATCTTGCGCACATACTCATCCATCTGCAGGGGCACATTCTCCTGCGCGCGGATGCGCAGAATCATATAGCAGATATGGCTGATCAGACGCGTATACTTGAGTTCGGTGCGCCGAAGTGTACAGCCCAAATTTTTTTCAATGCGTTCAATGCAGGCAGCTGCCAAGCGAATATTCGTCAGACTGTCCCCCGCTTTCTGCTCGCTGATGCCGGCATGAATGTGCAGGGAAAGATAGCCTGCTTCCTCTGGCGGCAGTTCTTCGCCGCTTTCCCGGCGTATCGCTGCCAGCCCCTTTTCTGCCACACGGTATTCATCGGGGAACATCACCATAATATCGTGCTGCAGGGGATTCGGCAGACGGATGCCGCGCCTTTTTCGCTCCAGGGCCATGGCAATGTGGTCTGCCATGGGCAGCAGGATGTCATCAGTCATTTCCGGAAAGACGTTGCGAGCCTCCTCCAGCACATCCGCAGCCAGTTCCAAAGCATGCGGGTCAATACCATTGACAGCCTGCAGGGCACTGCGCTTATCATTGTTGTCAAGACGATAAATCTTAGCCGCAGGAATATTTTCCAAGCGTTCTCCGCTCTTCCTGCCAAAACCAATGCCCTTGCCGAGCAGAATGACCTCCTGCCCTTCCCCCGTAAGGGCCAGCAGGCCATTATTATTGAGTGGCTTGATGACGCGAAACATAAAAAACCCCCTTATATGATGCTATCATTATAACCTATTTAGATGGTTATTTGCTATAGCCTTATAAGGAGATTTTTTAACGCATTAAGTTATAACGATAGTTTTTGTTTGAACCAAACCTTAGAACTTAGCAACTTCGTCAAGAGCCTTGACTTCGCCATTCTTTGCCATCGTCACGGACTGGCCTTCCTGCAGGCCCGTGAAAATCACGAGGCAGGCGTCGGACTTCGCATGTTCTTTGATATAAGCATCATCGAAATGCATGAGCTTATCGCCCTTTTTGACTTTCTGACCAGCTTCGACAAAGACCTCAAAGCCCTTGCCGCCGAGATTGACGGTATCAATGCCGATGTGCAGTAGGTATTCCGTGCCATCTGCAGCTTTCATGCCGATGGCATGCTTCGTATCGAAGACGAAGACGACTTCGCCGTCAGCCGGTGCATAGACATTTTCTTCTGTCGGATAGACAAAGAAGCCATCGCCCATCATCTTGCTCGCAAAAGCTTCATCCGGAGCTTCCGTAATCGGGTGGACATCGCCGGCTACCGGACTGCATAGAATATGCGTGGCAGCCGCTTTAGGAGCTTCTTTTTTCGGCTCTTCCGTTTTTGCCTCAGGTTTTGCTTCTTCGGCAGGAGCCTCGAGTTCAGGCTCGACATCCGGCGCCGTCTCAAGATACGTCTCAAGATTGGCCTTGATAACAGCGACCTGCGGACCATAGATGACCTGAACGCCCGTGCCCTTGATGATGACGCCTACGGCACCCGTTGCCTTGAGGATTTTTTCATTGACGAGCGAAGAATCGGCTACCGAGCAGCGCAGACGCGTTGCACAGCAGTCAACGGACGTGATATTGCGCTTGCTGCCGAGACCGCGCGCAATCATCGAGCTCTTGGCGTCTTCGACGGCCTGTGCAGAAGAAGCGCCGCCTGCGCCCTTTTTCGCCTGATAATCGGCCTTTGTGTAGAGTTTCGTCTCCTCGTCGTCGTCCTCACGGCCCGGCGTCTTAAAGTCGAATTTCTTGATCATCCAAGTGAAGATGAAGTAATAGAGGAAGAAATAGATGATGCCGACGGGGATGATGTACATCCAGTTCGTCTTGGCTTCACCCTGCAGGATACCGAAAATGAAGAGGTCCAGAAGACCGCCCGAGAACGTCAGGCCCACGGCGATGTTGAGCATATGCGCAATCATGTAAGCTGCGCCGGCCAAAATGACCTGGACACCGAAGAGTGCCGGTGCCACGAACAGGAAGGAAAATTCAATCGGCTCCGTGATACCCGTGAGCATCGAGGTCAGGGCTGCGGAAAGCAGCAGGCCCTTAGCAGCCGTCTTCTTCGACGGCTTCGCACAGCGGTACATGGCGAGAGCTGCACCCGGCAGACCGAAGATCATGAAAATGAATTCACCGGAGAAATAACGCGTGGCGTCCGCGCTGAAATGCGTGACATTCGGCGAAGCGAGCTGGGCAAAGAAGATATTCTGACCGCCCTGAACGAGCTGGCCGTCGATCATCATCGAACCGCCGACGCCTGTCTGCCAGAACGGCAGATAAAAGACGTGATGCAGGCCAAACGGAATCAAAGCACGTTTGATGATACCGAAAATCAGCGTGCCGATGTAGCCCGTGCCCGTGACGAGGCTGCCGAGGGCAAAAATACCATCCTGAGCAAGCGGCCAGATGAAAAAGAGCGCGATACCAACAAAGAGGTAAACAACGGTCGAGATAATCGGCACAAAGCGCGAACCGCCGAAAAACGACAGGGCGTTTGGCAGTACAATTTTATGGAACTTATTGTGCAGATAAGCTACGCCAATGCCGACGATGATGCCGCCGAAAACGCCCATCTGATACGACATGATGCCGCAGGAGCTCGCAATTGTACCTTCGAGCACTCCCGGTGCAATCGAGCCGTCCGGCAGAATTTGGCCGTTAAGCTTGAGCATTGCATTGCAGGCACTGTGCATGACGAAGAAAGAGATCATGGCAGCAAGAGCCGCGACCTCACGCTCAGCCTTAGCCATACCGATGGCAACGCCGACTGCAAAAATAATCGGCAGATTGCCAAAGATCGTATTGCCCGCACTGGCCATGATGGTCAAAAGACCGCCAAGAATCGTACCATCGCCAAAAATGGCCTCAAGCCCATACGTCTTGATTGTCGTCGGGTTCGTGAACGAAGCGCCGATGCCGAGCAAAATACCGGCAATCGGCAGTACTGCAACGGGCAGCATGAAGCTGCGGCCAACGCGCTGCAATACGCTGAAGATTTCGTCTTTCATGAAGACCGTCCTTTCCTTCTTCGGTTGCTGCGGTTATCCAGACAAAAAAGGCATCAGCAAAAAGCCATTGACAAAAATTCATCCAGCAAAGCCAGATGTGAATTTTTGTTGCTTTTCGCTGATGCCTGCCTATCCAGTAACACGCGAACCTTATGTTACAACATATTCTTGTTTCAACAAGTTGTATTATACTGCAGGGAAATCGCGTTGTAAAGTACTTTTTTCGATTTTGCTGCTCTTATTTATCATATGTAATCGTTTCCACAGCCATTCTGGCCGCCCGTTCGACTGTTTTAAGCGGAATACCGTTCTCCCTTGCCAGACGGCAGCAGTCCTCATATTCCGGCTTGACGTTGACGAGTTTTCCCTGCCAGTACGCCAGTTTGCAGGAAACAGAACCATACGGCGTATCGGCCTTCCGGAAGCATCGCTGTGCCTCGGGGCGTTCCGCGAGAGCGATGACGCGCAGGCCGATGCTCGTCGTTTCCCGCATGAGAATATTGATACAGGAATTTTTTTCTGCAGTCCGGCACAGCACAGAAAGTTTCTGTGCCGGACGCGACTTTTTCATGAGAATTGGCGTCACCCAGACATCCAAAGCACCTGCAGCAAATAATTTTTCGTACAGATAGCCATAAACCTGCGGGCTCATATCATCGATATTCGTTTCAAGCTGAAAAAAATCCGTGCCTTTTCGGCCCGCATTCTCCTCAAAATCGCCGAGGTAGAGTCTCAGCACATTGGGGATTGTAAGGTCCCAGGTTCCTGCTCCATAAGCAATATGTTCCGCGGTAAAGCCATCCGGCAGATTTTCAGCATATTCAGCCTGACTGCGCAGTACAGCAGCTCCTGTCGGCGTCGTCAGTTCCCTTGCATCTCCCGCATGATACGTCGGCCAGCCGAGCAAAAGTTCCGCTACGGCCGGTGCCGGCACCGGCATCAGGCCATGCGCGCAGTGTACAAATCCCGAGCCCGTGTTGACTTTTGAGGCAAATACACGCTCAATGCCAAGATAATCGAGACAGACGGCCGTCCCCACGATATCAAGGATTGAATCCACCGCTCCGACTTCGTGAAAAGCCACTTCATCCGCGGGACGTCCATGCACCTTGCCCTCTGCCTCAGCCAGTTTCTCAAAAATGGCCAGACTTTTATCCTTGACGGACTGTTTGAGCGTGGAATCCGTCAGCATCTGACGGATGACGGCCATCGTGCGGTGGGCATGATGATGTTCATGCCCATGATGCTCATGATGTTCGTGATGCTCCTGTCCCTGCAGCAGTGCAACATCTACATAAACAGCATCTATGCCATTTTTCTTGACCGTCTGGATTTTCATATCGTAAGAATTGCCAAGCGGCAGCTTCCGGAGTTCTTCGCGAAGATGTGCTTCCGGCACACCGGCCTGCAAAAAGGCACCGAGCAGCATATTGCCGCTGATGCCGGCAAAACAATCGAGATAAATCGCTTTCATTATCTTATATCCTCAAATCATATCTTCGAAGTAACATCCTATCATCAGCGCAGATGATTGATCTTGCTCGCGAGCACGCCTGCACCAAAGCCATTGTCAATATTGACGACCGAAATTCCCGCTGCGCAGCTGCTGAGCATCGCAAGAAGGGCTGTCACGCCATGAAAAGCCGCACCATAGCCCACACTCGTCGGTACGGCAATGACAGGTTTATCTGTCAGACCGCCAACGACGCTCGCAAGGGCTCCTTCCATGCCGGCGATGACGATGATGACATTGGCTTCATCGATATCCTTTTTATGGGCAAAGAGCCTGTGGATGCCGGCCACACCGCAGTCATAATGGGTCTTGACCGCATTGCCCCAGAGATAAGCCGTGAGCCTTGCTTCTTCCGCAACGGGAATATCGCTCGTCCCTGCTGTCAGAATCAGGATGGTGTGATGGGGATCGCGCCTGACAGGGCGTTCGATATAAATGATGCGCGCCATCTCATCATAGCGGGCCTCTGCGATATCTTCATGAACAAAGTCAAACATCTCGCGGCTGGCACGCGTGGCCATGATGCTTCCCTGACTGTTTTCCTGCAGGGATTTCATAATGAAGAGCAGCTGCTCTTTTGTCTTGCCCTCCGCGAAAATGACCTCCGGAAAGCCCTGACGGCGTTCACGGCTGTGGTCGATCTCGGCAAAGCCGACATCCTCAAAAGAACCTTTATGCAGCTCTTGAAGAGCCTGCTCCGAAGATATTCTTCCTTCTTTATATTGCTGCAGAATATCCATAAGCTCTGCATCGGTCATAGAATCCTTTCACATCCTTTCCATTCATCTCTTCATCTCTGCGGTTTTATCCGCATTTCCCGTCAAAACGGGCCTATGATGACGGCTTCATCATAGGCCCTGCTTTTATTCCTGCCCGGCTGACTGCTGTTCTTCCTTTGGCTCAGCCGGTGCCGGCTGTGTCTGCTGCGGCTGCGGCTGAGGCTGATTGAGTCCTGCCTTCGCCTGCTGCAGGACACTCAGGGCCTGCTGCAGTCCATTCGTAACCTGCTGAACTCCGCTGGCAGCCTGCTGCACGCCATTCTGTGCCTGCTGTATGCCCTCAAATGTTTTGGAGACATGTGCGATGAGCTGTTCAAAGACCTGATTGGCGTAGATATCCGCATTGTCCTGAAGCTCTTTGGCCCGCGCTTCGGCCTTCTCCACCATTTCCTGTTCCCTCTGCTGCGTTTCCTGAAGAATTTCCTTGCCGCGCTGCTTGGCCTGCAGGACGATTTCATCGTGCTCGACCATCTGACGCGCCTGTGCCTGCGCATCTTTGCGGATGTTCTCTGCATCGCGCTTGGCATCTTCGTAAATCTCATCGCGTTTTTTCATGATGAGCTCGGCCTTCTCCAGTTCCTTCGGCAGATCGTTGCGCAGTTCTTCTACATAATGAACAAGGTCATTGTCATTGATGAGAATATGTCCCGTAAAGGGGAAAGTTTTAGCCGTGGCCACCATGTTCTCAATTCTATCTAAAGTCTCGCGTACTCCCATACTCCGCTTACTCCCTTTCTTTTCCTGAAATCTTTACAGCCTCTTCCACACAGGGCGGCACAAGGCCATGTATATCACCATGGAAACGAATGAGTTCCCTGATGCCAGAAGAACTCACAAACGAATATTCCGGCCGTGTCAAAAGGAATACCGTATCAATATCGGGTTCCAGATGGCGAATCATATAAGCCTCATTCTGCTCATATTCAAGGTCTTTTATGGAACGCACGCCGCGCACGATGATATGCGCATCATGTTCCTTCATATATTCTGTAATGAGACCGGAAAAAGAGTCGACCCTGACATTAGGCAGATGGCTTGTCGCCTCGCGCAGGAAACGCACGCGTTCTTCGACCGGAAAGAACGCCTTTTTATTTATATTGTGGAACACGCAGATGATGACCTCATCAAACATCATACTGGCCCTGGCAAAAATGTCGATATGACCAGTCGTCACGGGATCAAAGCTGCCTGAACACACAGCACGTCTCATAAATCATCCTCCTCGAGATACGCCTTCCACTGAAAGAAGCTGAGCTGGGTCGTATGGCCATAGCGGCGGTTCAGCACACAGCAAAGCTTAGAAAGCTCCGGCATGTCATTTTCATCAGCACCATGCTCCACGACAAGGATGCCATCATGAGCCAGTACCTGACTCTCTTCCAAAAAGGCAAGTACCCTCTGAAAAAGTCCTTTATGGTAAGGGGGATCACAGAAAATCAAATCAAAAGAACGACTGCCATGCGAAAGATGCGCAAGCTCTGCAAAGACATCGCCGCCATGCACCTCCGCTTTGTCCAGCAAATGCGCATGGGCCGCATTCTCCTTGATGAGCGCGGCCGTCGCCTGGTCTGCAAAGCAGGCAGCCGCAGCACCGCGCGACAGCGCCTCAAGGCCAAGATTCCCCGTGCCGGCAAAAAGGTCCAGCACATGACGCCCGACCACCTTCTGCCCCAGGATATTGAACAGTGATTCCTTAATACGGTCAGAGGTCGGCCGCGTCGTCTGACCTTTCGGGGTCTTTAAACGACAGCCGCGCGCCGAGCCCGTAATGATTCTCATAGTTTCCACTCCAAATCCAAATGCCTATAAACAGCTTCATTCTATCATATTTTCTCGTTTTCGTGAACCTTTAATTAATGCTATAATAAAGCAGAACCACGGACAGTCTGCAACTGCTGCCCGCTTCTTTACAGCAATTCCAGCATGATGGGAACATCATGCATGTAGCCTTAGGAGAAATTTTGTGAACCGATTCTTACCGAAACGCAGTCTCTTGATTCTCATCCTCGTGCCCTGCCTTGCACTGCTGCTCTGGAACCTGCATCAAATGCAGCATCCGGCCGGCACGCCGGTGTCCCCTCAGGAAACCATATCGCATCATGTCATCCTGATTCCGCTTGACGGCAGGCCCCCCTGCCGTCAGTTTGTCATCGATGCCGGACGCATCGGCGGCACAGAAGTTTTGACACCGCCGCATGAACTGCAGGATTATTACTCGCAGCCCGGCGATACAAAAGCCATGAAAAGCTGGCTCTCCTCCGAAATTGGGCACGCCGATGCTGTTATTCTCTCCATTGACCAGCTGCTTTACGGCGGCCTTCTGACCGCGCGTGAAAAACAGGCCTCAGAGGAAGATGTGAACGAGCTCCTCACCTATCTTCAGGAACTTCATGAAGATCATCCAGATGTACCGATTTACGCCTTCAGCATCCTGCCGCGCCTGACACCGCAAGATACGATTGACGGCTATAATGAACGGCGCGATATCATGGCCTACTCAAGGCTTGTGGGCCGTCAGGCCGCAGGGCTTTCCGTCGACGAGGAAAAAATTGCTTCCCTGAAAGCAAAGATTCCGCCCGCAAGTCTTGAACGCTATCTCGCACATTTTCGGGAAAATGCTGCTTTAAACGAACGACTGATGGACCTCACGCACGACGGCACGCTGACACGCCTCGTGCTCGGGCAGGACGATGGGGAAGAATACGGCATCCCCAATATCGAAAAATTTGCCCTGCAGGGCTATATTAAGGACCTCGGTCTCTCGGAAAAGCAGGTCTTTCTGACACATGGAGCCGATGAAATCGCCCTTTCCCTGCTCGCTGCCTGGCACAATGAACAGACTGGCTATATTCCCAAGGTTTTCGTGCAGTATAATGACGCCCATGCCGAAGACCGCGTTATGCCATACATGGCCGTGCCGACCGGCATCTGCACAGAAGAAAAAATACGCCTGACAGGCGGCGAGCAGGTTGCATCCCCTGAGGAAGCCGACTTCACTCTGCTCGTATCGACAAACGATGCCGATGAAAACACCTTGGACAGCCGTGCAGAATGTGTGCAGCTGCTGAAAGAAAACATCGAAAAAGGCCAGCCAACTGCCCTCGTCGACCTCAGCAAACATTTTACGGGCGAGGAAACTGTACTGCCCCAGCTCATTGCCAGTGATTTTCCCCTGAACCGCCTGCTCGCCTACGCCGGCTGGAACACCACGAGCAATTCCCTCGGCACGGCCATCGCACAGGCCTGCCTTTACCGCTCTTCCCTGCCTGCTGTGACAAACGAGGAAGAAGCCATCGGCCTTGCCGCCCCGCAGGTTCGCTTTCTCGAAAACCGCATTCTCGAAGACTATTTCTATCTCAAAGAAGATATCGATACAATCAACAGCACACTGAAAAAAGCCGGCTATGTCAATACGGCAGACCTTGACCTCGAGCGCAATTACCGTTGGGCCAACCTCATGCTGCGCACGTCTATGACGCGCCATCTGCTTGTTTACCGTCAAACAGCGGCATTCCGTGCTCCCTTCCCGATTGACACTCCCGCTGGAACCATTTGGCTGCAGCTGCATGACTTGCAGGCTGATATGAGTTTTCCATGGCCGCGCACCTTTGAAATCTACCTCGAGACCACGCCATTCCTGGAAAAACTTTCTTCGTCACCGGCTCAGGCCCAGTCCTATTAAAAGGATATATTCTTATATGTTACATGCAAAATGGCTGCTCTAAAAGAGCAGCCATTTTTGTAAAAACAGACAAAGAGGAAACCGTATCCTCAAAGGTAAATCTCACAGTCGTCTTCGACTTTCTTGCAGTTTTTGCGCACGCGCTGCATGACTTCCTGTGGGTCTTCACCGAGTTCAAACTCCACTTTCATCTCCTGCATCATGAAATTGACCACGGCATTTTGAACCCCTGCCGTATTTTTCGCTGCAGACTCCATGAGATTGGCGCAGTTTGCACAGTCCACATCAATTTTATACGAACGGGCAGCCTGATTCGGTGCATTAGAAGCACCTTCCATATATTTCTTTTCTGCAGGCAGTTCCATATGTTCTTTTTTATCAGCTTTTGGCAGGGACTCTATGCGGCCGCCGACAAAGAGCGCGCGCATGGCGTTGAGAACCGCGAGAATCATGACCCCGACATCGGCGAAAATAGCAGCCCACATCGAAGCAAGGCCAATGGCACCGAGCACGAGTACGATGGCTTTGACGCCAATTGCGAAAACAATGTTCTGATGAACGATGCCCATCGTCTTTTTCGCAATGCGCTTTGCCGCAGCAATTTTCAGCGGGTCATCGTCCATGAGGACGATATCAGCAGCCTCAATGGCTGCATCCGAGCCCATTGCCCCCATGGCAATGCCGACATCTGCCCGCGAAAGGACCGGTGCATCATTGATGCCGTCGCCGACAAAGGCGAGTTTGCGGCCATCCTTCTCCTTCTGCAGCAGCGCTTCGACTTTTTCTACCTTATCCTGCGGCAAAAGTCCGCTGTAAACATCATCGAGTTTCAGCTCCGCAGCAACCTGCTCAGCCACGGCTTTCGTATCGCCGGTCAGCATGACCGTTTTCTTTACACCCGTACGGTGAAGGGCCTCAATCGCCTCAGCAGAATGTTCTTTGACAACGTCCGATACCACAATATGGCCTGCATACTCGCCGTCAATGGCCACATGGACAATCGTACCGGACTTTTCACACGGATGCCAGGCAGCACCGACATCCTGCATCAGTTTTTCATTGCCGACATAGATGACCTGTCCATTGACATGGGCACGCACGCCGCGTCCGGCAATTTCTTCCACATCCTCGACTTTGCAGTCATCAGCCTCATGCTGATAGGCATTGCGCAGCGAAGCAGCGATGGGATGCGTCGAGAAGCGTTCAACATGGGCTGCCAGATGCAAGAGTTCCTGCGGATTGATTTTCTCCGGATGAATGGCCGTGACTTCAAAAACACCCTTGGTAAGAGTACCCGTCTTATCGAATACAACCGTGTCCACCTTGGAAAGTGTTTCCAGATAATTGGAACCTTTGATGAGCACGCCCGTGCGGCTTGCTCCGCCAATGCCGGCAAAGAACGACAGCGGAATGCTGATGACGAGTGCACAAGGGCAGCTGATGACGAGGAAAGTCAGCGCGCGGTATATCCACGTTCCCCATTCCGGTGCCATGCCCATGGCAGCAATGCGCACCAGCGGAGGTACCACGGCCAAAATGGCAGCTGCAAGCACGACAATTGGCGTATAGACACGTGCAAACTTGGCAATGAAATGTTCGGACTTTGATTTGCGGGAACTTGCCTCCTCAACGAGCCTCAAAATTTTAGAGGCTGTTGATTCTGCAAAGGCCTTTGTCGTCCGGATATGCAAAAGACCGCTCGTATTGATGCAGCCGCTGATGACTTCATCGCCCTTTCCCACCTTGCGCGGCAGGCTTTCACCCGTGAGTGCCACGGTATTCAGGGTAGAAGTACCTTCGGCAATCACGCCATCGATTGGGATTTTTTCTCCCGGCTTGACGAGAATGACCGAGCCAACTGCCACACTGTCCGGCTGAACTCTTTGCCACTTTTCATCCGCTCCTACGAGATTTGCGTAATCCGGACGGATATCCATGAGTTCCGAAATATTGCGGCGGCTGCGCCCGACCGCATACGACTGGAACCATTCGCCCACCTGATAGAAGAGCATGACGGCAATTCCCTCGGTATAATCGCCGTCTTCATAAAGCGCCAGTGCCATGGCACCAATCGTCGCCACAGCCATGAGCAGACACTCGTCAAACGGCTGACGGCGCCAGATGCCCTTGCCTGCCTTGACGAGGATATCGCCGCCCACAATCAGGTAAGGAACAAGATATGCCAAAAAGCGCCTCATACCAGAAAGCGGCAGATAGGCCAGCAGCACCATGAGGAGCGCTGTCGCTATAATGCGAATAAGATTTTTCTTTTGTCTGGGATTCATATTTCCACTCTCCTTACAAACATATGAACAATGGTTCATTTGTTAATTTCATTATAGCAATCAAGAAGTGAAAAAGCAATAGAAAATTGGGATTCTGCTGTCTCAGAAAATACAACCACACTATGCAATATTTTTTTTAGGAGAATACTTGACAAAAAAAGGATTCATCCGTATAATATATAAATGTCGAAAGACACAGGGGTATCGCCAAGTTGGTAAGGCACGGGTCTCTGAATCCCGCATGCGTTGGTTCGAGTCCAGCTACCCCTGCCATATGAATATTCAGCCAGTCTTTAAGGGCTGGCTTTTTTGCTGTTCAAAATATTTTTTAGGAAAATCTCAACAAACAAAAAGGGCAGGCATCGTTTTGCACGATGCCTGCCCTTTGCTGCATGAATTTATTTTGTTTTTTTCTTATCGCCTTTTTTGCTGCTGTTGGCATTTTTGCTGGTCTTCGCATTTTTGCTGTTCTTGACCTGTTTTTTGTCAACGTCCTTGAGCGTCGTAATGCCCTTCTGGAAAGCAGCGAGGGAACTTGCGCGCAAATCCGGATTATCGATAAGCTCTACGCCATAGCGATTGCCCTTCGGCGTGCGGAAGAAGGCTACTGCCATCTGCGTATCGGCCTTGGCCACACCGTCAATTTTGCCGTCGCCATCTTCATCGACCTCGACTTCTTTGGCCGTCACGGCGTAGATGGCCTTATTCTTGGCATCGAGATTCACGAGCATGATGCCCTCATAGCCATTGCTGCCCATAATGCCCGAAAGAAGCTTTTCCGCATCGGCCGGCTTGAGTTTGTTGAGATCCGGCACGCTCTTGTTATCAAAGGCATTCGTCAGCACAACCCACGCGTATTTGATATTGTACTCTTCATTATCGAAAATCAGCACCTCGCCCGTGCGGTCTTCATAAAGAAGGCTGGCTGGGATAACACCGACCGGTTTCTGAGGACACTGGATGGAAAACCCATACTGCTGACTCGTATACGTATACGGAAGGGATACTTCGACAGGAGCCTGTGTGCTCTCAGCTGAAGTCTGTTCAGCCGCAAAGGCCGGCACAGCCGGCGCCAGCAGCAAAGATGCACCAAGGGCTGCTGCTGCCATATAAGAATAGAAACGCATAATAAAGTTACCTCTTTTCTTCTTTCCGCTCTTCAAGATAAGCACAGGCCATCGAGAGAGCCGTATCCGTCGTCTGACGTTTGACCTCTGTGCGCGTGCCGCGGAAATGATTTTCCTTGACTATCGTACCCCAGGGACCTGAAACGGCGATGAAAACGAGTCCGACCGGTTTTTCCTTCGTGCCGCCGCCCGGACCGGCAATGCCCGTAATGCCAATCCCAATGTCCGTTTTTATCGCACGGCGAATGCCCTCTGCCATCTCACGCGCCGTTTCCTCTGAGACTGCTCCATGAGCCAGCAGCGTCTCATGACGAACACCGACCAAAGCTTCTTTGATGCAGTTCGTATAGGAAACAACCGAGCCCATAACATAAGCTGAGCTGCCCGCAATATCCGTCAGACGGCTCGTCAGAAGCCCCCCTGTACAGGATTCTGCACAGGAAATCGTCAAATTCTGCGCACTAAGAAGCCTGCCTATCTTTTCTTCCAGAAGTTCTGACATGATTCAATCCTTCTTTCCGTCAATGCGCTCACCGAGGACATCGTAAGTAAAGCCCTGTACAACGCGCACGCGCACGATATCCCCGGGTTTGCTGTCGGGGTCATTTTCCACGTAGAACTGGCCATCGACTTCCGGTGCTTCGCGGTAGGAACGTCCCACCGCAATATTCGGCTGCTCTTCATCGCGTCCCTCGATGAGCACGTCGAGTTCCTTGCCTTCAAGAGACTGATTGATCTGCTCGGAAATCTTGCACTGCAGGCTCATGAGATCATGATAGCGCTCCTGCATGATTTCTTCCGGCACCTGATTCGGCATATCATAAGCCGGCGTGCCTTCTTCGCGCGAATACGTGAATACACCGACTTTATCAAGGCGCATTTCTTCGAGGAAATTGCGCAGCGTCTGATACTGGGCATCCGTTTCGCCGGGGAAGCCGACAATGAAGGTTGAACGAATGGTCACACCGGGGATGCGTTCGCGCAGCTTGTGGATGAGCGTGCGCATTTCTTCCTGGGTATCCGGACGGCGCATGCTGCGCAGTACGGCATCATGGGCATGCTGCAGCGGCAGGTCTACATATTTGCAGATTTTCGGCTCGCTGGCAATCGTCTCAATGAGTTCGTCGCTGAAATACTTCGGATAGCTGTACAGCGTGCGGACCCATTTGAGTTTTGGCACCTTGACGATTTCGCGCAGGAGCTCCGCAAGTTTTGGTGTTCCGTAAAGGTCGCGGCCGTATTCCGTCGAATCCTGTGCAATCAGCACAACTTCGCGCACGCCGTTTTCCGTCAGATGGCGGATTTCATCGCAGATATCCTCAATGCGGCGGCTGCGGTAATCACCGCGGATGTACGGGATGGCACAGAATGCACAGCGGTTGTTGCAGCCTTCGGCAATCTTGACATAAGCCGTATATGCTGGCGTTGTCGTGATGCGCGGCGTATGCTCATCATAAAGGGCTTCATCCTTGCCTGCGATGACCACGCGATGCCCCTTCAGCGTCTCTTCCACGGCCTCCATGATGCGGCTCCAGGCCCCCGTGCCGATGATGGCATCGGCCTCGGGAATCTCATCTAAGAGCTCCTGCTTGTAGCGCTGGCCAAGGCAGCCTGCGACAATCAGGCTGCGGCAGCGGCCGCTCTCCTTGTATTCGGCCATATTGAGAATGGTCGTAATGGATTCTTCCTTCGCCGACTGAATAAAAGCGCAGGTGTTGACAATGAGGATATCGGCCTCGGCCGGATTGGCCGTGAGCTCGATGCCATGCTCCTTGAGAATGCCGAGCATGACCTCGGTATCGACTAGATTCTTGGAACAGCCAAGACTGATAAAACCAGCTTTCACGGAAATACCTCCTATAATACTATGATACGCTTATCCTGTACGATTCATGTAAATGAGGATGCCTGACAGCATCCTCTGCAATTCATTTCAAATTTCAAGCTCACGCATCATTTAAACCGGACTTCTCTGGCCCATTTATCGAGTAAATCATGCCGCTGCTGCTCAGAAAACTGCGGCAGCTGTGTGAAAAGGACCAGATTTTTGCCAGCAAATGATTTATACGCCAATGTCCCCGGATTGGTCGGCACGAAAAAATAATTATGGCTCTGCAGGGCCAGCTGTGCTTCGTCCGAAAGCAGCCAGTCGGCAAAATTCTTTGCCATGGCCTTCTCGCGCTCCCCATCATTCTGCAAAATGGCCGTGCCCGTAATCCAGGCAGTCGTGCCATCCGTCGGATAGATGATCTGCAGTGGATAGCCGTCATGGATATAGCGGAGCGTCTCACTCTCCACAGCAATCGAGATATCGACTTCTCCCATACCGGCCTGACGCACGGGATTGGAAAGATACCGCGCATACTGCACGACGTGCGGATGAATCTTCTCAAAGATATCCATCGTTTTTTCTTCACCGAATTCCGCTGTCATCGCATAAAACAGATTTGCAGAAGCATCCGCTGCCATGAAATCCGTAATGCCGATACGCGCATCCTGCTCAGAAAGTGCCTGCCATGTATCCGGAATATCCGCGCGCAAAGTTTTCAAATAATCGCGGTTGATGCAAAAGACGACTGGATCATACCATACGCCCATCCAATAGCCATCCTGCTGACGAAAAGCCTCAGGAACCATATCGCCGCGTTCAGAGACATAAGGTTCGAGACAGCCGCTCTGCGAGGCTTTTCCCAAAGTCTGCCAGTCTGCCAGCACCATCGCAGCCTTGGCCTGATGCGCATTTTCAGCCTGTGCCTGCATACGTTCCAGGGCTTCAGCAGAGGAAAGCGGTACAAAATTGACACGCACGCCGGAATTCTCTTCATAGGCATCAGACAAGATTTCAGCTTCTTCTGTCGGCAGGGTCGTCAGGACAGTGAGCTCCGGTGTTTTTGTCCGATGGTCAATATGGCCGGAACCAGCAAGGTAGGCAGAACCGGCAATGACGATGGCCAGCAGCAGGAACGCCGTCAAAAGAAGTGTTGTATAACGTCTCATGAAAGTCCCTCCGAAGGCACGGACAAAAACCGCGCCGCACCATAAGTCAGAACGCCTGTCATTCTGTTTCTTCAGGCTTCTGCAGCGCGGCCTGCCCCTCATCGTTCAAAAGATAGGTCCAGCCGTCCGCTTCCCGAATACGCCCTTCCTTCATCAAATGGCCGAGGGCCCGCTTGAAAGCAGCCTTGCTGATCTGGAATTTGTCGCGGATGACCTCAGGCGATGTTTCATCGCTGTACGGCATGCGTCCCTTGCGGCTTTCCAGGAGGGCCAGAATGCGTTCCGAATCCGTCAAAAGGGCTTTTTCTTTGGCTTCGCGCAGAGAAGCATTGAGCCTGCCGTCCGGACGCACGAATGTCACGCGGGCTGTCACAACCTGACCGACACGCGGGCGCTCGTTATCCTTCATCTCTTTATTCGCGATAAAGACGATGTAACGTTCATTGGAAAACAAAAAGGCACCGGCATCCGTATAGTTATAAATTGCGCCCGTGACCATCTGCCCGACCTTGACATGGGTCGCAGGTTTTGAGGCACGGCGCATTTCGTCCTCTACTTCCATGGTCACGGCCAGACGTCCCGATTTATCGGTGTAAAGCTTGGCCCAGACGACCTCGCCGACCTGCGGACGGCCGCGCATGCCGGCATACGGCATGAAAATACCGCGCTCCGCACCGACATCGAGGAAGGCGCCGTCGCGGCTGACATTGATGACGCGCAGACGGGCAATCTGTCCTTCCTTCATCTTTGGCACGCGCATGCTGGCAGTCAGGCGGCGCTTCGGGTCCAGGTAAAGAAAAACATCGACAAAATCGCCAACTGCCACCGGATGCGTCTGCTGCGTTTTGTGCAGCAGAATATCATCTGACGTATTACCTGTCTGGGCATCGAGGAAGGCGCCCATTTCATTGACACGCGCGACCTGCAGTCTTGCTACCGTGCTCGGGCCAAATTTTCTTTTCTGGCGTGCGGCGGGCTGCTGCCCATCTGCCGCCTGCACCGGCTTAGACATTTCCGTCTTATCGTTCATAGCTTTGCTCCCCATCTGACTCATTCTTCGTAAGCCGTGAGTTTCGCGTCGCCCCAGAGCTGCTCGAGTGCATAATATTCGCGCGCTTCCTGACGGAAGATGTGCGCAACCACATCGCCGAAATCCAGGAGCACCCATTCGCCTTCGCGGTATCCTTCCTTATGATTGAAGGCCACGCCCTCTTTCGCGAGCTCTTCTTCAATATTATCCGCAATGGCACGCACCTGCGTAGCCGTGTTGGCGGAGCAAATGACAAAATAATCTGCCGAGATCATGAGTCCCTGCATATCCATCGTCACAATGTCGCGTGCCTTTTTATCGCTGGCTGCCTTGCAGATTGCTTTGCACATTTCCTGTTCTGTCATATTTTTACCTCCTGTCCCCAACCCCTATCAAAATGCAGCACTGCACCGAGCGGTCAGGTTCTGATCTTATGATTTCTTTTATAGTTCCATTCATTCTACTGCCCATTCCCTGAAGGATCCGCTTCCGGGAAAAGTTCCTTCATCTGATGACGGATGCCATTGTAGTCCGGCATCCAAATGGTATCATCCCCCAAAGTAGGCGCTCCCTGAAGGATTACGCCCTCCGGCTGGTCGCTCGAAAGATGGCGCAGTACATTGGCAAGATGTGCTGAATCAAAGATTTCTGCACTGGTCTTGACATGCTTGCGGAAAATCTCGGCAATGACCGGCAGTTTGGGCACCGTCTCCAGCCGCAGCACCTGCTGATAAAGGGCCTTGACAAAACGCTGCTGCCTCTGTTCACGGCCGACATCCCCAAGTTCCGGACTGCGGTAGCGAAGATACTGCTGAGCCTGATTGCCATCAAGATGCTGATATCCCTTTTTCAGATGAATATTGAGATTGGCTTCAGGGTCTTCATAATCCATATCGCTTTCCACATAGATATCAATACCGCCCAACGCATCGATGAGTTCGGAAAAGGCCTTGAGATCCAAAGCCACATACTGGTGAATCGGGATGTCGAGGAGCTGATTGACTTCGCGGACCATTAACGGCGCACCGCCTGTCGTGTAGACCGAACTCATGCGCATGAATTTCGTAGTTCCCGGCGGATTGACCCAGGTATCTCCCGGAATCGTGATGAACCGCACTTTGCCGGACTGATTATCCAGGCTCAGCACTAAGATCGTATCGGCCTTAGCCCCCTCTGTATTCGTCTGGTCAGCCCCGTCGTCAAGCCCCATGACGAGGATATTCGTATAGCCATCAAAGCTTGGATTGACATCCCCCTGCCAGGACGCGCGGCGTTCTGTATATCCCGTATACATTTCATGGTATTCCTGCGTGACATACTCCACGCCTCGAATCAGCGCATACACGCCGCCCGCCGCCAGCAGCAAAAACACCGTACAAATGATCAGAGCCAGCATGCGCCGCAGGAAACGGCGCCGCCGCATCCGCGCCAAGGCCTTTTTTTTCTGTTCAATGTGACGGCGCGTCACATTGTCTTCCTGCCTTCTTGCCATCAGTCTTCCTTCTTACCCTTTTCAGCCTTCATGCTCTTCAGCAGAATCTCATTGCGGGCCAGCACAGTTGCAGGATGAATGAGATGTCCCTTTTGGACAACAAAAATAATCGAATGGCTGAGTCCGGCCAGCATCATTTCATCGAGGGATGCTTTTTTTGCCAGTTCACGAAGCTCTCCGACTCCCGGAAAATCACGGCCCGGCTCAATCATATCTGCATACCAAATGATTTTATCGAGTTTCGTCATCGCAGGACCGCCGACTGTATGACGGGCAATCGCCTGCGAAACGGCAGCGTCTTCAACACCGTAAATCTCTTTCACACGTTCGGCTCCAATGTTGGCATGCAGCAAAAGAGGCATCGACCGCTCTACTTCGCCAATCGCAATGCCACGTTTTTCCGCTTCCTGAATCATATCCTCATTGCGGAATTCACGTGCGCAGTCGTGCAAAAGACCGGCAACACGGGCTTTTTCCTCATCGACACCAAAGCGTCCGGCCAAAAAGACTGCCGTTTCCTCGACACCAAGCGAATGGCGGAAGCGGCTTGGCTTAAGCCGGTCTTTCAGCTCTTTCTTCATTTGTTCCAAGCTCATTGCAAAACTCATCGATACAGCCCTTCTTTTCTGATATATTCTTCTACAGGTTTCGGCACCATATAGCGGATGGAATGCCCGTCCCGTATCCGTTCGCGAATGTTCGTAGATGAAATCTCAAGTTCCGGCGTCGTCAATTGATGGATATGCTCATCACAGAGCGGACCAAAGAAAGCGCGCAAACGTTTTAAATCAAGTTCCGTTCCCTGACGAGTTGCAGCGATGAAATGACAGCTGCTTAAAAGTTTTTGAGGCTCATGCCAGGCTGGCAAATCATTGATGGCATCCGCTCCCGTAATGAAATAGAGCTCTGCTGCTTCGCCAAATCTTTGATGCAGTTCTTGTATCGTATCCGCAGTATACGATACACCCTCGCGGCGCATTTCGATATCCGAAGCCTCAAAATACGGATTATCCGCCACAGCCAAACGCGTCATTTGCAGGCGATGCTCAGCTGTGGCTACCTTCTTGTCGAGTTTGAAGGGAGAGCGGGCAGCCGGAATAAACATGATTTTGTCGAGTGCATAAGCATCCCGGACAAATTCTGCTGTCAGCAGATGGCCGTTATGGATGGGATCAAACGTCCCGCCCATAATACCAAAACGGCAGACTGACATATTCCTCACTCCCCTAAAGTCAGTTTCAAGAAAAAGACTGCTCCCATGCTGCTCACTGCCATATAAAGCAGGGCTCTGCCGTAATCCCGCGCATCAAAAGCCCCTTTGGGCGTCGCCAGATACGCGCGCATGGTCTGCCAGTATCCCCTTATCATTCTCATTCGCGAATCTGTCCTTCGCCGTAAATCAAATATTTCGTACTCGTCAGAGCCATGAGTCCCATCGGTCCGCGCGCATGGAGTTTCTGCGTGCTGATGCCGATTTCTGCACCAAAGCCGAATTCAAAACCATCCGTAAAACGCGTGGAAGCATTGATATAGACAGCCGCTGCATCGACTTCACGCTGGAAACGGTGTGCATTGATGATATCCTTTGTGACAATCGCTTCCGAATGCCCCGTATTGTAGCGGTTGATATGGGCAATGGCCATATCGAGGTCATCGACCACGCGCACCGAAAGGATCAGGTCGCCGTATTCCGTGGACCAGTCTTCTTCCGTCGCTTCTTCCATCTCAGGGCAGATGGCACGCGCCCTCTCGCAGCCGCGCAGTACGACATGCTTTGCCGTCATGGCCTGCATAAGTTTTGGCAGGAACTCCGCGGCAATATCCTGATGGACGAGCAGGGTCTCCATGGCATTGCAGACCGAGCAGCGGCTGGCCTTGGCATTGACGGCAATCGAAATGGCCATATCCTGATTGGCCGAGGCATCGACAAAGGTATGGCAGACACCGGTGCCCGTTTCAATGACCGGTACCGAGGAATTTTCTGTAACGTGCTTGATAAGACCTGCACCGCCGCGCGGGATAATGACATCGAGGCAGCCGCGCAGATGCATCATGGCATCGACGGCCTCGCGGTCCGTGAAGTCCACAAACTGAATCGCGCCCTCCGGAATACCGGCCTTATAGGCAGCCTTGGCCAAAAGAGAGCTGATGGCCGTATTCGAGCGGATCGCCTCAGAACCGCCACGCAGAATGACGGCATTGCCTGCCTTGAGACAGAGGGCAGCGGCATCGGCCGTGACGTTTGGACGCGCTTCATAAATAATGCCAATGACGCCGAGCGGCACACGCACGCGGCGAATCTCAAGTCCATTGGGGCGTACGGTCGAATAATCCCCCGTTGCCACAGGGTCCGGCAGGGCTGCCGTCTGGCGCAGCCCCTCCGCCATACCTGCAATGCGGCCTTCATCGAGCATCAGGCGGTCAAGGTATGACCGTTTGACTTTTTTCTGGCGGGCATCCTCAAGGTCCAGCGCATTGGCCTGCAAAATGACCTCACTGCGTTTTTCAAGGGCATCCGCCATTGCCAAGAGCGCTTTATTCTTGACATCCGTCGAAAGCAGGGCAAGTTTTGCCGCTGCTTTTTTCGCAGCCTCTGCCTTCTTTTTCATCTCTGCCTGAATATCCATCATTATATTCTCCCCTCAGACCATCAGGACCATATTGTCCCGATGAATGACCTCGTCATAGGCAGCACCTGCAACGAGTTTGGCAAAATCTTCCGTCCTGTGGCCGATAAGCCGCTGAAGATCCTGCGAATCGTAATTGACAATGCCGCGCGCAATCTCACGATTGTCTTCCGCGAGCACGCGCACCGTACTGCCGGCCTTGAATTCACCGTCGAGTTCCAAAATGCCGGCAGCCAGCAGGCTTGAACCGCTTTCGAGCGCTTTGACACACCCCGCATCGACGACCAGTTCTCCCTGCAGCCTTTTGCCAAAGGCCAGCCAGCTCTTGCGCACGCGCAAATGCGATTCGCGCGCAGGGAAAACCGTGCCGACTTTTTCACCATTTAAGATGCGGCGCAGAAGCCCTTCCTGACTGCCTGACGCAATGACCATGTTGACACCGGCGCTCATGGCAATCTGTGCAGCCTGCAGCTTCGTAGCCATGCCGCCCGTACCGAGCGAGGAACCGGCGCCGCCGGCCATCTCGATGACGTCAGGTGTGATTTCCGGAATTTCGTCAATCAATTTGGCTTCCGGATGCGTCGCCGGATTGGCCGTGTAGAGGCCATCGATATCCGACAGAATGATCAGGGCATCGGCATCGACAAGCGTCGCGACCATGGCTGAAAGATTGTCATTGTCGCCAATCTTAATTTCATCCACGGCTACCGCATCGTTCTCATTGATAACAGGGACGGCCCCCATCGCGAGCAGGGCAAGCAGGGCATCGCGCGAATGGCTGTACTGATTATGACGTACTGCATTTTCCTTCGTCAGCAGGACCTGCCCAATGGTCTTGCCGTACTCTGCAAAGAATTTTTCGTAGATATGCATGAGCACGCCCTGACCAATCGCCGCCACAGCCTGTTTCTCCGGTATGGAATCCGGCTTTTTCGCAAGGCCCAGCTTGCCAAGCCCTGCTGCAATCGCACCGGAGGAAACCAAAATGATTTCGCGGCCCCCGTTGATGAGATCGGCAAGCTCGCGCAGCAGATGGTCAATGCGGTAGAGGTTCAACTTGCCCGTATCATGTGCCAGCGTGCTCGTCCCGACTTTTACGACAATGCGTCTGGCCTCTTTGAGTCTTTGACGTGCATTCATACTCTCTCCCCTTTACGGCAGTTCGATTTTCGGCTTCTCGAAATTGCGCTTGAAAAGCAGGCCGTTGCGGCCGATGACCTGCACGAGATTGGCATCGGAGCGCTCGGCGACCATGGCAATGGCATCGGCCGGCAGTTCCATGCAGTTCTGCAGCACGCGGATTTTGATGAGCTCGCGCTTCTTGATGGCCTCACGCGCAGCCTGCACAACCGTTGGCGTCACGCCTTCCTTGCCAATCTGTACGACGGGCTCGAGTTTCATGCCCATGGAGCGCAGGAAGCTCTTCTGTTTTCCTGTTAACGAATTGCGGATCAATTGCTATTCCTCCGTTGCTTTCTAAATATATAAACATAAAAGTATGATTTTACATCATTAAAATGCATTTTACCGCTTGAACTTACTCACGGTACTCAAATTCCATCTCGCCGATGCGGACGGTCTGGCCTTCCTTGATGCCGCGTTCCCTGAGCTTTTCATCAATGCCCTTGATGCGCCAGATGTACTGGAAGCGGCGTACGGCCTCATCATTGTTGAAATTCGTCATGATGACGAGTTTTTCAATGGCCTTGCCATGCACGATGAAGTCGCCGGCATCGTTGCGCGTAATCGTGACCTTTTCCGGGTCCTCGGCCGTTTCATCATAGACCTTGACTTCTTCTTCCTGCTCTGGTTCTTCCACATAATTGTCGAGCCATTCGCCAATATAAGAAATCAATTCCTTGACGCCCTCATGCGTTGCTGCTGAGATCGCAAAGAATTTCAGGCCTTCCTTTTCGGCCAGAGCCTTGAGGCGCGGCAGATTTTCCTGTGCCTGCGGCAGGTCGATCTTATTGGCGACAAGAATCTGCGTGCGGCGCGCGATTTTCTCGCTGTACTTCTTGAGCTCTGCATTGATCTTGTAGAAATCATCGACGGGGTCGCGCCCCTCGATGCCGGAAGCATCGACGATATGCAGAATGAGCTTCGTGCGTTCAACATGGCGCAGGAAGTCATGTCCGAGGCCGACACCGTCAGCTGCCCCTTCAATGAGGCCTGGGATATCCGCCATGACAAAGCTCTTCTCGTAATCCGTCTTGACCACGCCGAGGACCGGTGTAATCGTCGTGAAATGATATTCCGCAATCTCCGGACGCGCCGCACTGACACTCGCGACAAGACTCGACTTGCCGACTGACGGATAGCCGACCAGGCCAACATCGGCGAGCAGCTTGAGCTCGAGGATCAGATTGCGCGCCTCGCCCGGTTCGCCGAATTCGGCAAACGTCGGGGCACGGTTCGCGGCATTGGCGAATTTCGCGTTGCCGCGGCCGCCGCGGCCGCCCTTGCAGATCACAGCCTCCTGACCTATTTCCGTGAGGTCGGCAAGCACTTCGCCCGTATCCTCGTCCTTGACAATCGTGCCAGCCGGCACTTTGACGTAGCAGGCCGGCGCATTCTTGCCGTACTGGTTCTTGATATCGCCGTTCTCGCCGTTCTCCGCCTTGAATTTGCGATGATAGCGGAAGTCGAGCAATGTATTCATATTCTGGTCAACGACAAAAATAATATCGCCGCCGCGGCCGCCATCGCCGCCGGACGGACCGCCCTTCGGGATGAATTTTTCACGGCGGAACGCCGATTTGCCATGGCCGCCGTCACCGGCTTTGACAATGACGCGTGTTCTGTCAATAAACTGCATGATAGCCTCCTTTTTCCTTCTGGATTCTTTTCTTATTTCAACGGACCTGCGCTGCATTCCTGTTATGATGCATAAAAAGCCGGCATTGTGATACCCAATACCGGCTTTCTACCCATCACAACGCAACTTAACGCCGTTTTCTTCCATATAATACAAATAATACCTGCACCTTCCTGAGGAATGCGCAGGTATCTTTTCATTACATAGCTTCTTCAGCCGTGTAAACACTGATCTGACGGTTATAGCGGCCTTTGCGCTCGATAGCGACTTTGCCGGCAACCTTTGCGAACAGCGTATCATCCTTGCCGATACCAACATTGTGGCCCGGATGGAAATGCGTGCCGCGCTGACGAACGAGGATGCTGCCAGCCGTTACGATCGTGCCAGCATGCTCCTTGACGCCAAGGCGCTTGGATTCACTGTCGCGGCCGTTACGCGTGGAGCTGACGCCCTTCTTATGTGCGAAACGCTGAAGTTCAAACTTAAACATGGAATTCACCTCCACTATTTCAGAATACGTACAGCCTTGGGATATGCCTCCGCAATGGCGGAGAGTCCCAATAGCATAGTCTGCAGAATCGATTCTGTCTGTTCGTCCGGACTGCCCTTGAGTTCCATTTTGAGCTTCCCGCTCGCTGCGTCATACCTGACCTCGCGATGCAGATACTCGGTTATTCCAAGAAATGCAGTATCTGTGAGGGACGAAACACCAGCACAGACGATATCCTCGCCCGCATTTGCCGTGCCGCTGTGGCCGGAAACATCGAACCCGGATATCCTGCCGTCTGGCTGATAAAAGATCTTGACCTTAATCATCGGAGATTAAGCTTCGATCTTTTCGATGACAACCTTCGTGAACGGCTGACGATGACCCTGACGTTTGCGATAATTGGATTTAGCCTTGTACTTGAAAACAAGGATCTTCTTATCTTTGCCCTGAGCCTCGACTTTGCCCGTTACCTTGGCACCCTCGACGACCGGCGTACCGATCTTGACATCAGCATCGTTGACAACCGTCAGGACCTGATCGAATACAACTGCTTCGCCCTCGCCTGCGGCCAGTTTCTCGACCGTGATGACATCGCCTTCAGCGACTTTATACTGCTTGCCGCCAGTTTTGATAATTGCGTACATGAAAACACCTCCCTGAAAGATTACTCGCCAGCTACGGTACGATTGCTCGTTTCTCTTGAACCTCACTGTGCGGTTGGGGAAAGACGCACCTTAGGCGTCTACAATATGAAATATTATCATAGGGGCCTGTGCTTGTCAAGAAAAAAGATACCAGTTCCCTAGGATAAATCTTATAAAATCTTACGACCTCATGACGAGGTTGATGACAAAGGCAATGGATACGAGCCACATAATCCAGCTGACTTCCTTATATTTGCCGACAGCCGTTTTCATGAAGACATAGCTGACAAAGCCAAAAGCAAAACCGTTGGCGATGGAGCCCGTCAGCGGCATCATGATGATGGTCAGGAAGGCCGGCAGGCCATCGGAGAAGTCAACAAAGTTGATCTTGCCGACTTCACTCATCATCAGTGCACCGACAAGAATCAGCGGCGGTGCTGTCGCAAAGCCCGGCACGAGACCGACGAGCGGTGCAAAGAGCAGCGCAATAAGGAAGCAGATAGAAACCGTCACAGCCGTGAGGCCCGTTTTGCCGCCGGCTGCGATGCCTGCGGCGCTCTCGATATAGCTCGTGACCGTCGACGTACCAAAAATTGAAGAGCAGATGGTGCCGACAGCATCCGTCGTCAGGGCGCGGTCGAGGTTCTCAATCTCACCATTCGGTTTGACCAGCTTAGCCTTAGACGTCAGGCCGATGAGCGTGCCCATGTTATCGAAGAGCTCGACAACGGTGAACGTAAAGATAATGGAGACAATACCATAATTCCAGGCACCGACGATATCGAGTTTGCCAAACGTCTCGCCCATATGCGGCAGTGTCGTGCTGATGATATCACCGACACCGTGCGGAGCCGGAGAATAACCAAGTACCATCGACAGGACCGTCGTTGCCACGATGCCGATGAGGATGGAGCCCTGTACCTTGCGTGCCATCAGCGCGCCCGTGAGTACGAGACCAAAAAGCGACAGAAGTGTCGTTGGCTGCGTGACATGGCCGAGACCAATAAACGTTGCCTTATCCGGAATGATGAGGCCTGTGCCCTTCAGACCGATGAAGGCAATGAAGAGACCGATACCGACGCCAATGGCCACGCGCAGATTCTGCGGAACAGCGTTGATGATGGCCTGGCGCACATGGCTGACCGTCAAAATCAGGAAGAGAACGCCCGAGA
This sequence comes from Mitsuokella apri, assembly GCF_047974105.1. Lineage (NCBI taxonomy): Bacteria > Bacillati > Bacillota > Negativicutes > Selenomonadales > Selenomonadaceae > Mitsuokella > Mitsuokella apri. The sequence goes on from NZ_JBHYRS010000009.1 coordinate 77,539, forward strand.
AGAACACGGCACCAAGAGCCACGGTCCAATGAAGACCAAGCGTACCGCAAACGTAATAGGCAAAGAATGCATTGAGCCCCATGCCCGGTGCCAGAGCTACCGGATAGTTGGCAAACACACCCATGACCATCGTCGAAAGCGCTGCAATCCAGATGGTCGAAGCAATCGCTGCTTCCTTCGGGATACCAGCTTCCGACAGGATATTCGGATTGACAAAAATGATATAAGCAAGTGCGATAAATGTCGTCAGACCAGCAAGGATTTCCGTCTTGACCGTTGTATTCTTCTCGCTGAGCTTGAAGAAGCGCTCAAGGAAGCCCTGTTTCGCTTGTGCCTGCATAAATGAATACCTCCCTTTTTCTACGAAACTACCACAAAAAAATCTTTCCATCGCCATTATGACGATGGAATACGGTACAAGGATAACAAAAAAAAGGACATATGTCAATTTTTATTCTTTTAACGGCACGAAACAAAGACACTAAAAAAGCTCTGACCTAAGTCAGAGCTTTCAATTCGAAGTGGCGGAGTGGAGAGGATTCGAACCTCCGCACCAGTTACCCAGCCTAACGATTTAGCAAACCGTCCTCTTCAGCCTCTTGAGTACCACTCCATAAATGGCAGGGGCAGTAAGAATCGAACTCACAACCTACGGTTTTGGAGACCGTTGCTCTACCAATTGAGCTATACCCCTATAAAAAAATGGGGCGACTTGTGGGGATCGAACCCACGCATGCTGGAGCCACAATCCAGTGTGTTAACCGCTTCACCAAAGCCGCCATAAAACCGGCAATTTCCTATCCTCCCAGCCCGTCTCCAGACAAGTACTTTCGGCCTCTGAATGCTTAACTACTGTGTTCG